>JAKAKD010000037.1:0-7121 GCA_021824635.1 Bacteroidota bacterium | reverse complement strand
GATGACGAACTCAAAGCAAAATTAAATCTTAGTTCAGCAAATTCAATTAATATCGCGCGGCTGATTCCGCAAACATTCTATTTTATAAATGCGTACCGTCAGATAAAAGAAAAAACCAAGCCTGTTATAGTTTCTGTTCCATCCGGTAACTTGGGAAATATTACAGCGGGATTATTCGCCAAGAGAATGGGAATTCCAATTACAAAATTCATCGGTGCGACAAACAGAAATGATGTCTTCACGGAGTTTATAAATACACACAAATTTAATCCGCGCAGTTCTGTCCATACGCTTTCAAACGCCATGGATGTTGGTAATCCCAGCAATCTTGAAAGAATAATTGATTTATATGACGATGATATTGTTGAAATGAGGAAAGGTATTTCTTCTTCAAGCTGGTCAGATGAAGAAATCAGAAAAGGAATAAGAGAAGTGTTTGAAAAATATAATTATGTAATAGATCCTCACGGTGCTGTTGGTTACAAAGCGTTAAAACAGTTTTTATCTACATATGATGCCGGAAGTGTAAATGGTATTGTTGTAGAAACAGCACATCCGGCAAAATTCAAAGATGTTGTTGAAGGTGTTATTCAAAAAGAAGTTGTCATACCGGAACGGCTTGCAGATTGTCTTACAAAAGAGAAGAAGTCAATTCAAATGGGAAAAAAATATTCCGATTTGAAAAATCTTCTTCTTAGTAATTAACTTAAGTTATCCAGAGTGTTGTCTTAAAAACTAAACCAAAGTATTTCATTCCCGCGAAAGCGGGAATCCAATACTCCAACTTAAATTTCCGAAATGGATTCCCGATAAAAGTCCCGCTTTTCGGGATGCCGTAAAGCAGCACATTCGGGAATGACGTAAATCTTATTTCGAGTACGAACAGTAATAAATGAATAGTACAAACCTTCTTTATAATAATAAAATCATTGGTTAACGAATTTCAACATTGCTTCGGGATATCTCATTCCACTGGCGGCGCCTTTCGGAAAAACAGCTTCAATTTGTGCCAGATCATCTTTCGTTAAATTAATTTCCGTTGCGGCAATATTTTCTTCAATATGTTTTTGTTTTGTTGTACCCGGGATTGGAACTATGTTTTCACTTTGAGCAATTACCCACGCCAATGCCAACTGTCCGGGAAGAACTCCTTTTGTCTTAGCAAGTTCTTCAACTTTTTTAACAAGCTCTATATTCTTAATGAAATTTTCTCCTTGAAATCTGGGAGAGAATCTTCTGTAATCGTTTTCTTCAAAGTCTTCAAATTTTTTGAACCGACCCGTTAAAAATCCTCTGCCGAGAGGACTGTATGCAACAAAAGTAATCCCAAGTTCTTTTGTGATTGCTAAAATTTCATCTTCGGGGTCGCGTGTCCAAAGAGAATACTCGGATTGAAGTGCGGTAATTTGATGAACTTGATTTGCTCTTCTGATAGTTTTCGGTCCGGCTTCCGAGAGTCCGATATATTTAATTTTGCCTTCTTTAACAAGTTCCGCCAATGCACCAACTGTTTCTTCAATTGGAACAGTCGGGTCAACTCTATGTTGATAATATAAATCAATGTAATCTACGCCTAACCGTTTCAATGATCCTTCACAAGAAGATTTGACATATTCGGGGCGTCCATTAACGCCGCGGACATCGGGATCGTTTGTGCGGACGATTCCAAATTTTGTGGCGAGAATAATTTTTTCTCTTTTGCCTTTGAGAGCTTTGCCAACCAGTTCTTCATTTTTGAATGGACCGTACATATCAGAAGTGTCGAAGAAATTTATTCCGAGTTCAAGAGCATGATGAATTGTTGCAATTGATTCGGTATCGTTTGGATTGCCGTAAAAATCCGACATGCCCATGCAACCCAATCCAATTGTTGATACCAAAGGACCGTTTATTCCTAGTTTTCTTATTTTCATCTTAACCTCGATTTTGTTTTTATTAACTGAAACATAGAGAAAAAGTGAAAAAATCGAAAATCAAAATTATTATCAAATGTTTGTTATGTTTTAAAAAAAAGTTGAAATCACAACTCATTTCAGATAAATTCTTTCTCAGAATAATAACTGACAAGGAAAAACAGAATGAAACGTTTTTCAGTATTAACACCAATCATTTTTCTCTTTTTAACGATGAACATTTTTGCTCAAACAATTGATACAACATTTTTCAACGGATTAAATTACCGCAGCATCGGACCATACCGCGGAGGAAGATCATGCGCGGTTACCGGAGTTCCATCTAACCAGTCGCTTTTTTATTTCGGTTCAACGGGCGGCGGAGTATGGAAAAGTGAAAATGCCGGCACTACATGGAAAAACATTTCAGATAATTTCTTTGGCGGTTCGGTCGGCGCAATAGCGGTAAGCTCATGGGATCCGAATGTAATATATGTCGGCACCGGCGAAGAAACTGTTAGAGGAAATGTTAGCAGTGGAAACGGAATTTGGAAAAGTGAAGATGCCGGAAAAACTTGGAAACATATTGGACTTGAAGATTCCAGGCATATAACAAGAATTGTGATTGACCCGAAAAACTCTGATTTAGTTTTGGTATCGTGTCTTGGTCATCTTTACGGACCAAATTCAATGCGCGGAATTTACCGCACAAAAGACGGAGGGAAAAATTGGGAAAAAGTTTTATTCGTAAATAATGAAGTTGGCGCGATTGATCTGACAATGGATCCGACAAACTCAAGAATTTTGTTTGCATCAACTTGGCGAATTAAACGTACTCCTTATAGTTTGGAAAGCGGCGGCGAAGGTTCCGGTTTGTGGAAATCAATTGATGGCGGAACAACGTGGAAAAATATTTCTAACAACAAAGGTTTACCAAAAGGAACAATCGGTATTATTGGTGTTACTATTTCTAAAGCAGATCCAAATAGAATTTATGTTCTTATAGAAGCCGCGGAAGGCGGTTTATTCAGATCTGATGACGGCGGTGAAAACTGGATTAAAATAAATGAAGATAGAAATCTTCGTCAGCGAGCATGGTATTACACAAGAATCTATTCGGACCCAAAAGACAAAGATAAAGTTTACGTTCTTAATGTTGGGTTCTGGCGTTCTAAGGATGGTGGAAAAAATTTTGAAGGGATAGGAACTCCGCACGGAGATCACCACGATCTTTGGATTAATCCAGATAATCCAGACAACATGATTATTGGCGACGACGGCGGCGCACAAATTTCTCTAGACGGCGCAAAAAGCTGGAGTACAATGAATAATCAGCCGACGGCGCAGTTTTACAGAGTAACAACCGACAATCATTTTCCTTACCGAATTTACGGTGCTCAGCAGGATAATAGTACGGTTAGAATTTTACACCGTACCGAAGAAGGAAGTATTGGCGAGCGCGATTGGGAAGAAACAGCTGGTGCAGAAAGCGGCTGGCTCGCGGTTGATCCCCAAAACAATGATATTGTTTACGGCGGAAATTATGCAGGATTAATTGAAATGATTAATCATCATACTAAGGAAAGACGTACTGTTGATGTCTGGCCAGATTCACCGATGGGGCATGGCGCAAAAGATTGGAAATATCGTTTTCAATGGAACTTCCCTTTGCTCTTTTCAATTCACGATCCCAATACATTTTATGCTGCGGGAAATATTTTATTTAAAACAACAAACGGCGGAGAAAAATGGGAAGCAATCAGCGGCGATCTTACACGCAACGATACAACTAAATTAGGTCCTTCAGGAGGACCAATTACTAAAGATAATACCGGAGTTGAATATTATTGTACAATCTTTACTCTGGCCGAAAGTCCTTTAAAGAGTGGAATAATTTGGACCGGTTCCGATGACGGTTTAATTAATCTAACAATTGATGGCGGCAAGAATTGGAAAAATGTAACACCGCCGAAAGAATTGTTGCCGGAATGGTCGCAAATAAATAGTGTTGAAGCAAATCCATTTAACGAAGGCGGGCTTTATGTCGCCGCCACGCGATACAAATCGGATGATTATAAACCGTACCTTCTTAAGACAACTGATTTTGGAAAAACATGGAAGAAAATTGTAAGCGGAATTGATGAAAAACATTTTACGCGTGTTATTCGCGCTGATTCAAAACGGCAGGGATTATTATTCGCCGGAACTGAAGAAGGAATGTATATTTCATTTAATGACGGCGACAACTGGCAGACGTTCCAGCAAAATCTTCCAATTGTTCCAATCACAGATCTTGCAATAAAAAATGAAGACTTGATTGTTGCAACACAAGGGAGATCATTCTGGATGATTGATGATATTTCTCCACTACGTTTATTAAGCGCAGATGTAATGAAGAAAAATTATTATTTGTATCCGCCGCGGGATACTTATAGAATCAACGGAAGCAGCCGTGGCGATGGAATTACTTCCGGAACAAACCTGCAAAGCGGAGTTATACTAAATTATTATTTCAAAGAGATGCCCGACAGTAATTCCGTTGAATTGAAGATTACCGATTCCGGCGGAAAAGTTATTAAGTCATTCAAACCAAAGACTAAAGAACGTGGCGACCGTCTTCCTATAAAGAAAGGATTGCAGAGATTTGTTTGGAACATTCGTTATCCGGATGCTGAAAAATTTGATGGACTTATTATTTGGAGTAGAGGAGGACTGACCGGACCAAAGGCAATTCCGGGAGAATACAAAGCAACTTTAGTTTATGGAAAAGATAGTTCAACCGTTCCGTTTGCAATTGTAAAAGATCCGCGCTCGTCTTCTACGCAGGAAGATCTGCAAGCTCAATTCGATTTCGTTTTATCAACACGTGATAAATTAACGGAGATTCATAAAGCGATTAAGACAATAAGAAATATTCGCAAACAGATTAACGGCGTAAATGAGCGAATAAAAAATCGTAAAGATGCCGATGCAATAAAAAAATCCGGCGAAGAGATTAACAAAAAAATCACTGCGGTTGAAGAAGCATTATACCAAACAAAAAATAAAAGTTCGCAAGATCCGTTGAACTTTCCTGTCCGGTTGAATGATAAACTTTCTTCGCTTAATGGTTCGGTGGAGAATGGTGATTTCAGACCAACAGAGCAATCGTATAAAGTAAAAAAAGAATTAGTTGAAGAAATAGATGCCGAATTGAAAAAACTAAATGAGGTTGTTGAAACTGATATTCCAAAATTCAATGAAACTGTTAACCAGGTTAAAGTTCCGGCTGTAATATTACAGGAAGAAAAAAATAATTAACCGGATTCTTAGTGATCAGCTGTTGAGTTAACGAAAGAGGTCAAAAATGAAAAACAAAATCATGTTCACATTATTTATAATTATTCTGGTTGCTTTTTTTAGTTCAGATAATTATTCGCAGCAGCAGAATGTTTTTTCCAAAGACGGAGTAAGAATAAACTTCTTTGTTGAAGGAGAAGGAGAACCCGCACTTATATTTGTCCATGGATGGAGTTGCGATAAATCATACTGGGATAATCAAGTAAAAGAGTTTTCTCCAATGTATAAGGTCGTTACAATTGATCTTGCCGGGCATGGTGAATCCGGAATGAACCGAAAAAATTACACGATGGAATTATTTGGCGAAGACGTTGCCGCTGTAGTCAATGAACTTGGATTGAAAAAAATTATTTTGATTGGTCATTCAATGGGCGGTGCGGTTGTAATTGAAGCTGCACGCATCTTAAAAGATAAAGTTATTGGTCTGGTAGGAGCAGATACTTTTCAGAATCTTGGAGAAACAATGACCACCGAACAGATCGAACCATTTTTGAAACCGTTCAGAGAGGACTTTAAAACGCACGCTTTCGAATTTGTAAAAACAATGTTCCCTCCCACAGCGGACCCTGATCTTGTAAAAAAAATAGCTGATGATATGTCTTCCGCCCCGCCGGAAGTTGCAATCAGCGCAATGGAGAATATGTTTAAAGATAATGCGATCACAGCTCTCAAAGAAATTAATGTTCCAATAATCGGTATCAATTGCGACCTCTATCCGGTGCGGGAAGAAGAAAACCGCAAGTATGTAAAATCTTACGAATTAAAAATGATGAAAGGAGTTGGTCATTTTGTTATGCTCGAAGATCCGGCAAAATTCAATCAACTTCTTAATGAGGCAATTAATGAATTGTCTGGAAAAAATTAATAGGAGTTAGAAATGAAATTGAAATTAGTCTTACCATTATTGTTGATTACGGTATTATCTATTCATGCACAGATTAAAAAAGATTATCCAATTCACCCAATACCTTTCACACAAGTTCAAATGACAGACGGATTCTGGTTTAACAGAATGGAAGTTAACCGTACTGTAACTATTCCGTATGCGCTAAAGCTTTTAGAAGAAACCGGGCGTATTAAAAATTTTGCTATTGCCGGAAAACAAGAATCAGGCGATTTCTGCAGCAAATATTATTTTGATGACTCGGACGTTTACAAAGTAATTGAAGGCGCATCGTATTCGTTAATGTTAAAGCCGGATAAAAAATTAGAAGATCAACTGGATAAAATAATTTCGCTGATTGAATTAGCGCAGGAAAAAGACGGCTACCTCTATACTGTTCGAACAATGGGCTCTCACAAATTTGAACAAGTTACAGGATCATCACGATGGTTGAATGAAGAGGGCAGTCACGAGCTTTATAATCTTGGTCATCTCTATGAAGCGGCGGTAGCGCATTTTATGGCAACTGGAAAAAGAACACTGTTTAATGTTGCGCTTAAAAGTGCCGATCTGGTAAATAATGTTTTTGGACCGGGTAAGTTAATGCTTCCAAGCGGACATCAAGAAATCGAAATTGGTTTGGCAAAACTATACCGTGTTACCGGGGAAGAGAAATATTTAAAGCTCGCTAAATTTTTTCTTGATATGCGGGGCAATTATGCAAACGGAAGAAAATCATGGGGAGAATATAATCAAGATCATAAGCCTGTAATTGAGCAGGACGAAGCCGTCGGACACGCAGTAAGAGCTGGATATATGTATTCCGGTATGGCGGATGTTGCGGCTCTTACGGGAAATCAGGATTACATTAATGCGCTCGATAAAATCTGGGATAATGTTGCCGGCAAGAAAATCTATTTGACCGGCGGAGTCGGCGCATCCGGTTCATGGGAAGGATTCGGAAAAAATTATGAATTGCCTAATGCGAGTGCGTACAACGAAACTTG
>JAKAKD010000061.1 GCA_021824635.1 Bacteroidota bacterium | reverse complement strand
GGGAATGAAAAAGTAATTAAAGAATATGTTCAGAAACAAGGCAATGACTATAAACAAATATATAGAACACAATTAGATTTGTTTGCAGTTTAGATACCCCGACGCTTGCGTCGGGGAGCTTCATTAGTCTTAAGGACCTTTATTTTAATAAACAATTATTTGTTACAAAAGTTACGTGGTTGACGGGTCAAGCTACTATATATAATCAGCCGATTCTCTTTAGTAAGAATAGATATAGTCTATTAAACAGTTTAACTTACGAAAACTTTATGGATGCTATTCCTTTTGAAATACTTGGTAGGATGTGTCATCTATTAGGTGATATGTCCGTCTCAGCTCATGTTCACAATAAATCGCATTCTGGTTATTTAGGTGATGATACGGATCGTTATGAGGATTGGATGGGCGGGAGTACTAATGATGAATGGTTAAGTGAAAATAGTGCAGCAACATATTGGAATGCAACAAGAGTATGGGACACTTTTGGAAATATCATGAATCCATATGTTGTCTACGATGCACCGTTGCATCATCTTATGTATACGATGAATCAAATTACTGGCCATTTTGCATGTGATGATAGGTATGGCGATGATAATTTCAATTCGTCGAATCCAGAAATAATTAATTATTTCCCTTATGGAATACTCCCAAATACCCCTTCACAATACAATTCAATACCAGCGGGGGATTTTACTAGTATGCGGGATGCAACATTTCCCCATGTAATTCGTGCTACAGCAGGCTTATTATATTGGTTTGCAAAGGAAGCTGATCTTTTACCAACTCCATTAACTTATGTATATTTATCCGGCACATATGATTTGTATTTAAATCAAACCGGTTACTGGTATACACAACTTGGTAATGGTCTTGAGCCATTTACATATAACTGGGAAATAATGTATTTAACGGGTGGTTCTTATCTTTCGAGTAGTTTAAAAGTACCAATTGGTCCACGTCTACCGGAACCCGGTTATTGGCTACATGTAGGTACAAACTCTTCTACATTCAGTAGATTAAATAATGGTGCCGACCTTCGTAATTTTAAATTAAGATGTACGGTTACAGATGGAAGCAATACAACCAAAGTCTCCAACGAATGGACAGTCTCGGTATATAGTACATCACCACCACAAACTAGTATTGTATCAAATGATGGCGATAACGCAGTAATGATGAAAAAAAATGAGGTTGAAGTAAAATCAGTCCCTAAGGAATTTTCACTTGATCAGAACTATCCAAATCCATTCAATCCAACAACAAGGATTTCATACTCATTGCCTGAAGCAAATTTTGTGACGTTAAAAATTTATGATATGCTTGGAAGTGAGGTAGTTACACTCGTGAATGAGAATAAATCTGCCGGTAAGTTTGAAGTTGAGTTTGATGCTTCCAAACTTTCAAGCGGGACGTATGTTTACAAACTTGTAGCAGGTAATTATCAAATAACAAAGAAAATGCAGTTTGTGAAATAATTATCAATCCATCTTTAGAAGCCATTCTTATTCTGGTAAGAATGGCTTTTTCTTTTTCCTCAGTCTTTCCATCAATCCCTTCCAATCAAAATTCTCAATTAGCAATTATTAACTCTAAATTTGTTTTTCTTTTGCCTATGGAATTACTAATTTTGCCCACCAAAAGAAGATAGTTCGAAATGAAAAAAATATTATTTCTAACGCTTATCATGTTTTCATCAACTTCAATATTTGCACAAGAAGGTGAGGATGTTGGCTGGGTTGCGCGCTTTGGAGCCGCACTTGGTGTTACGCCTACATATGTTTTTCCTAATTTAGATCCGGTCAATGCTCAAATAAAAGCTATGAACATTGATCAACTCTCAACTTCCGGCATGTTTGTAATTGGCGGCGGCGGTTACGCATATATAATGATGGTTGATAATTTAAGAATCGGAGGAATGGGTGTTACCGGTTCTCAAATGACCAGCGGAATAGTTGGAGGTTTAAGCAAAGAAGTAAAATATAATTGCAGCTTTGGCGGTCTTACTGTTGAATATACACTACCTTTTATAAAAAATATTGCTGTTTCTGTCGGAACGGTTCTCGGTATGGGTACAACAAGTATTGAGATTTATCAAAGTGCCGGTTCATTTAATTGGACCGATACTTGGAAGAAAGTAAATGCCGGTACAGCATTGACTAACGTCAGCGATAAAATTGCAAATTCATTTTATTCAATTACGCCAACATTAAACGTTGATATTCCAATCAGTAGATTTATTGCTGTTAGAGTTGGAGGCGGTTATGTCGCGTCATTTGGAAACGACTGGAAAATTAATAACGAAAAAAATCTAGACGGTACACCATCTGATTTGAGCAGTAATTCATTTTTTATTCAGACCGGAATTTATTTCGGATTATTCGCGTTCTAAAATATGACTACAAAAAAAATACTTGTTACCGGCGGTGCCGGATTTATCGGCAGTAATTTCATTAATTATATTTTGTCCACACGCGATGATTATGAGATCATTAATCTGGATAAACTTACATATGCCGGCAATCTGGAAAATCTAAAACCGAGCGAAGGGAAAAAGAATTATCATTTTGTAAAGGGTGATATAACTAATAACGAATTGGTTGATTACATATTTAATAAATATTCAATCAAGTACGTAATAAACTTTGCCGCTGAATCGCATGTTGATAGAAGCATTCTAGGTTCAGAAGTTTTTTATAGAACAAACGTTGTTGGAACAAATGTTTTGCTTGAAGCAGCGCGCCGTTACCAGACAGAAAAATTTTTACAGATATCAACCGATGAAGTTTACGGCAGTCTTGGTGCTACCGGATTATTTACAGAAAATACTCCGCTCGCTCCCAACAGTCCTTATTCATCAAGTAAAACTGCGGCTGATATGGCGGTTCTTGCATTTCATCATACATACGGATTGCCTGTTGTTGTAACGAGATGTTCTAACAATTATGGACCTCTTCAATTTCCGGAAAAGTTGATACCTTTGATGATTATAAATGCGCTCGGGAATAAAAAATTACCGGTTTATGGCGATGGTTTGAATGTACGCGATTGGATCTATGTAATAGACCACAACAAAGCAGCAGAACTTGTTTTTGAAAAAGGAAAGTCCGGCGAAGTTTATAATATTGGCGCAAGCAGAGAGATGAAGAATATCGAGATTGTAAAGTTGATATTGAAAAAACTTGGCAAGGGTGAAGAACTGATTGAATATGTGAAAGACCGTCCCGGGCACGACAGGCGTTACGCAATAGATTCATCAAAAATTCAGAATGAACTTGGCTGGAAGCCCTCATTTGAATTCGAACAAGCCATCAGTGATACAATAGATTGGTATCTGAATAACAAAAGCTGGTGGGAGAGAATAATTTCGGGTGAGTATCAGAAATATTATGAACTTCAATACAAAAATCGTTAGATTTGTGACGTTCGAAAACCAACATGGAGTTATAAACTACTGCCTCTTTTTACCTTTCTTATTTATCACATTTTTTAATTTTAATAAAATCGAACGCATATGAAAAAAATATTTTTTGTAATTACATTACTCTTAACCCAGCTTTTATTCGCGCAACAGAGTGAACAGCAGTCATTAAAACAATCAAATCTCTCGATGTTACAACCGATTACGGTAACAATTGGAGGCGATTTCATTGTAAATGGCTCATTCCCGGCAGTAAAATCGGAACGGTTAGATCAATTTATTACGGCTATTTATACAGAGGCGCAACAAAAGGCGCTTAGCTCTCTTAACCAACTTGAAACAATTAAACAAGTTGAAAAAGAAGTTTCTAAATATGCTCTTCGCGATATAACTCTTAAGCGTTCAAACGGAGAAATCGTTAAAATTGATCTGCTCAAATTCAGACTGACGGCTGATTTCAAGTTTAATCCTTACCTAATGAACGATGACGTAATTATTTTTCCTTCTTATGACAGCGAGAGGAATATTGTTGATATAAGCGGAGCTGTGAACAAACCGACTAAGTTTCAATTTGTTGAAGGCGATAAACTTTCCGATGCAATTTTATTTAGCGGCGGAATTAACCCAATTTTTGAAAATGTAATTAATGCTGAAATTTCGCGGTTGAGTAACAATGGTGATAAAGAAGAATTGATTCAAGTGAATATCAAAGATGATATAACACTTAAAAGCGGTGATAGAATCCGTGTACTTGCAGATGAGAATCAGAAAAAAAATTATAAAGCATTAGTTCTGGGGGAAGTTAAAACCCCCGGATACATTTATGTTAAAAAGGATGGAACGGCGCTAAGTGAAGTAATCGAAAAAGCAGGCGGATTTACAAATAGAGCCTGGTTAGAAAGAAGCGAACTTCTTCGCGGAACAAGTCAATCCAATATTTCAAAGATGTCTGCATTGCGCAATGCTTTCGAGAAAAACAAAAATTTTAATACAATTTTAACAGAAAAATATTTGAATGAGGTCTTTCTTGAAAATCTAAAATTTTCTAGAATGAGTGATGCTTATGCAGAAGACTCTATGTCTGTTGCGGTTGATAATACACTCCGCATTTTGAGAGGTAATAGCCTAATAGATTTCAAAAATATTTTTACAGATTCAACTTCAGAAGGTGGATATCGAGTTCAAGACGGTGATATAATTGTCATTCCACAAAGAGAAGATTTAGTTTATGTGTTTGGACAAGTGAACGATCCGGGCTACGTTCATTATGAACCTCTGAAGAAGCACGATTATTACATTCGAAAAGCTGGAGGCTTTGGGGAGAGAGCCCAAAAAGAAGTTAAAATTATCAAAGGCAATTCATACGCATGGATTACCGCAGACGATAAATCAAAAGTTGATCCGGGTGATTTTATCTATGTGCCCAAAAATATTCCAAAACCATTTGAATATTACCTCCGGACCATTGGATCAATCTCTACTGTCGTTACGGCGATAGCAACAGTAATTCTTATAATTGTTCAGTCAAAAAAATAGTATCAATCAAAGCTTGGAAGATAGAATGAATCAAGAACGCCTCGGAGATCAAAACGCCGAAAAGAAAGACGAAAAAGTAGGCAGCACTTTTTTTGATTTTATAGCTGTAACTGTCCACTACCGTAAATTTTTATTTTGGTTCGTACTAATTATAACAGCAGGTGCAACCACATATGCACTGCTTTCGCCTAAATGGTACAAATCTACAGCTTCTGTTTTTCCCGCAGAGAAGACAGACTTGTTATCTTCTCTTTCCGGGCTAACTAGTTTGGCAAAAGGATTCTCTGCAGGAAGAGGTTTAGCGGCTCTTGCAGGCAGCAGTTCAGAATCTGATAAATATATTGCAATCATAAAGAGCGCAACAATTACTAACGATGTTATTAAAAAATTTGATTTAAGAAAAGAATATGAATACGAAAATGATTTCTATGAAAAAGTAGTAAAAGAATGGCAATCTAATTTGGAAGTAGAGATTCAAGATGAAGGGAATCTCACAATTAGTGTCTATGATAAAAATCCACAAAAAGCTGCGGATATTGTAAATTATCTTGTAGAAAAACTTAACGCAATTAATACTGAATTAGGTGTTCAAAATGCAAAAGCAAATAGAATTTTTGTTGAGAAAAGATATTTCCAAAATGTAGATGATATAACAAACCTTGAATCTGCAATGAAAGCGTTTCAACAGAAGTATGGCGTGATTGCAGTTCCACAACAAATTGAAGCGACTGTCAAATCAATGTCGAGCATTTACGTAGATCTTTATAAAAAAGAGATTGAATTAAATGTGCTAAAACAAACTTATGGTGAAAATCATCCGCTTACAGCTAATGCAAAAATAGAATTGAATGAGTTGCAGAAAAAAATCGATCAGCTTAATGCCGGTACCGATTCATCGCAAAAGGATGTTAATCTTTTAATTCCTTTCAAAAAAGCGCCTGAACTTGGAAATGAATATTTAAAAATCTATCGCAATTTAGAAATCCAATACAAAATTATTGAGTTCATTCAGCCTCTCTACGAGCAGGCAAAAATTGAAGAAGTACGAAATACTCCATCTGTTTTGGTTCTTGATAAAGCCGCTCCGGCAGAAAGAAAATCAAAGCCAAAAATAGCATTGTATCTATTATTGGCATTTGTTATCTCAACTTCCATTGGGTTTATCATAATAATTATTATTGAAGGAACTCGACGTCTTCGAAATGTTGACAGTAAACGATTTGATCTCCTTGTTAATGCCATCAAATCCGACTTTAAAATATTTCGCAGAAAATGAACACGATAAAAGTTAGATGAAAACAGATCGTGCCCCAATATGGAAAAATTCTTTATTCCTCTTCATCACTCAAGCCATACGTTTACTTACTAATATTTTTATTGCGGTAGGAATCGCACGGCTGTATGGTCCCGAAGCTTTTGGGCAATTTTCAATTGCATACACAATCGCTACAATTTGCATTGTAATTGCTGATTTTGGATTCGGTGTTTTACTCACGACTGAGATTGCGAATAATCGTAACAATGCAGCAATAATCGGCAAGAAATATTTTTCAATGAAAATAATCTTTGCCTTACTAAGCAGTGCAATTATGATTACTATACCTAGTTTCCAAACATTCAGCATACAAAGCAGAACGCTTATATATACCTTAACATTATTCGTAGTATTCACAACTTTTACAAATTTTTTTAATGCTATATTTAGAGGATTTGAGAAATTTAATTACGAAACCAGAATCTCATTCATAACTAATCTTATATTTTTAATCTTACTCGTTTTTCTGGGCATCCTTAAGATTCAACTAATATATCTGATGCTGTTATTTGTGGTTACAAGGTTATTAGGTGTTATTCTTTCAGTCCAGAAGGCGATTTCATTAGTAGGCACAAATTTTATCGGAATTGACTTTAAAGAATGGCGGACTATAGTTAATCGAATATTGATCTACGGATTACATTTCATTTTTGGTAATCTTTTTTTTCAATTAGATACTGTGCTTATAGGCATGTGGAAGAGTGATAATGATGTGGGCATATATAAATCGGCATTTAATGTCATGCTTCTCATTCTCATGCTTAGTGATATTGCTTTTAGTGCAATATTGCCTCTCCTTTCACGTTTGTATTATGAGAACACTGAAAAATGGAAAATTATATCTCGTCTTTACTTCAAAGTGTTTTTGTTAACCGCATTACCGATCTCTATAGTAGTATTTTTTTATTCTGAACAAATAATTTCAATTATATACGGACATAAGCTTTATAAAGAAGCTATTCCTATTCTAAAGATATTTTCGATTGTTATTCTTTTCCGTTTTATTGGTGAACCGTACGCAATGATTATAACAACTTCTAGACGTCAACATTTCAGTATGATTATAGTAATAGCTGCAGCTGTAGCAAGTTTTGTGTTAAACTTTTTTGTAATTCCTAAATATGGATTATCCGGCGCGGCTTTAGTTTCTTTAGGAGTGAATTTGTTTGTTGTTGCTGCATATTTTATAGTTGTTAAATTTTCTTTTTTCAAATGGCTGTTTGAATTAAGAATAATAGCAGTGCTTAGTATTACAACTTTATTAGTTCTTCTGCTCTGGTATTCTAATGCTCAACTGATTGTCTTATTTGTTTCAGCAATAATTTACATTCTGATCGCATACTTGATTGGATTTTCAAATGAAGATAGGAAAATCATATTCTCTAATTTCAAACTAAAAAGTATTTGATTCTAAAAATGAGCTTGATATCACTAATATCGTTCATTCTTTGCGGTCTAATTATCGCCTCGTTTTTTAGACCGAATACTGATGTATTATCCCCCGGGAAAATCTTTGCGTTTATTTGGACTTTGGCAATAGGTATTACGGATTTAAAGTTTAGCGGATTGCAGCATGAATGGTCGTTTGAAGTTTGGGTTCAAGTACTAATTGGACCAATATCATTTCTAATTGGTGCTGGAATTGTATATGTCTTAAAAATTGATAGTGATGTTCATACTCTGAATTATCTTAGAACTAACCGCCAATTATATGAAGTTGACCGGTCCAAATTGTACCGCGTTATTATTTTACTTTCCGTATTATTTCTTATAAGCTATACAGTCATCTATTTGAATACAAAAGAAATTCCCTTATTTAGCGCTAAACCAGGCAGGGCAAGAGCTAATTTTACAATGTTTGGCATTGGTCTCTTTCTGCATAATGTTGTTCTAATATTCTTTTTGACTGCTGTTTATTTTGTACTTGAAAAGAAAAATAAATTTCGGAAAAGTATCCTGCTTATACTTTCATTCGTCTCACTAGTTTTGTATGCCATTACTCTTCAAAGGTTTCAAGTATTTTTAACTATTCTTATGATTGTAACGCTTTTATATTATACAACTTTTCGTGTAAATCTTAAAACTGTCTCTCTGCTTAGTGTATTTATAATAATCTTTTTTTTCTTGGTCTCTTCATTCAGAGCAGGTGAGGTTGTTGTATTTGTTCTTTATAGAATGTCAAAAATGAGATTCTCACCCGATTATGCAATTTTTACAGAACCATATATGTATGTAACAATGAATCTTGAAAATTACGCAAGGTCAATTGTGAAGGTTGAGAACTTTACTTACGGGTTCTATACATTCGATTTTGTAACGGCAATCAGCGGTTTGAAACATTGGATTGATCAATATTTTCATTTAAACGATACTCCTTTTCTAACGAGCAGTTATAATACATATTCAGCTTTTTGGACTTACTACAGAGATTTTGGAATATTGGGAATATTTTTCATTCCGTTTTTCGGAGGTATGGCTCTTAGTTCATTATATTATTCTTTCAGAGCAAAACCCACTTTACAAAAATTAGCAATCTACGGAATGTTTTTGTTTGCTATAATATTTTCATTCTTTAATAGCGCAATTGGTTTTCTTTGGTTTGTTTATAATTTATTTGTATTGGTAATTGTTTTCAAATATATATCTCTTAGTAAATCTAATTAATTATTTCAGTCGGACTTTTATGTATAGGAACAATTAAGAATATGTACACTTGTAGCTTTTGCCAAAGTAACAAGCCTAAGCAGAGATTCATTGCTCGTGAAATGATGTTTGGGTTAAGAGACGAATTTAATTATGTGGAATGCGCAAATTGTAATAGTTTACAAATTGAAGAAATTCCCTCTAATTTGGAAAAGTATTATCCTGCCAACTATTTATCTCTTGAATTAAAACATGAGAATAGAGTTAAAAACTGGCTAAAACTCAAGAGATTTGATAATTCGTTTACAGATAAAGGATTTATAGGAAAAATTGTAAAGAAAATTTGGTGGGCACCGCCTATCGGTCATTTCTTGAAAATTGCTAATATTAAACTAGAAGATGTAATTCTTGATGTTGGCAGTGGTGAGGGAGAGTTGTTATTTCTGATGCACCAATACGGATTTTCAAATTTAACCGGAGTTGATCCATTTATTTCTACCAATAAAAATCCCAAAAGGGGATTAAATTTTATTAAGGGGAGTATAAAAGATGTCAGTGGGAAATATGATCTTATTATGTTTAATCATTCTTTAGAACACGTTGTTGATCCCAAAGAAGTTTTATTAAAAGCCGCTACATTATTAAATAACAATAAGTATGTATTAATTCGTATTCCAATTGTTGGGGTTTATGCATGGAGAACATATGGAGTTAATTGGGTTCAATTAGATGCACCCCGGCACCTATCTCTTCCAACAGTAAAGGGAATTAAAGAATTAGCTGCTTTAACTGGATTCTCTTTAGATAATGTAATTTATGAATCTTGGGATTTTCAATTCTGGGGAAGTGAACAATTTCAAAATGATATTCCTCTTCATGACAAGAGATCTTTGTGGTTTAAGTCAAAGGAATCAATGTTTTCAAAAAAACAGATAAAAGATTTTAAAATGAAGGCAGAGCAACTTAATAAGAATAATGACGGTGATATGGCTTGTTTCTTTCTTCGCAAATTGTAATTAATTTTTTGGAGCATGTGTTATATTCGGTAGTTATTATGATAGTCAATTAGAATTATGGTAATCTATTATCAGATTGCATTTATTCAATTAATAATTCACTATATATAGTTGTTATTGATAATGCATCGAGTGACGAGAGTGGACTAACATTTACATTGGAACAACAATAAGTGGCAGGTCGTTATTTAACATGCGGGTTTTTGTAAATATCAGGATAAAGACAGTTTGTTTTTAAAATTAATTCATAAATAACATTATCCTTATAACTAATCTTTGGAGAATTGTGGAATATTGTATTATCTGCGGTAGTAAGAATGTAAAGGAAATTTATAACAATTTTCCCGGTTATGTTGAGAACAAATTTTATGAGATATTTTCTTGTAAGGACTGTGATAGTCATTTTATCAATCCTGAAAAGATTGACAATAAATTATATGATATAATTTATTCTATAAAAAATGTTCCTGGCTATAATAGATATTATGAATATGCTAAAATTATTAAACATGAGAAAAATCCACTCAAATATCTCTCTTCCAAAGAACCATCTTATTTCCCTGTTTATAAATATTTAAGAAACAAGAGTAAACTGAAAGTTCTGGAAGTCGGCTGTGGGTATGGCTATCTTACTTTTGCACTAAAAAAAGCAGGCTTCGATGTGGTGGGAATTGATATCTCCCATGATGCCATAGATTTTGCAATCTCTAATTACGGAAATTATTTTTATTGTCGTTCCATCGAAGATTACATTAACAATACAAATGAAAAATACGATTTGATAGTAGCTACAGAATTGATTGAACATTTACCTAGTACGAAAATATTTTTTGAACAAGCAAAAAAGATTTTGAAAGATGAAGGTAGCATTTTACTTACAACTCCGAATAAGGATTATTTTAAGAAAGATGAGGTGTGGAAAACTGATCTGCCCCCAATTCATGTAAGTTGGTTGGGGAAGAAAAGCTTTGTCGAAATAGCAAAGCAAAATGGATTTAAAATTGAATTTGTATCTTTCACGGATTATTATCCAAAGCATGAAAATCGTTTATTGAAATATCTATGGCTTTCAATTCAAAGAAAGCCGGAACATTTTATTACAGAAAAGGGTGATTGGTTGATTAAAGATAAGAGCACTCATAAAAAATTGATTGGCACTATGCTTAAATGGATAATGATTCAATTCTCACCAATTCGTTTCTTGTCAAATTTATTGTCTAACTTATTTCTCAAAGAAGATAACGTACTTGGTGTTTTGTTAGAACGAAACCAAAATACCGATTAATTATTTGTTAACCATTCATTTGGTCTGACCTGGGTATGTAAATTTAAAAGAAAATTATAGTAAAAAATCATTGCAGTCTAAGAATCTAAAAACAGTATTTTCTAATAATAAAATCTTATAAAATGATTCCCTCGCTTGATATAATAATAGTCAATTGGAATTCCGGTACGCTGCTATCCGAGTGTATTCATTCCATCAACGATTCAATACAAAATAGTTTTGTTCTGAATAATGTTGTTGTTGTTGATAATGCATCGAGTGATAATTCACTCAATAATCTAAATAATACAAATCTGCCTTTAACAATAATAAGAAACACTCAAAACTTAGGCTTTGCCAAAGCATGCAATCAAGGGGCTAAAAATAGTGAAGCCGATTTTTTGTTATTCCTAAATCCCGATACTCGTTTATTCAAAAGTTCATTGACAGAGCCGATTAAGTTTATGCTAGACAAAAAGAATAACGAGATAGGTATTCTTGGAGTGCAAATGGTTGATGATAAAAATAATATCAGCCGGACATGCTCTAGATTACCAAGTCCTTTCGTCTTTTTTTACATGTCATTCGGATTGAATAAAATATTCCCAAGACTTTTCCCCAATCAATTCATGACTGAGTGGAATCATAAAAACAGCCAGATTGTTGATCAAGTTATGGGCGCGTTTTTTTTCGTAAGGAGAAAACTATTTCAAACATTGAACGGATTTGACGAAAAATTTTTCGTGTATTTCGAAGAAGTTGATTTTACGGTTAGGGCAAAACAAATTGGTTTTAAAAGCTATTTCTTAACAGCTACAAAAATTTATCATAAAGGCGGCGGCACTTCTGAAAAAGTTAAGGCTGACCGGCTTTTCTATATATTGAACAGCAAATTACTTTTTGCCAAAAAGCATTTTAGCGGTCCCGCATTTATAGTAATTGCGGCAACAACAATACTCATAGAACCGTTTATCAGAATTCTCGGCACACTTTTGAAAGGCTCATTTTCAGAAAGTTCTGAAATAATAAAAGGTTATAAAAAATTATTAGCTAATATTATATGACAAATTTTTATCTGATCTTCTAAAAATGAAAATATTAGTATTAACGAGATATAGTTCACTCGGTGCTAGCAGCCGTTACAGGTTTTACCAGTACATACCTTACTTTCAAGATCAGGGCGCGCAAATTACAATAGAGCCATTGCTAGGCGATAATTATATAAATTATCTGTATAATAAAACAAATATTCCGCTTATCGAAATAATTAAAAAATATTTTGAAAGAATATTTTCACTTCTGAAGAAAAATAAATTTGACATTATTTGGCTTCAGCAGGAAGCATTTCCGTGGCTGCCGGCCTGGTTTGAAACGGCGTTGACTAAATCAAAAATTCCTTTGATTGTTGATTATGATGACGCTTTCTTTCACCGATATGATCAACACAGTTCTAATGCGGTTAAGTTTTTTCTCAAAGATAAAATTGACAAAGTAATGAACAGTGCCGATTTGGTTGTCGCCGGTAATCGGTATCTTTCAGACCGCGCAATTAAAAATAAAACTAAAAAAGTTGTTATTTTGCCAACTGTAGTTGATATAAATTGTTATTCTACAGAATCATTGAGCGATGATAAATTATTTACGATTGGCTGGATCGGTTCACCTTCTACGGCAAAATATCTTTTTGTTATTCAAAATGCCTTAGAAGTAATTTATAAACTCGGAGATGTTAAAGTTGTTCTGGTTGGTTCCGGATCGATGGAAATGGAGAATCTTCCGCTTGAAATAAGAAAATGGAACGAGTCAACCGAAGTAAAGGATATCCAAAGTTTTGATGTAGGTATTATGCCTTTGACCGATAGTCTGTGGGAAAGAGGCAAATGCGGATTTAAATTAATTCAATATATGGCTTGTGGAAAACCGGTTGTAGCTTCGCCAATAGGAATTAATGCGGAAATTGTTAAGCACGGTGTAAATGGATTTTTAGCAAATAATCAAGAAGAGTGGGTTAAATATTTTGAAATATTGCGTAATGATAGGGACTTAAGAAAACGGATGGGAATTGCAGGAAGAAAATTGGTTGAAGAGAAATATTCCTTACAAGTAAACGCACCTAAATTAATTCAAGAATTTAAAAATCTATTGCAAGAAAAACGTGATTGATAAGAAAAGTAAAAAAGTATTAAATATAATAACTCTGTTTAGTGTCGGCGGTGCAACCGAGACTGTTGTTTCGATGGCGCATGGATTGATTCTACGAGGTTATGAGGTACATATAGCAACAGGCCCAAATATTCCCACTGAAGGAAGTATGTACGAAGTTACAGACAGATTAAATATTCCGGTTTTTACATTTCCCAAATTGATGAGGAAAATCAATTTATTTAACGATGTTCAAATAATATTCCAGTTAGCTCGTTTTATAAAAAATAATTCTTATGATATTGTTCATACACACAGTTCTAAAGCCGGTGTGGTCGGTAGAATAGCCGCATGGTTAGCCGGAACTCCTGTTCGTGTTCACACCATTCACGGTTTACCTTTTCACCGTTATCAGACTTGGTATTTGCGGAACCTCTTCAAGCTAATCGAAATGTTTACCGCGATGACTTGCAATAAATTAATCGCTGTGTCTCACACGATAGTTGATGTAATGGTTAAAAACAAACTAGCTAGACAAAATAAATTTGTGGTTATCAGAAGCGGATTTGAGATAAAGATATTTCAAAATTACGATCATGACATTCAAACAATAAGAAATAAATACAATCTGGATAAGAATGATATTATTATTGGCAAAGTTGCCCGGTTTTCAATTTTAAAAGGGCATATGTATCTTCTGTCTGCCTTCGAAATTGTAAATAAGAAAATGCCAAATGTAAAATTGCTGCTAATTGGAAACGGTGAATTAGAGAATAAACTAAAGAAGACAATATCGGAAAAGCATCTAGAAGATAAAGTTATTTTTACCGGATTGGTGCAGCCTGAAGAAATTCCTTCTGTAATATCGTTGTTAGATATTCTTGTTCATACCTCATTGCTTGAAGGTCTTGCCAGAGTTTTACCACAAGCTATTATGATGGGTAAACCTGTAATCTCTTTCGATTTGGACGGCGCCCATGAAGTAATAAAAAATGGTTTGAATGGTTATCTAATTGAACCGGAAAATATTGAAATGCTTGCCGATAGAATTATTGAATTAGCAAGTGATTTAGAAAAAGCTAAAAAATTTGGACAATACGGGAAAGATTTTCTCGGAGATGAGTTTAGCGAGGAAAAAATGGTTAAGCAAGTTCACGATCTATATATGGAATTGTTATCAACAAACAAGTAGTAAATAGTTAATGTTCTGGCGAATATTAAACCGTTTAGAGTGTTGTTATCGAAAAAGTAACTAAAAATGGTTTCTCGTGTTCGTTTTGACATCTGACAACATTTGTCTTTTCTGTATGATTAAAAATAAAAATTGAAATATGAAAAGTATTAAGACAGTTATAGTTCACGATTGGTTAACAGGAATGCGCGGTGGCGAGAAAGTGCTGGAAGTCCTTTGTGAACTTTACCCCGGAGCGACCCTTGTAACATTGCTTCATAACAAAGGTTCTCTCTCTCCAACTATCGAAAAAATGAATATTAAAACATCTTTCATTGATAAACTTCCTTTTAAAACAAAAAAATATCGAAACTATCTTCCTCTCTTTCCCGCAGCAATAGAGTCAATTGATTTTTCCGAGTTTGATCTTATAATTTCAACAAGCCACTGTGTTGCAAAAGGAGCAATACGGCGGGAAGGTGGACTTCATATTTGTTATTGCCATACTCCAATGCGTTATGTCTGGGAAATGTTTGATGAATATTTTGGGAAAGGAAAAGCAGGAATTTTAACAAGAACAGCAATGAGTGTTTTTGCACCAAGATTACGTAAATGGGACGTGAGAACAAGCGGACGCGTTAATTATTACATAGCAAACTCCTATAATGTAGCAAGACGAATAAAAGAATATTACAACCGAGAATCAGATGTGATACATCCTCCCGTTGATACTTCTCTTTTTCAAATCTCGGAATACAGTAAAGAATATTTTTTAATCGTTAGTGCGCTTGTACCGTATAAAAAAGTTGAAATTGCGATTGAAGCATTTAATAGAATCGAAAAGAAACTGGTCGTTGTCGGCACTGGTCCGGAAAGCTATAAGTTGAAAACAATGGCAAAGAAGAATATCGAATTTTTGGGCTGGCGAGATAACTCTGAACTCTCGATTTTATATGCAAACTGCAGAGCTTTAATTTTTCCAGGTATGGAAGATTTTGGAATTGTTCCTCTGGAAGCAATGGCATGTGGTAAACCTGTTATTGCTTTTGGAAAAGGAGGGGCGCTTGAAACCGTGATCGGAGATGGAGAAGGCGCTACCGGAATATTTTTCGATGAGCAAACAGTTGATGCGCTTGTTAAATCAATATACGATTTTGAGAAGAAGTATTTTGACCCCCAAAAAATACGTGAGCATGCATTAGAATATGACCGTGCTTTGTTCAAAGAAAAAATAAAAATATATATAGAAGATAAAGTTAAACATCACTTTAAATAATTCTTTTCAGCTGCTAAAATTATTCTGTATCTCGTTTCAAAAAAGGAAAAACTTTGCTGAGTGTATCACGGAATATCAAATATACCCCAAGAAAAAAGATTAATAACAAAATGATTCCTGCCGATACAACTTTTATTAAGAGCAGCCAGCTGTTCTGAGCTATCATATCCACGAACCATAATCCAACAATATTTTTGCTTAATAATATTAGAACTGCGGTGGTTAAAATAATAATAAGAAGTTTTAACGCTATGGTCCTATCGAATCGGATTTTTCTCACATTCTCCAGATAAAATATTAACGCGCAATTGTTAGCCCAGACAATTATTGCCCAAGTTAATGTTAGAGTTTCTATGCCGCTGATTATTCTAGATAAGAAAAAAAGAATCGCGATTTGAATTACAATAAAAAATAAATTGATTGCAATTAAATTTTTAACAGTTCTTAATGAATAAAATATATTTGCCAAGACTGGGTTCAATAAAAATGGGATCAGCCCAACAGACATTATTCGCAAGGCGTGAGATGTTTCAGTGCTATCGTGAATGGTAAAATGCCCATGCTGGTAAATTAATTGAATTATGGGTTCTGATAGGGTAGAAAATAAAAGCACAAAAAACGATGATGTCACTACAGAAAAAAGAATCCCGTTGTTTGTTGCATTCATAAACTCCTTATCATTCTTTTCGCTAATAAATTTTGTCTGAATTGGCAAAAGCGAAGTGCTGATAGCGAAGCTAAAAATTGTGAGCGGCAATAATATTATCTTCGCGGCATATTGGTAATGTGAAAAAGTACCTTCAACAAAGGAATAAGCAAAATATCTTTCTAGCAAACCGGAGATGCTTGGCAGAAGCGAATTTCCAAATACTAATAAAATAACCGCACCCCATCCGAACATATTAAACTTATCTTTTACAGAGTTATCTGTAAAATCTTTGTTTGTTTTTTGTATCAGAATAATCTGGTAAATAAAAAATAAAATTCCGCCTAAAAACAATCCGAGAGGAAGAGAAATAATTCCTAAATATTTTGAGAAGAATATTAGAAAAACAATCGATGTGACGTTCAAAAAAATTACAAGCCTACCGGGATTTGTGATATCTCCTTTCATCTGAAGAAGAGCGGAAAAAACTCCACCTGCTACCAGAAATGCAGCCAAAAACAGTAGTAACCGTGATGCATCAATAATAATTTGTGTTGTTTCGGCAGATTTTGAAAATATCAATGGTATTAACTTATCAGCAAACGGGTAAAAAACGAGAGCAATCAAAAGTACAATTGATAGAGCTATTAATCCTACCTTCAAAAGTGATTTGGGAAAATTTACCAGGTTTTTTACTTGAGTCGAATATGACAATGTCCCAGAAAGGATGGATGAATTTGCCGCCATGGCAATATCAAATAACAAAAGGGTTGTTAGATAAGCATCTGTAATTTCGTTAGCACCAAATTTGGATGCCATCAAGACTTCACGTATAAGACCGAGCAACCGTCCCAACAATGCTAAGGCACTCAATCCAATAAAACCAGGCAGCCACTTTTTTAACATTATTTTTTTAGAGATATTCTATAAATATTTAATTGGGAGAATATTTTAAGTAAACACTTTCTGTTTCTTCTATCATCTTTTTCAGACTAAATTCACGTACGACTTTTACATAACCATTTGCCGCAATTCTTTTGCGCAATTCATCATCCTTCAGCAAACGGATAAGGGCAGAAGAAATAGCAGCAGAATTCTTAGAAGGAATAAGAATTCCTTCCTTTTCAGTTTCGATAATTTCAACAATTCCATTTACATCTGTGGCAATAACCGGTTTTTGAGCTGCCATCGCTTCAAGAAGAACGAGTGGCAATCCTTCCCATAATGAAGGTAAAACAAAAATATCTATTTGCGCCAGTAACTCCGGAATATTAGTTTGGTTTCCTAAAAAAGTAAAAGAATTATAGACACCATTTTTTTTTGCTGAAGATTCTAAACTGCCGCGAAGTCCGCCATCACCAATTAATACAAACTTCACATCGGGATAATATTCCATAACAGATTTTGAAGCTTCAATTAAATATTCATATCCTTTCTGGTAATGAAGTCTGCCAACAGAACCAACAATTATGGAATGTTTTTCAGTTTTAAGCTTGATTTTATAATCTGTATTTTCATTGTATCGTAGAAATTTATCGATATCAATTCCATTGTGAATAACAACCGCTTTTTCCTTTTGTATTATTCCTGCTTTTAATCCAATATCAAAATCATTTTGAGCGACACATATTGTACAATTTGTAATTCTGAGTAAGAACTTATCAATTGAAGTGTAAATCTTTCTTAATAAATATTTATCAAAATGCAGGTAATGAATACCGTGATATGTATGAATTACTGCACCTTTGAAATTAAAAAATGCGGAAAGCCTTCCATAAAAACCGGCGGTACCTCCGTGTGTATGTAAAATCATTGGAGAAATTTTATTCAGAAGTCTATAAGTTTTTATTAGAGAAAAAATACTTGGGTTATTCGAAATGGTTATCGGGTGAACAGTAATATTAAGTTTTCTAAGTTCATCAACGAGGTATCCTTCAGGTTCACATGCAACTTCAATTTCAAATTTGGATTTATCCATATTTTGTACGAGCCACAGGAGATGCTGCTGTCCTCCGCCCATTTTGGCTTCATCAATAAACATCAATACTTTAATTCTGGATAGACTCAATGTTATTTCCTAGTGAATTTCAGATATTTTCTTAAAAGAAGCTGTTCTAATTTTGATTTATGTTTTTTATAATAAATGAGCTGGCTCTCACGGTATTTTTGATTAAGAAATTTTTGATTTGGTCCGCTGAAACTTCCGCCACGCAAATGAATTAAAAAAGATTCTGGAAAATAAAGAACCTTCTTGCCATTACTAATTGCTCTTGCACAAAGATCTTTATCCTCAAAATACATAAAAAATGATTCGTCAAAACCATTCAATTCTAAAAATAATTTTCTAGTTATGAATAATGCTGCGCCTGTTACCCATTGCTTTTCTTCTTTTTTAAAGAATTTTCTATCAATATAATTCAGAGCCAGCTTATTCTTCCTATCAACAGCTGAATAGAGAATTTTATCAAGGAACTCAGTCGATATCGATGGAAGATTACCGCAAGATAATTGTAGAGACTTATCCTGATTGAGAAGTTTTGGCCCGATAATTCCGATTGAAGAATCTTTGTTGAATTCATGTTCAATCTTTTTTATAAATTCAGATATTATTATGACATCGTTATTTAAGAAAAGTAAAATATCTCCAGATGATTTTTGAGCTGCTAAATTATTTGCGGCTCCAAATCCTAAATTTTTATCAGAGAGGATTATTTTTAAGTCTGGAAAATCTTTGGTGAAATTTGTTGCCCCGGGCTCAGTTGAATTATTATCAACCAGGATTATTTCAAAATTATTCTTATGATATTTTAAAAATGACTCTATTGCGTTTTTAGTTAAGTGATTATTGTTATATTGAATAATGATTACAGAAATCATAGTATTCTATTTGTGGCTATTAATTAAATAAAACGATCCAAAATGTTTGAATCCGTACCGCAGAGAATAAATTTATATCTCTTATGATTGCAGTCTCTTTTAAATTAAATTTGATTTCACTATAATAAATAAAAAATGTAATTAAATTACATCTAATCATTTTCTGAAATTATTCTTATAATTCTAGTCAATTATGATCGTTAATCAAAAATCGCTATACTCAATTAAGCTTTGGCTGGATCTTCTTTTTCTAAACCTAGCTTTTCTCATCGCTGCTTGGATTGCACAACCAGCGTACATCCTTTATCAAAGACCATATATGTTTATTCTGATGTTAGGGCTTAACATATTGTGGTACATAACAACTAAAGCCACTGTCTTTTACGATAATTTTAATCTGTATGAATTTTCATTTCAGGCGACAATTATTCTAAAAAATGTTTTAGTCCAGGTAATTGCTGCAATTATTTTCGTCTTTGCAAAAAAGGAAGATTTATTCACGCGTAATTTTATAATCTTATACTTCACATTCCTTCTTCTCTTTGTATCGTCTAGAACTATTTTTTTTAGCATGGTTCAAAAAGCACTTCGCAATAAAGGTAAGTATGTTAGAAATCTAATGGTCATTGGCGCAAATAACTTTAGCCGAGAATTTGTTAAACTAATTGAGTCGAATCCCAACTTTGGATATAATTTTATTGGTTTTGTGGACGACAACCCGGAAACAAATGAAGTAAATCTGAGTGGTACAATTAAGGAGTTAGACTCTTTGCTGCAAGCACAAAGAGTTGATGAGGTGGTAATTGCAATTGCGCATTTCGATTCTCACAAGCTCACTCATATTATAAATGTATGCAATAAGAACGCGGTAAGAATTCACATTATACCGGATTATCTGCAGTATCTCTCTAAAAAATTTTTATTGAGTACAATCGGAAATTTTCCAATTATCACAATACGAAATGAACCTCTGGCAGAAATTCAGTGGCGCTTAGTTAAGCGGCTGTTTGATATCGTATTTTCTATAATCGTTATAACTCTAATCTTAAGCTGGTTGATTCCACTTATATCGATTTTGGTTAAGCTATCATCACCCGGACCTGTCTTTTTTAGTCAAGATCGAATTGGGTTGAAGAATGAAAAATTTCGCTGTTTCAAATTCCGCTCGATGTACAGTGAACAAAATACCCGGGAAAATGATTTTAATCCTACACTGAAAAATGATCGAAGGGTTACGAAAATAGGAAGATTTTTGCGTAAATCTAATCTCGATGAAATTCCGCAATTCTGGAATATTCTTAAAGGCGAAATGTCAATTGTCGGTCCGCGTCCTCATGCAGTTGCCTTCAATCAGGAATACATTCAATATTTTGATGCAATTAAATTACGTCATCTGGTTAAGCCAGGCCTAACCGGATGGGCTCAGGTGCACGGACTAAGAGGAGATGTTGACGATCCCGAAGAGAATAGAAAAAGAACCATAGAAAGAATTGAATATGATATCTGGTATATCGAGAATTGGAATTTTTGGTTGGATATTCAGATTATACTTCTAACAATTTGGCAAATGTTAACAAGAAATACCAAAGCTCATTAATTTATTCAGGCAGCTATGCAGTTTTATTCTTACGGTATTTCACAAAAGCGATACTTAATGCAAGCATAAACCAAATCATTGTAATTATTTCGTGATCACCAAAATTCCACTCCGTTAATCCTGAAACAATAAATGCAATAAAAGATCCTGCAGCACCCAGAGCGTACGATGCTGAAAATGGTTCTCCTTTTAGAACAGAATAATTCTTTAAATGAATAATTAAGATCTTTGCCATTAAAAATATGATTGCTATAAAACCGAACATCCCTAAAGTTACAAGTAGGTGAATGAAATTGTTATGCATATGTCCTTGAATTTCTTTGTCGAAATCTCTTTTGTAAAGCTTATATAGTTCAGCCAAATCAATGTCACCAACACCAACCAGAGGATGATCTCTAAAAATCAGCAATCCGGCTCTCCAGAGAGCCAATCGCGAAAAATTTGATGGTATATAAAGGTCAATCCCGCTTAATAGTCTGTTTCGTTTTACTTGTGAGAGAATTAAGCTGCCATTGCTGAAAGCAATACTTTTGGGTACGAAATCTAAGTTAAGAAATGATTTTACAATGAGTTTATTCTTTAGCGGCAATTTGAGTTCAACTAAGTTTTTCTTTGTAGTAGCAATAAACAATTTACCCCCGCTTTCCGAGGCTGTAAATGCGTCATTTACATT
This sequence comes from Bacteroidota bacterium, assembly GCA_021824635.1. Classification (GTDB taxonomy): domain Bacteria; phylum Bacteroidota; class Ignavibacteria; order Ignavibacteriales; family Melioribacteraceae; genus Fen-1258. The sequence goes on along the minus strand of JAKAKD010000061.1, from coordinate 48,884 downwards.
TGTGTTAACATCGGAAACAATAATTTTTCCAGCATCAATCGAAAATAATTTGAGTCCGTTTTTCTCAGCAATAATTAATTTAGAATCCTTGTAGAATATTATGTCACTTTGTTCAGAGAATTTTTTTGTTATGATCAATTTATCTGGTAAATAATTTTTCAATGAAAATAGGTTCATTACTTTTGACTTTGAAAAGAGAACCACAAAAGATGAATCAACAAAAATATTTTCATTATCAGTCCCGACTTTTTCAGTAAATCTAATTCTATCTTTAAGATTATTTGGATTTCTGAATATCGTTAGTCCGCTATCACTATCTATGGCATAAACAAATCCATTAGATATGCACCAGTTCCTAGTAAAACCGGGAGTCAAAAATTCTGCTCCTTTTTTTAGATTACCATTTTGGTCAATATTCATAAGAACAAACCGTGTATCAATCAAATTAGCAACATAAAAACCATCTCTCCATTTTTTGAAATCAACAACAGGTGATCCAAGATCATATTTATTTTGAACAGAGTTACCTTTATATTTTATTAAACCGTTTTCAAAATCGCTCACGTATAGGCTGCTACTATCAGGAAGAACACTGTATGGCCGACCCTCGGTCTTTAGCTCGGTTGTCTGAACGGCCTTGTTTTGGTGATAATCATATACATGGACAATACTGATATTTTTTTCGATGAACGCACTGGCAAGTAGAAGTAATAATACGGGCGCAAGAATAATCCATTTTCTACTAAGCAGAATGACAAATAATATACCGGCAGCAGCACCCATCCAACCGGTTCGTTTGTAGGTTGCAATCAGAGCTAAAAAATTTATAGAAAAGAGAACTAGAACAATTAATCTATATTTTACAGACATCTTTTCATTAATTAAAAATGCAAAAAGAAAAACCAGAGAAAAACTCATGAGTTCACTGGATGTAATTGGGTACTGAAAAGTAGAAGGACCGGATTCATACAATTGATAAAAACTGTTTATAAAATAATTATATGATAGGGCAAGGTAAACCAGCATTGTTGCCATAGCGGCGCCAAGATAAACTAGAACAAATTTTTTCGTCCGATCAAAATCTTTTGCCGATATTACGAATGTATAAACAATGGGAATGAGAAAAAATCTTTTCAAGAAATTGTGAAATGAATGCCCAAATTCTGTTGAGAATAAAGTTGATAAAATTTCTGCAGCTATATAAAAGAGTAGAGCATATTCAAGACCGGTTTTGCTAAAAGGATTTTCTTTGGTTAGGTAAAATTTAATAACAATGAGTGCCAGAGCTAGATAATAACCGACCTGATTTAAAAAAATAGAATTTGTTAGACTGCATAGAAAAACAATTGAGAAAAAGTAGATCAACGTGTCTATAATGCTTATCGTTTTAGTATAAGTGCGTGGCATAACAGATCCTATTATTTAATTATATTGACAATATATCTATTATCGTAAAATTAAATTTAGATATATTTTGACTAAATTCATTCATAAAATGATCTACTTCTTCTTAGAAACAGAATCCTTTCAAAGAGAAGAAAAAAAGGGGACACAAATTAAGAGATGAAAAATTGAACCAATAAAATCTGAAAATAACTGTTAAAAAGTTATTATTTTTCCACCAATAAAAGCTGGTATAAATGAAATATGATGTAATTATTGTTGGGGCTGGAATTGTTGGGCTTGCTTCGGCACTAAAAATTCTGCAAAAAAACCGTGACCTTAAACTTTTAATTCTTGAAAAAGAAGATGGCGTTGCAAAACATCAAACGGGGAATAACAGTGGTGTAATACATTCAGGAATCTACTATAAACCTGGAAGTTTGAAAGCCCAGAATTGTGTAAACGGCTACAAAATGCTTATCGATTTTTGCAGAGAGAACGATGTCCGTTACAATATTTGCGGGAAAGTTATTGTAGCAACTTCAGAAAATGAGATTCCAGCAATGGAAAATATTTTTAAGCGCGGTCAGCAAAATGGTCTTCAAGGTTTAAGAAAACTTAACAAGCAAGAACTTCTTGAAATAGAACCTCACACTGACGGTGTTGCCGGAATATTTGTTCCTCAAACTGGAATTATTGATTACACGGAAGTTTCCGAAAAATATCTTGAATTGATCAAACGCTTTAATACCAAGATTATTTTCGGCAGTAAAGTTGAAAATATTATTGTGAAGAATGATGAATGCGAAGTAATTACAAATGAAAATTCTTATCAAACTAAAGTGATTGTTACTTGTGCCGGTTTATTTGCAGATAGAATTGCTAAAATAACCCACGCGGATTTACCATTGCGTTTAATTCCATTCCGGGGCGAGTATTACAAATTAAAGGAAGAGAAAAAAAAAATAGTAAACTCGCTCATTTATCCTGTACCCGATCCGACATTTCCATTTCTTGGTGTTCATTTTACCAGAATGATTGACGGTGAAGTTGAATGCGGACCTAATGCCGTGCTCTCTTTTAAAAGAGAAGGTTACACCAAAACTAGTTTTAATTTACGGGATACAATTGAAACTTTTTCCTGGGGAGGTTTTCATACAATGATAAGAAAGCATTGGAAGATGGGACTAGGGGAGTTTTATCGTTCATATAATAAAAAAGCTTTTGTGAAGGCACTGAATAAATTAATTCCGGAAATACTTGAAGATGATCTTATTCCGGGAGGAGCCGGAGTTCGTGCTCAGGCTTGTATTAAAGACGGAAGTTTGTTGGATGATTTTTATATTGTAGAGGATAAAAATGTTATACATGTTTGTAACGCTCCTTCTCCGGCGGCAACTGCTTCTCTTTCAATTGGAGATTTTATTTCTGAAAAAGTTTTGAAAAAATTTTCCCGGGATTTTTCTTGAATAAGAAAGTAGAAAAATTTTTAATACTGTTTACGGATTTTTTAACAATAAATCTTTCATTATTGCTCTTTTTTTATTTAAGGGTAGAGACAGGCTGGTTTAAATTAATCTCTCAGCCGGATGTTCTTCTTCCAATGGTTGCTCTTTATATCTACTGGCTAATTATTTTTACTTTTGTAGGAATGTACAGAACATGGTTTGCGTCTTCTCGATTTGACGAACTTTCCACTTTATTCAAATCTACATTCGTGGGTATATTTTTCCTCCTCTTTCTGATTCTGTATGATGATTACAGTCGTGGTGTTTCTTCCCCATTCGGTTTTTTTATATTCATTTATTGGGGGATATTTCTTCTGATTGTAGGTGCCGGACGATTAACAGTACGGAGTGTTCAAAGGAATTTACTTGTAAGGGGAATTGGAAGAAGAAATGCTGTTATTGTAGGTTTCAATCCTAAGTCTCAAAATCTTTACAATACGATTAAAAATCATCGTGCTCTTGGAATCGATGTAGTTGCCTACGCCGCTGCTCTATATGAAAATATCAATAAAGAATATAACGGCATTAAAGTTAAAGGTGTAGTAACAGATCTTGAAAAGATTATTGATGAGAATAATATCAAAAACGTTATCATCTCTCTGGAGAAACACCACGAAGAGACTATTCTAGAAGTTATTGCTCGGTGTGAAGGTAAGAATGTTGAGATAAAAATCGTTCCGGATCTTTACGAAATAATAAGCGGACAAGTTCGCACTTCTCAAATATACGGGATGCCGTTGATTGACGTTATGCCGGAACTGATGCCGGAGTGGGAGAAAAAAATAAAAAGATTGATGGATATTATCCTTTCGTTCATGCTTATTATTATTACTTCTCCTGCAACATTAGTAGCGTCACTCCTAATAAAATTAGAAAGCAAAGGTCCCATATTCTACAAACAAGAACGCGCCGGTATGAACGGAAAAGTTTTTAAAATTATAAAATTTAGAACAATGGTTGTAGATGCGGAAAAACATTCCGGTCCGGTTTGGTCAACTAAAGATGATCCACGAATTACGAAAGTCGGAAAATTTATGCGTAAGATAAGGCTTGATGAAATTCCTCAAGCAATAAATATTTTAAGAGGAGACATGAGTTTTGTTGGTCCTAGACCGGAACGTCCTTTCTTTGTGGAAAAACTGTCTAATGAAATTCCTCTCTATAAACGCCGGCTAAAAGTAAGACCGGGAATAACTGGCTGGGCTCAGGTAAAACATAAATATGACGAGACAATAGAAGATGTAAAAGTAAAACTTCGTTACGATTTATTTTATATTGAGAATATGAGTTTGAGGATGGACTTTAAAATTCTTTTTAGAACTATTTTTGTTGTGCTTTTTGGAAAAGGGCACTACGATTAATTGGAAAGTAGAATATGAAAGCAATTGTAATTATTCCAACATATAACGAAATTCATAACATCCAGAAACTGCTTTTGGATCTGCTAAATATGTATCATGACCTGGATATATTGGTGGTTGATGATAATTCTCCCGACGGTACTGCGCAGTATGTTGAAGGCGTTGGTGAAAAAGAACCGCGTGTAAAAATTATTAAGCGGGAAAGAAAAATGGGTTTGGGTACCGCTTATGTAGCCGGTTTCAAATATGCACTTTCTAATGGCTATGAAGCTGCAATTGAAATGGACGCAGATTACTCTCACGATCCAAAAGAATTACAACGGTTTCTAGAAAAAATTAAAGAATACGATTTGGTAATTGGAAGCCGCTACATTCACGGTGTACGCGTAATTAATTGGCCAATTAGAAGACTGCTCTTAAGTTATTTTGCGAATCTCTACACAAGAATTATTACCGGAATGCCTGTAAAAGATGGAACGGGCGGGTTCAAATGTTTTCGTAGAATAGTTTTAGAATCAATTGATCTCAACGCAATTCATTCAAACGGATATTCATTCCAGATAGAGATGAATTATAAAGCTTGGAAAAAAGGTTTCCGCTTGCTTGAAGTCCCGATCACCTTTACAGACAGAGTTCAAGGAACATCAAAAATGTCAAAGAAAATTGTTCGTGAAGCAGTTTTTATGGTTTGGAAACTACGTTGTAAAAGTATTTTTGGCTCACTCAAATAAAGACGCGATGATTGATCTTTCTATAATAATTGTTAACTATAACGTAAAAGAATTTCTGCTCAACCTTCTCGATTCAATACGTATTTCCGCAAAAAATATTTCCACAGAAATAATTGTAGTTGATAACGCTTCCGATGACGGCAGCGTTGAAATACTCCGCGAAAAATTTCCAAACGTAAAATTGATTGCAAACAAATATAATGTAGGCTTTGGTTCGGCAAACAATCAAGCCATGAAAATAGCATCCGGGAAATATTTTTTATTGATTAATCCCGATACAATTGTTCGCGAAGATACTTTTTCTAAAATGATTGAGTTTTTTGAGAAAACACCTCAAGTTGGAATTGCTGGCTGTAAAGTTCTTAATCCCGACGGCACACTTCAGCTTGCATGCAGAAGAAGTTTTCCCGGTCCATGGACTTCATTTACAAAAATAATTGGATTGAGCAGACTTTTTCCTAAAAGCCGCACATTTGCACGTTATAATCTTACTTATCTCAACGAAAATCAAACATACGAAGTTGATGCGATCAGCGGCGCATTTCTGATGATCAGAAAAGATGTTTTTGAAAAAGTCGGCGGTTTTGATGAACAGTTTTTTATGTACGGGGAAGATTTGGACCTCTGTTACAGAGTGCAAAAATCAAACTACAAAGTTTATTATGTTCATTCCACAGAGATAATTCATTACAAAGGAGAAAGCACAAAGCGCAGCAGTATTGACGAAACAAAAGTTTTTTATAATGCAATGCATCTCTTTGTGCGAAAACATTTTTCTTCCTCTTTTCTAGTCGAATCAATTTTACAGGCGGCAATTCTTTTTCGCAAATTGATTGCGTTTGCAAATGTGTTTAAGCTCTCTATTATCTCAATTGTTATTGATTTTTTAATCTTTTCCGGTTCGGTTTTTCTTGCTGAAAAAATTTATGCAAACAAGCATTGGACCGGCTTTCCGGCTTTTGCTTTGCCATGGATTTATTTTGTACCTGCGCTGATTCAGATATTTATTTCAACAATCGGGGGAGCTTACAAGAAAAATTCATTTTCAATTCTCCGGACATTCTTTTCGCTTTTGTATGGGTTAATTTTTCTTTCCGCCCTTACTTACTTTTTTAAGCAGTTTGCGTTTAGTCGTGCGGTTGTGCTAATAACTTACGGAGTTGCGCTTGCGGCGTTTTTGTTATGGCGGATTGCTTCAAAGGTGATTTTCAAATTGGGTTTGGAAACCGATACTAGAAAATCCCGCACACTGATTGTAGCAAGTGAAAAAAAAGCGGAAGAACTTGCCGCAAAGTTAAAATCAACTTTTACTAGACTGTACCAAGTTGTTGGATTAATAGGATTAACGAGGAAAAATATCGGCGGGAGTATAGGCAATTTCAAAATTCTTGGAGCGGTTGATAACATTAAAAAAATAATTGCTGATGAAAAAATTGATAAAGTAATTTTTTCTTCAGACGATCTTTCATTTAATCAAATGTTTGCCGTTGTGGCTGAATGCCAGGGCGAGAATGTTGAGTTCCTTGTTGCCGGAAAGGAGTCGGATTATCTTGTAGGCAAATCCGCTATAACTATGCTTGACGATATTCCTCTACTAAAAGTGCAATACAATATTTCTTCTTATCTTCACCGCGCTTCCAAGCGATCATTTGATCTTGTCTTAAGTATCTTAATTTTGTTTTTGGTCTATCCTTTCATATATTTATTTACGAAGTCCGCCTCGGAAAAAAGTAAATTTTCTCAATTCATTCTTGAAACCCCGAGTGTTTTTGCAGCTAAAAAAAGTTTTGTCGGACCGCAAGAATTGTCTTACCATGGCGAATTGTATGTGGGTAAAAAAGGATTGACCGGTTTTTGGTTCATTGAAAATTTATCCCAATCCGATAAAGAAGAAATGAAAAAACTTGATATCTTTTATGCCAAAAATCAAAATATTTGGCTCGATCTTGAAATTCTGGGGAAAACGATTTCAAAAATGTTTTTTAGGATGTAATCAAAATGGCAAAAAATATATTGGATTTTGAAAAACCAATCATAGAGCTTGAAAATAAAATCGAAGAGATGCGAAAGTATGAAGGACGTTTAGACATCGCAAAAGAGGTTAAAACTCTCGAAGAAAAGGTGCTCGATTTGAAAAAAGAGATTTATGAAAATTTGACACGCTGGCAGCGCGTTCAACTTGCGCGTCATCCTGAACGCCCTTATACTCTCGATTATATCTACATGATCACCGAAAATTTTATTGAGCTTCATGGAGATAGATTTTACAAAGACGATAAAGCAATTGTCGGCGGCTTTGCAAAAATTGACGATCAAAAAGTAATGATAATCGGTCATCAGAAAGGACGAGATACAAAATCGAACGTGTACCGAAACTTTGGAATGTCTAATCCGGAAGGTTACCGCAAGGCATTGCGTTTAATGAAGCTTGCTGAGAAATTTAAAATTCCTGTAATCACTTTGATTGATACTCCCGGCGCTTATCCAGGTCTTGAAGCTGAAGAGCGCGGACAAGCCGAAGCAATTGCCAAAAATCTTTTTGAAATGAGCCGTTTACGCGTGCCGATAATTGTTACTATAATTGGGGAAGGCGCTAGCGGAGGTGCATTAGGAATTGGTGTCGGCGACAGAATTTTAATGCTTCAAAATACTTGGTATTCGGTAATCAGTCCGGAATCTTGTTCAAGCATTTTGTGGCGCAGCTGGGAGTATAAAGAAACTGCAGCCGAGGCACTAAAACTTACAGCCGAAGATTTATTGGCTCAAGGTATAATTGACCGGATTGTTCCTGAACCTCTGGGCGGAGCTCATAAAGATCATTCACAAATGGCAAGCACACTCAAGGCAGCACTCAAAGAAGAACTTGAAACGCTATTGAAAATTAAACCGGAAAAATTGGTGCAGAATCGTTTAGAAAAATTTGCAAAGATGGGCGAATTCATAGAGTGAGCAATGCCGGTTACAAAATGCAAATATCAGCTAATTAATTTTTTCTGAATTTTGTGAACAGTGTTTTTTATACGATCTCTAACAGATAAACTTCAGACTACTTTATGCTCACTCACACTACAGAAATTCGAGTCCGTTACGCAGATACAGACAAAATGCAATTCGTTTATAACGGAAAGTATTTAGAATACTTTGAAGTTGGCAGAACAGAATTGTTGCGAGCTGCCGGTTTGGCTTATTCAGAGGTTGAAAAGAACGGATACCAATTACCGTTGATTGAAGCCGGTTTGAAATATTTTATTCCCGCTGTATATGATGACGTTTTGCAGATTCATGCAACGGTTAAAGAGTTGCATTCACCAAAGGTTCATATCGAATATTCAGTTAAGCGGAAAGGCACAGATGAATTAATTGCCGAAGGTTTTACAACGCACGTATTTATCCGTACAGATACAAAGAAAGCCGTGCGCCCGCCCAAAATTTATGTTGAAGCGCTAACAAAATATTTTAGCAAATAATTTTTGAAAGTTTGCCGGAGTTTTCTCCGGTTTGATATTGTGTTAAAATGATTGAAAAAATAAAAGAACTAACCAAAGACACTGCCATATACGGCATTAGTACTATCATCGGAAGATTTCTTGGATTTTTTCTCGTCCCATTTTATACAAACGTAATCAACACACACGATTTTGGAATCTACTCGAACATATATGCATATCTCGCCTTTCTAAATATTGTTTTTATTTATGGAATGGATGCCGCATTTATGAAATACGCATCCTTGAATGATAAAAGCGAGAAGAAGAAAATATTTTCCACAGCATTCCTTTTTGTTTTTCTCACTTCAATCGCACTGTCGGTTATTCTTTACTTATTGAAAACTCCGCTTAGTTATGTAATGGAAATTCCCACTGAGTTAACAAAACTGTACTACTACCTAATTCTAATTTTGATTTTTGATACGCTCGCTATAGTGCCTTTTGCAAATCTACGCTTGGAAAGAAAAGCCGGTAAGTTTACGGCTATCAAACTCACAAACATTCTTATAAATATTGCACTTAACTTCATTCTTGTTCTCAAATACAAAATGGGAATTGAAGCGATCTTTATTGCAAATCTAATTGCATCGGCATTTTCGTTTATTGTATTAACTCCAGATATATTCAAAATGCTGCATCTAAAAATTGATAAAGAGTTATTGAAGAAGTATTTATGGTTTGGATTGCCGTATTTGCCGGCAAGTATGGCTGCAATGATTGTGCAAGTTGTTGACCGTCCGGTAGTTCTGGCGATGACGAATGAATCAACTCTTGGAATTTATCAAGCCAACTATAAGCTTGGTATTTTTATGATGCTATTTGCTTCTATGTTTCAATTTGCGTGGCAGCCTTTCTTCTTAAATAATGCTAAAGAAAAAAATGCGAAAGAGTTATTTGCCAAGGTTCTCACTTTATTCATGATTGTCTCTAGTCTAATCTGGGTTCTTCTTACACTTTTTGTGGAAGACTTTGCTCGTTTCGAATTTCTTCCCGGTAAATCAATTATTGGAAAAGAATATTTAAGCGGAATAACAATCGTTCCAATAATACTTCTTGCTTATCTCTTCAACGGAATTTACTATAATTTTCAAGCTGGAATTTACATTGAGGAGAAGACGAAATATTTCCCTTACGTAACCGGCGCGGGAGCTTTGGTAAATGTTGTTGTTAATATTTTGTTAATTCCTTTGCTCGGAATTATAGGCGCTGCTCTTGCAACTCTTGCTAGTTATATTGTCATGGCGGTGGGTCTCTATTTCTTCTCGCAAAAATATTATCCGATTAAATATGAGTTCGGAAAAATTTTCAAAATACTCGTATTGATTTCCATCACCTGTTTACTCTACTATTACTTGTATTATCAGGTCGGACTTAATTTCATTTACAAAATAGTTCTGTTGGCTGGATTTATTGTTTCACTCTTGGCAATGCATGTAGTAGAGAAAAGTGAAATTGTCCGTTTAGCAAAAATGCTTTTGCGTGTCAAGTAGTTTTTAATCTTCTTAAACTATTTTAAAAGCAAGCAGAATAAATTTTTCTTTTGTATTAATTTCCCATCACAAAATTCAAGAATGATATGGAACCGATCCAAATAAAAATTCAGCATGTTACAAATTTATTTTCAGATATACCCTTGCCTGAATACGCAACCGATGGCAGCAGCGGATTAGATCTGCGCGCAGCCGTTGAGTCTGAAATAAAAATTGAAAAAGGTAAAGTTGGTTTAGTGCCGACAAATCTGCGAGTAGAAATTCCAGCAGGTTATGAAATTCAAATAAGACCAAGAAGCGGCCTGGCTGTTAAAAATGGTATCGGTGTTTTAAATTCTCCCGGTACAATTGATTCGGATTACCGCGGAGAAATCAAAGTAATTTTATTCAATTTTGGCGAAGATGATTTTATAATAAAACGCGGCGATAGAATTGCTCAAATGATTTTATCAAAAGTTTACCGCGCAAATTTAATTGTGACAGATGAACTGAATGAGAGCACTCGAGGCGAAGGCGGTTTTGGGCACACGGGTAAAGAATAATTGAGAATTTAGAATTGCGAATTGAGAATTAAAAAAGTAATTCTCAATTATTCATTTGCAATTCGCAATTGATTAGGGGAAAAATGTCGGATTTTATACACTTACATAATCACTCTCATTACAGTTTGCAGGATGGTGCATGCACGGTTGAAGATTTAATTCATGCGGCACAGAAAAACGGGATGCATGCTGTAGCACTCACCGACCATGGTGTAATGTTTGGCGTAGGTGAGTTTTACAAAAAAGCAAAGAAGGCTGGAATCAAACCGATCATCGGAATGGAAGCCTATATTGTTGTTGATGGAACACGCTTTGACCGTAAAGGTGATGATCCTGATTATCCAAAAAGAAAAGCGAAACCGTACAATCATCTTTTGCTTCTTGCAAAAAATGAAATCGGCTATAAAAATTTGATAAAACTTTCTACTATCGGTTACACTGAAGGTTTTTATTACCGCCCTAGAATTGATTTTGAAATGCTGGCTAAATACAGCGAGGGACTTATTTGTACTTCTGCTTGTCCCGCCGGACCAATAGCAACACCGCTCATTAATGATGATTATGCCAAAGCGCGGTCTACTGCAATTAGATTGAAAGAACTGTTCAATGATGATTTTTATTTGGAAATTCAAGATCATGGTATGGAAGTTGAAAAACCGGTGCTTGAAGGAATGCCTAAACTTGCTCGCGATTTAGGAATTAAACTTGTTGCCACGAATGATATTCACTATATCGAAAAAGACCATTCGGTTGCTCACAATATTTTAATTCACCTTGGCGATAAAACCGGAACAGTTGATTATAAAGAATTACGATACGGGACCGATCAGATTTACTTCAAATCTGGCGATGAAATGAAAAAACTTTTCAAAAATTTTCATGGCGCAATTGAAAATACAATTGAGATAGAACAAAAAATTAATCTTCAACTGGATTTTAGCGGACATCAATTTCCTCAGTTCCCAATCCCATCGAACTCTAAGGCAAAAGATTTAGAGGAATATTTTTCGCAACTTGCCGAGGAACGGCTTGAACAAAAATTTAAAATTATAACGCCCGAAATTGATGAACGTTTTAAATTTGAGCTGCAAGTTATCAAGGAGATGGGTTATGCCGGATATTTTCTTGTAGTTCAGGATTTTATTAATGCGGCTAAACAGCGGGGAATACCTGTTGGTCCCGGACGTGGAAGTGCCGCCGGAAGTATAATAGCTTATGTTCTTGGAATTACAAACGTAGATCCGCTTAAATATAATTTGCTCTTCGAGAGATTTCTAAATCCAGCTCGTAAGACAATGCCCGATATTGACGTGGATTTTGCCGATGATCAGCGCGGTGAAGTTATTACTTACGTTAAAGAAAAGTATGGAGAAAAATCTGTTGCCCAAATAATTACTTTTAATAGACTATCATCTAAAGCAGTATTAAAAGATGTGGCGCGTGTTTTAAAAATTCCCATTCCGACTGTAGAGAAAATTACAAAATGGATTCCTTCAAAATTTGGACGTGTTTACGATCTCAATCAAGCACTAAATGAAGTTCCTGAACTTGCATGGGTTAATAAATCCGACGATCCTCAAATTCATGAATTAATAAAGTATGCAAGAATTTTAGAAGGCATGAATAGAAATGCTTCTAAACATGCCGCCGGTGTTGTAATAACTCCCGGTGAAGTAAGCGATTTTGTGCCTCTTGCAACTTATGGAGAAGACAATTCAATTGTAACGCAGTTCAACATGAAAGATCTTGAAGAAGCCGGATTGTTGAAAATGGATTTTCTTGGATTGCGTACTCTATCAATTATTAGAGATACACTTGAACTCGTTAAACAAACCCGCAAATTAGAAATTGATATAGATAACATTCCTACCGACGATCCTAAAACGTACGAGATGTTTAGTAAAGGTCAAACAACTGCTGTGTTCCAGTTTGAAAGTGCCCCGATGCGTGAGTATCTAAAAAAACTTAAGCCGACGAGCATTAATGATTTAGCCGCTATGAATGCATTGTACCGTCCCGGTCCGATGGAATTTATTGATGACTTTATTGCTCGTAAGCATGGAAAAAAACAAATTGTTTATTTGGATCCGATACTCGAACCTATATTGAAAGAGACAAACGGAATTATTGTTTATCAAGAACAGGTTATTCAGATTGCAAATAAAGTCGGAAATATGAGTCTTGCCGAAGCGGATTTGCTTCGCCGTGCTATGGGTAAAAAAGATTTGAAATCTATGGCAGAACAAAAAGAAAAATTTCTTGAAGGCGCGGTTAAAAATCAAATCAGTAAAAAAGTTGCGGAAGAAATTTTTGAAGCGGTTGATAAATTCGCTAATTATGGTTTTAATAAAAGTCATGCGGTTGCTTATTCAATTGTTGCCTATCAAACCGCTTATTTGAAAGCACATTACCTGGAAGAATTTCTAGCAGCAAATCTATCGAACGAATATGGCAACACAGATAAAGTAACAAATCTTTTGGAAGACTGCCGTAAACTTAATGTTAAAGTCATGCCGCCGGATATAAATAATCCGACCGTTAAATTTAATGTTAAGAACAAAAAAATAATTTTTGGAATGAGCGCCATTAAAAATGTGGGCGTGAACGCTGTTGAAGCTATAAAAGTAGCACATCAAAAACTTGGAAGAAGTTTTAAGAGCATTTATGATTTCTGTTCGAATGTAGATACGCGTGTTGTTAACAAGCGTGCATTAGAAGGATTAGTTCTTTCCGGTGCTTTCGATCTCTGCGGCGGATCCCGCGCGCAAAACTTTTTAGCAGTTGAAGAAGCTCTTAGCTTTGGCAGTAAAGCACAATCCGCAAAAAATTCTCACACAGATAGTTTATTTGGCGGCGATTCCGATGCCATGCATATTCATGAACCGAAGCTGCCGGAAATTACTCCTTGGGAAGCGAAGCATAGACTTGCTAAAGAAAGAGAAGTGCTTGGATTTTATTTGACTGATCATCCGTTAAGAAAATATGAAATTGAATACCGTTCATTTGCCACTGTTCACCTTGGCGAAACCGAGACATATAATTATACGGAATCTGTGCGTGCATGCGGTGTTGTAACCGAAGTTAGGACAAAAATTGATAAGCGTGGAAACCAGATGGTGTTTTTTAAGCTGGATGATTTCAGCGGTTCGTGCGAATGTTTGATGTTCTCAAAAGTTTATAAAACATGTGAAGATTTAATAATACCGGAATCAACAATATTAGTTGCGGGCAGACTTGAAAGCAGCGGCGACGCAGTTAAACTTCATGTTGATGAAGCGCTTTCTTTGGATGATGTAAAACAAAAACTCACAAAACGAATCGGAATAATTGTAGATACATCTTTGCATGACAGATCAAAAATATCCGACGTCAAAAAATTGATGGAAGAATATGATGGTTCAATGCCTGTTCTAGTTTGTCTTAGAGAAGAAGGTATCAACCGCGAATTCCATATCAACTATAAAATTTCTTTCAATTCCGAATTCATTCCTAAAATCAAAAAACTTCTTGGCGAAGAATCGGTTGTATATTTTCCGTCGTAATAATTCAATTGGACAACGAACACTTGTTTGCGCTTAGTTTGATTTGATTTCATTTTCGTATTTCTTAAGTTTGTGCCGCTATTAACAAGAAAGGAAAAATAAATGGAACAGAAGTGGGCGCTGATATTGGGTGCTTCAAGCGGATTCGGCGGCGCGTCTGCGGTTGAACTTGCAAAACACGGCTATAATATTTTCGGAATACATCTAGACCGTCAGGCTACAATGCCTCAGGTACAGCAGATAATAAAAAAAATTGAGCGGACCGGACAGAAAGCAGTATTTTTCAATATAAATGCAGCAGATCAAATAAAAATTAACGATACTCTTGATGAAATTACCGAACGGTTTGCAACAAAAGATCATCCACAGGTTCATGTTTTAATTCACTCTCTTGCGTTCGGTACGTTAAAACCATTCATATCAAAAAATCCAAATGATTGTATTTCTCCCGCTCAAATGAGTATGACGCTTGAAGTTATGGCACACGCATTGGTTTATTGGACACAAGGATTAATCAATAGAGGTTTGTTTGCATACGGCGGAAGAATTTTTGCGCTTACTAGTGCCGGTTCGCATACAGTTATTCCGAATTATGGTGCTGTGTCTGCTGCTAAAGCTGCGTTAGAAGCCCACATACGTCAGCTTTCTGTTGAACTCGGATTCATGAAAATTACTTGCAATTCAATTATGGCAGGAGTTACCGACACACCTGCTGGAAATAAAATTCCAATGTTCGATAAGATGATGTATGCTGCTAAAATGAAAAATCCGCACAACAGATTAACAACACCGGAAGATGTTGCCAAAGCAATTGTTCTGCTTTGCGACGAAAGAGCCGATTGGATTTCCGGCAATGTTATTGGAGTTGATGGAGGCGAATACATTGTCAATTTCATTGGCGAAAAAACTAGTCAAATAATAAAATAGCGGATTAATCTATGACTGAATTCGGATTTACTGAAGAACAATTAATGCTTCGCGATATGGCTCGCGATTTTGTTAACAATGAAATTAAACCTATTGCTGCAAAAATAGATGCCGATGAAAAAATTCCACCAGAGTTAATTAAACAACTCGGAGAACTTGGATTTCTTGGCGTTGCATTTCCAGAAGAGTACGGCGGCGGAGGATTTGGCGAAGTTGGCTATTGTTTAATGCAGGAAGAAATGGCTAGAGGTTGTATGTCAACCGCTACATTTATCGGTGCTCATCAGTCAATCGGTTCTAATGTAATTTATCTGGGCGGAACAGAAGAGCAGAAGAAAAAATATCTTGAACCGCTTGCTAAGGGAGAAAAAATTGGCGCATTCTGCTTAACAGAAGCTCAAGCCGGTTCGGATTCTTTCAATGTAAAAACACGTGCCCGTCTCGATGGCAATGAATGGGTTATCAACGGTGAAAAATTATGGATAACAAACGGCGGTATTGCAGATATAGTTTCTGTCTTTGCACGTACAGAAAAAGGTGTTAGCGCATTTATTGTTGAAACGAATACACCAGGATATCATGCTGGTCCCGCAGAAAAAAAGATGGGAATAAAAGGAAGTTCTACAAATGCAATCACGTTCGATAACGTCCGAATTCCAAAAGAAAATCTTATTGGAGTTGATGGACGCGGATTTATTCTTGCAATGAAAACCTTAAATGCCGGCAGATTGGGTTTAGGTGCCGCATGTTTGGGCGCATCAAAAGAACTTTTGGAAATGTCTGCACAGTATGCAAAACAACGTAAACAGTTCGATCAGTCAATTTCTAATTTCCAGGCAATTCAGTTTATGCTTGCAGAGATGACAACCTTGTTATATGGAATGGAATCTATGGTCTACCGCACTGCGGTTGATTATGATCTGAAAAAAGATGTTGGACGTACATCTGCAATTGTCAAAGTTTTTTGCTCTGAGTCTTTAGATAAAATTGCCGACTACGCTGTGCAAATTCACGGAGGAATGGGTTATTCGCGTGAACTTCCGATAGAAAGATTCTACCGGGATTCTCGCATAAACAGAATTTTTGAAGGAACTAGTGAAATTCAAAAAGGAATTATTGCCCGCGAAGTATTAAAAAAGAACGGTATTGTATAAAAATATTTTTTTGAAAATTTATTTTAAGGAGTAGTTAAAAAAATGAAACCAATCACATTTACTGATGATAATTTTGATGGTGAAGCATTGAAATCTGATCTTCCGGTTGTAGTAGATTTTTGGGCTGCATGGTGTGGTCCTTGCAGAATGATTGCACCTATTATTGAACAGTTAGCCGAAGAGTATAACGGTAAAGTCAAAGTCGGCAAACTTGATGTTGATGAAAATCAAGGTGTTGCAATTAAATATGGCGTAAGAAGTATTCCAACAGTATTGTTTTTGAAAGGCGGGCAAGTAGTTGATACTGTTATAGGCGCAGTACCAAAATCCATGTTCGTAGATAAGCTTGCAAAATTAATTTAGTTTTTCATTTACACGTTAATGAATTTTCGTACCCGAGTAACTCTTATTTTGATAACGCTATTCCTCTTGAATAGCGTTTCATATCCACAAGACCAGAATTGGAAATTTTTCAATAAAGAAAATAGTGGTCTACCAACAAATTGTATTCGCTGTGTCGTGCAAGATAAAAAGGGAATTTACTGGATTGGGACTTGGGATAATGGATTAGTAAAATTCGATGGAAAAAATTGGACGGTTTTTGATACAAAAAATTCAAAACTACCCCACAATAGTGTCTACTGTATTACTTTCGATAAGAAGGATAATCTGATAATTGGTACATTCGGTGGAGGTGTCGCCAAATTTGATGGGAAAAAGAAGTGGGTCATTTACAATACTACAAATTCGGGATTACCTAATAATTGGATTTATAGTATTGCTGTGGATAAAAAATCTAATTTGTGGATAGGAACTTATTCGAAAGGGTTGGCTATCTTTAATGGTAAGAAATGGACTGTTTATAATCAATTTAATTCTAAATTACCCGCTAACAAAGTAACTGCAATTTACATAGACAAGAATGACAATAAAATAATCGGAACTGCACATGAAATGATTTTTATTCAAGGTTCTAAATGGAAAACTGAAGCCGAGATGAATATCCATTCTAATGAAGATGCGATTTATTGGATTTCACCTTTTGAAAACAATAAGGTTTTGATGTGTTACAAATTCGGTAGTATAGTAATCTATGATGGAATAGTGTTTAAAGTTTACAATCCGAGTAATTCCGATTTGCCCTTTACTGGTTTTTATTCAATTACTTCAGATCTTAAAAAGATAGTTTGGGCTGGTTCTTTTACTCAAGGTGTAGTGCGTTTCGATGGTGAAAAGTTTATGCTTATTAACAAATTTAATTCTCCGTTAACAGATAACATGATCTTTTCCATATTTGTTGATGATAAAAACAATAAATGGTTTTCTACTTACTATGGCGGAATCTCAATTTACAATGAAGAAGGAGTGAAATTACAATCTAAATAAATTGTTAATAATTTATTTAGATTGGGAATATCTCAACAATAGAAAAGTTTTTACAGAAGATAAAGTGAAAAAGAAGATAAATGATGTTGTGAATGTTAAAACCGTTAATAAAAACATATTAAGGATAAACTGCCGTATTAAAACCTTGACAAATAATTCATAGGGTAGTAAATTAATTCTGAAATTAGTCTAGGTAATTAAAACAATTCAAATAATCAATTTTGCGCTTGATTTAGAAATAGCATTGAATTATCTTGAATTTGTTCTAAACAAATAAAACGATTTTTTTAATTTCTTTACGTAAATATTAGACTTATAAAGCAACTCATTTGTTCCCTAAAATGAAGGGTAAAAAAACGGGATTATTTTTTAATTAATTTATTTGTAGTAAAAATAATAAATCACTTCTAAACAAAAGAGGAGGCGAAGTTTGACGTTTTTGTTACAAGTTTTTTCTTTTCTAAAACCCTTTCTTAGTTATTCAACAAATAAGGAGTAAAAATATGCATCGAAAGATTTTTTACTTTTTGCTATTTCTAGTTCTTTGTCCTGTTTTAATTAATGCAGGTACAAAGGGTAGAATCAAGGGAAAAGTAGTCGATTTGCAAACGGGCGAAGCCCTAATTGGAGCTAATGTTGTAGTAGTTGGTTCCTCCGCGGGTTCTAACACGGATGTAAACGGCGAATACCTAATTCAAAATTTGGACCCAGGTGTTTATACACTTAGAGCTTCTTACGTGGGTTACCAAACAATAACATACTCTAATGTAAGAGTTAGTGCAGACTTGACGGCATACCAAAATTTTGAATTGCCTAGTCAGGATATTCAGGTTGGAACCGTATTAATTACGGCAACAAAACCTATAATACAAAAAGATAACACCAACGCTGTTAGAATTACCACAAACGAAGATATTGATGCTCTTCCTGTTCGTGGAGTGAATGCTATTCTTGGTTTAACAGCCGGAGTTACATTGCAAAATAACACAGTTTACATTCGAGGTGGTAGACCAGATGAAGTTGGCTATTATTTGGAAGGTGTTTCTACTAAAAATCCAGTTTCAGGTGGTAATGCGGTAACACTTTCACAAGATGCTCTTGAAGAGATTCAGGTTCAAGCTGGTGGATACACTGCAGAATTCGGCGGTTCTAATGCTGGTATTGTTCGTACACAGTTTAAATCTGGCGGTCCAGAATGGAAAGCAAGTGTAGAATATATTACAGACAACGTTGGTTTTTCCAGTAAGAAAAATGCCTTTGATGGTACAAAACGGCTTGGTGCTTACTGGTGGGGCTATGATGAAACAAGTGCAGTTCTAAGTGGTCCTTTGTTTAACAACAAATTCAAATTCTTCGGAAATATAGATTATCAATATAATCGTGATAATAATCCACAACCATTTCCTGGTATAAACTTGGGCATACTTGGTGATCCAACCTCTTTAGATACAGTCAATATGATGTATCCGGCTGGTGCTCGAAAAGGTCGTCAAACACAACGTTATTCTTATGTTGGTACTTTAAACATGGACTTTAAACCAATATTAGTTAGATTGTCTGGAACTTATACTACTGGTCAAAACGAATTGAGTGGCGGTCTTGGGAATATGTTCCAAACACGCCAAGCTTATGCTAACAATAACAATGGCGCGTTCAATGTAAAAATAACTCATGTTTTAAGTCAAACTATGTTTTATGAAATATCTGCTGGTTATTATCTTACTAATGCTAGGAACTTTACCCCAGGAGTTAGCGAAAGTATTGATCAAATTTGGACTTATGGTGATAGTGTAGCACAAGCTGCTGCTGGTTACCCGGTTCCAAGGGGTGCATATGATGCCGAAAGAAATAAAACTGGCAGGTATGTTGCTCCATCATTAATCAACATCATGGGTTTTGGTTTCAATCGTGATGGTTCTGCTAATCAGGGATTTGCTATTAGTAACCAAAGAAGTCTCTCCCTTGCGGGTAATTTATCTTTCTCTCTCGGAAAGACTCATATGTTCAAACTTGGTGGAGATTATCAATCATTTACAATAAGAAACTGGGGAGCTAATTCTCAGTATGATCTTGCTGGCCAGTTAAATACATTTAATACTAATCATCCTAATGCTTCGGCTGCTGATCTTGAAGCATTTAAAACCCAAACATTAGTTACACTTGGTGTAAATAATTATGGATATGATTATTTAGGAAATGAAGTTAATGATGGTATATTTGGCCCACG
Source organism: Bacteroidota bacterium (assembly GCA_021824635.1). Lineage (GTDB taxonomy): Bacteria > Bacteroidota > Ignavibacteria > Ignavibacteriales > Melioribacteraceae > Fen-1258. Next base: position 29,145 of record JAKAKD010000061.1, on the reverse strand, counting down.
TAAGCCAGTATTTGCCAGTGCTTATATTCAAGATAGAATTGAATATGAAGATATTATTATTAATGCTGGTTTAAGATTCGATTATTTTAATGTTGATCAGAAAACATTTGTTGATCCAACATTTCCGGAAAAATCATTCAGTTCGGCTACCGGTCAATTAATAGAAGCTGGCTGGAAAGATATTCCAACATATAGTGGAGTAAGTCCAAGAATTGGTTTCTCATTTCCAGTAACAGACAGAACCGTATTCCATGCTCAATGGGGTAAATTCGTTCAGTTACCGCAATTAAATACTCTTTATTTGGGTTATGCAATGCAGGGGTGGAGACTTAAAGGCGGTTTCTTTATCACAACGCCAATTGCGTTAGAGCTTAAACCAACTAGAACGACTCAATACGAATTAGGATTTACTCAACAGTTTACAGATTTTATGTCAATTGATATCACTGGTTTTTACAAGGATATAGCTGACCAAATTCAATCTGGTCAACAAGTGACAGATAGAAATTCTTCAATTCAAGCATACAACATATTATTTAACTCTGACTTTGCAACAACCAAAGGTGTTGAGATATCCCTTACCATGCGTCGTTATGAGAGATTGGCAATAAATGCTAATATCTCTTTCCAAGATGCTCAAGGTACAGGTTCAAATACAGCATCTAATCTTGGTTTCTTTGGCTCAGGTGCTCCATCAGATCCGGACGGTGCACCATATGTTCCCAAATATATTAGTCCTCTATCATTTAATCAGTATTTGAGAGGAAGTGTAAATATAGATTACAGATTTGGTGATAATGATGGCGGACCAATTTTACAAAACTTGGGAGTTTCTGTATCCGGTACATTTAACGGCGGACATCCTTACACATTAGGAACCGGCGGTAGAAATGCAGAAACTGATGGTAGAGATAGAATTCCTCTTGAATCATTGAATTCCTCTACAACTCCATCTGCATTCCAAGTTGATCTAAGAGTTGACAAGACATTTAAACTGTTTGATAAGATGAGTCTAAATGTATATGTATTTGTTATTAATCTTTTTGATATAAAGAATGTTGAAAATGTTTTCCTGAGAACTGGTACAGCAACTGATGATGGTGTTATGAGCAATCCAAGTTTCTCCGGTAAACTGTTAGCTACTTATGGACAAGCATATGCTGATCTATACAATGCAATAAACCTTGATTATCAAGGTGGATATGGTGGACCTGGTAACCTATACAATCCCCCAAGACAAATTAGATTAGGTGTTAGATTAGAATATTAATTTCTTAGTCAAGCAAAAATAACAGGAGTTTCATTATGAAAATAAAATTAATCAGGTTCTTGAGCCTAATACTATTATTCCTGGCTTGCGGCACTATGATTTTTGCAGAGGGTAACAAAAAAGATAAGGCCCTCTCAAAAGTAACTGGCCAACCTAGTTATACACATTTGAATATTAATAATATCTCAACTTTCTTTTACAACAATGGATCGTCAGATATTAATGCCTTAGGCAACTCAGGATTGATATTTCCGAAAGGAAGCGGCAAAGCAGCGTCTTTTCAATCCGGATTTCTATGGGGAGGTAAAGTAGACGGTGAATTTAGAACCGGTGGTTCTGCTTATCGTCAAAGTACTCTTCCTGGAAGAGTTATTGGATCTGGGGCATCTGCTTCAGCAGTAAATCCAGATGATCCTGACGTAAGAATTTACAGAGTTAGAAGAGACTATAAAACTGGTAATTTACAAGATGAACTAAATGATGGCGATGGTCCAACCATTGATGCAATTAGAGCGCAGTATGAAACAGACTGGAACGAATGGCCTGCAGATCAAGGTGCGCCATATGAGGATGTTGATGGCAATGGAAAGTACGATCCTGCTATTGATATTCCTGGTGTTGTTGGTTCTGATCAGACAGTATGGTCTGTTTGTAATGATTTTGATGAGGCACAAAGTAAATTTTTCTATGGTGCTCTCCCTATGGGTATTGAAGAACAAATTACGGCATGGGGCTATAAAGCAACTGGTGCACTAGGTAATATGATTTTCAGAAAATATACACTCATCAATAAAAACAAGCAATCAAAACCGTTTACGGATATGTACGTAAGTATGTGGAGTGATATTGACCTTGGTTTTGCCGGAGATGATTTTGCCGGATGTGATACTCTTCTTAGTTTAGGTTATGTTTACAACGAATCGAATGACGATAATACTTACAGTCCTTTACCGCCACCTGCTATAGGGTTCGATTTTTTCCAGGGTCCAAGAATAAAAACCGATAATCCTGCCGATACAGCAATATTCAAGAATCAAAAATGGGCAGGTTATAAAAATTTACCAATGACCTCATTCTACTTCTTCATTAATCCTGATCCTGTTTATGCTGATCCTAATCAGGGTAATTATAATACCGGTACATTAGAATGGTTAAACTTATTTACGGGAAAAGTTTCTACTACGGGGCAACCATATACAGATCCCGTTTCCGGTAAGAGAACTATGTTTCCACTAGCCGGAGATCCTGTAACGCAAACAGGCTGGGTAGATGGTAAATTACACCCTGCTGGAGACCGTCGTATTGGTATGGTATCTGGTCCATTTACAATGGCATATGCCGATACTCAAGAAGTTGTGGTTGCAGAACTTGCCGCAGGTGCTATTCCCGGCGTGGATAGAATTCAAGCAATATCACTGTTAAAACAATATGATGAAGCTGCTCAGATTGCTTACAATAGACTTTTTAATCTACCAAGAGCACCTCAACAACCATCGGTTACAGCTACTGGATTGGATAAACAAATTATCCTCAGTTGGGGCAGCGATATAGCTACAGTAAATAAAACTGAAAATTATTCCGACTTTGGATATGCATTTGAAGGTTACAATGTTTATCAATTACCTAGTGCATCAGCTGGCATTGACCAAGCAAAATTGTTAGTTACATACGATGTTGTTAACGGTGTTAAAAAAATAATTGATAAGGTATTCGACCCGGCAGCCGGAGTTCCGGTTGACAAAGTTACCGGTTTTGGAAATGATTCCGGAATTAATAGAACTTTCACTATAAACGAAGATGCTACCAAAGGTAATACTCCACTTTTGAATGGTTCAAAATATTATTTTGCCGTTACTGCTTATGCATATAATGAAGCTCCACTTTTCGGTCCAAAGGTTTTGGAAAACGCGATTTCTACATTTTCTGTAGTGCCGCAGACACCAAATCCAGGCGTTGTTTATACAGCGCAAGCCGGAACGGTTGTAACCGCAACGCATACTTCCGGAGTTAGTGATGGCACAGTAAAAGCAATTGTATATGATCCAACATTAGTAACCGGTGCAACATATCAGGTTAGTTTTGCCGATGATGCTACTACCGGTAATACTGTTTGGAGTCTTAAAAACACAACTGCTAACAAAACATTATTATCCAATCAGACAAATATTTCCGGTGATGCTAACTACTTGCTGACTGATGGAGTACAGGTTAAAGTACAAGGTCCTGAATATCTTGGAGTAAAATTCGCTTATACAGGTACCAGATGGCTTTCTGGAAATTCTGCCAACGGTGGTGAGTTGATGTTTGGTGCCGCATTCCTTGGTAAACTTTTCTGGGGTTCAACTTCAGTTGCACCGGCTGATTTACGCAGCGTTCACGTCGATGTTTTCAAAGTTCAATCTTATGTGGATGCTAATGGTAATGGAAAATATGATGTTGGTGAAAAATATACGGTTGATCCGGCAAAAGGGCAGTTAGTTAATCTGTATAGTACCTGGGGTGCCGGTAAGTGGAAAAAAACCGTATTAATGCCGATGAAGTTTTATGCTTTGGAGCCCAATGGAACGAAGAGACAAATAGATGTCGTTGTAAGGGATCGTGATGGGAACGGTCAGTGGGATCCTGATGACGGTGGTACTTATGCATACAATTATGTCTGGGCATTGAATACAACTTACGATCCAACAGGAAATAGCTGGAATCCTACCGCGGGTGGCAAGGACTTTATGCACGAATTATACGACCTGGATGCCGCACCTGTTTTATGGACATTCTGGTGGGTACCGCGTGGAACAATGGAACAATTCCATGATGATTTCACTATGGATTTTGTTGCTCCAAAAGTCTTAACAAAAGCTGATGTTTATACATTTACATCCCCGGCTGTTACAAAAGATCTAAATAAGGCCAAAGATGATGTTGCGCAAATCAATGTTTTCCCAAATCCATATTATGGAGTTAACCCGCAAGAACTCAATAAGTATCAAAGATTTGTAACCTTTAGTCATTTGCCACAAAAGGCTACACTCAGAATATTCAACTTAGCGGGTCAATCAGTTAGAACATTATATAAAGACTCACCAGATCAATTCTTTAGATGGGATTTGAACAATGAGAGCTCCTTACCGGTCGCTAGTGGTCTATACCTAGTCTATATCGATATGCCTGATCTCGGTTCAACCAAGATTGTGAAGGTTGCAGTTATCCAAGAACAAGTGATTATGGATAGATTCTAAAAAATTGAAGGAGATAGAAAATGAAGAAAATAAATCTAATTAGAAATTTTCTAATTATAGCTCTTTTAGCCTCCAGTAGCATCTTTGCGGGTGGGGGTAGCAGAAATGGTACTGCAGGAGCTGCTCAATTGCTTATTCCGGTAGGGGCTCGTGGAATTGCAATGTCCGGTTCAACACTGGTCTATTCAACTGGCGTTGAAGCTGTGTATTGGAATCCCGCCAACCTTTCAAGAGGTGAAGCTAATACAAATGTTCTATTTTCACATATGAATTACATTGCTGATATTAATGTTGAGTACGGAGCTGTTTCTACAAATATTGAAGGATTTGGTGCCATAGCTTTATCAATCAAATCTTTAAATATTGGTAGTATTCCAGTAACAACAGTCGAAAATCCCGATGGTACCGGTGCATTATTTACACCTCAGTTTAATACTGTTGGATTAACATATTCAAGATTGCTAAGTGATAGGATTGCAGTTGGTTTCACAGCTAACTTAGTAAGTGAGAGACTTGATTTTGTGTCATCGACTGGAGTTGCTTTCAATATTGGTATTTCTTATAAAAACTTAGCAAATGTTGATGGCTTAAGTATAGCGGTTGTTCTGAAAAACTTAGGCGGCCAGATGAAATATTCAGGACCTGGACTAGGTATTAAAGCAAACGCCACTGATCTGTCTAGAAATCCACAGATTTATCAGATTGATGCGGCTGCATTCGAACTTCCATCTACTCTCGAACTCGGTTTTGGATATACATACAATATTGGTGCTTCACATACATTAATATTTAATGGTGTATTTCAAAATAGCAACTTCTATGGCGATGAATATAAATTTGGTCTTGAGTACGGATTTGACAAAATGTTTTATCTGAGAGGTGGATACGATTTTGTCTCTGATATAGCCAAAGACGCTAATATTTACGGGTTGACCGCTGGTATAGGTATTAATTATAACTTAGGCGGCTTAGATTTAAAATTTGATTATGCTTATAGAGATGTAAAGTACTTTGATTCAAACCACATCTTTACAATAATATTAGGATTTTGATTCTAACGTAAACCCTTTATAAAAACCTGAGCCTTCATCTTGAGGGCTCAGGTTTTTTTATATTAAAATGTTCTTCTTGCCTGACGTCAAGCGTGTTTGTATTTTTAATTCTGTTATATTTAATATGAGTTGATAATAAAGTCGCTAATGAGTAAATAGATTCCCAAAAAATACACGAAAATCTTAGAGGACTAAATTTTATGAAGAAGTTTGCATTTACTTTCTATTCTATTTTTTTCTTGTCAACATTTATTACTGCGCAAAATAAAACCGAGTTGAATTTTGAATTTGATTATGCGCGTTTTAATTATGATTCTTCTTCGGTGTACCTTGAATTTTATTACGAACTAAATTCAACAGATATGCAAGTTACTCCCACTGAAAAAGGCGGAGTGATTGAAGCAGTTGTTCACCTTGAATTGAAAAATATTGCTACGAATGAATACGCAATAAACAAGGATTGGAAAATTCAAACCATTGTTGACACCAACAAAAAAGAGAGTGAAGGTATTAATGATGTTATGGGATTTGTTGTGCCGGAAGGGAAATATTCACTTTTGTTAACCATTCATGATGTTAAAAATCCTAACTTGAAAAGAACGATTGCTGAAAACGTTGTTATTCATCCAATTAAAAAAGATAAATTTTCAATAAGTGATATTGAACTTGCCAGACATATTAAAAAGGATGATGCTGATCCGAAATCTCTCTTTTATAAAAATTCTCTGGAGATAATCCCGAACCCAACAATGGTTTATTCACACCTTTCTCCTGTAATGTTTTTCTATATGGAACTGTATAACTTAAAGTTACCGGATGAAAAAACGAGCTTCTCTTTTATAAAAACACTCTATAATAGCTCCGGCACATCGCTTTATAAAAGTACGAAAACAATAAAACAGCAAAAAGAAGCTGTTGTAGAATATGGAGTAATCAATTTATCGAAGTATCCAACAGACTCATATTACTTTGAAGTAAGTTTAGTAGATCCTATAACCAAGCAGGCATTCGTTTCTACAAAGCGGTTCTATCTTTACAATCCTAATGTTGTGGACTCAAGCAAAACGGCATATCTAAATACCGGAGTAATCAATAGCGAATTCGGACTTTATAATCTTGACGAATGCAACAAAAATTTTTCTGAGGCAAAGTATCTGGCTACTCAAAAAGAAATTGATCAATACAAGAAACTTGATTCTTTGAATGCAAAGAGAGAATTCCTCTATAATTTCTGGAAAATTAGAGATGATAATCCGGCAACTCCTCAAAATGAATTTAAAGAGGAATATGTGAAGAGAGTTACCTTTGCAAATAAAAATTTTACAAGGATGAATAAAGAGGGCTATTTAACTGATAGAGGAAGAGTAGTTCTTCTTTATGGCGAACCCGATCAAAGAGATTATTACCCAAGTGAGTCCAATTTGAAACCTTACGAAGTCTGGTTCTATAATCAGATAGAAGGCGGTGTCAGTTTCTATTTTGGAGACGTAACTGGATTTGGGAATTATGAATTACTTCATTCCACTAAACGTGATGAATTGCATGATGAGAATTGGATGAGAAGGATAAGCACTCAATAATTACTGATGCGAACAAAACATAAAATTGAATTTTTCATTTTCAATTCTTTTGCTAATTTATTTAGAGTAATTGGATTAAACCGAACAAGGCGAAGCACAAAATATCTTGCTTTTGTCCTCTATTTTCTGATACCCGTAAGGAAGAATGTTGTAATAAGTAATTTAAAAACCGCGCTGCCGCAAAAGTCCGATTCAGAAATTGAAAAACTGGCGCTTCAAACCTATCAAAATATTCTAATCACTTTTTTTGAACTGATGTATCTGCCGTCAGCAAAAGAAGAAGAGGTTCAATCTTCTATTGTAATTGATAATCTTGAAGAGATTCAAAAAATAGTCGGTGCAAATAAAGCCGCAATTATTCTAACCGGTCATTTCGGCGGCTGGGAATTTTGTATGTCATCTCTTTCTCTCAAGTTTGGCAGAGAAATTAGTTTATTAGCTCAGCCACAGAGTAATCCGGGCGTCTCTGATTATGTTATGCGTGCCAGAGCTAAATTTGGCAATAAAATTATTCTTTCCGGTATCTCTATTAGAAAAATATATGAAACAATAAAGAGCGGCGGAATAATTGGAATTGCTGGAGATCAAAGAGGTCATTATGAAGGACCGCGTTTCAATTTCTTTGGTAAATCCACAGCTCTTTATACCGGAGCTGCAAGCATTGCCATTAAAACAAATTGCCCGGTTATTATGACTGCATTTGAACGCCAGAAAGATTATTCATATAAAATGCACCTGGAGGAATTGAACTGCGATAATCTTCCTCATGAAAACGAAGAAAAAATAAGAGTTCTTACTCAGCGTTATATTACCTTTTTAGAAAAACATATTAGAAAAAACCCGGACCAATATTTTTGGATGCACAAAATTTGGAAATATTAGTGCAAGAAAAAATACTTATCATACAAACGGCTTTTCTGGGCGACTCTGTATTAACTCTCCCCATGATTCAGAAATTAAAAGAAAAATTTCCCGGCTCAATATTAAAAGTGCTTTGCATTCCCTCTACTAAGGAATTGTTTGAAAGCTCTCCTTATGTTGACGAAGCGATTGTTTATGATAAACGGGGTAAACAAAAATCTTTCTGGGATTATCTTAAACTGATTAAACAAATTAATGAACAGAAATTTACCCGTGTGTACTCTCCGCATAGATCGTTGAGATCTTCGGTGCTGGTATTGGTTTCCGGCGCAAAAGATAGCTTCGGTTTTGACATAGCAAGCGGCAGTTTTTTTTACAGGACCCGGATAAAATATTTTTCCTCTAGACATGAGGTAGCCCGCAATCTTGATTTAATTGGCTATGATACATCTAATGAAAAATGGAAAATACTTCCAGTTGTTAGTATTAGCAGCGAAGTTGAAACCAAAATTAAAAAAATGATTGAGAGTGCAGGCAACAAGAAAATTATGGCCGTAGCGCCGGGATCTGTCTGGTCAACTAAAATCTATCCGCAAGATTATTTTATTGAAGTAATTAGCTCTTTAGTAAGTCAAAATTATTATGTTATTCTTTTAGGCGGCAATGAAGATGAAAAACTTTGTTCTAACATAGCTCAAAAATTTAATGCTGGTGTAGAATCATTCGCCGGCAAATTGAGTGTGATTGAGTCGATTGCGTTAATGAGGAAATGTTCGCTGCTCATATCGAACGATAGCGCACCTACTCATCTAGGTATGATAGCAGATATTCCAACAATAACAATTTATTGTTCTACGGTGCCGGAATTTGGTTTCTATCCTTATAATCAAAAAAGTAAATCTCTCTCTTTGGATGGATTGAAATGTAAACCATGCGGAATTCATGGACACATGGAATGTCCTATCAAAACATTTGACTGCGGAAAGAAACTTCTTCCTGAGGTTTTGATTGAATCAATAAAAGAGTTGCTTCATCGTTAAGAAAAAGAACCCGTAAATTCATATATTTACATGTCATTGAGGAAAATAAATGAAATGGTTTAATCTGGAGAATCTTCGGAATTCTTCATTTCACATAACGCCTAATCTTCCAATTATTACAACCAAAAGATACAAGTACAGTATTATTCGCCTGGTTGCTTATCTTGGAGTATATACAATATTAGCGTGGCTGGTTCTGATATTTATTCTTTCAATAACACCATTAAAAGATTTTCTGTTTGTGATTGATAATAGCGAATTAAAGTCACAGCGGGAAAAAATACAAGTTTTACAGAATCGTGTTGAAACTCTGACCTCTCAGCTTCAAAATATTGCATCTACTAACGAAAGGATGAAATATGCAATGATGCTGGCTCAAAAAGATTCGGTAAAAAGTAATGATGCATTGTATGACTCGCTTCGAAAACCAATTAATAAAAAGATCAAAATTGGCGGAGATCTTTTTTCCGCGTTTAATGGTTTGATAGATAAATTTTCCCAATCCACTGAAAAATCAAAACCGCTAATTTTTCTTGAACCGGCTAATGGCGTTATCACAGAAGAATTTTTACCGGACAAGGGACATATGGGAATAGATTTTGGAGTAAAATCTGGTTCTCCTATTTATGCTTCTGCCGGCGGTTTGGTAACATTTTCCGATTATACAATCTCTTCCGGTTATACAATAATAATTCAGCATGATCAAAATTATATTACAATTTATCAGCATTGTTCATCATTACTCAAAAAAGCACGCGATGTTGTTTCTCAAGGGGAGTTAATTGCTCTTAGCGGAGATTCAGGCAAAAATACAACCGGTCCTCATCTTCATTTTGAAATTTGGCAGAACGGTAAACCAGTTGATCCTCAAAAAATTTTATTAAAGTAGGAGAGTATTAAATGTCACATAAAAGAGATTCAATTGCAGAAGACGTTAGCATTATTAGCAGCGGAGTAAAAATTGATGGAAATCTTTACAGCGAAGGTAATGTAAGAGTTGATGGAAAAATCAGAGGCAATATTTCCGTAAATGGTAATCTAACCATTGGAGATGTTAGCGAAATAAATGGCGAGGTAAAAGCTAAAAATATAACTATGAGCGGTAAGGTATTGGGCAAAATCAATTCGCTCGAAAAACTTAAGCTGGAATCTAAAGCTTATTTAAAAGGCGATTTGATAACAAAGTATTTAATTATAGAAGAAGGCGCCCACTTTGAAGGGTTCAGTACTATGAACAATGGCGCGCCCTCTGAACAGAAAGAGGAATGAAGATAGAAAATCAATCTAGCGAGAAGATAAGTCAATCATTCAGAAATGTCGGACCATATCTTGGATTAGGCACACAATTGGCTGCATCTATAATCCTTATGTTTTTTCTCGGTAGGTGGCTTGATTCAAAATTTAATTCAACGCCTCTTATGATTTTGATCTGTTCATTCATTGGCGGTTTTGCCGGTATTTATAATTTTATTCATACTGTTCTGCAATTAAATCAGAAGAAAAAAATTGATGAACAAAAGTAGAATAGCTCTTCTAATTTCTCTTGTGGCTGCAATTGTTATCCTTTTTCTTATCTTATTGGAAATAATCACCCCTATTTTAGGATATTCAATTCTTGATGCTATAGTAATTACATCAATCAATTTTGTTGTATTTGCTTCTGCATATGCGTTTTCTATCAAAAAATCAAACAAAACCTTCCTTTTATTCACAATCGGTGGTATGGGAGTGCGGCTTTTGTTAATGCTTGTTCTGGTATTTATAAGCATAAAATTCTTGAAAGTTGCTCTTCTTGGGTTTATATTTGCACTCTTTATTTGGTATACTTTCTTTTTAATTTTTGAAATAGCGATCGTCAGACGTGGTTTAGAAAGACGATAAATACAAAACTTGCGTGGAATATGTGGATTTATAATCCTAATACAGTTTCAGATACGGTAAAAACAGTCGTCGAAGCAACCAAAAAGCAAGACACGAGCTGGATAATGCATCACGTTCTCGATTCTAGAGAACTTGATTTTACTCCATTTGGTATTGTTCATTTACCGGAACTTCATCTGTTTGGTATTGATATTTCGATAACTAAACATGTTGTTTTCATGTGGCTGGCTCTTGTAATCTTAGTGGTTACATTTCTCTATGTCGCTAGGACATATAGAAAATCTCTTGTTCCGCGCGGAGTTACAAATCTAACTGAAGTGCTGATTGTTTTTGTCCGAGATGAAATTGTTAAACCAACAATCGGCAAAGGTTACGAAAGATTTTTACCATATTTATTAACAGTGTTCTTCTTCATATTGACATGCAACTTTCTCGGTTTGATTCCGTACGGTTCAACAGCAACAAGCAATATTGCGGTAACAGCTACACTTGCAGTAATTTCTTTTATTGTAATACAGGCAGGCGGAATGATGAAGAACGGAGTGTTCGGATATTTGAAAGGATTAGTTCCGCATGGAATTCCAATTTGGTTATTACCGATAATGATTCCTGTTGAATTATTAGGTTTATTTACAAAACCATTTGCATTGGCTGTTCGTCTTTTTGCAAATATGACAGCCGGACATATTGTTATTTTGTCTCTCTTAGGATTGATATTTATTCTTCATACATATTTTGTAGCACCGGTTTCGGTTTCTTTTACATTATTTATCTTTTTCCTTGAAATTTTAGTTGCACTGATTCAAGCATACATTTTTACAATGCTGTCTTCATTATTTATCGGGATGGCGGTTCATCAAGAACATTAATCTTAATTAACAGAATATAACAGGAGGAATTAAATGGAATTTGCATATTTAGCAGCCGGTTTCGGCGCAGCATTAACAGTTATCGGCGGTGCTTTTGGCATTGGCAAATTAGCAAGCTCGGCTATGGAAGCTAGCGGACGTCAACCTGAAGCGGCTGGCGATATCAGAACATCAATGATTATTGCAGCGGCTCTTATTGAAGGTATTTCTCTTTTCGCGCTCGTTATCTGTATTCTTTTGGCACTTAAGTAAGAATTAAAATTCTTTTTCGAAAACAGGAATAGAAATGAATACAATTGGTTATTTGTTACTGCTTGTCTTTTCTGAAGGCGGTGAAAAAAGCGGCAGTCCTCTGGATGTGAATCCCGGTGTTATACTATGGACTGTTGTAACATTTGTCTTACTTCTGCTAATCTTAAAAAAGATTGCATGGAAACCGATTCTCAATTCCTTGAGCGAAAGGGAAAATTTTATTAAAGATTCTTTAGAGAAGGCCGATAAAGCACAGAAAGATGCCGAAAAATTATTGGCTGAGAATAAAGTAAATCTTTCCAAAGCAGAAGAAGATGCGCAAAAAATTATTGAACAGGGAAGAGAGTTGGCAGAAAAATTGAAAACTCAAATTCTTGAAGAGAGCAAAGTTCAAGCAAGAAAAATGATCTTAGATGCTACAAGCGAAATAGAAAGAAAAAACAGCGAAGCTTTTAACACCCTTAAAGGTCAGGTAGCAGATATTGCCGTCAATGCTGTCGAAAAAATTCTAAGAGAAACTCTGGATAAAGATAAACAAGTTAAGCTGGTGAACAAATATTTAGATGACTTGAAAAACTAAGATGAGTGTTTTCCGGATTTCATACCGTTACGCAAATTCTTTAATGCTTCTGGCAGAAGAGAAGAATATTTTTCAAAAAATTTCTGATGATGCCGATCTTATCTTTAATACGCTTAATGCATCAAAAGAATTGCGCGCAGTGCTGAAAAGTCCAGTTGTAAAATCAACAGATAAGAAAGCATTGTTGGAAAAAATATTCCAAAATAAAATCAATAACGATACGGAGAGCTTTCTCAATTTTGTTGTTGAAAAGAACAGAGAAGATATTCTCTTCGATATATTCAAAGAATTTCTTGCTTTAGTTGATAAAAAGAACGGAGTTGTAAAAGCAAAAGTTGTTTCTGCAATTGATTTGAATGATCAGATAAAACAAAAAATGGTCTTTGATCTTGAGAAGAAAACAAACAAAAAGATTTCGGCTAATTATCATGTAGATCCGAACATGATCGGAGGCTTCATCGTCCGCATAGAAGATACTGTTTATGATGCTTCTGTAAAAAATCAATTGAATTTATTGCGCAAAAAATTTTCACAAGAAATAAAAATATCTAATAACTAAAGATAAATTTAGTCCCGAGAAATCGGGATACTCCGAAGGAGTCCTTCGGACCTATGGGAGAAATAAAATGGCGGAAGTAAGACCCGATGAAGTTTCTGCGATATTAAGAAAACAGCTTGCCGGATTCGAAAACGAAACCGACATCTACGAAGTTGGAACTGTACTTTCAGTTGGCGATGGTATTGCGCGAGTTTACGGTTTATCAAAAGTTATGGCTAGCGAGCTTGTTGAATTTCCAAACGATGTAATGGGAATGGTTCTAAATCTCGAAGAGGACAGTGTTGGATGCGTTCTATTCGGTGAGAGTTCTCTTATTAAAGAAGGAGACACTGTAAAAAGAACCAACCGCGTTGCTTCATTTCCTGTTGGAGAAAAACTACTCGGTAGAGTTGTTAATCCGCTTGGAGTTCCATTAGATGGAAAGGGCACTATTCAATTTGATAAGTATATGCCGATTGAACGTAAAGCATTGGGTATTATTCAACGTCAGCCTGTAAAAGAACCTCTGCAAACCGGTATCACGGCAATTGATTCTATGATTCCGATCGGACGAGGTCAACGTGAGTTGATTATTGGTGATCGTCAAACTGGCAAAACTGCAGTAGCTGTTGATGCAATCATCAATCAGAAATATACTCATACAGAAGAAGCCAAAAAGAACGGAGTTAATCCTGTTTATTGTGTTTATGTAGCGATCGGTCAAAAAAATTCTACGGTAGCTCAAGTTGTTGCAAAACTTGAAGAATCCGGGGCAATGGAATACACAACTGTTGTTGACGCAGCTGCATCTACTCCTGCACCGCTCCAGTATATTGCCCCCTATTCAGGCGCAACTTTAGGAGAATTTTTTAGAGATAACGGAAAGCATGCTCTTGTAATTTATGATGATCTTTCCAAGCAAGCTGTTGCATACAGAGAACTTTCATTGTTATTGAGAAGACCTCCAGGACGTGAAGCTTATCCCGGCGATGTTTTTTATTTACACTCCCGCTTATTGGAACGTGCTTCTAAATTAAGTGATAAACTTGGCGGCGGAAGTTTGACTGCTTTACCAATTATTGAAACACAACAGGGTGACGTTTCAGCTTATATACCGACAAACGTTATTTCTATTACAGACGGACAAATTTATCTAGAGCCGAATTTATTCAACGCCGGCGTTCGTCCTGCTATTAACGTTGGAATTTCTGTATCACGTGTTGGCGGCAATGCTCAAATCAAAGGAATGAAAAAAGTTGCCGGTTCGCTGAAGTTGGATCTTGCACAATACCGCGAACTTGAAGCTTTTGCAAAATTCGGTTCCGACCTTGATAAATCTACATTGAGAACTCTTAGCAAAGGTGCCCGGCTTGTTGAGCTGTTAAAGCAAGGGCAATACGTACCTGTTCCGGTAGAAAAACAAGTTCTGAGTGTTTATATAGGTACTAATAATTATTTCGAATCAATCGAAGTTAAAGACGTCAAAAGATTCGAAAAAGAATTTTTAGAGTATGTTGATTTGAAGTATCCTCAGATTTTAGAGAACATCCGTCAAACAAAAGAAATGAAAGATGATACGGTTCAGCTTGTTAAAAAAGCAGTTGAAGAATTTATTGAAAAGTTTAGAAAGAGTTAAAATTTAGATGGCAACACTCCGCGACATAAAAGGAAGAATGAAAGGTGTTAGAAGCACCCAGCAGATTACAAAGGCAATGAAAATGGTTGCAGCTGCCAGATTACGTCGCGCTCAAGAAAATATTATCAATGCAAAGCCATACTCTAAAAAGATTGCAGAGATGCTTCAAAATCTGCTGAACATAGAGAAAAATTTTAGTAACCCTCTTTTTGCTGAGAGGGAAGTAAAACGGATTGCGCTAATTGTTGTTACATCTGACCGCGGTTTGTGCGGCGGCTTTAACATGAATGTGATTCGTAAAGCAGAAGAATTGGCTAAAGATGAGTTTGCGAATTACGATCATGATGGAAATTTAGTTTTGTATTGTATCGGTAAAAAAGGTAATGATTACTTCACAAAAAGACCTTACAATGTAGTTGGTTCCTACCCTGGAATTTTTTCTCATCTAAAGTTTGAGTTTGCATCCGGATTGATTAAAGAACTCACCGCCAAATATATCTCCGGTGAGATTGACAAAGTTTTGGTTGTGTATAACGAATTTAAATCTGTCATTCAGCAGAAAACAACCATTGAGCAATTGTTCCCGATAAAACCATTTGAAGCAAAGAACGACGAAACGGTTCAAGATGTTAATTACATTTATGAACCGGACAAAGCAAGAATCATCGGCGCACTTTTGCCTAAACATTTGAATGCTCAAATGTGGACTACCTTGCTTGATTCTTATGCTGCAGAATTGGGAGCTAGAATGACCGCGATGGATATG
Organism: Bacteroidota bacterium; assembly: GCA_021824635.1. Taxonomy (GTDB): domain Bacteria; phylum Bacteroidota; class Ignavibacteria; order Ignavibacteriales; family Melioribacteraceae; genus Fen-1258. Next base: position 13,584 of record JAKAKD010000061.1, on the reverse strand, counting down.
GCAACAGAAAATGCAAAAGAGTTGATTCGTTCGTTGAATTTAACTTATAATAAAGTTCGCCAGGCATCCATAACCAAAGAGATCTTAGAAATCGTGTCCGGAGCGAATGCCCTTAAAGAGTCCTAAAAAATTGTTTACGTTTGAAATGAATATTGTTTTTATTATCTTTCATTAGGGTTGGTGTAGGATGCTCGATGATTTGACTGAAAAACTTGAACGGGCGTTAAAAAAAATAACCGGTCAAGGTAAATTAACAGAATCAAATATTTCGGATACACTTAGAGATATCCGGCGTGTTCTTTTAGATGCTGACGTTAATTACAAAGTCGCTAAAAAATTTATTGACGATGTTAAAGATAAAGCGCTTGGTACAGAAGTCCTAAATTCAGTTACGCCGGGACAACTCATAACAAAAATAATGTATGATGAGTTGACTAAGCTTTTAGGCGGCAGTGGTTCTGAACTTAGCTTGAATCCATCTGGTATTACTGTAATTATGCTTATTGGACTGCAAGGATGTGGCAAGACTACATTCAGTGCCAAACTTGCAAAGTCATTAAAAAATAAAAAAAGAAATGTTCTTTTAGTTGCTGCGGATGTTTACAGGCCTGCAGCTATTAAACAATTGCAAATTTTGGGAAGTCAAATTGACGTTCCTGTTTTTACAATTGACGATAGCAAAGAGCCTGTAAAGATAGCTTCCGAGTCATTGATTTACGCGAAAGAAAATGGCCTTAATACCGTAATCATTGATACGGCGGGACGTTTACATGTTGATGATGATATGATGAATGAAGCCGCACAAATTAAAGCCAAGGTTAATCCGACCGAAACTTTATTTGTTGTGGATTCAATGACTGGACAGGATGCAGTTAATTCAGCAAAAGCTTTTCATGAAAAAGTTGAATTTGACGGAGTTGTTCTTACAAAACTTGACGGAGATTCACGCGGAGGTTGTGTTCTCTCAATTCGTGCTGTAGTTGACCGCCCGGTGAAATTTGTAAGTCTGGGTGAGAAACTGGATTCGATAGAATCTTTCTATCCCGATAGAATGGCTTCTAGGATTCTTGGTAAAGGAGATGTAATTTCTCTTGTAGAAAAAGCTCAAGCTCAGTTTGATGAGAAAGAAGCCGAAGATCTTGAAAAGAAATTCAAAGAGAACAAATTCGACTTTGATGATTTCTTGAAACAGATCAAGATGATCAAAAAAATGGGATCATTGAAAAGTCTTCTTGGAATGGTACCGGGCATTAGTTCGGCAGTAAAGAATGCGGATGTTGATGAAAAGCAGCTTGTTGTGGTTGAATCAATTATTCAATCCATGACAAAGAAAGAAAGAACGAATCCGAAAATTTTGAATGGAAGCAGAAGAAAAAGAATTGCAAGAGGAAGCGGAAACACGGTTCAAGATGTAAATAGATTGATTAAGCAATTTGAACAAATGCAGCAGATGATGAAAATGATGAATAAGAACAGCGGAAAATTTTCATTACCAAAAAATATAAGATATAATTAGTTAATAAAATCAATAAGGAGTAACAAATTGGCAGTTAAGTTAAGACTGAGAAGAATGGGAAAGAAAAAACAGCCGATCTATAAAGTGGTTGCGGCTGATGCACGTTCACCAAGAGATGGTAAATTTATAGAAGCTATTGGTCTATATAATCCCAAGACTGATCCGGCTACTGTAGAAATTAAAGAAGCCCGGGCAATTTATTGGCTCGGTGTTGGCGCTCAACCTACAGACACCGTAAAAAATCTTTTATCTCATCAAGGTATAACTCTAAAAAGAGAATTGATGAAACAAGGTTTAAGCGAAGAACAGATTACATTGAAAATGGATGAATGGAAAAAGCTAAACGAAGCAAATTTAGCTGCAGCATCTAAGAAGAAAGCAGAAAAAGCTAAAACAAAAAAAGCATCAGCTGAAAAGCAAGATAAAACTGATAGCGAAGCGGGAGCATAGAGTACTGCTTCCGAGATAGACTAATTCCTTACGGAATGGCTTGCACTAATTACGTACTCTGACGATCACTTAATGTAAAGGTAGTCTCATGAAGGAATTTATTGAATTTATCGCGAAACACCTTGTTGATTCTCCAGATAATGTTGTTCTGGAAGAAACTACTCCCGACGACAAAACTGTTGAACTTTCTCTCAAAGTCGGCGCAGATGATGTAGGTAAAGTTATCGGCAAACAAGGTAAAACAGCTCAAGCAATGAGAACCTTGCTTACGGCAATTGCTGCAAAAGACGGTAAGCGTGCTATCTTAAAAATATTGGATTAATCAATTTAACTGTGGATGATTTATTTCTTATCGCAGAAATTAAAGCTGTTCATGGTTCAAACGGTTTTGTTTTGATTGATTCGTTTTCTGATTTCTCAGAAAGATTTTTTAAGCTGAATTCTGTTTTTCTAGACATGTTCGGCTCGAAGAAAGAGTTCTTTGTTGAAAATGTTATTGAAGTGGGCGGAAGAATTGCACTCAAGTTTAAGAATTTTAATTCCGGCGAGGATGTTAATTTCCTCCTCGGGAAGAAAATTTTTGTTAACGAGGAAAATTCCGTTAAACTTTCAAAAGACACTTACTTTGTACACGATTTAATTGGTAGTGAAGTCTATCGAGATTCGGTTTTGCTTGGCTGCGTAGAAGATGTGCTGGCTTATCCAGCTAACGATGTTTATGTAATCAAAAAGATTGATCAAAAAAAAATTTTAATACCGGCAATTAAAGATTATATACTTTTCTTTGATCCGGTAAAAAAGAGATTAGAATTAGTGCCTGATTGCGATTTGCTCTACGATGATGAGAATTGATGTTATCTCTGCTGTTCCAGACTCTCTTACAAGTCCGCTTAATACAAGCATAATAAAGAGAGCCCAAGAACGGAATAAAGTTGAAATTGTTGTGCATAATTTGCGTGATTATGCTTACGATAAACATAAACAGATTGATGATAAGCCCTTTGGCGGCGGACCCGGAATGCTTCTTAAACCGGAACCGTTCTTTGAATGTATTGAAAAACTTCTTAGCGAACGAAAATACGATCATATAATTTTTCCTACTCCTGGAGGAAAAATTTACGATCAAAAGATGGCAAATAATTTTTCGCTCGTAGAAAATTTGATGATTATTGCCGGGCATTACAAAGGCGTTGATGACAGAGTTCGTCAAAAATTTGCAACAGACGAAATCTCGATTGGACATTACGTTTTAACCGGCGGAGAAATTGTTGCTCTTGCAATAATTGATTCTGTTGTACGGCTTATACCGGGAGTGTTGAATGATAGTGAATCGGCATTGAATGATTCGCTGATGGACGGCGAATTTATTGAAGCGCCTTATTACACACGTCCCGCAGAATATAAAGAAATGACTGTACCGGAAGTTTTATTATCCGGACATGAAAAAAAAATAAAAGAGTGGAAAGAAGCTCAATCAAAAGTTTTAACTGAAAAATGGAAAAAAATAAATAGCATGGAGTAATAGGTAATGGACAAATTAAATGAACTAACAAAAGAGCAACTGCGCACAGATTTCCCGGCGTTTAAAACCGGAGATCATATTCGTGTGCACGTTAGAGTTATTGAGGGCGATAAAGAAAGAATTCAGCCGTTTGAAGGCGATGTTATAAGCATCAGAGGAGCCGGATTGAACAAGACTTTCACAGTTCGTAAAATTGCGAGCGGTGTTGGTGTTGAAAGAATATTCTCTTACAACTCACCTAAACTTGCTAAAGTAGAGATGGTTCGCGAAGGTAAAGTTAGAAGAGCAAAACTTTTCTACTTGAGAGAACTTTCCGGTAAAGCTGCCCGTATTAAAGATAAAAACCAGAAATAATTTTATCCGGATTTTTAAGAGGCCGTCTCAAAAGTCATAAATTTTTAGAAATAGCATGCGGATATCACTGATTATAACTGATTTTCGCAATTTTATTTTTTTGAAAAATTACTTTTGAGACAGCCTCTTTTTATTTTAAAAGATTGAGAAATTAAATGAAGATTATACTCCCCAAAAATATTTTTTCTTCAATTCTAGTTTCAGAACTGCAGAAGAATGAAGGTTTTGAAATATCTTTTAAAGAATCCTCGCTAATAAGTAAGGATTTGGAATTCAACACATCTGCAATTGCGCTTATACCAACAATAGATTTGATAAATCACCGCAATTTATTTGTATCTAACAAACTCGCACTTGCATTCGACGGGGCATTGTCGAATTCCTATTTCCATTTCGTTGAAGGAGAGAAGAAGATTGAAAAAATTTATCTTAGAGGAGACGTTTCGTTAAATGAAATTCTTCTAACAAAAATTCTTTTTTCGGAAAGATATTCTGCCAATCTTGAAATCGCTCTCGATCCAAGCAAGATCGCAGAGAAAGGGAAAGATTTTCTTGTAGTAGGCGATGAAAATTTTACTTCTTGGGATTTTCAAAATGCGTTAAGTCTGGCAGATGAAGCTTCTGAGTTAATGGAATTCCCGTATGTCAACTATGTCTTTGCTTCTCCCGATAGAGAAGCACTTCAAAAATTCAACGAGTCGGTTTATACGGTTGATCCCATTATTGAAGATCAGATTGAAAAAATTATTGATCCTTCAATTCTAAGCGCGGAAGCAAAATCTTTCATCACTCAAAATATTGGTTCACTCTACTTTGATATGACCGACAATGAACTGAACGCTGTTAACGAGCTGATCAGACTTGTCTTCTACCACGGAATTATAGAAGATATGTTCGATGTGAAATTTATGTGATAAAAAAACCTTGAAGATCTTACAGCGATCTTCATGACAAATAAAATTAAAAAAGACTCTCCTATTGACCGCCCCCCAAAATATGTAACTATATTTCATTCACACCAATCCAAATTAAGTTGAATTAGGCAATCCCTTTTTTATAAATTATGGTCAGGAAAAGGGAATCTATATTTAATGGAAAAAAACTTAGACCAAATATTGCAGATAATTCGCTTACTGCTACCGACATTGCAAAAAGAATTTAATGTTAGGACTTTAGAAATATTCGGTTCATATATTAGAAAAGATCAGAAACCAAAAAGCGATTTAGATTTGCTTGTAATGTTTTCTAAAACCCCGACCTTGATTCAGTTCATTGAATTGGAAAATTTTCTTTCTGATAAAATCGGTATTAAGGTTGATCTAGTAATGAAAGATAGTATTCGTCCGCGACTTAGAAACTCAATACTCAATGGTGCAATTCCAGTATGAATGGTAAAAGAGATTATATCATCTATCTTCAAGATATGTTAGAGTTTGCCACCAAAGGTATTGATTTTGTAAAAGGGTATAATCTTTCAAAATTTTCTGAAGATGAAAAAACTCAGTATGCAGTAATAAGAGCAATTGAGATAATTGGAGAAGCCAGCAAAAAAATACCAAAGGCTTTTAGGGAATCCCATCATGAAATCCCTTGGCGAGAAATAAGTGGCATGCGTGATAAGTTAATCCATGATTACTTTGGCGTTAATATTGATGTTGTCTGGCAGACTGTTAAGAAAAGTTTGCCTACTCTAAAGAAACAATTAAAAGCTTTGTTAAAAGAGATTGATTAAGCACGCTTAATTGGTTTTGATCGTAACAGATGGTCGAATACAAAAAACCTTGAAGATCTTACAGCGACCTTCAAGGTTGGTAAAATTAGTTTGGTTTTTATTTTTTATTTACACAATGCAAAACATTTCCTGTGTTTTTATAATCCACAATAATCTTAACGGTCTCTTCTGCAACCGCATCTTGCGCTTGTTCAGTTGAAGCGCCGATATGATGTGTAACGTAAATTCCTTCAATGTTTTGAAGCTTTGAAGAAACAGATCCGTCTTTTCCTTCCGGCTCGCCTTTGAATACATCCACTCCGGCAACTATTCCTTTCTCTTTTACAGCTTTGATAAGAGCGTCCTCGTCAATCACATCAGCGCGGGAAGTGTTAATCAGCATTGCGCCTTGCTTCATTAAACCGAAGAGTTTGTCGTTGAACATTCCCTTAGTTTGCGGATTTGCCGGAACGTGAAGAGTAATAACATCTGCCATTGAAATTAATTTTTCTACATCGTCAATATATTCAATACCAATTCCTTCGGTTTTGAAAACATCGTAGCCGATAACTTTCATTCCGAATGCTTGAGCACGTTTAGCAATCTCTTTGCCGATATTTCCAACACCGATAATTCCTAAAGTCTTTCCAAAAAGTCCTTCGGCTTTTGAATATTTCGCTTTATTCCAGACGCCGTTACTAAAATCTTTTACGTTATCTGGAATTTTTCGATCGAGAGAAATAATTAATCCCATCGCAAGTTCTGCAACGGCAATTGAATTTTTGCCCGGAGTGTTTGATACCGAAACACCTTTTGCAGTCGCTGCTGCTACATCAATGTTGTTGTAACCTGAACCGGCACGGATAACAATTTTCAAATTGCTGCCGGCATTGATTGCAGCCGCATTAACATTGGTCGAGCGCACAACAATAAATTCAGCATCCTTAACTACGTTTGGTATATCGTTCTCTCCGGCTTTTGGCTCATAAATAATTTCAAATCCGGCGTCCCTCAATGTTTGAATATGATTTTCCGGAAATTTGTCTGCGATTAATACTTTCATTTCTTCATCCTCTTTTTTGTTATTTCATCATTGGAATTTTTACAGAGAATTTTTTTGCATTATCAATTGCTCTTTCGTAACCTGCATCGGCATGACGAGCTATTCCCATCCCGGGATCGTAAGTCAATACTCTTTCCAAACGGGCTTCTGCTTCTTTTGTTCCGTCCGCAACAACAACCATTCCCGCATGAATTGATTTACCGATACCGACACCGCCGCCATGGTGAACGGAAACCCAGCTTGCACCGCCGATAGCATTCAACAAAGCATTGAGAATAGGCCAATCTGCAATTGCATCGCTGCCGTCTTTCATTGCCTCGGTTTCACGGTTTGGTGAAGCGACCGATCCGCAATCAAGATGATCTCTTCCAATAACAATTGGTGCGCTTACTTTTCCATCCGCAACTAATTGATTGAAAATTTTTCCCATCTTAGCACGTTCACCGTAACCGAGCCAGCAAATTCGCGCAGGTAATCCTTGAAAGTGCACTTTCTTTTGTGCGAGTTCAATCCATCTTATAAGTGCTTTAGTCTCCGGGAATGTTTCCATCACGGCTTTATCGGTTTCGTAAATATCTTTTGGATCGCCGCTTAAAGCCGCCCATCTAAAAGGACCTTTGCCGTCGCAGAAGAGAGGGCGAATATATTCCGGAACAAAGCCTGGGATATCGAATGCGTTTTGTAAACCGTTTTCTTTTGCCTCACCGCGAATGTTATTTCCGTAGTCGAAAGCAATTGCACCGCGCTTTTGAAATTCCAACATCGCTTTCACATGCTCAACGATAGTTTTCTTTGATAACTCAATATATTTTTTAGGTTCGCTTTTGCGAAGATCTAATGCTTCTTCAAAACTCATTCCCATTGGAACGTAACCGTTAAGAGTATCGTGCGCCGAGGTTTGATCTGTAATAATATCCGGAGTGATTTTTCTTTCTAAAATTTTTGGAAGAACTTCTCCGGCATTGCCGATCAATCCAACAGAGAGAGCTTTCTTATTTTTTTGTGCATCAAGAACAAGTTTAAGCGCTTCATCTAAATCTTCGGTCATAACATCAAGATAACCAGTATCAATTCTTTTTTGAATTCGCGTGCGGTCAACATCAATTCCAAGGAATGCCGCGCCGTTCATTGTTGCCGCCAGCGGTTGTGCACCGCCCATACCGCCGAGTCCAGCCGTAAGTAAAAATTTTCCGCTAAGAGTTCCGTTGAAATGCTGACGGGCGCATTCGGCAAATGTTTCGTATGTGCCTTGCAAAATTCCTTGTGTGCCTATATAGATCCAGCTCCCTGCAGTCATTTGACCGTACATAGTTAATCCTAATTCATCAAGACGCCGGAATTCATCCCACGTAGCCCAATCCGGAACAAGCATAGCATTGGAAATAATTACTCGCGGTGCGTTTTCATGCGTTCTAAATATTGCAACCGGTTTACCCGATTGAACTACAAGGGTTTCATCGTTCTCTAAATTTTTCAGTGAAGAAATGATTGCTTCGTATGATTCCCAATTACGTGCGGCTTTACCGGAACCACCGTAGACAATTAAATCTTCAGGTCTTTCGGCTACATCCGGATCAAGATTGTTCATCAGCATTCTCATTGCCGCTTCTTGAATCCAACCTTTACAACTTATTTTAGAGCCGGTCGGCGCTTTGATAAATTTTTCGATTGTTTCCATCTTTAATCCATAAAGTAATTTTGTAACAGTTTGTCGTATTGCGAGTAAGCTGATTTATAGAACCAGCGTTTTAGAAAAAATCCTTTTGCTGCTTGTTTTTTCATGTGGTCAACATTTTCTTTTAACCGGAAGACTAATTTTGTTTTTTCGTCTTTAGTGAATTTTATTTCGTCATTGCCTTCGTTGAGCTTATCAATTATTGAATTGAATGATTTTATGTCTGCATAGAATCTTTCATCCGCTTCCATCTGTTTCAGCATTGTCTTGCAGAAAGTTGTTAGAATCTTTCTCTCATTTTTATCGAGAGTGTATGCATAATTTTTAAAGAGTGGTTTTGCCATATTGGAATTTACCTTCTGGAAATAGATTATACTTTTAATGAAAGAAGTTTTTCCCGCATCTTTTGATAGCCGGGCTTGATTACATTGTAAATGTATGGTAATCTTTCTTTGTACGGAATGAAGGAAGATTTCATAGCATTTATGTTAAGTTTTTCAACATCATCCAAAGTCAGACCGAACATTTCACTTGCAATAGAATATTCTTTCGTGAGAGTTGTGTCACTCATCAGACGGTCGTCTGTGTTAAGGAAAACTCTGAATTTTTCATTATACAATTTTATAAAAGGATGATTTTCTAATTTATCAATCGCTCCAGTATGAACGTTGCTCAATAAATTTATTTCAAGCGGAAGGCGCGTATCTAAAATGTATTGAGCAAGTTGTCCCAATGCAACAATATTGCCTTGAGCATCAAAAACCATATCTTCAATCAAGCGTGTTGCATGTCCAATACGGTGAGCGCCGCAAATTTGAATTGCCTGCCAGATGGATTCTTTGCCAAAAGCTTCTCCGGCGTGAATTGTTATGTTAAAATTTTCTCTTTTGATAAACTGAAATGCATCTAGATGTTTCTTTGGAGGATAACCGCCTTCTTCACCGGCAAGATCAAAACCAACTACGCCGTTCCTTCTAAAATTAACAGCTAATTCTGCCATCTCTAATGTGTTCTTCATGTTGCGCATACCGCAAAGTATTAATCCGTAACCAACTCCAAAATCTTTTTTCCCTCTTTCTAATCCTTCCAACACGGCTGTGATAATATCTTCATACCATAAACCTTTTTCAGTATGAAATACCGGGGCGAATCGAGTTTCAACATAACAAACGCCGTCTTTATGCATGTCTTCCATCATTTCATAAGCTATGCGTGTTAATCCCTCTTTTGTCTGCATAACTGCACAAGTATGTTCAAAACCTTGAAGGTACTCAACCAAATTCCCTTTGTTGGCGCCGCGAAAAAACCAGACCGCAAGTTCACCGGCATCGGTTGTAGGCAACTTGGTATATTTTAATTCTTTTGCAAGATCAATTATGGTTTGAGTTCTTAATCCACCGTCTAGATGGTCGTGAAGAAGTACTTTTGGAACGCCGCGGATTATTTCTTCGGTCTTCATTTTTATTTTCCTTTCTTTCAAAATTATCCTTTTGTGTTCCGAAAATCAATTAACGCTAATTATTAAAGAAATATACTTCAACTCAACTTTGCGCCCAAATTCGCCTTGACTTCGCATTCTTAAAATGGTTATTTTTCGCACGGAAAAAAGGCAATTTTTATTTTAATAACAGGAGAATAAATGAAAAAAGTACTTATTGGTTTAAGTCTTTTAAGTATGGTTTTAGGATTTACGGCATTTGAATGCGCATCTGCTGAATTAACCGGCGCAAAGTTGTATCTCCAGCAAAAACAATATGCAAAAGCCAAAGAAACCTTGTTAAAAGAAGTTGAAAAAAATCCTAAAAGCGATGAAGGATGGTTCTTGTTAGGCGGCGTTTACAGTGAAGAAGGAAACGTTACAGAAATGTTGAAAGCATTCGACAAATCTCTTGCCATCAGCAAAAAATTTGAGCTGCAAATTATTGATTATAAGAAATATACATGGCAGACAAGTTTTAACAAAGGTGTTGGATTCTTCAATAATGCAGTTAAGACCGGTAAACCGGACAGCATGAAAATATTTTTTGCAAAAGCGATCGAACAATTTAATAACTCGATTGCCTGCGAACCGGATTCTTCAATTGGTTATGAAAACGTTGCAGCTTCTTATCTAAATATGGGAGAAACCGATGCCTCAGTACCTGTATTGGAAAAATTAACTTCAATGGGTAAACCTGCATTTGCATTTTCAAGATTGGGACAAATTTATTTGCTGAAGGGCTCTAACTTAATGGATTCATACTCCACATCAAAAAATGCGGCTGATAGTGTGAAAGCATTTGAATGGTACGGCAAAGCAGTTTCTGTGTTGGAAAAAGGAAGAGAAAAATTTCCAACAGATGCTGATATACTCCTCCAACTAGGAAATGCTTATTATATATCCGACAAATTGGATGTAGCAATGGAGTCATTCAAAACTTTATCAGAAAAAACTCCTACTAACAGCGAAATAAAATATGCTTATGGTGTTGTTCTTCTAAAATCTAAAAAATATGAAGAAGCAACAAAAGTTCTTGGAGAAGTTGTTAAAATGGACCCTAATAATCTAGATGCTAATTATAATTTAGCCGCTACATATATTAGCTGGGGTAATGATCTAAGAGAAGTAGCGCTAAAAAAAGAAGATAACGATAAATCGTACTTAGAAAAGTTTAGAGAGAGTATTCCATATCTTCAAAAATATTTGGAAATTAAACCGGCTGAAGGAAGAGTATGGACGAGTTTAGCACAAGTTTATGCAAATCTTGGAATGAAGAAAGAAGCTGAAGAAGCATATAAGAAAGCCGAACAATACAAATAATATTAATTCTATTTGAACGTGAGCCCACAGTCACGCTAATGCGGGATTGTGGGTTTTTTATGAACATCAAAGGTGAAAAAATGAACCAGAATAATGATCAAAATGCACAGCAAATAAATATTGAACTTGGTGAAAAAGAAGCTGAGGGTATCTACTCTAATCTTGCTATCATAACACACTCACCGGCAGAATTTGTTATTGATTTTACACGTGTTGTACCGGGTGTGCCTAAAGCAAGAGTATTATCAAGAATCATCACAACTCCGCAGCATGCAAAAATGTTGATGCGCGCATTGAAAGATAACATTGATAAATTCGAATCACGCTTTGGTGAAATTAAAATTGATAATCAGCCATCTCCTCAATTTGGCTTTATAAGCGGTGATAAGAACGAAAAAGTAAATTGAAAGAAAGAGAGGGTGTCTCAGAAGTAATTATTCAACTTTTCAATCTGCGAAAATCAGTTGAATCCGCGTCTTCTGCGTTCTATTTTTAAACAAAACATTACTTGTGAGACACCCTCTCACTTTTAAGCTATATCACAATTCATTTCTTACTTAAAATCATTTCTTGAGTTAGTTAAAAGAAATAACTACTTTATTTACGGGGTAAAGAACTTTTTGTTTTACAATAAGTTGATTTTATGGGAGTAAATATATGAGAAAGAAAAGCATACTTTTCACAATTCTATTTCTTTTAAACACTTCCTTATTATTAAGAGCACAGACGCCGCAAATCAGTTTGGAAGTCTTCCATGATTTAAGCACAGTTGATTTAGGCGCATTTTTAATCTCTAATGCTCTTAGCAGCCAGCCAAGAATTTTTCAAATAACTATTATTCCGGAAGGCATGAATGTTGTCGTGCAGGGGCAAGTATACTGGAAAATGGACTTGAGCAGTGGCTTCCGCGAAATATTTAATTTCAAGACAAAAGTTTTTAAAGCGCGAAGTTTTACTAATGCAGATGTCGGTAACTCCGATATCAGACTAGAATCAATAGATGGCGATAAAAATCTTGCCGAAGAATTAGCTAAAAGAGGAAAACCCACCGGTGTGATTAGAATAACATTACAGTTATACGATGACCGTGGAAATTTATTAAGTCAACTTCCTTTTCCTAGAGACTTTGATTTTTTGAATCCTGCTCAGACAATTTCTATTCTAACGCCTCAAGATGGAAGTTCTTACGATGTTGGTAATGTTCAAGCGCAATGGACTCCTGTTGCTGGTGCAACAAGTTATATCGTTCGCGCTAACGTAGTGCCAGAAGGTAATTCCAGTCTAGAAGAAGCTCTGAATGGAGGCGACCCGTTGATCAAGGATAAAGATGTTAAAACTGCTAATGTTGTTAATCTCAGTTCAATTCTAGATCGTCAATGGGTAAGCGGTCAGCGGATTGTTCTTTCTGTAAGCGCTTATGTATCCGGACCCGGCGGAGGCACTTTGCTAAAAAGCGCTCCTGTTGTTTTCTTATTAAATAAATCCGGCGACAATCAATCAGATGCTGCAAATATTAATCCGGATTTAATTCGCCTTGCAAATTTAATTTCCGGTCAGGTCAATCAAGAATTTGTAGCTAAATTATCAAGCGGAAATATTTCTATAGATCAAATTCAAATCACGGATGAAAATAATCGTACAATCGCGCTGTCTGATTTTTTACAGATACTTTCATTTTTAGAAACACATAAAGACGCTCTTATTTCGATAAACTTTACTGCTAAATAAAAGGTTGATAAAACTATGAAAGCGAAAAGTTTACTAATAATTTTTATTATACCATTACTGCTGGGTTTTAACTCCGGCAAGAAATCTACAAATTCGGCTGATACTCCTGTTGCATTGGTAAAGAAAATTGTAATTGATGTTACATATAAAAAAGACGGAAGTGATTGGGAAACTGCTAAAACCGGATTGCCTCTTAATGATGGCGATCAAGTTAAGACGGGTCCAAAATCACTAGCACTTATTTTGTTTATAGATGGGTCCGGACTCTTACGTGTTAGAGAAAATGCAATCCTTAATGTTTACGGAAAGTCGGGTAATAAAAAACTGGATAATAAAAATACCGTTCTTACTAAAGGTACTATCGGTTTTGAAGTAAACAAACAAGAAGATGAAGAATTTAAATTTACAACTCCTACAGCCGTTGCTTCAATACGCGGCACTGAAGGTTCTCTTGAAGTTGATGATAATAATTCTACCGTAATAAGATTAGATAGAGGTAAAGTTGATTTTCAATCTCTGAAAGGGGATAAAAAAAGCGGATCTCTTACAGCAGGAAATACTGCGAGGATTGATAATTCCGGTAACATCAGTATTACACCGCAATCCCAGGATGATAAAAACAAGAATAATTCAATCAGAAATACAAATACGAAAAAAGTAAAGATTAAGACCAAACTTGGCGATATTGAAATAGAATATTACTCGTCAGAAAATAAATAAATATTTTTATAGAGTTCCTTAAACCATTTGAGGAATAAAATGAAT
>JAKAKD010000099.1 GCA_021824635.1 Bacteroidota bacterium | reverse complement strand
GGGCAACGCAATTGTGTTTATATCACTCCAATTGATAGATAACAACTGGCGCATATCTCAGATAACAATAAATTAGAATGACCAAAAAAATATTCAAACGGAATAGAGTTTACTTTTCGCTTATAGCAATTTTGTCTCTCCTAATTATTGCCTCGGGAATTATTTCTCCAGTACTTGTAGAAAAAGAAAAAAACGATTGGGATAAAATATTAATTGATAAGACCGATTTTTTCGAAAATGCAATAAATCAAACATTCGAAGAGAAATCATCTTTAATAACTACAACGGGTTCTGATGTTAAAAGAAATTTACGCGGATTAATTTCAGCTCCATTTCTTGATCAAAAAAAAATAATGGATCTTGTGGCTGACAAAAAATACCGGAATGTTTCTCTCCATCTTTACGACTCAAAACAAAATTTAGTAGCATGGAACTCAGAACCTGTTCTTTCAAGAATTGAATTAGAAAATCTTCCTCAGTTTTATAACCAAACTTTTTTTAGCGGGAAAAAACTTCTCACATTCCTTTCTTTTGTTGATACGTTGAAAGCAGATGGAAATATTTATGAGCTGGTTACAAGTATTCCCATTGAAAAACATTTTACGCTGACCAAGAAAGATGAACCGTCGTTGAATGTTGTGGATTCACTTTCGCATGCGTTTTCCATAGGAATTGAAATTGAATACTCGCCATTTGCAAAACTTTCAAAAGACGGCAGAGAATATTCTTTCAACATTCTTAATAATTACAAAAATAAAATTGCCGTAGCCGCATTTGATAAACCCTCGCTTGATCTTGAATTGAACAGTATCCGCAAGACAACTCAAATTATTCAATATCTGCTGGCAATAGTTATTCTGATCGTGTTAGGCTTATGGGGAAGAACTTATTTACTGAAAATTAAAAAAAAGAAATTGCAGTTTGCTGTTTTAGTAATATATCTGACAATTATCAGAACTGTTCTTTTCTATTTTGAAATTCCCTCGTCATTCATCCATAATTCTTTAACAGATGCGTCAAATTTTTCTTCCGTGTTTGTTTTCGGAATGGTCCGTTCTCCGTTGGAATTCTTTATAACGGTTTTATTTCTTCTCGCAATAGTTTTGACAGGATACAAATATTTCTTAGGGTATATTGATAAAACTCATGAAGTAAAAACCGCAAACAATTTTAAGTTGGCGGCAGTGCTGATATTTAGTCTTACTTTATTTCTTCTTACGTTCAGAGGATTCGGCGCGGCAATTAAAAGCGTTGTTTTCGACTCAACTATCCGTTATTTCAAAGATTTTTCTCTGATACCGTCACAAGCAGTATTGATGATGAATTTCAATATTTTATTGCTTGGTATCAGCGCGGTAATTTTTTCATTAATCTTATTAGCATTTATTTTCTCTCAATATTCTTTTGCCGGAGAAAAGAAAAAGAAGAATATTTTTGTTGCGCTCTTCATATTGACACAAATTTATAGCTGGGTTTTCGACGAGTTTCAGCCTGAACCGCAGGGCACTCCGCTAATTCGTATAGTCTATATTACAATAATATTTCTGCTTTTTTATCTATTCTTTGTTGCCAGAAAACCTAAACCGATTGCGCTGATCTATTATGCATTTGCTGCCTCAATTATTTCTGTAAGTCTTCTTACATATTATAACTCGGAGATCGAAAGAGAATCATTAAAAACAACTGCCCACGAGCTGATACGAACCGACGAAAATATGGTCGGTTTTATGGTGGTGCAAACTTTGACTCAAGCAATACAAAACGAACGGATTAAAAATTCTTTTTCTGAGTTGAAAGATCTTTCATCGGATGCTTTTGTTTTGTGGAGTAACAGTTTGCTTTACCGCGAGGGAATCCGCTCGGCTATCAATTTTTACGATATTCAAAAAAAATATCTGGGCGGTTTTGAAACAGGCAAAGAATTTTTCCGTGAGGTGTTTGAAAAATATATTGAAAAAGCAGGCGACAGCTTAAAAATCAACAGACAAGCCAATATCTACGGCAATGAGAAAACATTTGTTGGAACTGCGCCGGTTAAAATTGATAATAAACTTGCGGGATATGTTTTAGTCTCGGCAATATATCAGGAGGACTATTTCAATTTTGCGGACTTTCCAAAATTTATAATTACTACAAAAGCCGGAATCTCTTCGGTTATTAATCTTGATAAATTGAAAATCTTTGATTTCCAGAACGGGGAATTAAAATATTCGTACGGAAGCGCAACACTTTCTGCCAATGATGAGAGCGCAATAGTAGAAGCAGATTTCTCCAATCTCAATGAAGCTTGGATAAAGATGGATCTGAACGGTGAAAGGAATTTAATTTATGCTTTCAAGGTTGATTTGGATGATGGTATAAAAGTCCTGGCAATTGCGTTAGAAGAAAAAAGCTTCTCTTGGAACCTTTCCGATTTCTTCAAAATCTTTTTTGTTCATACCATTATAATAGTAAGTCTGCTTCTAATATTTTCAGCGTTCAGGTATAAAAAAAATAAAAATGTATTAACATCATACAAGACACGTTTGACGGGCGCATTTTTAGTTGTTTCTCTTATTCCGTTATTTCTTATTGCTATCTATTTCAGAAATTTATCCGAAGGAAAAAATTCCGAGCTTGTTGGGAAACGGTTAACTGAACTTACGGATCAGGTAAAATCATATATCGCTTTATACTCTTTCGATTCATCTTTGAACCGGCAGTTCATATTCGATAGAGCAGCGCGCGATCTTAATATCAGTTTTTCAATTTATGACGGCAAAAATTTAATTTACGATTCTCATAAAGTATATAACGATATTGGCTTGCTTCCCTCTACTCTGAATGATTCTGTCTATATTAATTGTCTGCTTGGAAAGAGTCAGAAACTTTTTGTAAAAGAACCGATTGAAAATTATCCGGTTCATTCCGTTTACGCTCTTGCTCGGATTTCCGGTTTCGATTATACAATTCAGGTAAGCGATCTGTTTAACAGAATTGTTTTGCCTCTTTCGGATGTTGAACTAGATATCTTTCTATTCGGAATCTTTTCACTAGCAGTAATATTGCTGGTTATATTCAGTACAATTCTGGCAGATCAAATTTCTTCTCCGATTAGAAAATTAACTTACGCTACAAAATCTGTAGGCAGCGGAGATCTTAATGTTGAAGTGAATTACAAAACTAAAGGAGAAATTAGAGACCTAATTGATGGCTTTAATCAAATGGTTAAGCGGATAAAGCAGAGTCAATCCGATTTAGCACAGCTTGAACGCGAATCTGCTTGGAAGGAGATGGCAAAACAAGTCGCGCACGAAATCAAAAATCCTCTTACACCAATGAAGCTTTCCGTTCAACAGCTTATAACTGCGCACAACGATAAATCTCCCAAGTTCGATTCAATTTTTGAAAAAGTTACTTCAACAATTATTTCTCAGATTGAAATATTGAAAAACATTGCATCTGAATTCTCTAACTTTGCGCGTATGCCGAGAGTTAATATCGAAAAATTAAACGCCGTGGAATCAATCAGAGATACTATCAATCTTTTTGCGGATGAAAAAATATTAATAAGTTTTCAATGCCAAGAGAAAGAAGTATTTGTCAATGCTGATCAGGATCAACTTAAAAGAACTATTGTAAATTTAGTACGAAATTCTATTCAAGCCGGCGCAACCAATATTACTACAGAGTTGTCTCTACTGGACAATTCATGTGAAATCAGAATTACCGACGACGGTCAAGGCATTAGTAAAGAAAATTTTGAAAAAGTTTTTGAAGATAATTTTACGACAAAAGAAAAAGGAATGGGCTTGGGCTTAAGCATGGCGAAAAGATTTATTGGTATACTCGGCGGAATGATATTAGTAGAAAAATCATCTTCCGAAGGAACTACAATTTTAATCACAATTCCATTGGCAAACTAATGCGCCAACTTACACCCCAGCAAAAAAAAGCAATTGGTCACGGGACACACATTTCGTTAGCTGCAAATGCGGGATCCGGAAAGACATTTGTCCTTTCTAAACGGTTCGTGGAAATATTTTTGGATGAAGAGGTTGATCTTGACAGCATTGTAGCTATTACGTTTACCGATAAAGCCGCCGGCGAGCTCAACAGAAAAATTGCCGGAGAAGTTGATGAAAGAATTTTATCCGAAACAGATCATCAAAAGAAAAGAAAACTGGAGAGTCTGAGACGGCAATTAGTATCTGCCAACATTTCTACCATTCATTCTTTCTGTATAAATATTCTAAAAGAATTTTCTCCGGAAGCCGGAATTGATGCCAACTTTAGTCCAATTGACCAAAATACATCTGATGAACTTATAGAACTCAGCGTAGAAGAAACTATCAACAGTTTGATCGAGAACAAAGAATATTCCGAGGATCTGAAATATCTAATCCGCTTCTTTGGTTCTAAAAAAACATTTACCGGTCAGCTCGAAAACTCAATTCATAAAAGAAGGATAATCGAACGTCTGGAAGATTTTCTCTACTTAAAAGAACCAGATGAAATTGCCGGGTATTTCAATAAAACATTTCATGATGACTTTGGAAAAATATTTGCAGCCGAACTTATAGACGGAATTAGAACAATCGGGTTTATTAATGAATTTGTTCTCCGCCAAAAATCAAATAATGAAGCCGCTCTGGAAATACTCGGACTCCTTTCTAAATATTCAAAAGAAAAATCACTAATAGGACAGCTTGCAATTCTTGGTTCAATCAAAGATCTGATGCTTACTAAAACAGAAAGTACAATTAGAAGCAGAGGATACTTAAGTTCAAAACGGGAAGAATTGGAGAAAGAA
Organism: Bacteroidota bacterium; assembly: GCA_021824635.1. GTDB lineage: Bacteria > Bacteroidota > Ignavibacteria > Ignavibacteriales > Melioribacteraceae > Fen-1258. The sequence continues at coordinate 12,326 of JAKAKD010000099.1, read as the reverse complement.
ATTTCTGAAGTTGAATCTTTATTCAATGATCTGAATGATTTCCTATCGTTCGAAAAGGTTGAAGCGGCGGAAAAAGAACTTGCTCACTTTGGCAAAGCATTTATAAAAATTCATAATTACACAAAGAATCTTTACTCACAGAAAAAGAAACTGAAAGGGTATCTCGATTTTGAGGATATACTCCTTTATACGCAGAGAATTCTTCTTCAAGACGATGTTAAAAAATATTTGAGCGGAAAGTTTAAGTATGTGATGATTGACGAATATCAGGATACGAACGAACTTCAATACGAAATATTTATGCCGATACTTGATAATTTGAAGAGCGGAAATTTATTTGTTGTAGGGGACGAGAAACAGAGTATTTATATGTTCCGGAATGCTGAACCAGAAATTTTTGAGCGGACAAAAAACGAAATAAAGCAGATCGAAGATAAAGGATTGCTAAGTCTGCCTCATAGTTTTAGAATGTCGCCTCAGCTTGTTCTCTTTACAAATCTTCTTTTCTCAAATTTGTTTAAGAACGCGAATCCGGATTTCAATGAAGTTGCACAGAGTAATTTAATTTGCGCTAAAGATGAAAGTGAAAAAGGGAGTGTTGAATTTCTGCTTGCCGATGAGGAAAGTGACGTTACGGAAAGTGATTTAACAGCTAACAAAATTGTACAGCTCGTTTCTTCACAAAACATGAATGCCGTTACATTCAATGAAATTGCTGTTCTATGCCGCAAACGAGATTCATTTGCAGAATTGGAAAAATCTTTTGTTAAATACGGTATTCCGTTTACAATAATCGGCGGAAAAGGATTTTACCAGCGGCAAACAATCTACGATATTTATAATTACCTGGCATTTTTGCTTAACAAAGATGACGATGCGGCGCTTGCCGGCATTCTTCGCTCACCATTCTTCAATCTTTCCGATTTACAGTTGTACGAAATATCGCTTGTAGAAGGAAATTCATTTTTCGAAAAATTAAAAAGCAGATCGGAAGTGAATAATACTTTTAAGCAGATATTCGAAAAGCTTAATGAAAATTTGAAAATAGTTTTCAGCAGTGAAATCTATTCGCTAATTCGAAAAATACTTTTAGAAAGCGGTTACTGGTCTGTAATTGCTTCAAAGCAAAACTCTTCTCAAGAACTTGCCAACATCGAAAAACTGCTCTCGCTCGCAAGAACATTTTCCAAAAAGAGTTTTAAGAATTTATACGACTTTACCGTTTTCTTGAGGGAATCTATTGAAGGTTACGAAGATGAAGGGCAAGCTCAAGTTGCCCATGATGAAAATACCGTAAAACTTTTCACAATCCATCAAGCAAAAGGACTTGAATTCAAAGCCGTGTTTCTTTACGGCTGCAACCAAAAAACCCAAGAAGATTCTGTCCGGGCAAAATCTATAAGCGTTGATAAAAAATACGGATTGCTTACCAAGGTTCCGCTAGATCAAAATTATTTTAACAGCTATTCCTCTGCGCCTATTAGTGCGCTTTATAATTATACAATACGGCGGAAAAATATGGCGGAAGTTAAACGGTTATTATATGTAGCCGTTACCCGCGCAATAAATTTCCTCTTTATAACCGCAACGCATAAAGAATTCAACTGCAAACCGGGCTCTTTCTTAAATTTATTTAGTGAAGGATTAGCGGCAGATTTTAGCGCGAATGAAATGAAGCTTTCTTCAAAAATTGATTTCATGAAGTTTTCCGGCGATAAATTTGAATCACTTACAAGACCGCTCTCACTTACAATACCAATTACAAAAAAACTTGACGAAACTGTTTCAAAAATAGCAGAGCCGGAAAAAAAGGAAGAGAAAATAATTCTTCTCACTCAAAAGATTAATGACGTTCCAAAGAGTGAGATAATTTCCGCTACAAAAATTTCGATGTTCACACAATGCCCGGTTAAATATCAACTAACTTACGAACTTGGCTACTCCACTATTTACAAGTTAATTAAAGTGAAAACGAATGAGTATGAGTTCAACTCGAATGAGGATGATGAATTGCGCCCGTTCGGTCAGCTTAGAGGTAAACTTATTCACGCCGCTCTCAAAGATGAAATACGCGGCGAGAAACTGAAAACATTTCTCTTAAACAAAATTGCTGCGGAAAATTTTTCCGGGAATGAAGTAGTAAGAGATAAGTTTATAACAACAATTGCAGATGATATTGAGCAATTCTACAAATCGGCAATCTATTCTGAAATATCTTCGATGAAAAATTTTAAAAACGAATTTGAAATCTATTGTGAAGAGGGGGAACATTATCTCTACGGAATTATAGATAAACTGATAATTGAGAAAGAGAAACTGATTATCATTGATTATAAAACCGATAGTATTAGCTCCGAACAGTTAGCATCGAGATCTGCCGATTACTTGCCGCAGCTTAAATTTTACGCGTACATTCTTTCAAAACTATATAGAGAATATAACCGGTTCGAATTGCGAATAATTTTCTTGAAACATGCCGGGAGTCCTACTTCTTATCAAATCAACCGTGATGAGATCAAAATCTTCGGTAGCCAATTGAATGAAGCAATAAGTAAAATTTATTCCGAACAATTCAAGCCAAATTTAAATCATTGTTCAAAATGCCATTTTGCATTGGAAGGAAATAGATGCGTAAAATCTTTTTCATAAATTCGTCGGTAATTTTAACGTTGCTTTTGCTGTCTGCGTGCTCATCTTCGCCAGTTATTCCTCTTTATGAATATCCGCCCGATTGGAAGGATGTTACTGTGCGGGAAAAGACAATTGCGGATTACTCAAAATATATATCCGGCAGAAAATTCTTTTTAGATCCGGGGCACGGCGGAGAAGACCGGAGAAATAAAAATAAAGACGGAAGCGTAATTGAAGCAGATGTAAATTTGCGTGTCGCACTCGACTTGAAAAAATATCTTGAAGAGGCAGGCGCTCAAGTTTTTATTTCCCGTGAAGAAGATAAAACCGTTGCTCTTGCTCTAAGATCCGAACTTGCGAATCAAAGCGGTGCGGAGATGTTTATAAGCATCCATCATAACGCACCGGGAAAAGCAGAGGATGATTATACGAACTATACTTCTGTTTACTATCACGCGAAACAAAACGACTATGAGTATGAACCGTGCAATCATGATATTGCCCGTTATATTGAACGGGATCTTTCCTACGTGATGGGAAATCCGGGAGGACTCGGTTCATTCGACGGCACTTATTCCGATTACATAATTTATCCCGGTGAAGGATTTTCTGTGCTTCGCAAAACAAACATTCCCGCGGTTTTAGTCGAGTGCGCTTTTCATACAAGTCATTTAGAAGAACTTCGTCTTAACAACGAAGAATTCAATAAAATTCAAGCGTGGGGAATTTTTAGAGGAGTTGCAAAATATTTACGCGCTGGAAAACCGGAGATAAATATTCTTTCCGATAGTCTGAAAATTGAAAACAACTTTTTGAAAATGTCATTCATGCTGACGGATTCTTCCGGTATAGACCCGAAGTCAATTCAAGTCTTTTTCAATAAAGAAGAAAAAGAATTTTCGTTTGATAAGTTATACGGAATTGTATCTGTCAAAATTGATTTACAGATACCGGGCGAATATGCGCTTAAAATAGTTGCCGCAAATAAAAACGGGAACTATTCGTTCCCGTTCCATAAAAAAATTATTGTGAATGAACTTCTTGAACCGAAAATAATTGATTGATTCTATTCCGAAAAAATATAAATCAGCTTTGCAAAGCTTTCTTTTTGTCAATCTTTTCGGTTACATACTTAAAAACAAAAAGTGCAACCGCCGCTACAAATCCAATTGCAAGAAAGTAATACCAGATGTGACTGGCATTTGAATAATATGCCGCACGCTCTACTTCAGTTAATCCGGCGGGTAATGTTTTAGGGTCCGGACAATAGGCATCCAATAAAAATCCGCTCATTATAAATCCGGCTAATGACGAAACAAAATTATACAAATGACTGAAGCCTAGATATAAACCTTCTTCTCCCTTTGGCGCCTGCAATGAAAAATATTCAAGGTAACGGGGCGAGATAAAACATTCTGCCAATCCTTGAATTGCAATTCCGATAATCATCATCATTGTTAACGGATGAAGTGAAAACAATCCGAAGATAGAAATTTGATTTGCAAAACCGCCTTCAAAACTTTGTCCCAGCGACATAGCAAAAGCAGAAAAGGGCATCAGCAGCATTCCTACAAAAATTGATGTTACCGCTTTTCTCTTTCTCATTAATTGTGTAACCAGAACAACAAAAAGAACAACAACAAGCGGGTTTACATTTGCAAGCCATTCCGGTTTTGCGCTCTCTCCTAACAATCTAATTACATATTTCGGCATTGATGCGTAAAGCTGTCCTTGTGTAATCCAGAAGCCGGAGACGATCAAAATTAAAATTATTAAGCGAGGAGTTCTGACAACTTTTAAAAGTGTTCGTGCAATTTGTCTTATACTTTTTCTTTCACCCGAGAAATTTTTTGGTTTGTAGAAAAGGAAAGTAAAGAGAAGTGCAAATAGAGCCATTGCCGAAGAGAAGAAATAAACATTTTCTAATCCAAGTCCTTGCCGTACAAACGGAACAAAAGTTTTTCCCGCAAAAGCGCCGATATTAACAACCCAATAAAAAAGTGAATAACCGCGCGCGCGGTTTTCTTCTGTTGTGGTTTTGGCAACTGTTCCCGTAATGAGAGGTTTTATAAATGAACCGCCGAGCATTACAATCACCAAAAAGAAGAGGACGGCAATTTTTGTGTGAATAATTGCGAGCGAGAAATAACCGATTGATAAGAAAGTAAAAGTAAGCAGCATTCCATTGCGGAATCCGATCTTATCTGCCATTGCGCCCATAAATGGAGTAAGAAAGAAGATTCCCGCATAAAAAATTCCGGCAATAACGCCGGTTTCTTTATCGGAAAATCCTACGATGTTTGTCAGATACAAAGTAAGTACAATGAAAAAACTGTAGTACGCGGCTCTCTCGAAGAGTTCCATTACATTTGCGATCCAAAAATCGTTTGGAAATTTCCAGCCGATTTTTAATTGAGGATTTGTTTGTTCAGACATGATTATCCCGTTGATGAAAAGTGTGCGGCAAGTTAGAAAAATTTGTTCACTTAAAAAATGCTATATAAAATTTTTTAATGTTTGCGGGAATTGAAAAGAAAAAATTCATAGATTCAACTCCGGAAATGATGTACTTACATAATAAAAGTATTGTCATTCCCGCGGAGGCGGGAATCCAAAATTTTGATTTATATACCACAAATAGATTCCCGATAAAATCATTCGGGAATGACGTAAATCTTGTTTTGCTTGGCTTAATTTACTTATTAATTAATACCGGATTAACCTGGAGAATTAGATGAAAATTTATTCTAAACATGAACTGAACAATTATTCGCTTTCACTTACATACGATGATATAAGTCTTATTCCAACCGAAGTATCGCGTGTTAAAACGAGATCAGAAGTAAATATAAAATCTAATTTTCTTGGAAAGGAGTTAGCAGTACCGGTCGTTTCAAGTCCGATGGATACCGTAACCGGAATTACGATGGCAAAAGAACTTTCCGCATCGGGTTGTATCGGAATTGTGAACAGATTTGATTCCTCTTTGAACGAATTATTTTCAAACGGAAATGTTATAGAAGGAATTCAGGCGGTCTCTGTTAGTTTGAACGCTGAAGATGAATTGCTTGAGAAAATTGCAGCTAACAATTTGATAGTCTGTATTGATACTGCTAACGCAAACAATGCCCATGTTTTGAAAAAATGCGAAGAGATAAAAAAGAGATACAAAGTGAAAGTGATTGTCGGAAATATTGCGCACGGAGGAACACTTAAACAACTAGTGGATGCCGGAGCGGATGCCGTAAGAATCGGAATCGGCGGGGGAAGCATGTGTACAACTTCGATTCAAACGGGAATTGGAATCGGTCAAGTATCTTCATTACTCGATACTTACTTTGTGCGTGAAGACCAGAAATTAAAAATAGCGTTAATTGCAGACGGCGGAATTAAATCTCCGGGTGATGTAGCAAAAGCGCTTTCAGCCGGGGCAGACGCGGTTATGCTAGGAAGAATGTTAGCAGGTACTAAAGAAACTCCCGGCGAGGTAATTAAGTACAGCGATCAGCTCTGGAAAAAATATCGCGGCTCCGCATCCTTTGGTGTTAAAATGAAAGGGGAGTTTATTGAAGGTGAAGAAACTATGGTTCCTTATAAGGGTGCGGTAAAAAGTGTTATCAATGCTATCTCAGACGGATTGAAAAGCGCGATGAGCTATTTGAATTGTGAATCGTTAAGTGAACTGAAAGAGAAAGATTCTTTTGCCGTTTTAAGTACAAGCTCTTATCTGGAACGATTGCCGAGAAAATAAGTCTGTTAAAAAAATAATAGAACGCGGATATTTTAAGATGATTATGATTTTTTATGATCTATCATAACTAATCATAATAATCCGTGTTCTATTAAGGGTTTATTCTTCTCTTTTCACTCTATCAATCGTAAATGCAGGAACACAAACAGAAACATATTCGCACGGCTGATCAAAGGGATTTGAGCAGCGCACGCGGCTTCCTTTCCTCACGCAAATAGATTGGTTCTTTTCTAAAATTATTTCATCACCGTTGACTTCACACATAGTGGTGGATTCCCAAAATTTTTCTTGCCGCTGATTATATAAGTTATTTCATCAAACTCAGTAGTCTGAAATAGTTCGTTCTGTTGGAAATTGCATGTTGATTATCAATTTATCATATTTAACAGAAATAAAAACGGGCATTAAATGAGCATAAAAGAAATAGAAGAAGCGGCGCTTTCTTTATCCCCAAGAGAAAGGGCGGAACTATCATATAAACTTCTTGAAAGCATTGATTCCGAAATTATTCATGACGTAGATAAAATATGGCAAGAAGAAGTTAATGAAAGATATGAGCAGTTAAAGTTAGACGCGACGGAAAGAAAAACTGCGGAGTTAGTAATCAAAGAAGCAAAATCAAAATATGAATGATACAGATTGATTTCCATAAATTAGCTGAAAAGGAACTGCTGTACGCCCGTGATTATTATGATGAACTGGTATTCGGTTTGGTGAAGAAGTTTATTGTGGAAATTGAATATGTATTAAAGAGAATTAGAAGTAATCCTCTCGAATTTCCGGTTTATTTCAATAAGTTTAGGATGGCGTTGTTAAGAAAATTTCCTTTCTCAATTATTTTCCGCAATGATCACGGAAGAATTTACATACTTGCAATTGTCCATCAAAAAAGAAAACCAAAATACTATGTTAATAGATTGGACTAACTTTTTTATTCTTCTCTTTTCACTCTATCAATCGTAAATGCAGGAACACAAACAGAAACATACTCGCACGGCTGATCAAAAGGATTTGAGTAGCGCACGCGGCTTCCTTTCCTCACGCAAATTGATTGATTCTTTTCCAAAATAATTTCATCACCGTTGACTTCGAATTTTTTCTTGCCGCTGAAGATAAATGTAATCTCATCAAACTCCGGAACCTGGAACGGTTCGGACCATCCCGCCGGTGCGATCATATGAGCGAAACTGTAATCCCCAACATCAATGCTTGCTTTACCGTAATGCTCTTCGATTAATTTGCCGTCGGTTGTGGGAACGATAAATGGATTGGTTTGCAGTTCATAGTTTTTCATATTCTTCCTGTTAAGGAGACGCGCCATGGCTCGTCTCTGCATAGTTATAATTTTGTTCTTTTCAAACGTAATGAATTACTTACAACAGAAACGGAACTGAGAGACATTGCTAAAGCGCCAATCATCGGATTGAGCATTCCAAGCGCAGCCAACGGGATTCCAACCGTATTATAAACAAAAGCCCAGAATAAATTTTGTTTAATTGTGTTGATTGTATGCCGCGAAAGATTAATTGCTTTTGATACGCCGGATAAATTTCCTTGAACCAATGTTATCTGTGCCGTCTCAATCGCAACATCCGTTCCGGTACCAATCGCTATTCCTACGTCTGCTTGCGCAAGGGCAGGAGAGTCATTAATTCCGTCACCGACCATTGCAACTACTTCTCCTTTGCTTTGATATTCTTTAACAATATCAGCTTTTTCTGCCGGCATAACTTCGGCGCGGAATTCCGTGATTCCAACTTTTTTAGCAATAGCTTCGGCGGTTTTGTAATTATCCCCTGTAAGCATCACTGTCTTTATTTTCATTTCGTTTAATTCTTTGATTGCTCTAACGGAACTTTCTTTTAGTTTATCTTCAACTGCAATCATACCTTTAAGTTCGCCGTCAATTGAAATGTAAATTACAGTTCTGCCGCCAACAGTTAATTTATCAAATTGTTCATTCACAATTTCTGTCTTGATCGAATACTCACTCATCAGATTCATGTTGCCGATAATAATTGGCTTTTCGTTAACAATTCCCGTTAAACCGAATCCGGATAAATTTTGAAATGATTCCGGCTGCGTTAAAGAAATATTTTTCGATTTAGCAGCCTCAACAATCGCAATTGCCAATGGATGTCCGGATTTAGATTCCAGAGAAGCACTAAGTTGAATCAATTCATCTTCGGAAATATTCAGCGGTACAATTTCGCTAACAGCGGGTTTGCCTTCAGTAAGTGTGCCTGTCTTATCGAAAATGACGGTTGTAATTTTTTGTGCTATCTCTAAACTTTCACCATTGCGTATTAGAATTCCATTTGACGCACCGAGCCCGCTGCCGACAATAATAGCTGTGGGTGTTGCAAGTCCAAGCGCACATGGGCAGGCAATAATTAAAACGGCGACAAAATTAATTAAAGCAACACTAAACGAATTATGCCCTCCGATAAATATCCATATTATAAATGTTATGAAAGCGATAAGTACAACAACCGGAACAAACACCGCAGCAATCTTATCAACTAATTTTTGTATAGGAGGTTTAGATGATTGCGCTTGTTCAACAAGCCGGATAATTTGAGCAAGAACTGTATTGTCTCCAATTTCAGTTACCTTAAAATTGAATGCGCCGTTTTTGTTGATTGTACCGCTAATAACTTTTGAGCCGATATTTTTTTCGGCTGGAATACTTTCACCTGTAATCATTGCCTCATCAATTGCAGAACTGCCCCAGACAATTATTCCGTCGGCGGGAATTTTATCTCCCGGTTTGATTACAACAATATTTCCAACTTGCAGGTCGGAAATCTTTATTTCGGTTTCTTTTTCGCCGATCAAAATTTTTGCGCTTTTCGGTTTGAGCTCAATTAATTTTTTTATTGCAGTATTGGTTTTCCTTTTGGCGTTATGTTCAAGCAGTTTTCCCATCAGAATGAGAGTTATAATAACGCCGGCAGTTTCAAAATAAACATGCGGAAGTTCTCCGTGAATTGAGACTACTTCCGGAAATAAAGTTGCAATAGTACTGTAACCGTATGCGGCGCCGGTTCCTATAGCTACCAGAGAATTCATCTCGGCAGAAAAATGTTTTAGGTTTGTCCAGAATATTTTATAAAATCTTTTACCGCTGATAAAGATTACAGGAGTTATCAATATCAATAATATCTTGTGAGTATAATCTACAGAGAATGGCCAGACATTTTTGAAAAATTGATAATCCATTAACATGCTGACAGCAAAAACTGGAAGAGTTAAAATGAGAGCAAGAAGAAAATCTTTTTTGATTTCCGCAAAGTATTCATCCTTTTCTGAAATTGATGATTCATTACTCTCTGATTGTGACTTCAAATCGGGAGTAAATTCCACTTTTAATTTGTAGCCGTAATCTTGAACCGCTTCTGCAACAGAATCAAGATTGAAATTATCATTCTCCACATCGAATGAAACCCGTTCCGTGGCGAGATTAACATTTACATTTTTAACGCCGTCGAACTTGCTTATTATTTTTTCAACCCGCGCAACACAGCTTGCGCAAGTCATTCCTTCAACGGGAAGATTAATCTGTTTCATTAAAGATCCTTTCTATTTTACGACTTTATAGCCAGCTTCTGTAATGGCGTTTTCGATAGCTGATGAATTCACTTTTGTCTCATCGAAATTTACTTTAGCCGAACCGATCTGAACGTCAGCAGATTCCAAGTTTAATTTTGACAGTTCTTTCTTTACAGCCATAACGCAGTGACCGCAGCTCATTCCTTCAATTTTGAATTCTTGCGTTGTCATTTTTGATTCTCCTTGATTGTTTTTATTGACGGAATAAAAATAACTCTTAGGCGGAACTTACCGTTACATAATTTTAGAAATATGTTATAAAATTTTATTGGTCCGGGGCGGGGAAGAGTAATGATTAACCGATTTTGTCCAGCGGTTTGCGCATATTTTTTGTCATGGACTTGAATTGGCTGGCAGTAAATCCGGTTATTTTTTTGAATTGATTAGACAGATGCTGAACACTACTATAACCTAATTTATAGGCGATTTCGCTTAGTGTCAGTTCTCCGTATTTAAGAAGTTCTTTTGCCCGTTCAATTTTTTGCAGAATAATATATTGTTCAATTGTGATGCTTTCTTGAGCGGAAAATAAACTGCTCAAATAATTATAATCCAATCCCAATTCCTTTTCAATAAGCTGCGAGTATTTGTGGGTTTCACTAATAACGGTTTCATTCTCGTAAATCGTTTTGATCAAAAAACTTTTAATCTTTTCTACCGCTTTCGCTTTTTTGTTTTCAATGAGTTCAAAGCCGTTACTTTCAAGTACTTCTTTTATCTTAACTAACGGCAATGTTTCTGTGGATTGTTCTGTCTCTACTTCGCCTAACGATATATTCTTTATTGCTACGCCAAGCTTCTCCAACTCTTCATTGACAACCTTAATACAACGGTTGCAAACCATGTTTTTGATATATAAAATATTTTTTGGTTTCATTTCTTAACAGGAATTATTTTTTCGTTTTTTCCTTTTTTTCTTTTACGTTGAGTGTGTACATATTTTTGTCACCTTCTTCAAAATATTTGTCAAGTATTTCACCGCCAAGTGAGTTTGCCGGTTCATTCTCAATTTTCTTCTTAGAGTCTTGAATTTTTGTTTCTTGTTTTCTGTCGTTAGCAAGATTTTTTAGAATGGTTAATCTTTTATTCTGATTTTTGGACTTGCCTGTATTCTTCTCGGAAACTTGTTTAGAAGAGATTCTCACAGCCGGCTTTTTTTGATCTTCCTCTTTTTTCTTTTCTCCGGTTGGAATTACTTTTTTATCTGCGAAAGGTCTTGGGATTGGCTTTAAATGATCTTCAATTTTTTCTTCTTGTTCTAATTGGTCTAAACTGTTCTTTTGCGGTTTAACAGTTTCTCTCTTTTTCAGTTTTACTTTATTGTAGAGATATGAAAAAGCTAAAGTAAAGAGAGTTAAAACCAAAACAATTTCTAAAGCGGTATAAATGATTGGGACTATTTCCATATCTCAAAATATAAAAATATCCTTTCTGCAACAATCTCTTGTTGAAGTCTAAATTGCTTTGCTCGCTCGCGGAGCAGATAATGAAACTAAATCAAGATCTAATTTATCGCTATAAAAAGTCAGCAGATTAACATCTCCGTGATTTGTATAACTATTTGGAGATGTTACTTTTTTGTTCTCTTCGATTGTGACTTTGGTTTTATATTTTTCGGAATTATTCATTACTTCAATTCTTGCAGAAATCGGTTTTGATTTATAACTACTTTTTCTAATAGAGTTTTCATTTTGGTTAACTTGTTCATTCCTTTGTCTAGAATATTTTTCTTTATTCATAACATTCACTGCTTGAGTGTATTCATCATTTCTGCTTTTCATTTTCACCGGACTTAAGGGAAGTATTTTTTTCTGGGATGGAAGTGAAACTGAAAAACTAGTCTGTTTAATAACACTATTGTTCATTCGAAGAGGCTGAACGGCAAAGCGGTTTTCGAGCGGATCAATGTGTTTAAGATAGACAGGAACTCTATCTTTTGATTTTGCTTTGTAAATTATATATGAAAGAGAGATTACAAATATCATGAAAGCTGAAAAAATCAGCACGCTTGTATATATGATGGGTAATAATGTCATTTTAAAAACCATATTTTTATGGAATTCTAGACAAAGATTATACCATTATGAAAATTGTGAATGCGGTTCAATTTCGCACTATTTAGAAGAATTTGATCGAAATACTTTGTATTGAATTGAGGCAAAATTCATTTATTGAGATTACCCGAATTTTTTCATTTTTTGAATCGTATCTAATTAATTTGTTTTTACCCTGCTTTTTGATATTTTTTGACCCACTTTTATCTGTAACTCACTTAAAAATTAGAGGTTAGAGATGACGAAGGCGGATATTGTCGAAAAAGTTGCTTCTGGAA
>JAKAKD010000015.1:20240-70821 GCA_021824635.1 Bacteroidota bacterium | reverse complement strand
GGGACATATGAATCTTACGTTTCTATAAAAGATAATGAAGCAACCAAAAGGATCAAAGCAATTAGCGATAACGCACAGTGGTTTGAAGATAATTCACCAATAATGCCGGAACATAAAAAGAAAAATGTAAAAGGTATTAGCGCAAAAGTTATTACAGTTGTTGTAGAATCAGGCGATGCTTCTCCTTCAACACCAATCGGAGTGAATCTTCCAAACTCAAATTGGATTAGAAAAGAATACGGCTCTAAATCCGTAAATATGGGAAACATAGTTCATTCTTATAATATGTTTTCGAAGACAAGCGGAGTTCTTGAAGAATTTGCATATTCAAAAGAAGAGATAGAACGTGCAAAAAAATACGGTGCTCTTACAGACGATCTTCACACAGATATGCATGAAGTAATTGGCCATGCTTCGGGACAAATGAATCCGGGCGTTGGAGATCCGCATACAACGTTAAAAAATTATTATTCAACTCTTGAAGAAGCAAGAGCAGATCTTGTTGCTCTCTATTTTTTAATGGACCAAAAATTAGTTGATATAGGTGTTCTGCCTTCGATTGATGCCGGCAAAACCGCTTATGATCAGTACATTAAAAATGGATTAATGATTCAGCTTGCACGCGTTCAACCCGGAGAAAATATTGAAGAAGCGCATATGAGAAACCGTCAGTTAATTGCTATGTGGGCATACGAAAAGGGTAAACCGGAAAATATAATTGAAAAGAAAGTAAGGGCTGGTAAAACGTTTTTTGTAATTAATGATTATAACAAACTCCGGAATTTATTCGGTCAACTGTTACGCGAGATTCAAAAAATTAAATCGGAAGGTAATTACGAAGCCGGTAAAAATTTAGTGGAAAACTACGGCGTAAAGGTTGATCAAGCTCTTCATAAAGAAATATTAGAGCGGTACAAAAAATTGAACATTGCTCCTTATGCGGGATTCATAAACCCAATGTTAGTTCCGGTGATGAATGGTGATGAAATAATTGATGTAAAGATTGAATATCCGGATGATTTTACAAAGCAGATGTTATTCTACGCCAAAGAGTATTCCTTCTTGCCGACATATAATTAAGTTGCTTGAATCGGGGACGCGAGGCTGCGTCCCCGATAATTTTTATAGATGCCGAAATTGAAATGAACAAAAAAGTATATGTACATTGATTAACAATTAGCATTCTAAATGAAAAAAAACCGGTCTCTTCTTTTTCTGATATTCGCTTTTATCTTTGCTCAGTTTGCGTGGTTGGGATTACTTGGTTTGTGGATCTATTGGTACGTTGCCAATTATCTAATCATTAAACAAGTCGGCGATAAACTTTCCCCACAAATAGTAATAGACAGTCCGAATGTTCTTGTCTTCGTTGGCGGAATTATACTGATTGTGCTAATAGCAACGGCTATGTTCTTGATCTTCCGAAACCTTACAGTTCAAGTAAAACTTACAAAACTCTACGATAATTTTATTGCTAATGTAACTCACGAATTAAAATCCCCGCTTGCTTCAATACAACTTTACCTTGAAACATTATCCACAAAAGAAGTTCCGTCAGAAAAGCAAAAAGAGTTTTACGGGCTGATGATAAGGGATTCCAAGAGATTGAAAAAACTAATAGATTCAATATTGGAAATATCGCGGCTCGAGAAAAAACGGATTGCTCACAATTATCATATTTACAATGCAGACGAGGTGATTCGACAATTAATCAAAGAATCCATAGAACAATTTCGTTTATCCGATTCAGCCGTTGAAATTTTAGGAGAAGCACCATGCAAATGTGTAATTGATAAAGATGCTATGCAAATTGTATTTGATAACCTAACCGATAATACAATAAAATATTCTATTGAAGCACCAAAAATTACAGTAAAATTATCATGTGCAAAAAAATATCTTATGATTGAATTCGCTGATAAAGGAATTGGTCTGAAACAAAAAAATCAAAAAAATATTTTTAATAAGTTTCAGCGCATTGATAATAAGAATATTCCAAACGTAAAAGGAACCGGATTAGGATTATACTGGGTGAAAGGAATTGTAAAATTCCATGGAGGAAGAATTTCGGCTTTCAGCGAGGGTATTAATAAAGGAACAACTTTTAAAATAGAATTACCTATTTATCAGTCGTCAAAAAGATTTTATGTTAACAAATTGCTGAGAGAAACGGCAAGAAAGCAAAAAATACTTGGAAGTGAAGATGGAGAGTAATCCTTTTAAAGGAAAAAAAATATTGCTCGTTGAAGATGAAGAGACCCTTGCTGTGGGGCTTGAGTATAATCTTACTGACGAGGGATACATTGTTGACTGGGCAAAGGACGGCAGACAGGCTTTGGATTTTTTTGCTTCTAAAGAGTACGATTTGATAATCCTAGATATTATGCTGCCATACTACAATGGCTTTGAAATAGCCGGACGCGTGCGCACAAAATCTCCACAGATGCCTTTGTTGATGCTGACTGCCAGAACTAATGCCGAGGATAAAGTCAGAGGACTTGAAATAGGAGCTGATGATTATTTAACAAAACCTTTTAATTTGCACGAATTACTTCTGCGTGTAAAAGGAATGCTGAAACGTAAAATGTGGTATCAGTCGTCTGCAGAGATTGAGGCCTCTTACCGCTTTGGAGACAACATAGTGAACTTTGAAAACCTAAATTGTACCAGCGGTTTAAGGAACTTTGTATTAACTCAACGTGAAGCAATGGTTCTAAAATATTTAATTGAAAAGAAGGGAAAAATAGTTTCCCGAAAAGAATTGCTGGAAAATGTTTGGCATCTAAGTTCGGAAGTTGAAACACGAACAATAGATAATTTTATTTCGCGTTTAAGAAAATACTTTGAACCGGATCCGGAACATCCTGTCTATATTAAAAGTGTTAGAAGCGCGGGATACACATTCAATGATGAAATAAAGAATAGTATTCCGCACTCTTTATAGATATTAATTCAATCCACACATTCCGTTGGCACATCCGCCGTATGAAGGAACACCGCAACTTCCGTCTGAACATGATGAACCGCCATCAAAACTTGATGATCCGGTTGAAGCACTGAATGAAGAGAGAAGTTTTTTGTGGTTCTTAGACTGACATGCAGGACAAATTACCTCTTCGAGATTAGCCGATGATTTGTGCAGTACATCAAATTTTTTATTACAGTCGTTACATTTGTATTCAAAAACTGGCATTGCTTCCTCTTTCTAAGATTTTTTAATTACGATTTATTATTCAATTTGTGTTGTAATCATGCCAATGTTTTCCAGAGTAGCTTCAATTTTATCTCCTTGAACAACACGTCCCACGCCTTCCGGAGTGCCGGTGAAAATCAGATCTCCTTTTTCAAGTGTCATTCGAGCAGAAATAAATTTCACAATTTCTACAGGCGAAAATATCATATTCTTAATTGAAGAATTTTGTCTCACAGTTCCATTTACCGAAAGAGAAATATTCTCGTCGCCTTTTAGTTGGTAATCCTTTTTCAAAACGACATCAGTAAGAACAGCGGCAGAATCAAAACATTTTGCAAGCGTCCAAGGATCTCCCTTTGCCTTGAATTCAAATTGAAGATCGCGCAAAGTCATATCCAGACCAATTGAATAACCATGAATTGCTCTAGCCGCGGCTTCATCGTTCCCGCCCTTGATATCTTCTCCGATATAAAGAACCAATTCAACTTCATGTTGTAAGTTTTTAGAGTGTGCGGGATGTACAACCGATTCACAGGAATAAATAACATTAGAAGCCGGTTTTAAAAATATTATTGGAAACTCCGGCACTTCGCCGCCCAATTCTTTTGCATGAGCCGCATAATTACGTCCAACGCAAACTAACTTTCCAATCGGAACTTTCTCATCGCTGTTTTTGAATTTAATAAATCTCATGGTTTAAGTTAGATGTTAGTTAATAAATTTGGTTTCAAAAATAAAAAATATCTATAAGAATTAATTTGTAGTACTAAACAAGTTTCTAATTATGTTTTTTGTTCTTTTTTCTTTGCTGCCGGGAAAAGTATGTTATTTAGAATCAGCCGGTACCCCGGTGAGTTCTTAAACAAACTCAAATCAGTCGGGGGATCGCCTACAGCGTGTTGATAATCTTCCGGATCATGCCCACCGTAAAATGTAAATGTTCCTCTTCCGTAATTGCCGTGTATATATTTTACCTGATCGGTTCCTGCCCGCTGACCTAAAATGTAAACCGAGTTCTTAATAAATTTTTTGTTGAACATTGTTGTCTGTCCCATGAAACCGTGAATAACATTTACATGATCTTGTGTAAGCATTGTTGGAACAGGATCGTATTTAGCCGAGAAATCAAAAAGAGTGAAATAATCATTCCGCTGATCTCCAATTTCGATTGGCTGAATGTCAATATTACTGTATTCGTAAATAAGCGGATTCATTTCCAGCTTAAAATTTTGGAAAGCGAAGGTATTGCTAAAATCCAATTTTTCTTGTGCGTTTGGATCGGGCGGGTCACCGTCATAAATTCTATCAACTATGTCAACATTCATTGCGGCAAGTGCAATATCAAAAGAATCGGTTGCTGAGCACATTGCAAACATGAACCCGCCATTGCCGACAAAATTTTTTATTGTTTGTACAACAGCTTTTTCCATTTCCGATACTTTTTTGAATCCAAGTTTTTTGGCTTCGTTTTCATAAAGCATCTGTTGTTCAATATACCATTGCGCACCGCTGAATGAAGCATAAAATTTTCCATATTGTCCCGTAAAATCTTCATGATGAGTATGAAGCCAATCATAATTTTTTAAATCACCGCGTAATATTTCATCAACCCAGATTTTATCATAAGGGACTTCTGCATAATTCAATGCCAGTGTTACTGCATCATCCCATGGCTGAAATCCGGGCGGAATATAAACAGCAATCTTAGGCGATTTTTCTAATCTTACAACTTCCATGTTCTGATCTTCACTCTGAACCAAGGAATAAATTTCTACCGCTTCTTGATTTGATAATGGCTGGAAAGCCACACCTTTTATTCTGCATATTGTTGCTAACTGTTCAGTATAATCAAGCAAAAAAGAACCTCCTCGGTAATTGAGAAGCCAATCTGCCGTTGCCCCGCCCTTGAGAGCATTAAATGTAATTCCGTATGCTTTTAGGTGATCGGTCTGCTTTAAATCCATGTAGATGAGGAGCTTTGCTTGTGCGAGTAATGCGGAGGAAATAAAGAAAATTGTTAAAAAGATTTTTTTCATAATGTATTTTTTTTACGGAGATAAAATAAAACCGGCTCGATCCATATTCAATTGTGAAATGAATCGAGCCGAAAAATAATTCATAAATTGTTTCTATGCAGTTTTTCTGTCGCTCTCTATATAAACCGGTTTCTCGCCTTTTAACACGGTATCTTTTGTAACCAAACACTTGTCAATATTTTCTTTTGTCGGCAGTTCGTACATAATATCAAGGAGAATACTTTCTACAATAGAGCGAAGAGCGCGTGCGCCGGTTTTTCTTTCGATTGCTTTCTTAACGATTTCTTCCAAAGCATTCTGATCAAAATTCAGTTCAACGCCTTCCATCATAAATAATTTTTGATACTGTTTGATGATCGCATTTTTCGGCTCGGTCAGAATGTTCTTCATCGCCTTAGAATTTAGCGATGCAAGTGGAGCGATAATTGGAAGTCTTCCAACCAGTTCTGGAATCAAACCATATTTTACTAAATCTTCCGGCTGAACTTTTTGAATTAGATTATCTCTTTCGGTTTCAAACGGATTGGAAATATTGGTGTCAAAACCAATTGTGTTTTTATTTATGCGGGATGCGATTACGGATTCAACGCCATCAAAAGCTCCGCCGCAAATAAATAAAATATTTTTTGTGTTGATGTTAATTAAACTCTGCTCCGGATGTTTCCTTCCGCCGCGAGGTGGAACACCGGCTATTGTTCCTTCTAAAATTTTTAAGAGTGCCTGCTGTACTCCTTCGCCGGAAACATCGCGTGTAATTGATGTGCTCTCACTTTTGCGCGCAATCTTATCTATTTCATCTATGTAGACAATTCCTTTTTGCGCTTTCTCTAAATTATAATCGGCCGCTTGAAGTAAACGTACCAAAACAGTTTCAACATCATCGCCGACGTAACCGGCTTCAGTTAACGTTGTGGCATCTGCTATAGCGAAAGGAACGTCGAGAATTCTTGCCAAAGTTTGAGCAAGTAGAGTTTTTCCAACTCCGGTTTGCCCCATTAACAAAATGTTGCTCTTTTCAATTTCAATATCATCCATATCAAAAAGAGAACTTGATGCGTTAACCCGTTTGTAATGATTGTAAACAGCAACAGCTAAAATCTTTTTTGCTAAATCCTGATCTATAACATATTCATCCAAACTTTTCTTAATTAAGTCCGGAGTTAATGATGAATGATAAGTTTCTTTTTTAGGGAATGATGTAATGTTGTTTTTCAGAATATCAACACTAGTCTTGATGCATATATCGCAGATATAAACATCCGGACCAGCCACCATAGATGTAACTTCACTTCCGTCCCTTCCGCAAAAGGAACATTTAACTGTACGAGGTTCTTTTGGATCGCTCATTTTTAACCGTTTTTATTTGAAAGACTTTGTAACGCTTCACGCGCACGGTCAAAATATAGTGAGTTTGGGAAAGTTTCAAGTAATTTCTGATATACCTGAGCCGCCTTTTGAAGATCTTTTGTCCCGTATTGATAGCATTGTGCGAGCAAAAAAGTTGATTTATCAACGAAAATCGCACTATTTGGATTTTTAGTGAACTCTTCTAAAATTTTTATGGCACTTTGAATATCATTTTCTGCAATTAACATCTCAGCAAAATTAATTTTTGCGAAGTCGTTAAGAATAAATAAGTTGGAAAGATCACTTAGAGTTTTGAATTCAGTGCAGGCCTCTTTGTACTTATTTTGTATTGCCAACAGATCTGCTTTTGCATACAGAAGAAGATTTAATGAATCTTTTTTTGTTGTATTGATAAGTGAAGAAAACTCGAGAGCATCGTTTGCAAAATCTGTAGAAAGATTTTTGGATGCATTGTTGAATAATAAAACTGAGTTAGAAAAATTTCCTTTCCAAAATTCAATTCGCGCTAAATAGAAATTTGCTTCTGCAAAATAGTTCGGTTCAATGCGAGGAAATTTAACGGCATCTTCAAAAAATTTTTGTGCACTTTGCAAATCATTTCTTGAAATAGCAATTTTGCCGCGTGCAAGATTTGACTCTACATAATAGTTAGTCGTTGGCGAATTCAGAGCAACTTTGCTATAAATAGTATCGGCTTCTTGTAAATCGAAAATTCTTTTTCTATAAATCTCCGCATTTCTGAAGAGTGCTTCTACGTTGATTGCATTACCGGGATACGCTTTTACAAATTCGTAGTATGAATTTATAATTTTATTGTAATCGTCTGTAAAGTAAGGAACTTGTTTGGTATACGGTTTCCACGATTCATTTTGTTGATGAAACTTTTGATCTAGAGAAGCTTCTAATGTGCGTGCATAGCCGAGCTTTGCTGTGGGAAAATAAGGGGAATTTGTATAGTGCTGCACAATATAATTATAACCTTCGGAAGCCCACTCGTATTGCTGGCTGCGGTAAGCGTCTTGCGAAAAAATAAAAATGTATGTTCCGCTGCCGTTGAACTCTTTTTCGGTTTTTATGACATTCTCAAATGCGTCTTTATAATTGCCGGAAGTCTGATAAACAAATGTGAGAAGATCAAAAATTTCTATTTGTGGTTTTGAATCGGTAAAATCTTTCACCGCCTCAATTGTTTGCTTTGCTGCGTCTGGTCCGTTCAGATAGCTGTTCATTCTAGCTTTTACAATTTGTGCTTGTTCTGGATGATGAACTATTAAATTGCAAAACTCAATTGCCGCATCCTTAAATTTCATGTTTGCCGCATATATATTTGCCAGATCCATAGAAAATATTGTTGGGTCGGCAGAGTTTTTGTTTCCTCTTTTTAGTATATCAATAGCTTTTTCGTAAGCACGGTTTTCGATTGCATAATTTGCTATTACCCTGTATCCAATGTAAGATTTTTGATTAAGCGCGATTCCTTTTTCCCACGCTTCAAAGGCTTTGTCTGACTGATCCATGATAAAGTAAGTGGTACCAAGCAAGCCGTAAAGATTGATATCGGCCGGTGTCATTTTTATCTTATTACTAAGCAACTCGATGGACTGTTGATATTTCTTTTGTGAGATAAGGTTTTTATTCAGAGCTTCGAAGAAAAGATTATTCCACGGTTGAGCATCGGAAAGTTCTCTATAAATTGTTTCAGCTTTTTCAAATTGCCCGGCTTGTTCGAAGCCCTGAGCAAGGTTGAAACGATTGTCCAAATTCTGGGTTACTTGAGCAGACAGCCCAATATAAATAGAGATAACAATTATTAGAGTAGTTTTATAGCGCATATTAAGCAGTGCCTAAAAACTTCTCATCAAAAATGTTCCCGATGTTTAAAATTTTATTAGAATCAAAAATGAGTTTCAGTTGTGCCATTTCTTTGATAACGCCTTCTCCGTACATCTTTAATAAATAATCACGTTTCAATTTGCCTATACCATGCTCGGCGGAAATTGTTCCCCCAAGGCGGACCGCTTCTTCGCAAATACTTGCGTAAATTTCTTTTGCCTTCCGATACTCGTCATCATCTTTTGGTAACATATTAAGATGCGGATGGCAATTGCCAAAGTGACCGTAAATTACATAGTTGAGATTTGCTTGTTTTACCTTCTTTTTCATCCAATTGTAAAAAAGATTGAATTGATTGACCGGAACCGCAGTATCCGTTCCGACTTTTTTCAAATTGCGTAAAGTTATGAACTCATTCACTTTCCATGAAATTGCATGACGGAACGCGTGAAATTTCTCCTGCTCATTTTTGTCTAATGCAAGCCAGACTAATTCTTCATCACAATTATGTTCTTTCAGAAGTTCTATCCAATTATTCATTACAATATCTTCATCTTTATCAAAATCTTGTTCAAACCAGATTGCGGCTTGTGAGTTATCGGGGATGTTTGGATAATCCGACCGTAAAAAATTTAGAGCGTTTACATCAAAAAATTCAAGTGCGCGAGCATTTAAAGGATTTTTTGTAATTAACGGCTGTATGAAATTCTGAAGAGATATTGACCGGGCAACGTCTATAAATTTTAACGCATCTAATTCATTTGAAAAAAAAGCTATACACGATAAAACATTTTTAGGAATTTCAATCAACTTCAATTTAATTTCAGTTATAATTCCCAATGTTCCTTCCGAGCCGATAAATAAATCTATTAAGTCCATATTTTCTTCGCAAAAATATCCGGAGGCATTCTTGGTCTTGGGCATTTTGTAGCGTGGCAGTGAAAAAGAAATTTCTTTACCGCTTTCTGTTTTAAGCAAAGCTTTTAGTTGAGATGCAAAATGTTTGCCCCGTTCAATTGAAATTATTTCTCCGTCAGGCAAAATAATTCTTAATCCCAGAATGAAATTTCTTGTCGCGCCATACTTAAAAGTTCGAGCACCGGAGGCATTTGTTGCTACGGTTGCGCCTATGAAACAGTTTCTCTCTGTAGGGTCGGGCGGATAAAATAGATTTTTAGATTCAACAAAATTTTGCAGATCGTTTAATATAACTGCCGGTTGTACTATAATATATTTCTCTTTAGAGTCCAACTTGATAACTTGATTCAGCTTTTCAAGAGAAATTACAACACCGCCTTCGGGTACACGAGCTCCGGTCAGTCCGGTGCCGTTGCCTGTAACGGTTACTTTTATTTTATCCTTGTTGAAATTTTTTAAGAGTTGAACAATCTCTTCTTCGGTTTCCGGAATGTAGACAGACTCGGCAAAACCTTTATAATTGGATGCGTCGAAAAGATAGTTTTGAATTTGTTCGGGATCGTTCTTAATAATCATCTAAAATCATTCTGTTAATTTACCGTGTTTAGTCATTATAGCTTTCCAAGTAGCAACGTCAAGTTGTTCGGATTCATCAATAAGCATTATAGGAATATCATCCTCGATGCGGTAACGCCGCCGCGTTGTTTTATCTGTTGATACAAGAAAATTACCGTCTAAAACAAGATCTGCCTTTGTTTCGGGGCAGCAAAGAATATCTAAAAGCTCTTTTGATATCATTTTCTTCCTCTGAAATATTTAACTCATAAGTAGTAAATTGCACTTAAATTCTTCCGGAATAAATCTAACTAAAATTTTCATAAATATTCGGTCCAAATTATGATTGGTACAAAACAACTTGCTGAATTTCCGAAAATTGAAACCGGGCGATTAATTCTGCGCAAGTTAACTTTAGATGATGTTAGCGATATTTTCGAATATGCTTCTAATCATGAAGTGCCGGAATTCTTACCATGGGAGCCCCACAAAACAACCGAAGACACTCTTGCGTTTATTAATCTTGTTGAAGAGGAGTTTAAGAAATTTAATTCCATTGTTCTGGGGATTGAAATAAAAGAGAATAAAAAATTGATTGGCACAATTGCTATACGTAATTGGGACAAAGCAGATCGCTGTATTGATATTGGTTATGTTATATCAAAAAATTATTGGAATAAAGGATTGACTACTGAAGCCGTTAAAGCTGTAATTGAATTTGGATTCGAACAGTTAAACGCAAACCGTATAGAGGCTCATTGCGATGAAGACAATATAGCGTCTTACCGTGTCATGGAGAAAGCCGGAATGAAATATGAAGGAACATTGCGTCAAAAAATCTTAATCAAAAACAAATTTACCAGCATGAGATTCTATTCCATCATAAGAGAAGAATATAATAAATGACACGCGTGAAAATTTGTTGTATCTCTTCAATTGAAGAAGCTCAACTTGCAATAAAATATGGTGCCTCGGCGCTTGGCTTAGTTTCCACAATGCCCAGCGGACCGGGTGTAATTTCAGAAGAATTGATTGAAGAAATAGCAAAAAAAATACCTCCGGGCATTGCAACATTTCTTCTTACAAGCAAACAATCAGTAGAAGAAATTATAGAACAACAGCGTAGATGTAAAACAAACACGGTTCAAATCTGCGATAATATAGTTCAAGGAAACTACAATCAATTAAAGAAAGCTTTACCGGGAATAAAAATTGTTCAAGTGATTCACATTACCGGAGAAGAAGCGCTTGATGAAGCTATTGAAGTTTCAAAAAATGTTGATGCGTTGCTTCTTGATTCCGGGAATCAAAAACTAGCCGTAAAAGAATTAGGCGGAACAGGAAGGACTCACGATTGGACTATAAGCAGGAAAATAGTTGAATCAGTTAAAGTTCCCGTTTTCTTGGCGGGCGGATTAAATGCAGAAAACGTTGCAGATGCAGTTCAGCATGTAAAACCATTCGGTGTGGATATTTGCTCGGGTGTTCGAACTAATGGAAAATTAGATGAGCGGAAAGTGAAATCATTTTTTGCAAATTTAAACACTGTGCAATAATGAACGAATCTCTTTCTCACAAAAAAATTCTAAAATTTTGGATTCCACTTTCAGCAACTTGGCTGATGATGTCTGTGGAAGGTCCGTTTCTAACAGCGTTAATAGCGCGTATGTCAAACCCCGAATATAATCTTGCGGCTTACGGAGTGGCTTTCGCCTTTGCTTTAATCATTGAGTCTCCTGTTATCATGATGATGAGCGCCTCGGTAGCGTTAGTTCGTAATGAATATTCTTTCTACAAGCTAAGGAATTTTGTTTATTCAGTAAATCTTTTGATTACGCTTTTCATTATAATTTTAATAATTCCTTCGGTTTTTTATTTTTTTACAATTGAATTAATGAATCTTCCGCCGGAAGTAGCAATGCTGACGCATAAAGCAGTCATCTTACTAATTCCTTGGCCGGCAGCAATAGGATATAGAAGATTTTACCAAGGAATAATGATTAGCGGCAATGCGACACGCCGCGTCGCCTACGGTACTATTATCAGAATGTCTTCAATGTTTTTTGTTGCGGTAATGTTAATACCATTCTCTAAACTAGATGGAGTTGTAATTGGTGCCTCGGCTCTTTCTGCTGGAGTTGTAATGGAAGCTCTTGCAAGCAGAATAATGGCAAACAAATTTATTAAGAATGTAAAACTAAATCTCACTAATGATTCATCAACAAATCTTTCTTATAAAGAAATTGTAAAGTTTTATTATCCGCTGGCTCTTACTTCCTTCATCTCACTTGGAATTCAGCCGATCGTAATCTTTTCAATGGGGCAGAGTAGCAGAGCATTGGAATCGTTAGCAGTTCTACCTGTATTGAATTCTCTCGTTTTTTTCTTTAGGAGTTTCGGTTTGTCTTTTCAGGAAGTCGGCATTGCGCTGATGGGAGAGAATAGAAGTTATTATAAACTTAGAAGCTTTGCATTTGTTCTTGGAATTGCAGTTGTAATTGGTTTGGGTCTAATCTCCTTTACGCCGCTCTCAGACATTTGGTTTCAAAAAGTTGCTGGGTTATCCGTTCAGTTGTCGGAATTTTCAAAATTTCCTCTGATGCTTTACACAATCTTTCCCGCTACAACTGTTTTGATAAATCTTCAAAGAGCAATTCTTGTTTACTTTAGAAAAACCAATCCAATTACATACGCAACTATAATTGAGGTAGTTGGCATAATAATGACCTTAATTATTACTATTAAATTTTTCTCTATGATTGGTGTTATTGCGGCAATTATTGCTTACACGTTGGGAAGAATAGCGGCGATTATTTATTTGATTCGACCTTTTAAGATGGCGCTTGATAAAAGTAAAGAATAGTTATTTGCTGATAAGTTTGAAGCCGCTTCCGTGAACATTTATAATTTCGATTGATTTATCCAGCTTAAGATAGTTCCGGAGTTTTGTTATGTACACATCCATACTTCTGCCTGTAAAATAGCTCTCATCTTTCCAAATTCTAATCAGGGCTTCAGACCGTTCCAAAATTTTATTCTTGTTTATACAGAGCAGTCTAAGCAGATCACATTCCTTTTGTGTAAGTCTTTGTTCATTGCTGCCGTGATATAAAACTCTTTTATTGTAATCAAAACTATAATCACCGATTTTAAATTCATTTCTGTCATCTTCATGCTGAACATTTTTGGTGCGTTTCATAATTGCATTCATTCGCATTATAAGCTCTTCCATGCTGAAAGGTTTTGTCACATAATCGTCGGCGCCTATCTTGAAACCTTCTATCTTATCATCGAGCAGCGATTTTGCGGTTACGAAAAGAAATGGTGTTTGCTTATCAATCATGCGGATTTTTTTAGCCAGAGAGAAGCCGTCCATCCTCGGCATCATAACATCAATCAGACAAAGATCGAACTTATTTGCCTTGAAATGATTGAATCCTTCTTCGCCGTTTAGAGCTTGAGTTACTTCAAATCCTTTAACGGAAAGAAATTCACGCAGCAACATTCCCAGATTAGAATCATCTTCTACTAAAAGTATTTTATTTTTCATTATTCGCCAGCAATTGGAAGTATAAATTCAAATTGGCTTCCTTTCCCATCCTCGCTCGTCACAGAAATTTTACCATTATGTGCTTCGATTATTTTTTTTGCATAGCTTAAACCAATTCCAAATCCGCGCACGTTTTGTACATTGCCGCTTGCCACGCGGTAAAACGTTTCGAAAATCTTTTCCTGAAATTCTTTAGGAATTCCAATTCCATTATCTTTAACTATTACAGCAACGGATTTATTTACGTTTTTAGTAGTGATAGTTATCTCAGGGGTTCGTTCGTTATATTTAATAGCATTATCCACCAGGTTGGCAATAATATTTGTTACATGAAAATCATCGCAATCTATTATTGATGGGTTAGCGTTCAATTCAAAATTTATTCTTCCTTCTTTGAGTTTTATGGCTTCATCATACATCAATGCTGCAGAGCGGATTAATTCGTGCAAATCAACTTCTTCTTTTGATAAATTGAATTCGCTTTTTTCCATTGCCGCTGTATTCAGAAGAGTTTCTACCATTATTTTCAATCGGTCGTTTTCTTCTTTAATAATTTTTGAATAACGCATTACCGAATCTTTTTCGCTGATAAGTGTTGGCTCATTTAATGCTTCACATGCAATGGAAATGGTTGAAATAGGCGTCTTGAATTCGTGTGTGATATTGTTTATCAAATCATTTTTTACTTGGGTTATTTTCTTCTGGCGAATAAACATTTGTACTGTCTTAAAAAAGACGACAACAATTACTAAAATTAGTCCAACCGATAAACTCATCATACCGGTTATGGAACTTAAAACATGTTTCTGCTCATCCGGGAAATAAACAACTAATTCATTTCTATCAAGAAACATTTCGGCTGGAAACAGAAGTGTTCTTAGTCTCGATTTTCTAATTTCAGTAGTATCCGCACCCTTTTTTAATAATGTAAAACTGTTGGTATTAGTTTTATATACGCCAAAATAAAAGTCGCCGGTGAAAAGACGACTTTTAAATTCCTGAGTAAGAAGTTTATCTAATTGTTTGGTTGAAATACGGTCTTCAATTTTCTTTTGAGAATTAACCTCAACCATTTCTGTAATAACTCTTTGAATGAGAGATTGTCTGTTCTTTACAATAGTATCAAAATCCGAACGCCATACATACCGCGGTATATTTGCTCTACTGTCGGGAGAATACGCAAATACTCTTAATTGAACTCCTTTTTTTGTTGAGTCAAAATCATTTTTGGGATTGATTTTGTAAGGCGCCTCGTCGCTGAATATTTTTACCATCTTAGATTTAGATGAACTATCTCCAACAAAAATTCCAAATTCTTTTTGCCTTGCTTTATTTTTACTTTTAACAGAAACATCGGTTTGGGATTTTTGTAAAATATTTGCAAAAACTGTTTTTGCCGCCTCTTCTTTCTCTATCTGATCAACCACTCTTAAAAGGGAATGAAAAGCATTTCTGCGAAAGCGTTCCCTTTCAACCTGAATCAAATTGGAAATCCAATACATTTGAACTGCAATTAAGCCGATAACCGCCGCGGTCATCAAAGCGACAATAATTTTTATTTTTCGTTCTTTCATATATCTAAATTTAGCTTAATCTTCGACTTAATTCTTACCTTTAACAATTTTTAACAAATATTTTGGACCTCTTTATGATTTTGAGATGTATGAGTATGTATCTTCAAATATAAAAAG
This sequence comes from Bacteroidota bacterium, assembly GCA_021824635.1. GTDB lineage: Bacteria > Bacteroidota > Ignavibacteria > Ignavibacteriales > Melioribacteraceae > Fen-1258. The sequence goes on along the minus strand of JAKAKD010000015.1, from coordinate 55,677 downwards.
GAGAAGTGTTATGATTGTATTTCAGACAAACAAATCGAAATCTTTAGCAATTATGGTTCTTGTGCTGATGGGATTTTTTTCGCTCTCACTGTTTGCTCAGGAGAAAGAAGAATCCAAGTCAAAACTCGATCAGCTCAATGGAAAAGTAGAAAAAATTACAGTAAAAGTTGATGGTAAAGATGTTGTGTTTGAGGGGAAAGAAGCTCAAAAGCTTGCAGATCAAATGAGGTCTGAAAAAAGAATTAAAATTATTTCTGAAGGGGATCTTAAGCAAGTAAAAGAAGGTAACGGTAAAGTTTTTGTCTTCAGATCAAAAAATAAAGGAGATGATTCTGATATAAAAAGCGGGAACGTTACTAAGAAGATCAATGTGGAAGATAAGGATGGGAAAAAAGTTGTTACAATTACAACAACAATAGACGGTAAGGAAGAGACGAAAACATACGAAGGAGAAGAAGCCGAAAAGTTTCTAAAAGATGAAAATGGAATGAAACACATCACTGTCACTCTTAATGATGGTGATGACAAATCCCAAGACCGGGTGATTTATTTTAATAAAAAGATGGACGGGAAAGTGGGAATGCGCGATGGATGCTGTTGCTGTGGTAATGGTGAAGGTATGACTAAAATGAAACATATGTCTGGCAAAGGAATGAAAAAGATGATCATAAAAAAATACGATGATAATGATAAAGAGACCGAAAAAAATGAAGTTGAAAAAAAGATTGAGAAGAAGTAGAAATTATTTTTGTGAGCCACACAAATTGTGGCTCACTTATTCCTCATTCATCCAGCCAAAATAAAATTTTTCTAAAATCAGAAGTAAAATTTTGTTGCATTCAAAAAAGAATACGAGTATTTTAAAATCGGATTCAGTAGGCGGATATCCGATTATGAGATAATTATTTTTTGTTTTTTGTGCTTGAATCTAATTTTATCATCCTTTAGAAAGGAATAAATCAAAAAAATATAAAGTATTCTTGGAGGCATCTTAATGGATTCATCCTCCGAACAAGAAGTTAATAATCAGTTAGTACCATATCTAAAAAATTTGGAAGCAAGAATTTCTCGTATTGAAGAAAAACTCAATCTCGAGAACTTTTCTTCGGAAGATATTTTCGAATTCCCTTCCCTTATGCCTCAGAATATTTCAGAACGTGCGGATTCATTAGAAACTCAGATTGGACAATTCTGGTTTGCAAAAGTTGGAATTGTAATTTTAGCGATAGGTATAATATTTCTAATGACATTCCCGTATCAGAACTTGCCGTCGTTTTTTCCAAGTCTGGTTGGATTTATTTTAGCGGGAATTCTTTTTTTATTATCAAATTATTGGAAAAAATCGCTTCAATTTATTTCACAATATATTTTTGGCGGCGGTTTACTTCTTCTTTACTTCTCAACCTTGCGTTTGCGTTTTTTTTCCGTTAATCCGGCTGTGGAATCTAATTTAATTGAGTTATTATTTCTTATATCAATATCCGTAATTCATCTTTCCGTTTCGTACAGAAGAAGGTCTACCTACTTAACGGCATTCGGAATTACTTTGCTTTCTATATCAATATTGATTGGAAATAATGCATGGTTAATTTTTTTCACATTAATTCTTATCAGCGGGTTATCAGTTTATTTAAAACAAAAGCGGAATTGGAATTCGTACTATACATACGCCATTCTTCTAGTCTATTTTATTCATTTTATTTGGTTCATTGGTAATCCGATAGCAGGCAATAAAATAGTGCTGCAGAGTTCGCCGTTATTTAATGTTTATTTTCTTCTGATCTATGCGCTAATTTTTGCTTACGGCAATTTATCCGGAGAGCGGGGAGAGAGAGAATCGGTAATTACAATTTTAAATACCATAATTAATTCTCTTCTTTGTTTTCTCCTTTTATTGATTATTACTCTTGCTAAATTTAGCGATACAGCAGCCATCTCCGAATTGATCGGCTCTCTAGTTTTCTTATTTCTTTCTGTTATTTACTATGAAAAACGAAAAAGTAAATATTCCACTTTCTTCTATGCTATTCTTGGCTACACTGCATTAAGCGTTGCAATAGTTAATAGTTTTCCAAAGCCCGATTATTTTGTTTGGTTGAGCTGGCAAAGTATAATTGTGGTTGCAACAGCGCTTTGGTTTCGTTCAAAAATTATAATTGTCGCTAACTTTATAATGTATCTAATAATATTTTTTTCCTATTTAGTATTGGAAGAAAAAATTGGTGTAACTGCTCTAAGTTTTGGAATTGTAGCATTAATAAGTGCACGTATTTTAAATTGGCAAAAACATCGGCTCGATCTCAAAACTGATGCGATGAGATTATCTTATCTTGGATCGATGTTTTTCATCTTTCCTTACGCACTCTATCATATAGTTCCTAAAGATTATGTCGGGCTCTCTTGGACGATAGTTGCAATCGGCTATTATATAATGAGTATTATTCTTAAGAATAAAAAATACCGGTGGATGGCGCTCTTAACATTTTTATTAACGGTTCTATATATTCTTTTTGTCGGCACAACAAATTTAGATCCAAGTTACAGAATTATTTCTTTCATGTTTTTGGGAATGGTACTACTTGTGATATCAATTTTATACGCTAAACGGAAGAAAGGAAGTGATTTAATAAATAATTAAAAATACACAAAGTAACGGCGGACATATTCATGAAAAAATTTCTACAAAAGATTCCGGAACAAGTTAAGCGCCTATCAATACTTTTGGTTGTAGTGGTGGTTGTCTTTATTGTAGCTCAATCACTTCTTACACCTAAAGATTTTGGTCTGATAGGTCATTTTCGCGCCACTTCAGTTCAAAACAATGCCGACAAAAAAATGCAATATGCCGGTCAAGAAGCATGCAGCGACTGTCATGAAGATATGTGGAAAATTAAAAACGCAGGTTATCATAAAAATCTTTCATGTGAAGTATGCCACGGACCATCACTTAATCACGTTAATGAGCCGGATCAATTCAAACCGGAAAAACCGATGGGAAGAAATTTTTGCCCTGTCTGTCACGAATATAATCCTTCGCGTCCAACCGGTTTTCCTCAAATAGTATCGGCATCACACAATCCCAGAAAATTTTGTATTTCATGCCATAATCCGCATAATCCAACTCCTCCACAGACGCCAAAAGATTGTTCTGCTTGCCATGCTGAAATATCAAATGCGAAATCTGTTTCGAGCCATATGGAGATACCATGTACAAAATGTCACGAAACTTCTGAGAAGCACAGACTAAGTCCGAGGGAATTTTTACCAACCAAACCAACTCAACGAGAATTCTGCGGACAGTGTCACTCTAAAGACGCTAAGAGTGATATATCAATCCCAAGAATAAACATGGAAACTCACGAACCGAGATATGTTTGCTGGCAATGTCACTACCCACATTTACCGGAGGCACAATAATGGACAAGAACGTAAATCAAACAGATAAATGGGAATCCTCTGAAGGAGTCCATTCGGACATCCCTTCGGGAAAAGTTGAACGAAGAAATTTTCTAAAAAAGCTGGCGATACTTGCTCTTGCACCAATTGCGTTTGGGTTTCTAGGCTCAACGGATAAATTTAAAACTATAAAAAAATGGATGTTGGAAAACGGATATGTGCCCAGTAACCACAAATGGGGAATGGGAATAGATATAAATAAGTGTATTGGTTGCGGCAGATGTGCCGTTGCTTGTAAAAATGAAAATAATGTTCCCAAAGAACCATTCTTCTTTAGAACATGGGTTGAACGTTATAGAATTTATGAAGACGGCGATATTCAAGTTGATAGCCCGAATGGTTCTATAGATGGTTTCGAGAATTCGCGTACAAACAAAAAAATGTTAAGAAGTTTCTTTGTTCCAAAAATTTGTAATCACTGCGAAAATCCTCCTTGTGTACAAGTTTGTCCTGTTGGGGCAACATTTAAAGGTGAGGATGGAGTTGTATTGGTTGACTCGGATTATTGTGTAGGATGCAGATATTGTATACAAGCATGTCCTTACGGTGCTAGATTTTTACACCCAGTAACGCATACAGCCGAGAAGTGTACATTCTGTTATCATAGAATTGTACAAGATAAATTGCCGGCGTGTGTTGAAGTGTGTCCGACTCAAGCAAGAGTTTTTGGTGAGTTGAATAAAAAAGCAAGTCCGTTAGTTCGTTTCTTAAGAATGAATAAAATTGGAATTCTTAAACCATCATTGAACACCGAACCAAAAGTTTATTATGCCAATTTAGATATGGAGGTAAAATAACATTGGAAGAACTCGTACAGCATTTGACGCCAATACTAAAGGAAATATGGGGCTATATTTTTCCAAATGAAATTGAACTCCATTGGGGCATTCTTATAGTATTATATCCTTATTTAACAGGATTAGTTGCCGGTGCTTTTATATTAGCATCGTTAGTAAAAGTCTTCAACGTAAAAGAACTTCAACCCACATACCGTTTAGCAATGCTTACTGCAATGTCATTCTTAATTGTTGCCCCTCTTCCTTTACTTGCGCACTTAGGTCATCCCGAAAGGGCATACGAAATATTAATTACCCCTAACAGCACTTCTGCTATGGCAATGTTCGGATTTGTATATGCCTGGTATTTGATGGCGGTTTTGTGTCTAGAGATTTGGTTTGAATATAGAAGAGATATAATTCTTTGGTCTCAAAAAGAAACCGGAATCAAAAAATGGATTCACAAAATTGTTTCTCTCTTTTCAAAAGATATTTCAGAGAAAGCAGTTCACTTCGATAAAAAATGGGTAAAGATTATTACCATAATAGGTATTCCTTCTGCTTTTCTTTTACACGGTTATGTAGGATTTATTTTTGGTTCTATCAAAGCAAATCCATGGTGGTCAAGTGTGTTAATGCCAATAGTGTTTTTGTTCTCGGCAATTGTTTCCGGTATAGCAATGGTATTAATTCTCTACATGATAATTACACCTTTCCGTGGCAAAGAGTTGGATATTTTGTGCCTGGATAAATTAGCAAGTTACTTGTTCTATGTAATGATCATAGATTTTTCATTAGAAGCGTTGGATTTTGTGCACCGTGTTTATGAATCAGAAGAGTCAATTAAAATTTTAGCTTACCTAGTCTCTAACAAATTATTTGTTAGCTTAATTGTAATTCAACTTTTCATGGGAATGCTTATTCCGCTTCTGATGATTGCATTAATTAAAATCTTAAAATCACCGCCGGATTTAAAGAAAATGGTTTACTTCATTTCGGCTATCCTTGTTCAAGTCGGAATTTTTTCAACACGCTGGAATATTGTTATAGGCGGGCAATTATTTTCGAAAAGTTTCAGGGGATTGACTGTCTACAAAATAACATTCTTTGGATTGGAAGGATTTTTTGCGGCGGTAGTTATATTTTGTCTTCCATTCATAATCCTGTATATTCTTACAAAGATTCTTCCACCATGGGAAGAAGTTAGAAATCCATAAAAGAAAAATTTTGGCTATAATTAATTGAATTTTTCATCAAAAATAAATTGGTTATGAAATTAGATAGAAGAAAATTTCTGAATACGCTTTTAGGTGTTGGAGGAATAGGCGGAATCTTAGCTGTGTTTTATCCGATCGTTTCATTTTTAATTCCGCCAAAAAGCGCCGAACCAAAAGTGAATTCTGTTAAAGCTGGCATGAGTTCCGAGTTTCCAACCAATAGTTACAAGATAATAAAGTTTGGTAGAAAGCCGGTCATACTAATTAAAACAGAAGACAATCAATACAAAGCACTGTCGGCCAGTTGTACGCATTTAGACTGCATTGTTCAATATAAAAGTGATACAAAGCAGATCTGGTGCGCCTGTCATAATGGAATTTACGATCTGAACGGACGTAACGTTTCGGGACCGCCTCCCAGACCTCTGGAAGAATATGATGTAAAAGTAGTTAGAGAAGAGATTGTAATTACTAAAATGGGTTAAAAAATGACCGGGAATTTTGGAAATAAAATTATTTCATGGATTGATGAGCGGTATGATATATCGCCATTAAAAAATATGCTCAAGCATAAAAAGGTTCCTGTCCACAAACATTCAATGTGGTATTATATGGGCGGGGTAACACTGTTTTTGTTTGTGGTTCAGTTACTTACCGGAATACTTCTTCTTCTATATTATAGACCCGGCGAAGACAATGCTTACGAAAGTGTCCGCTTCATTGTTACAGAAGTTAGATTCGGATGGTTGATCAGGAATGTACACAGCTGGTCGGCTAATTTATTAGTTCTCTTTGCCTTTATTCATATGTTCAGTGTTTTCTTCTCTAAAGCATACGAAAAACCGCGTGAGCTAACTTGGGTAACAGGCTTTATCGTTTTGGTATTTACTCTTGCGTTTGGATTTAGCGGCTATCTTTTGCCATGGAATGAACTTGCATATTTTGCAACAAAGGTTGGTACGGATATAGTCGGAGTTGTTCCTGTAATTGGAGAACCGCTAAAAATATTTTTACGCGGCGGCGAAGATGTAACGGGCGCAACTCTTTCAAGATTCTTTGGCATTCACGTCGCAATTCTTCCCGCCATATTTACAGTTTTTTTAACTTTGCATTTATTGTTTATTCAGCGTCAAGGAATGCACGAACCGGAACATTTCAAAAATTTGCCGGAAGAAAAGAAAAAATATATTCCCTTCTTTCCGGATTTTGCTTTGAAAGATCTTCTTCTGTGGGTAATTGTTTTTAATGTTTTGATCTTCTTGGCTCTTTATTTTCCGTGGGAATTGGGAAACAAGGCAGATGCATTTGCAGCGGCGCCTGCCGGAATAAGACCGGAATGGTATTTTATGTTCATGTTCCAGTCGCTGAAACTTCTTCCGGCACACATTTTATTTTTAGAAGGCGAATTGCTGGGAGTATTATTCTTTGGCGCTGCGGGTTTTGTTTGGATGTTGGTTCCTTACATCAAAGTGAAACATAGACCTAATTGGAAAATTCAGCCCCTAACTTTAATTGGAATTATTATTGTAGCGTTCATAGTGATAATGACCGTCATAGGTTACTTAGTATAGGGAATAATAACATGAGAACAAGATTTTTTCACGTATTAATATATTTTATAACAATTTCATTTCTATTCGGTGTTAATGTTTCCGCCCAGAAGGAAAATAAAACTATACAGAGCCCCAAAGAAGATCATTGTTATTCATGTCATAAAGAAAACGATAATCTGCCAAAAGATTTTTCAGAAAACGATATACACCATCATGCGAACATTTCATGTTCATCTTGCCATGGCGGAGACCCAACCAGCGGTGATCAAGAAATTGCTATGAGTCCTTCAAAAGGATTTGTTGGCGCACCTAAACACAAAGACATTCCTAAATTCTGCGGAAAGTGCCATTCAAATATTAATATCATGAGAGTATTCCAGCCAAGAATAGCAACAGATCAAGTTGAACAATATTATACCAGCATACATGGTAAAAAACTTTTAGCGGGAGATGGAAATGTTGCAGAATGTGCCAGTTGTCATTCTGCCCATGCGATACTTCCGGCTAAAGATCCGCGCTCTACTGTTTATGCATTAAATGTTCCGGGTACATGCAATAAATGTCACGGCAATTCAGAGCTGATGAAAAAATATAATCTTCCAAGCAATCAATTAGAAGAATATTCGAAAAGTGTTCATGGGGTTGCGCTGCTTAAGATGAAAGATTTAGGTGCGCCGGCATGTAATGATTGCCACGGTAATCATGGTGCGATGCCTCCCGGAGTTACTTCAATCTCTCATGTGTGCGGAACTTGCCATGTGAGCAATATGGAATATTTTAACTCGACAGGAATGGCAAAAGCATTTGAAGAACAAGATTTTCACGGATGCGAACAATGCCATGGTAATCATGCTGTGTTAAAACCAACCGATGAAATGATTGGCGTGGGTAAAGATTCGAAGTGTGTTGACTGTCATTCATCTGGTGATGAGGGTTATGCGGTTGCAGAAAAAATATACTCATCGCTCACAAATTTAAAAAATCAGTTTTCCTTGGCAGATGCAAAATATTTAGAAGTTAAGAAGAAAGGAATGAATGATGTTGAGATTGGGTTCCTGCTTCAAGATGCTAAACAAGCTCTGATTCAATCAAGAACATTAATTCATACTTTTGATTCTACTAAAGTTGGCGCTAAAACAAAAGATGGTATTGAGATTTCAAATAAAGCTGCTTTGCTGGCACAAAAAGAAATTGATGAATATTATACACGCAGAAATGGTTTTGCGGTTGCAACTTTAGTATTTCTTTTAGTTGTCATCGTACTTTATTTCAAAATAAAAGACAAAGAGAAAAAAGCCAATAAATAATAGATCATTCTAATCGTCAAATACTTACAACAAGCTAGCAGAGCCGGAAAATAAGTTTTTTGGATTTTTAGCTGACTCTGGTTAAGTTTGCCACACAAGATCAAAATCTTATTGATTTATTCCGTTAAATAACGTCAAAATTTATAGACAAGGAATGAAATGAAATTAAAATTACCTCATTCAACCCAGAATTGGGTCTCATTGATTGGTGCTACAATTGCATTGATCAGTCTTTTCATGATAATCTTTTTGTTTGTTATAACCTTCACATCCGGAGGAGGAACTTATTTAGGATTGGTGGTTTATATAATTCTTCCCGGTTTTTTGGTTTTAGGTTTAGTGCTTATACCGGTTGGAATGTTTTTAAAAGTTAGACGTGATAGAAAAAAGCATCTCCTTCCTCCAACAGAATGGCCGCAAGTTAATCTTAATGATATTCACCACAGACATGCTTTTTTCATCTTTGCAATCGGAACATCAATTTTTCTATTTCTAACCGCAGTCGGCAGTTACGAAGCGTTTCATTATACTGAATCGGTAGAGTTTTGCGGTAAACTTTGTCACAATGTAATGATGCCGGAATATACAGCATATCAAAATTCTCCTCACGCAAGAGTAGCCTGCGTTGATTGCCATGTTGGAACTGGCGCAAGCTGGTATGTTAAATCCAAGCTTTCGGGTTTGTATCAAGTATACGCAGTTACCTTAGGCACCGTACCAAGACCAATTGAAACACCAATTTCAGATTTGCGCCCGGCGCGTGAGACATGCGAACAATGTCATTGGCCTCAAAAATTTTATTCGAGAAAACTTGTAACTCAAAGACATTACATGCCAGATGAAAACAATTCTGAATGGGATATCTCTTTGAATATGAAGATAGGTGCTCAAATAAGCGCTCTTGGAACACAAGAAGGGATTCATTGGCACATCAATCCGGATGTTAAGATAGAATACAAAACTTCAGACAGCAAGCGGGAAAAAATTCCGTGGGTTAGATATACTAACTTAAAAACCGGCGAAGTTTACGTTTATCAAGATAAAAATGAAAGTGTTGAGAAAAGTGCTTTAGATACAATGCAGACACGCACAATGGATTGTATGGATTGTCATAACAGGCCGTCACATAATTATCAGCCGCCGACGTTTTTCTTAAATAGTGCGCTAGCCGCCGGTGTTATTCCAAAAGAACTTCCCTGGATAAAATCCAAAGCACTCGAAATTATGGATATGAAATTTTCTACGACTGACACAGCAATGATTGTTATTAGAGACGAGATAAATAAATATTATAAAGAAAAGTATCCGGATATTTATTCGAACAAAAAATATTTGGTTGATAAAGCGGTACAAGGAATTCAAGATGCATTTAAGAAAAATATTTTCCCGGAGATGAAAGTTCGTTGGAATGTCTATCCAAATAATATCGGGCATATGGAATTTATGGGGTGTTTCAGATGCCATAATGATAACCATGCAACCGCTCAGGGCAGAGTGATAAAAAGAGATTGCAATCAATGTCACCTAATTAATGCACAAGGACCGCCGGATAAATTGGAAGTTTCGCCGATTAATGCATTCCTAATATTCAAGCATCCGGATAAGGACAGCGGAGATGCTTGGAAAGAGATGAATTGCGTTGAGTGTCACACAGGCGTAAATCCGTAATAAGTTTTTAAGATAGACGCAGATTAATATGATTTCTTATGATCATAAAAATCTGCGTTCTTTTTTGTTCACTTTCAAATCGAATAACATTCTTTTCTTTTATATATTTCATTCGAATAAAATTCAAATCAACTTCTCATGATCGAAATAATAAATCTTCACAAAAGCTTTGGCGATAATAGTGTTCTGCGGGGCGTTAATCTCGAGATCAATGAAGGAGAGTCGCTTGCCATAATTGGTAGAAGCGGATGCGGAAAAAGTGTTCTGCTTAAACATATAGTAGGATTACTAATACCGGACGAAGGATATATCAAATTCGATGGTAAAATTATAAGCAATCTTGACCGGAAAGAACTTTATAAGATCAGACGTAAGTTCGGTTTTCTTTTTCAAGGCGCGGCGTTGTTCGATTCTATGACTGTAGAAGAAAATGTTGGAATTGCACTAGTAGAAAATGATTCCGGATTTTCAAAAGAGGAGATTAAAAAAATAGTTGAGGAGAAACTTGAACTTGTGGGTTTACCCGGAACTCAAAATCTAAAACCATCAGAGCTTTCGGGTGGAATGAAAAAACGGGTTGGTCTTGCCCGTGCTTTAGTCTCTAATCCGGAATATATTTTATATGATGAACCTACAACCGGTCTCGACCCGATAATGTCCGATTCTATTGATGATTTGATCAAAGACTTAAATCAAAAATTGAACGTAACTTCAATCATTGTAACGCATGATATGTTTAGTGTTAAAAATACTGCCGATAGAATTGCAATGATGCACGAAGGAAAAATATATTTTACCGGCACATCTGCGGAAGTATTAGAAAGTTCCGATCCCATAATCAAAAAATTTATTCAGCGGACTGGATTTTAATGGCTAAGAACAGAATAAAATATATTTGTTCTAATTGTGGTCACGAAGAATTGAGGTGGATGGGTAAGTGTCCGGCTTGTGAAAGCTGGAATTCCTTTACCGAAGAATTGATCGAAGAAAAAAAATCTTCAAAGAAAAAATTCAGCGGGGAATCATCAATTACAAAATTGAATACCGCGGCTCATCAAAGCGAAGATAGAATTAAAACAAATATTGAGGAGTTCGACCGAGTTCTTGGCGGCGGATTGATGCCGGGCTCTGTTGTACTTATTGGCGGAGATCCCGGAATTGGAAAATCAACTCTGGTTATGCAAGCAGCGGCTAAAATTAACGGCGAAGTTCTGTATGTAACCGGAGAGGAGTCGGCAAATCAAATAAATCTCCGCGCAAAACGACTGAAAGTCCATTCGGATAAAATTTCTGTGATGACGGAAACCGATCTTGATATTATTCTTAACGCAATCGAAAAACACTCGCCGGAAGTTGTAATAGTTGATTCTATTCAGACAACATATAAAACAGATTTTGATAACGCCCCCGGCACAATAACGCAGATACGAGAATGTACTGCCGAACTTATGCAGCTCGCAAAAAAGAAGCATTGTTCTATAATAATTGTTGGACATGTTACAAAAGAAGGCGCAATTGCCGGACCGAAAGTTCTTGAACATATCGTAGATACGGTTTTGCAATTTGAAGGAGAGAGAAGTTACTCTTACAGAATATTGCGCGCTCAGAAAAACCGGTTCGGAAGCACAAATGAAATCGGCATTTTTGAAATGCACGATGACGGATTACGGGAAGTTAAAAATCCGAGTGAAATATTTTTAAGCGAACGGGAAAAAGAAATCACCGGCTCGGTTGTAACATCAAGCATGGAAGGCACTCGCCCGATACTTTTGGAAGTGCAGGCATTGGTAACTCCATCATCGTATGGAAACCCGCAGCGTGTTGCAACCGGATTCGATTACCGCCGGCTTTCTATTTTATTAGCGGTTCTTGAAAAGAGAGCCAATCTTCGCTTGTCGGCGCAAAATGTATTCCTGAATATTGCCGGCGGAATTAGAATTGACGAACCTGCCGTTGACCTTGCTGTATGCTGTGCAATTGCATCGAATTTCTCCGATAAGTTTGCAAGGAACGATACTGTTGTAATCGGCGAGGTCGGTCTCGGCGGTGAAGTTAGAAGTATTAGCAATATTGACAAACGAATTCAAGAAGCGGCAAAACTTGGTTTTAAAAAAATTGTTGTTCCTACAAATAATTATAAATCGGTAAAGAATAAATCTGCAATAGAAATAATTCCCGTTGAAAACCTTCTGACTACAATTCAAACTGTTCTTAAATAAATAGACATCTTACAATAAATTGTTTATAGAAGCGTAAGATTAAATATGGATCGCTTTTCATTTGAACTTTTTTGAGTAAGTATGCATTTAGTAGAGAAAAAGGGAAAACATGTCTCTCAATATTTCTATAATTCTAAGCTCAGTCCGAGAGAAAAGCCAGGGCACCAAGGCGGCAAAATTCATTTTGAATAAATGCCACGAACAAGGTTATAATGTTTCGCTGATTGATCCAAAGGAATATAATCTGCCTCTTCTTGATAAGATGTATAAAGAATATCAGAAAGGTTCAGCCCCGGAATCACTCGAAAAACTTCACAATATTTTTTCAACCTCCGATGGATTTATTATTATAACGGGTGAATATAATCACTCCTTACCGCCAGCGCTTACCAACTTGATGGATTATTTTCGTGAAGAGTATTTCTTCAAACCTGCGGCAATTGCGAGTTACAGCGGCGGACCAATAGCGGGAATGCGTTCGGCTGTTCAAGCAAAAATATTTTTGGGCGAACTTGGAATGGTAACAACCAAAACAATGTTTGGAATTCCTGCTATTCAGTCAGCGTTCGATCAAAACGGAGAGCCGGTTGATGAATCATTTCACGCAAAAGTAAAACGGTTTCTTAATGAACTCGGATGGTATGCTAACGCCTTAAAAGAAGCGCGCACTAAAGGTGTTCCTTTCTAAATTAATTTCTGCTTCATGCAAAATGAATTTGCCGATTTCATTTTTAATCGCTAAAATGTAATTACAACAAATTGATTACAGCCAGTTGAAAAATAAAATTACACTCTTGCTACATGTATTAGTCGGTATTGTTTTTATTTTTTCTGCTTATTCTAAGCTGATTGCGCCTGGAATTGTAGAAATAATTTTAGTTGATCACGGATTAGCCGCATCGCGGGAGAGCGCCGGATTTATTGTGCGAATATTGATTAGTCTTGAACTTGCACTCGGTTTGTTGTTCTTTCAACCTTTCTCATTGAAAAGAATAGTTATTCCATTTTCATCTCTTTTCCTAATTGGCTTTACAGCATACCTCGGTTATACTGGTTTTATATTACATGATTCACAAAATTGCGGATGCTTCGGCGAGATGATTAAGATATCTCCGCTTGAATCAATAATTAAAAATGTTTTATTGATGGGATTGCTTGCTATACTGTTTAAAAGAACCGAAGAGAAAAAAAATTATTTTGCAGTGCCTTTGGTAACTCTCGCCTCATTCATAATAGTATTTACGGCCTCGCCGGTCAAATCGTATAAAGATTTCAAGTTTGCCAAATACACAAATTTTGTAAATGCGGGAAGAGTGGATTTATCTCACGGCGATAAATTGATCGCTGTTTTTAATACAGAGTGCGATCATTGTCAAAATCTTGCTAAAGAATTATCCGGCTTAAAAAAGAAAGCAGGCTGGAGTTCCAATCTTTATGCTCTCTTGTTTTCTGAGGGAACAATAAGTGCGGATTCATTCAAGGCGGTAACTAATTTTAATTATCCATATCGGATGATAAAATTGAATGAATTCCTGGATTTGATTGGGCAATCTCCGCCGAGAATCTATTGGCTGCATAAAGGTTCGGTAAAAGAATTCTGGGACAAAGATTTCACTAATCATTTAAATAAAAATTTTATGGCTGATCAGAAATAGAAATATTTAAACCACTTGTGTAATAATTAATTCAGTGTTTTAGCCAATTGTTGATAATCTGTTTGCCATAAGGCGTCATAACAGATTCCGGGTGAAACTGAACGCCATTTACATCATATTCTCTGTGTGAAATAGACATTATCACATCGTCAGTTCCAACTGAAGTTATCCTAAGACAATCCGGAAATTTATTTTTTGAAACTGCCCAAGAATGATATAAACCGGCTTCAAATTCTGAAGGAATATTCTCAAATAAATAATCCTCCGGACAAACAGTTTTTATTTTAGATCTAATACCATGACGAACGATTGGCAAATTATAAAGTTCACCTCCGAATGCTTCTGCGATTGCCTGATGCCCCAGACATACGCCCAAAATTTTTTTTGATGCGGCGTACTTAGAAATGATTTTTGTAATCGTCCACGATTCGGCTGGAAGCCCCGGTCCGGGAGAAATAAGGATTTTGGAAAATTGATCCACTATCTCAAAATTAAGTTGGTCATTCTTGACCAATAAATAATCATAGTGAAATTCTTCTACAATTTGCAGTAAATTGTAAGTGAAAGAATCGTAGTTGTCTATTATCAATATTTTATTTTTCAATGCAACCCAATGAATGATAAAGAATTAGCTGCCGTTAAATTAATGAACGAATATGGAAATGATAAAATTCCATTTCTATTCATAATTGATTTCGAAATCAATCAGCCGATCGTAATAAAATTGAGCGAAGTAAATCCGTCAAATATACTCTTCAACATAAATGGTAAGAAAAATTACGATATTAAAACCATACTAAGTAATTCAGTTTTATTTGAAAAACAGCCAATCAGTTATGAAAATTACATTCCAGTTTATGAAAATATTTTGAATGAGATAAATGCAGGAAACACTTACCTGCTTAACCTAACTTTCCCAACACAAATATCAACTAATCTTACACTTGAACAGATATTCCTTTTAAGCCGAGCCGAATATAAGCTGTTGTACAAAAAAAAATTCGTTGTTTTTTCTCCGGAATCATTCGTAAAGATTTCTGAAGGAATAATCTCTTCTTTCCCGATGAAGGGTACAATAGATGCTTCGATTGAAAATGCAGAACAAGTTATTCTGAACGATCCTAAAGAGATTGCTGAACACAACACAATAGTTGATTTGATCAGGAATGATTTGAGTATGGTTTCAAAAAATGTTCGTGTTGAGAAATTTAGATATGTGGAAAAAATCAAAACCAATAGTAAAATCCTTTTGCAGGTTAGTTCAAAAATATGTGGTGACGTGGGAAATGATTACAACAGTAGAATAGGTGAAATAATTTTTAATTTACTTCCGGCAGGCTCAATAAGCGGTGCACCGAAAAAGAAAACAGTTGATATCATCAAATCAACCGAAATATATTCGCGCGGTTATTATACCGGAATCTTCGGATATTATGACGGTTCTACACTCGACAGCGGAGTTATGATTCGATTTATTGAACTTACAGATGAAGGATTAATTTTTAAAAGCGGCGGAGGAATTACATTTATGAGCACACCCGAATCAGAATATCAAGAAATGATTGATAAGGTCTATGTCCCGATTACTTGAAAGCATAAAGGTATTCGATAGAAAATTTTATGATATTGAATATCATAATGCCAGAATGAATAAAACCCGGCGTGATTTATTTAATTCTCACGATGAAATAGATCTAGCCGAAGTAATTAGGATTCCAGCGGATCTATCACACAATCTTTATAAATGCAGAGTAGTTTACACTGACGGCATTATCAATACTGAATTTCACCCGTACATAATAAAACCGATTACTGCCTTAAAAGTGGTTTATGATGATTTTATCTTGTACGATTATAAGTATGAAGACCGCAAAGAATTTCTGAAACATTTAGATGATGTCGGAGATAGCGAAATCTTAATTGTAAAAAATGGATTAATTACCGATACGAGTTATTCCAATATTGTTTTTAGTGATAATGAAAAGTTTATAACTCCGGCTACTCCACTTCTAAAGGGAACAAAAAGAGAAAAATTATTAAAAAAGGGAAAAATATTTGAAGAGGAGGTTCGATTAATCGATTTACATAAATTCAAATATGCATATTTGATTAATGCAATGATTGACTTGGAGGATGATATCCGTATTCCAATCAACAAGATTTTATTTTAAAAAAGCCGTCAAAAGAAGTATAAAATTTTCTGACGGCTTTAAATATTTTCTAAACTAGAACTGAATTTTTTTTTGAACTTCCTCTGCAACTTCAGGAGAAACTAAAATTCTTCCGCAAGATTCGCATGAGTAAAGTCTCTTACCGGATTTTATTTCCAATTGTCTCTGCGGCGGAACAACGTTGTAGCATCCAGTACATGCAGCGCGGACAAGTGTAACAACAGCTTTTCCGCCCAAAGCTTTCCGGATTCTTGAGTACGTGTTGTAATCCGGTTTTTTTACTTTTGCAACAACTTTATCCCGTTTATCCTGTAAACGTGCTTCTTCGCGCTCGTTAGATTTAATGATTTGTTTTAACTCGGTTTCTTTTTCTTTCAAGTCTTTCGAAAGTATCTCGAGTTGAGGTTCTATTTCTTTAATTTCACTTTTCAATTTCTGAGCTAGATCTTCAAGCGCGGTACTTTCTGCTTCAAGTTTTGTTATTTGTTCTTCCGAATGATCAATTTCTTTTGTGAGTGCATCATATTCTTTATTATTGCGAACCTGATAAAGCTGTGATTTGAATTTTTTTAGATTTGCTTTAAGACGGTCAACATCATCGTCATTTTGTTTGCGCTGGTTGAGTGATTTTTTCTTTTCACTCTCTTTTGTCTCGATTTGATTTTCGATAGTCTCTATCTGCTGTTTCAAATCGTTCACAGCTGCCGGAAGATCTCCGCGCAACTCCTCCAATTCATCAAGCTGATTGTCAATCAACTGGAGTTCGTAAAGTACTGCAAGTTTTTCTCTCAATTAAGACTCCTTATTGTTTATAAAACTTTACCGGGTTTGTACTGCCCGAATATTTTAAAATTTTTATTTTCTCATTTGCCGGAATAAATTTTTTCATTTTTTGTTGAACTGGATTTAGTACGACAATCTCAGTTTCATAATGACCGGCATCTATTAGCAAAATTTCTTTTTGAGCAGTATGATAGGCATGATATTTAACGTCTGCTGTAACAAATGCATCTGCACCGCTTGTAATTGCTTGCTTCAGTAAGTCGGAGCCGGATCCGCCGCATACTGCAATTTTATTAATTGTTTTACCCTCGCCATCGCAAAATTTTACGGCTTTAGTTTTTAATGAATTGCAAACATGCGCAAGAAATTCTTTTTGACTCATCTCTTTTTCAAGTTCACCAACAACACCGGCACCATAATTTACATTCTTATTCTTCAACGGATAAATATCATAAGCTGGTTCTTCGTAAGGGTGAGATTTTGCTATTGCAGAAATTACTTTGTTCAAGTTCCATGAATCAACAATAAATTCAATGCGGACTTCGTTCACATGTTCAAGCTTATTTTTCTTACCAATAACCGGTTTAGATTTTTCAGATCCTTTAAAGGTTCCTTCTCCATCTAACCTAAAACTGCAATTTTCATATTCACCAATAATTCCGCCGCCTGCACTAAATACAGCATTGGTTACTTTTTCCAAACTATTCTGTGGAACGAACAGAACCACTTTTAATTGATTGCTCTCTTCAAATTCCAGAAAGCGGAGATTTTTCAATTTTAAAATCTTTGCAAGTTCAAAAGAGACGCCGTCTTTAGTGAAATCTAAATTTGTATGAGCAGAGTAAACGGTTATATTGTTTTTAACAATTTTTTCGATGAGTTTGGCTGTGAAATCTTTTTCGAGGTCTATTTTCTTTATTGGATTAAAAATGAGAGGATGATGCGTAAAAATAAAATTACATTTTTTTTGAAGGGCTTCTTTTAGGACTTCATCATCTAGCTCAAGACAGAGCATGATGTTTTTGATTGTTAACCCTCGTGAGCCGACTTGAAGTCCTACGTTGTCCTTCTCCCAAGCAGCTCCGGGCGGTGCCCAATCCTCAAGATATTTTGTCAATTCTCCAACAGTCATATATAAAAAAAATGCACTCCGTTTATTAGGAGTGCATTTGGTATTCAGAAACTTCTATTTGTAAGTTCTGTAGTTTTTCTTCTGGCTAATTTTATTAAAAATTTTCTCATAAGTCGTGCCAAAATATACCATAATCACAATTCATATTCAAATCCAGCAATAATTAAATTTACGTAGGTTGAACCCAAGAGCCATTTTCGCGTATAATCTCAATTAATTCTTCTACTGCGTTATCAGAATCTACATTTCTGCGTATAACTTCCTTCCCACGGTATAGGGTGATTTTCCCGGGACCGGAGCCGACATAACCGAAATCTGCGTCAGCCATCTCGCCCGGACCATTAACAATACACCCCATAATTGCAATTTTTACACCTTTCAGATGTTCGGTTCGTTTGCGGATTTTATTTGTGACTTCAACAAGATCGAATAAAGTTCTTCCGCAAGAAGGACAAGCAATATATTCTGTTTTGGAAATACGCGTCCTAGCCGCTTGAAGAATTCCGAAACATGTCCGGTTGATAAACGAGAGATCGAAACTTTGCCCGGATTTGTCTTTCCCGGCTAGCCAGATTCCATCTCCGAAACCATCTATTAGCAAAGCACCACAATCTGTTGATGAATATAAACGGAATTCGTCTTCATCAACTTTGTCATAAGTTCGTTTAATGATTACGGGATTTTTAATTCCTCGTTCAATTAGTTCAAGGAATATTCTTCTCTGTTCTGCCATTCCATGCAGATTATTTGTCGTTAAAATAAAAACCACAGTCTCGTCATTTGCCGCGTTCAGTAACTTTCTGCTGAAAATTGATTGAGCATCCAGTTCGATAAAATTCAGAATAAAAGATTTGTTTGTTGAGCTGTTAAATTGTTCGCAAGAAGAAAAGAGCGGAAATCCTTTTGTCTTATCTTCGAGTAAATTCCACTTCTCAAAATCGTAAACTATTTTCAAGCTGGTTGGTGCTTCAAAGGGAAGATTTTGTTTTGCAACATAAATAAGATCGCACGCTTGATCGCTCATTTTCCACTTATCAGTAACCGGATCGTAATTATATCCAACAATTTTTAATTCTTCTTGGGATAAAATTTCTGTCTCTTTGAAATCGGCGAAAACTTTGGGAACAGTATTTCCGCCAATATCGGCAGTATCAAATGATTCTCTTCGCAAATAAACAAACGGATCTTTCGGTGATTCGCTAATTGAATTTATTGGTGCATGATTTTTTCTTCCATTGTATCTGTTCACTAGAGAAATTGCAACCGGAACTTCATATTCAGGTTCTTCAGTCAGAGAAACTCGAATTGTATCACCTATTCCGTCTTCAAGCAGTGATCCAATTCCAACCGCGGATTTAATTCTTCCGTCATCTCCATCGCCAGCCTCTGTTACTCCAAGATGAAGCGGATAATTCATTCCTTCCGCCTCCATCCGCTGAATTAGCAAACGGTATGCGTGTACCATTACCTGAGGATTACTGGACTTCATAGAGAGAACAATATTGTAGTAATTCAAATCTTCGCAGATGCGCAAAAATTCTAAAGCGGATTCCACCATTCCGTGCGGTGTATCGCCGTAACGGCTCATTATTCGATCTGATAAAGAACCATGGTTAGTTCCGATGCGCATTGCGGTTCCATATTCTTTGCAGATTTTTACGAGCGGCGAAAATTTTTCTCGAATGCGTTCAATCTCAGCGTTGTACTCCGAATCGGTGTATTCAAGCTTCTGAAATTTTTTCTTATCAGCATAGTTGCCGGGATTAACCCTAACTTTTTCAACAATTCTTGCGGCAAGTTCTGCTGCGTTTGGTGTGAAATGAATATCAGCAATAAGCGGTGTCTTGTAGCCACGCCTGCGCAATTCATCTTTGATGTTCTGAAGATTTTGCGCCTCATTTATACTTGGTGCTGTAATACGAACATACTCGCAGCCCGCTTCAATCATTCGTATCGATTGCTCAACAGTTGCGATTGTGTTCATTGTGTCGGTTGTGGTCATTGATTGAATACGAATCGGATTGTTGCCGCCGAGAGGAACTTCGCCGACAAAAACCACACGTGTTTTATAACGCGAGTACTGTGTCAAACTATTACAATATTTCTTGTATTCTTCAATCATAATCTATCTCAACTAAATCAACAGTAATAACAATCGTTATTATTTATAAAACAATTAGAATAGGAAATTGGTTCTGAAGAAAAATTAACTTTTAGCAAGCTCATATAAAAATGCTTTCACAAATTCAGGAGTTGAAGAAGGGTTTTGGGCAGTAACAATATTTTTTTGAACATCCACCGGGACGTTTTTGTAGTCAATCCCTTCGCTTTCCAGTGCATGTCTGTCATCCGGATGGCATGTTGCGCTTCCGGTAAGTACTCCGGCTTTTGCCAGAATAATCGGTGCGCAGCAAATTGCACCTAACGGTTTTTTACTCTTTGCAAACTTCTGGGCTATAGATTGAATTGTCTTATTGTTCCAGTAATTCCGCATTCCGCTTCCGCCGATAAGTATCATCCCGCTGAAATTACTTTCGTGAATATTATAAAGCTGAACATCGTTTTTTACTTTCAAACCGTTTGAACCGAGACAAAGAAAATTCGAGTCAGAGGCAATGAATATTTTAACATCAGCCCGTTCAAGAGCATCTGTTATTATAAGATATTCATCTTCGTTGAAATTTTGTGCCGGAATGATGAGCAGAACGCTTTTCTTAATCAAAAATATTTTCTCTTTTGAATTCTATTAACAAAATACAAATATTAAGTTAGACGGGCAATTTGAGGATTGTTTGGTTTAATGAAATAAATTTCTAATTTCGTTTGTGTAAAGTTCACCACGAAGAAACAAAGGCTTAAAGACTCGCAAAGATGCGCATTCCAGAACATAAAATTGAAGAGATAAGAAACGCCGCCGATATTGTAGATATTGTCTCGGCACACGTTCATTTGAAGAAACGCGGTAAAAATTTTATCGGGCTCTGTCCGTTTCATCAAGAAAAGACCCCATCGTTCACAGTAAGTGATGATAAACAGATCTATCATTGTTTCGGATGCGGTGCCGGAGGAAATGTTTTTAAATTTTTGATGGAATTCAAAAACATTTCTTTTGTTGAAGCTGTTGAAGAGATTGCAGATCATCTCGGAATCAAAATAGAAGTAGAAAACACCCAATCTGACGCACAACAGAATGAATTAGAGGAATTGTACGAGCTAAATGTTCTTGCTGCACGTTTCTTTTCGGATAATCTTCTAAAGAGCAACGATGGTGAACAAGCCCGTGAATATTTGAAACGAAGAAACATCAAACCGCAAACTCAAAAAATTTTTGGAATTGGTTACGCTCCTTATGGCTGGGATAATTTTTTATCTCACGCAAAAGAAAATAAAGTTGATCTTACAAAAGCAAAGACACTTGGACTAATTGATATAAATGATAAGGGCGAGTATTACGATAAATACCGTGGGCGGGTGATCTTTCCTATCTTTTCTCCTAACGGGAGAGTGATTGCATTTGGCGGCAGAGTTTTGGAAAATCAAGAAAATGCCGCTAAGTATCTCAACTCACCGGAATCGCAGATTTATTCTAAGCGGCGTTCGCTATACGGATTGTTTCACTCGAAAGACGATATCAGAAAACTTGACCGCGCTATTCTTGTTGAAGGTTACATGGATTTGATCTCACTATTTCAAGCCGGAGTGAAAAACGTAGTTGCTTCTTCGGGAACATCGCTAACAGAAGAACAGGTGCAATTACTTTCACGCTTTACAAAAAATATAATTATTCTTTTTGATGCCGATCCGGCGGGACAAAAAGCATCGCTTCGAAGTATAGAAATTTTGCTCAAGCAAGATTTTGAGGTTAAAGTTATTGCGCTTCCCAAAGGTGAAGACCCCGATTCGTTCATAATTAAATTTGGTAAGGAAAAGTTTGATGAAGAAGTCACACGAGCAAAAAATTTCTTAGAATATCAGACCGCACAATTCGAAGAGCAAGGATTGTTTGAAGACTCGGCTGATATGACGAAAGCAATCCGTGAGCTTGTTAAAACCTTAGCGCTTGTTAGCGATGAATTAAAACGCAATTTATTGATGAAAACAATTGCAAAGAGATTTAATCTGCGCGAAAAGTTGATTGAATCGGAACTCAACATATTTCTCAATCAACAAACAGAGAGAAATAATCCGGTCGGTTATCATCCCGAACAAAGAATAACGGCACAGCAATCTTCAGAACAGTTGGCACTTTCAACAAAAACCGGGAATGAGAATCCTTACGAAAAAGAATTGGTTCGTTTGCTTTATAGCGGCGATGAGCCTGTTATATCGCACATTCTTGATAACTTGTCGCTGGAAAATTTTTCTAATCACACACTCAGAAAACTTGCGGAGATTGTTCATGCCGGCTTTGATGAACAGAAAATTTCTCCTGCTTATTTGATAGATAAAATCCCGGACGAGAATTTGCGCGAATTTATTTTAGATTTAACTTTGTCGGATGAAACAATAAGTAAAAAGTGGGATGAATTTTCGTTTAACGGTAAAATCGAAAAAGATACATTAGAACATGCGAAAGAAACAGTTAGGAATTTTCTTCTTTATCAGATTGACCTCCAAGTAAAACTAAACAATCAGTTTATAAGTGATTCAAAAGACGAACGGCTTCATCTTGAAATGATGAAACGTAACAAAGAACTTTACGAAGAAAAAAAATCTTTACTGGAATCGAAACCCAAAAATAATTTTGATTGAGAATGGTTAACAACCCATCTATTTACGAAATTAATACGCGCGTCTGGCTGAAGCGGTTCGGTCAAGGAAAACAAAAGTTAACTCTCGCAGACGTTCCAAACTCTTATTGGGATGATTTTAGTAAAAAGGGATTTGACTATATCTGGCTTATGGGAGTGTGGAAGCTTTGCGATTCCGTAATTGAGAAATATTGTTTTGAAGAAGGTCTTGTAAAAAGTTATAAACGTGCTCTAAAAGATTGGGAACCCAAAGATGTAGTCGGCTCTCCTTTTGCAATTGCAGAATACAAGATCAATCCTTTACTTGGGCTTAAACGGTCCTTGCTTGAATTAAAATCCCAGCTTAATAAAAAGGGGATGAAATTAATATTAGATTTTGTTCCCAATCATTTCAGCGCAGAAAGCCCCTTGATAAAAACTCAGCCGGAAATTTTTCTATCCGTTGATAAAGAACAGTATGAAAACGATCCTTACACTTTTTATCAGCCATTTTCCGGCGAACAAAAGTTTTTTGCTCATGGAAGGGATCCATTTTTTCCGGCTTGGCAGGATACTGTGCAGGTAAATATTTTTGATCAACACGCAAGAGACTTTCTTACCAAAACATTACTTGAATTGACCAAAGTTTGTGATGGTGTACGTTGCGATATGTCAATGTTGGTTTACAATAATGTATTCATGAATACTTGGAGCGGTGTTCTGGAAAAAAATGGTTATGAAAAACCTAATACCGAATTTTGGACAGATGCAATTTCTAAAGTGAAAAATAAACGCTCGGATTTTATTTTTATAGCTGAAACATATTGGAACTTAGAATGGGACCTTCAACAATTGGGATTTGATTATACATATGATAAAAATTTAACAGACCGTTTAAAATCTGCAACCACGAATGAAATTAGAGAGCATCTTCTTGCTGAGCATGATTATCAAAAAAAATCATTGCGGTTCATAGAAAATCACGACGAAGAAAGAGCTATGTCGGTTTTGGGAAAAGAAAAATCAAAAGCGGCGGCGGTGATAATAAGTACAGTTCAGGGAATGCGTTTTTATTACGATGGACAGTTTGAGGGGAAAAAAATAAAACTTCCCGTTCAACTCGGACGCGAACAGAATGAACCTACGGTTGAAGGTATTCCGGAATTTTATAATAAGCTTCTCTCAATTACATCGCGCGAGATATTTAAAAATGGTAAGTGGACTTTACTTGAACCGATTTGTTCTTGGGAAACGAACACAACATTTAAAAATATTCTTGCGTGGGAATGGACCTGGCACAACGAAAAGATCATTGTTGTAATTAATTATTCTGCCGTAATTTCAACGTGCCGTATCAAACTGGATTTAAGAGGGTTTCAAGAAGAATTTATTATTGCAGATTTGCTGAATGATCAAACTTATGCACGGTCAGCAGAAGAAGCATATCACGCGGGTCTTTATATAGAACTCAAACCGTATCAGTCACATATATTTTCTTTTTAACATTTGCAGTGAAGCAATCTCCAGTGAGATTGCTTCACAAAACCAAATTAAAATGTAAATGTTAAACCAATCTTAAAAGTCTCGTATGTTAATGGCGCTTCCGTAGTGAACGGCCAATTCATGTTTCCCTTCTTCAAGGAATAGAATGCGTATGATAATCCATTCTTCAAAAAGAAATTTACAATGGGTAGAGAAAGAGGGGATGAATCGCCAACCTCATCAATAAAATGATTTAACAATCCCATTGCCCCTTCTTCAATAAGTAAACTTCCGGCATGTTTCCAAAATAGATACCGCGGAAAAATTACAGCGGTTTCATAACCAAGATCAAGAGAAGCAAATGAATCGAACTCAACTCTTACGCCTGCTTCGGAAAGTGTTCCAAATCTAATTGCATCATGAAAGCGATTTAAAATATCTGTATCTCTGACAGCATCGTCAATCATCATTGGCGGTTTTGTAATTAAATAAAATTTCGCCGGATAATCTCTCATGTCCAGTCGCGACCAAGCAAATCCACTGCCGTGATAAGGTAAAATGGATATTTTGTTAATCCTATAACCATAACCGCTTCGGTTTGCAAAACCAAATCTCCACATGTCGGAATTCATCACTCCGGCAGTCGTTGAAACGGATCTTAGATCACTTGATAATCTTGAACCAAACGCAAACTTGTCGTGAAATTCAATAATATTATCTTCGTAGTATGATTCCTGCGTTGCGTAACCTAATTTGATCTCGGCTAAACCAATATCGGCAAATTTGCTTGTCAATTTATCATGCCGCGCTAGCCCAAATCCGTAATTGACTTCGATAAAAGGTTTTCCGTGAAATTCCCAACCGAGCCATTCATAATTATTCCAGTCGTACCATTTGTTATTATCCCATCTGCTTTCGGTCGAATCTTTTTCCTGTGCAAATAAATTAATGCTCGTAAAAAGAATTAAAAGGGATGCTGCAACAAATATTTTTCGGAACATTATAAACTCCTTCTTCTTGTTGAAAATTGAATTAGTAAAGATTAGTCTAATTTAATACCGGATTTTTGTTCTAACACATTTCTAAGACTATCAATAAGAATATGACCTTGAACTGGTTTAGTAATAAATATATCGACACCTGCTTTATAGGCGTTGTCTTTATCTTTTTGATAAGCATGAGCGGAAAGAATGACGATTGGTATATTGCAAAGTTTAGGATCATTGCGAAGTTCTTTTGTTAATTGAAGTCCGTCTTTAGATCCCTTTAGAGAGATATCCATAAGGATCACATCAAAATCTATCTCTTTAAGCTTTTTATAAAAAGATTCGGCGGAATCGCAAATGTCAATCTCAAATGTTTTTCTTAAAAAGATTTTAAGGAATTTCTGATTTTCTAAATCATCTTCAACAATCAGCAGTCTCGGTTTCGATTTATTTTCTGTCAAAATGGACCTGCTTTAAGTTTATATTCTCATAATAAAATAAGAATAATTAAGACCAGATGAAACGGTTGGTGCCTGCTTCTCAATATTCGTCCCAGCTTTTTACTTCAAGGTTTAGCGGGTCTTTATTTGCAATTGCTTCGGCAAGCCGCATAGCAAGCTGGCGGTTTGTTATGAGAGGAATTTTATAATCAACTGCAGTCCTCCGGACTAAATAATCATTTGTTAATTCATCTTGTTGAAAATTTTTGGGAATATTGATAACTAAATCAATCTTATTAGATTTAATTAAATCTACTGCGTTAGGACTCTTTCCGCTTGAAGGCCATTCGACTTCTTCAACCTCAATTTTGTTCGTTTTCATGAACTTCGCGGTACCGGGCGTTGCGTAAAATTTTATTCCAAGTTTTACAAGCTGCCTGGTCGGTTCAAGCAGTTCGGATTTAGATTCAATTGTACCTGACGAGACTAAAATAGACCGTATCGGAAAACGGTAACCTACTGAAGTAAGAGATTTTAAAAATGCTTCATCAAAATCTCGTCCAAGACAAGCAACTTCTCCTGTTGATGCCATTTCAACACCGGTAGTTGGATCTGCGCCTTCGAGACGTGTAAAAGAGAACTCCGGTGCTTTAACACCTACGTAGTCGTATGTAAAAGTATAATATTCCCACCGCTCAACTTTATTCCCAATGATTACTTTGGAAGCAATCTCAATAAAATTTTTCTTAAGTGTTTTTGAAACAAAAGGAAAACTTCTGGATGCGCGTAAGTTGCATTCAATTACTTTTACGCGATTGTCCTTTGCTATATACTGAATATTAAACGGACCGTTTATATTAAGTGATCTTGCTATATCTGCCGAGATTTGTTTTATCTGCCTCATTGTTTCAAGGTAAGTTCGTTGTGCCGGAAGAACCAATGTGGCGTCGCCTGAATGCACTCCGGCATTTTCAACATGTTCGGATATTGCCGAACAGACAATCTCGCCGTTCTGTGCAACGGCATCGAATTCCAATTCCTTTGCATTAACTAAAAATTTTGAAATTACCACCGGATGTTCGGGAGAAACATCAACTGCTTTTTGAAGAAAACGGGTAAGTTCAATATCATCTGTGGCAATTGCCATTGCCGCACCGCTTAAAACGTAAGATGGACGAACCAGTACCGGGTAACCGACTTTATTTGCGAACTTTAATGCATCATCAATTTTGCTAAGTTTACTCCACTCCGGCTGTTCAATGCCAAGATCGTCTAACATTGCTGAAAACTTACTACGGTTTTCTGCCGTATCAATTGAATCCGGAGATGTTCCAAGAATTTTTATTCCAATGTTATGAAGTTTTAATGCAAGGTTATTTGGAGTTTGTCCGCCCATCGAAACAATAACTCCGCGCGGATTAAGAGCGTCATAAATTTCCCAAATAGTTTCCGTTGTTAGTTCTTCAAAAAATAAAGTATCAAACTGATCATAGTCTGTGCTAACAGTTTCTGGATTACAATTTATCATTACGGTTTTGTAACCCATCTCACGCAAAGTTCTTCCAGTGATTACGCAACACCAATCAAACTCTACAGAACTTCCGATTCTGTAAGGACCCGAGCCGAGAATTATTATGCTTTTCTTTAGATTAAATTCGAAATCGTGAGCAGAGCAGTTGTAAGTAAGATAAACATAATTTGTCTTAGCAGGATATTCCGCCGCAAGAGTATCTATATGCTGAATGAACGGATGAATATTGTATTTCTCTCTGAGTAGATAAACATCATGAGCATCTTTTCCAATAACATTTGCAATTTGGCGGTCGGAAAAACCATGCTGCTTTGCTTCAAGCAATAAATCTTTGGAAAGTTTTTTCTTTGAATCAGCCAAAAGGTTTTCAATATCAACAATATTCTGAATTTTATGAAGAAACCATTTATTTATATGTGTTAAAGAGTGAACCCAATCAACTGAGTAGCCCTGTTTCAGCGCTTGAATCACTGCAAAAATTCTTTCTTCAGTTGGATTACGGAGCGCTTCTTCAAGTTCATCGAACTCAACTTTTATGCGGCTTGCCGTTAGCCCTTCAACTCCAATATCGAGCATTCGCATTGCTTTCTGAATTACTTCCTCGAAATTTCTTCCGATAGCCATTACTTCGCCGACAGATTTCATTGATGAACCAAGCTGACGTTTAACAAGCCGGAATTTTTTCAAATCCCAACGCGGCACTTTTATTACTATGTAATCTAATGCGGGTTCGAAAAATGCTTTTGTTGTTTTTGTAATTGAGTTTGGCAGTTCATGCAATCCATAACCAAGAGCAAGTTTTGCCGCGACAAAAGCCAGCGGATAACCGGTTGCTTTCGATGCAAGAGCAGAACTGCGGGAAAGCCGCGCGTTAACTTCTATGACTCTGTAATCTTGAGAGTTGGGATCTAAAGCATATTGAATATTACATTCGCCCACAATTCCAAGATGACGGATTGTTTTGATCGCAACTTCGCGCAGCATGTGGTATTCATTATTTGTTAAAGTTTGACTCGGCGCAACAACAATGCTTTCGCCAGTGTGGATTCCCATAGGATCAATATTTTCCATATTGCAAACGGTGATGCAGTTGTCGTAGCGGTCGCGCACTACTTCGTATTCAATTTCTTTCCAGCCCTCAAGATATTCTTCTACTAAAATTTGAGATGAATAAGAGAGAGCTTTCGTTGCAAGTTTTCTAACTTCATTTTTGTTACGGCAAACCCCCGAACCCAGACCGCCAAGAGCATAAGCAATTCTTATTATAACCGGGTAGCCGATAGTTTTTGCAAATTCAAGCGCTTCATCTACAGAAGTTACTGCATTACTCTGGGGAAAGTTTACGTCAATCTCCGAGAGCTTATTGCAAAATAATTGTCTGTCTTCTGTATTTTCAATTGCAGAGATCTGTGTGCCAAGAACTTGTACTTTATATTTTTTTAGAATTCCTTCACGATAAAGCGCTAGTCCGCAGTTGAGTGCTGTTTGTCCGCCGAATCCGAGAATGATTCCATCCGGCTTTTCTTTTGCTATGACTTTTTCAACATAATTTGTATTGATGGGAAGAAGATAAACTTTGTCGGCTAAGTAATCTGATGTTTGAATTGTAGCAATATTAGGGTTGATAAGAATAGTATAGATACCTTCTTCTTTCAAAGCTTTAATTGCTTGCGATCCTGAATAATCGAATTCTCCTGCTTCACCAATTTTAAGAGCAGAACTTCCAATGATCAAAACTTTTTTAATTTTATGTTTCACTTCACATCCTTCAAAAATTCATCAAATATAAAATCTGTATCAACGGGACCCGGCATTGCTTCGGGATGAAACTGTACGCTTCTGAAGGGAAGTTTTTCATGTATAACTCCTTCATTTGAGTAGTCGTTAAGATTTTCGAACCATGGCTGCCAGCCGCGCGGTAAAGATTTTGTGTCCACTGCAAAACTGTGGTTTTGCGAAGTGACGTAACATTTGTTAGACCCGACTTGATTTACCGGTTGATTCTGACTGCGGTGACCGTATTTGAGTTTGTATGTCTTTGCACCTGCGGCGAGAGAAAGAATTTGGTGTCCCATACAGATGCCTAATGTGGGAACTTGTTTCTGTATTAATTTTTTTGCTGAATCAACGAGTTGATCATAAACTACAGGATTGCCCGGACCATTAGAAATAAGTACTCCGTCATAATCTTCATTATCAATGTCGTAATCGTATGGAACACGGAGAACGGAAACTTTTTTGTTGAGTAAAGTAGTGATGATACTTTTTTTGCAGCCGCAATCAATTAATAATATTCTTTTTTTCCCAGTTCCATACTTCTCAACTTTGGAAACAGTTACTTTAGAAATCAGATCTTCAATATCAGGATTGTAGTATTCAACTTTTTCTTCTCCGATCTCAATTTTACCAAGCATTGTGCCTTGTTCACGCAATATTTTTGTAAGCCTGCGTGTATCAATACCTTGAATTCCAGGAACCGCAAAACGTTTTAACCAGGAGTCGAGACTTTCTATAGAATTCCAATGGCTGAAGGATTCGGATAGTTCCGAAACAATCAATGCCTGCAATTGAATGCGGTCTGACTCAAAATATTTTGGTAGATCGTTATCCCACGAGATAGATTTATTTGGTTCGGACTTTGGGTAATGAGTTTTTTTAGAGATCAATAAATTATCGGCAAAACTTGTAGGTGGAATTCCGTAGTTACCAATAAGCGGATACGTCATTACAAGAATCTGACCTTTATAAGATGGATCGGTTAATGTTTCTGGGTATCCGACCATGCCGGTATTGAACACAACTTCACCGGCGATTGATTTATGCGCACCAAAGGGTTGGCCTTCAAAAATATTTTTGTCTTCTAATATTAGTCTTGCAGTCTGTTTGGGTGTTGTCTTTTTACTCAAACTTTTTAGCTCCTATAAATCTTTTCTTGGAACAAGGGGGAGGAAGAGGTTCAAAAACGCTGCACGAAAGTATAAAAATTCTATGAACACACAAAACCATTTCTTCCAACAAAGGACTTATTTGACTTTTGCCGCTATTATTTCAGTGATATTCAATCTTTAGCATATTTTTTCTGATGATCTATTTTTTAATCCGATTGTTTGGAGTCAAAATTTTTAAAAATATTTTCGGCTTATTGTCTTTACCTCTCTTATGGCGTGATAAAGAACAAGTTGAATTATCTTATAAAATTATATGTTATGGCCGCAAAGATTCGGTACTAAGAAGTCTCCGGCTGGTAATTTCTTAGTGCAGTTGGAAGCAGAGGGAGCGTTTGATCGCTCCCTTTATTATTTTAAAAGTAACATTATACGAATCATGATGTATAGAATCGTCTTCTTCATTCTAATATTAACAATACTGTTAATACTTCCCGCATGTGCGTCAGCTCCGCGTTTCACATCCGGCGCATCACGTTTCGAGGATAAAACACAAAAACGATTTGAAAAACTTGATCAATACAAAAACGCACCTGTTTTAGAAACAGTAATTGGGGTTGCTTCTTATTACGCTGATAAATATAACGGATTGATTACATACAACGGCGAAGTATATGATATGAACGGTTTAAGCGCAGCGCACCCGACATATCAAATGGGGACTGTTGTGAGAGTAACAAACCTATCGAATGATAAAAGCGTTATTATTAAAATTAACGATAGAATGCCTTTTCGCCCGGACCGAATAATTGATCTATCTCTTGGTGTTGCCAGGGAACTTGATATGGTGATTGTGGGTATTACGGAGGTAAAAGTTGAAGTGCTTGAGTGGGGAACTGGAAAAAAGTAAAAAGATTGCATCTTTCTTCCCACTTTATCATCATATATATTGGTAATATAAAGAGTGGTAAAAAATGATTATAAAAAAGGTTTTACCAGTTGTAGGCGGTGCGGTTGTAGGATTTTTATACTATTATTTTATTGGGTGCCGTACCGGAACATGCCCAATTTCGAGCAATCCGTATATATCTACTGTTTACGGCGCACTTATAGGCGCAATTTGGCTTATTCCTAGCAAAAAAAAGGTTGAAGAGGAAAAAAAATAGCTACACAATTTTAATTAATTATTATTTTTACGCACATTAATCACGAGGAAAAAATGTCACAGAAAGATTCTAATCAGAAAAATAAATTTGCCGGATTGACTCAAAAGCATAGGAGCTGGATTTATACAAGCTTTTTTATCGGTGTGATTTTATTATTATTTATTTTTAACAATACAGATTACTTGTTCGGCAGAAGTGAAGAAAATGGTCCTTACCCGCCAAATTATGTTCCGAGTGCTCAAAAATCATCTGCACTTGCACCGGATTTTACATTGCCGACAACCGACGGTAAAACAATTAAACTTTCCGATCTAAAGGGAAAGGTAGTAATAGTAGATTTTTGGGCTACATGGTGCCCGCCGTGCCGTAAAGGTATTCCGGATTTAATTTCTTTGAAGAAAAAATATGGTGCTAAAGGATTTGAGATTGTTGGTGTTTCGGTTGATACCGATACAAAAGATGAAGTAGTTCCTTTCATAAAAGAAAAGGGAATGAATTATCCCGTTGTTTACGGAAATATGAATGTCTATCAGCAGTATGGCGGAATTCGCGCTATACCAACTTCTTTTGTAATTGATAAACAAGGAAAGATTGTTGCTTCTTACGAAGGTTTAATTCCAATATCCACGTATGAAGGTCATATTAAGAAATTATTATAAGCAGATTAATTAAATAGTATGAACAAGCGCAAGAATCTTCTTGCGCTTGTTCATTTAGTTTTTTAGTGATGATGATCGAAATCTTGATGAAGATTTTCTCTTACTTCTAAGTAATCGGCAAATTGTTTTAGCAATTCCCACGAATAAATCCCAAAATTATATCCGTCTTTCCATTTTATTTGAATTGCGTAGCTGCCCACTGTTTCAATTTTTTCAATTTCGTAAGATTCCGTTTTTAGAGGTTCATGTTTTGCCGGTGCATAATGCTTCCACAAAATTGTTTCACCTTTATTGCCTGCATCGGGGGTTTCATCCCGTAAAAATTTTAACGGGTACTTGTTTACCTTTCCGTTATCCCATGTTATTTCAAGATATTCCTGCTTGTGTAATTTTATTTTTGTTGGAGTGCTCATTTTTATCCTTTCACGTTATCGGCTCTGGTAATTTGCCATCCTTTTTTATATGCAATTATAACGATTTTAAAATTTGATAAGTTCGCTTTTGTTAGTGAATGTTTATTTGGCAAAATGGAAAAGTTTTTATTAGTAGTGTCATTGGTTCTGTCATGCGGAAAAGAAAAAAATAAATGATGCGGGATTTTAGATTAAGAAGGGAATTCAATTCTAAATTCCGAACCGTTTTTGCCTGATATGCTAAGTTTACCATTCATTTGTGCGGTCATCATTTCGACTAATTTGAAGCCTAACGAATTTGATGTGGAGATGTTAAATCCTTCCGGTAAGCCAATACCATTATCTTTTACAATTAAAAAATATTTATCAGCCTTCTTTAATAGTACAATCCCGACCGTTCCACTTTCTTTGCCTTGGAAAGCATATTTAAAAATATTAGAAAGTAGCTCGTTCAAAATTAAACCCATAGAAATCGCTTTCTCCGGCTCTAACTTAATTGATTCATCTATCTCTAAATTTATTATGACTTGGGTTGATCCGGTTATATAACTAGACTGGATATAACTTACTAACCTTTGCACATAACTATAAACATCAATTTCCGAGATGGTTTCCGACTGATATAATTTTTCATGAATTAATGCCATAGAACGAATTCTGTTCTGGCATTCCAAAAATATTTCTGTGACTTTAGGTTCATTCACAAGTTCGGATTGAAGGAAGAGAAGACTTGATACCGTCATAAAATTATTTTTAACTCTATGATGAATCTCTTTCATAAGAGTATCTTTTTCGGCAATGGATTTTTTAAGCTGAGTTTCAATTTTAATTCTTTCCGTAATATCAAAAACGTTTAGAACAATGCCTTTAATAATTGGGTCGGTGATCATATTTTTGCCGGAGACACGTACATTTGCCCACTCACCGTTCTTTTTTAAGAACCGTAGTTCAATTGAATTTTCTGAGTATGGTTTCTTAACGGCGCGTGTAAATAGATCGAGAACTGTTTTAATATCATCCGGATGAATAAATTCAAAAGCGCTTCTTCCAATTAAATCAGCAGGTTCATATCCAAAATTTTTTTTGCTAGAGGGACTTTCATAAATGATGTAACCGTTGGCATCAACAACAGTAACAACATCAACAGAATTTTCCAGATATAATCTGAATTTTTTTTCGCCTTCACTCAACTCGGCTTGTGCTTTTGCATCCTCCTCGGCTTTTCTTCTATACTCAGCATATTTAGCCGTTTGGCTTGTAAGAGTTATTACTAAAGGAGCCAGGATGCTAACGATAAAAAGAGCGTCAATGGTTCCGATAAGAATTAATTCAAAAGACCAGTAATCCCACCAGAGAAAACTTTGAATGCTATTCAATACAAAAGTAAAAAACTCCGCAGCTATAAACGTTCCCAGTATCAATTGCCATTTTTTCAATGAAAAAAGAGTATTGAAATGTTTTAGAAGTATCTCTTTGCGGAATAATTTTTTACTTAAAAAACCCACTTGAACCCCAGTATTTAAAATACATCACTTAATTATCGAACAAATAAGTGAAAAGTTTAGACCGGGAATGTTTTTACTGAATATAATTAAGCGCCGTTAAAGACGGCGCTGTTGACAAATTTGAAGGCTAAATAGAAAAAATCAATCACAAAAAACTTTTAAGTCAGCATGGATTTTATAAGCTTTACTTGTGCGGGCCTGGTTTGGGATAATTTTATTGAAGAGAGCAATTTTTTCTTAACTTCATCAACTTTTTCTTTTTTGTCTGTAAAAAGTTCGGCAATCAGATCGCCTTTTTTAATTCGATCGCCAATTTTTGGATAGAAAATAATTCCGGCTTTCATATCAATCTTATCTGCCATTGTCATTCTTCCTGCACCGAGTTCCAACGAAGCCATTCCGATTTCATAGTTATCTGTTGATTCAAGAAATCCATTCCCATCGGCAAAAAGCTTTTCGTGAATTTTAGATTTAGGATATTTTTCCGGCTGTTTTAAGAGTGATATATTTCCGCCTTGAAGCTGAACCATTTTTAGAAATATTTCAAATGCCTTGCCGTTAGCTATCATCTTTTTAGAAATCTCAATTCCTTCTTTGATTGATTTAGCTTTTCCGCCAAGAAAAATCATTGCGCCGGAGAGATTCAAAGTAACTTCAAGTAAATCTTCAACTTTTTCTCCTTGCAAAACTTTCACCGATTCATAAATTTCAAGCCAGTTGCCGATGTAATTTCCAAGCGGCTGATTCATGTCTGTAATAAAGCCTATAACTTTTTTATCAAATGCTTTTGCTGTGTTGATAAGCGAAAGTGCAAGTTTCTTGGAATCTTCCATTTTTTTCATGAATGCACCGCTTCCGGTTTTGATATCAAGAACAAGTCCGTCAATTCCTTCTGCCAACTTTTTACTCATAATGCTTGCGGTAATAAATGGAATTGATTCAACCGTAGCGGTAACATCCCGCAGTGCGTAAATCAATTTATCTGCCGGTGCTATTTCTTTGGTTTGCCCGATTAATACAGCTCCGCATTTTCTAATTACGTTTTTGTATTCGCTTAAATTAAGATCAGTTCTAAATCCCGGAATTGATTCTAGTTTATCCAGCGTTCCGCCGGTGTGACCAAGTCCGCGTCCGCTTATCATTGGCACTTTAATTCCTGCTGCCGCAACAATCGGCGCTAGTATTAATGAAGTCTTGTCGCCAATACCTCCGGTTGAATGTTTATCAACTTTTATTCCGGGTATAGAAGAAAGATCAATTACCTTTCCGCTGTAAAGCATAGATCTGGTTAGTGCTGCTGTTTCTTGCTTATTAAGACCGTTAAGAAATCCCGCCATTAAGAAAGCCGAGAACTGATAATCCGGTATTTTACCTTTAGTCAGATTCGAAACAAGAAATTCAATTTCACTTTCGGTTAGTATTTTTCCGTCACGTTTTTTCTTGATTAATTCAACTGGATTCATATTTATTCCCTATGATTAAGGTGGAGAAAAGCGCCTGCCGGCAAAAAATGTAAACTAGCTGCTTTTCATTGAAACTCTATCACAATTTCCATTAACTTGCTAACAAAAATAATAATCTTAAACAGAATCGAGGCAAAAAATGTTTGACTCTAACTACAAATTTACTTGTGTTGACCGTTTTCTAAAATATGTAAAATATGATACTCAGTCGGACGAGGACTCAACAACTTTTCCCAGTGA
>JAKAKD010000015.1:0-20140 GCA_021824635.1 Bacteroidota bacterium | reverse complement strand
TCTACACGCGGAGAAGTTGAGACTGAAACATTTAGTGCTGATGCTGTAACAATTAAGTTCAACGGAAAGAATGTTCATCCCGGTTATGCAAAAGATAAAATGATTAACGCGGTTAAAATTGCCGCACGATTTTTAGAAATGCTTCCTAAAGATTCTCTTTCGCCAGAAACCACCGAAAACCGTCAAGGTTATGTTCATCCTACTCAAATCAACGGAAATGAAACACAGGCAGTTATTAAATTTATCATACGCGATTTTGACGCCGAGAAATTAAAAGAGTATGAAAATTTCTTGAAAGATCTTTGTCAAAAAACCGTTGCGCAATTTCCCGGTTCAACTCTGGATTTTGAAGTATTTGAGCAATACAGAAACATGAAATACGTTTTGGACCAGAACCCGATGGTTGAAGCAAACGCACTTGAAGCATTGAAACGACTTGGTATAAAACCAATTCAATCTGCAATCCGCGGAGGAACGGATGGTTCGCGCTTGAGTATTATGGGTTTGCCGACTCCAAATTTATTTGCAGGCGGTCATAATTTTCATGGATTCTTAGAGTATGTAGCAGTTCAAGATATGGAAGCAGCGGTGAAGATGATTGTTACACTTGCAAATGTGTGGGAAGAAAAGGCGTAAGGGAAAAGAAAAAACGAAAAGAAGAAAAAATAGAAATAGGAAAAGTAATTTGATGTAACTGGATTTGATGATGTTAATTCAAAAAAACTTTTTTATTCATTAGTATAATTTTATAAATAATGCCAAACCGACTTAAGAGGGCAACAAATGTTGCCCTTGGTATAAATATTTTTCTTTTTGTAATCAAAACAATCGTTGGTGTTCTATCCAATTCAATAGCAGTAATTTCCGAAGCTCTAAATTCATTTACAGATATTTTGGTTTCGATCGGGATTAAGATTGCTGTAAATATGTCCCATGAAAAACCCGATTCCAAACACCAGTTCGGACACAACGCTGCTCAACCTATTGCGGCATTTATTCTTTCTGTATTCGCTTTTGTAGTGGGAATAAATATTATTGAAGAATCCGTTAAGCGTCTCTTAGAGCCGAAGCAGCTAAATATTATTCCCGGCGTTTATGTGGTTCTGGTTGTAACAATTGTTATAAAAATTTTATTGAACCGTTATCAGGTGCGAATAGCAAAAATGTTCAAGAGTCCCGCAATTCGCGCTGCTTCTGTTGACAGCATCAACGACGTACTCGCTTCCTCAATTGCCTTGGTCGGAATAATCGGTGCCGCATTAAATCTTGTTTATTTAGACAGCGCTGCAGGTATTTTTGTGGCAATGTTTGTTTTTAAATCCGGCTATGAAGTTGCAAAAGAAAACATCAATTACTTAATGGGAACGTCTGCCAGCAATGAATTTTACGAGAATGTCCGAATGATAACAATGAATGTTAAAGGTGTAAAAGGAATAAACGATCTTCGCTCTCACTACGTCGGAGATAAATTCCATATTGAAATACACATTGAAGTTGATAAAGACTATTCAACAAAGGTTTCTCATGATATTGGGAATGAAGTAAAATATGCGTTAGAAAAAATTGAAGAAGTCCAGAAAGTTTTTGTGCACGTTGACCCCGTTTAATTTCTTCAAGTAAATTCTCTTCTGTTTGCGGTGAGAAAGTTCATTGCTTATTCTGTAAAAGTAAAGCTTTTACGCCGGATTTTTGATTTGCTGAATTTATGCCGAACATCTTGGATTAAGAATCTATAATTATTTGTATTTTTCATCTGTAAAAAATTAAGAGTAGTTCAATGAGTGAATTAAAAAAGATGACGCTCCTGCATGTCTTGAATAATAGTGCGGAAAAATTTGCAGACCGTCCGGCTGTTTCGTTTTTGGATAGACCCAAAATCACTTATCGGGAATTCAAATCGAAAGTGGATTCTATCTCATCATTTCTTAAAGACGAGGGAGTAATTGCCGGTGATAAGGTGGCGATTCTTAGCGAGAACCAGCCGAATTGGGGAATTGTTTACTTTGCAATTACCACTATGGGTGCAATAGCTGTTCCTATAATGACGGAGTTTCATTCAACAGAAGTTCATCATATTCTTCGCCATTCTGAAAGTAAAGCAATTTTTGTCTCGGCAAAATATTTCAACAAAATTGAAGATGCGGATGTTGATTCGTTATTGACAACGGTTTTATTAGATGATTTTTCCGTAATTCCCGCTAACACAAAAAGTGATTTCTTAAAAGAAGTAATTGCAGGCGGTAAAAA
This sequence comes from Bacteroidota bacterium, assembly GCA_021824635.1. Lineage (GTDB taxonomy): Bacteria > Bacteroidota > Ignavibacteria > Ignavibacteriales > Melioribacteraceae > Fen-1258. The sequence continues at coordinate 17,893 of JAKAKD010000015.1, read as the reverse complement.
AGAGTTTGCAAAAATTAAAGAAGCAGCTCTTAAATTCGTTGGGTTGCTGCCAGGGCAAGTTGAAGAAGACAGCATTGCTTTGATACTTTATACAAGCGGCACAACCGGGCACTCAAAAGGAGTGATTCTCACTCACAAAAATATTGTCTCCGACGCACTCTCAACTCTTAATATGGTTCATGTTGATTCCAACACAAGGTTCTTATCTATGCTTCCTCTCTTCCACACTATTGAATCAACGCTTGGTCTTGTTGTCCCAATCATAAAAGGTGCATCGGTAACTTATTTAGATAAACCGCCAACAGCAGCGGCGCTTCTTCCCGCCCTTTTAAAAGTAAAACCAACTGTAATGCTGGCTGTTCCGCTGATCATCGAAAAAATATTCCGTAATAAAATTTTGCCGGAGTTTAATAAAAAAGCAATAGTACGTGGTCTTTATAAAATTCCTACCGTGAGAAAACGGTTACATAAAATCGCGGGAAAAAAATTAATGCAGACTTTTGGCGGAGAACTGGAAATGTTTTGTATCGGCGGTGCGTCACTTGCTGCCGATGTCGAAAGGTTTTTGAACGAAGCCGGATTTCCTTATGCAATAGGTTACGGTTTAACGGAAACTTCTCCTCTTGTAACAGGCACAGGTCCCCAAGGTGTTCGTCTTCGCTCCGCCGGAAAAGTTATGCAGTGGATGGAAGTCAAAATTGATAACCCCGATCCAAAGAACGGCGAAGGTGAAGTGCTTATTAAAGGTCCGAATGTCATGAAAGGTTATTATAGAGATCCGGAAAAGACAAAAGAAGTTTTTACAGAAGACGGCTGGTTCAAAAGCGGGGATCTTGGTGTAATTGATAAAGACGGATACCTTTTTATAAAAGGTAGATCCAAAAATGTTATTATCGGTCCTAACGGAAAAAATATTTATCCGGAAGAGATTGAATCAATAATAAATGAATTTCCTTATGTCGCCGAATCATTAGTGATAACAAGAGGCGATCAACTTATTGCAAAAATATATCCGAACTTTGATGAAATAGATCAGGAATTTAAGATACAACGGCTGACCGAGCCCAAAGCTCGCGAAATCATAAACAAAATTTTTTCTGATCTGTTGATCCAGATCAATACCAGGGTTAACACATTCTCGCGTATCAATAAAATTGTTGAACAGCGGGAACCGTTTGAAAAAACTCCGACTCAGAAAATTAAAAGATACCTTTACGTGGAGTAAGCTTATAACAGATTCTAGATGCTTGATTCTTCTTTCTAAAAGCTATAATGATTTCTTCTTCAAAAATAACTGCTCTTTCTTGGAAAGAGCGGCTACTATCAATTCATATGAATGATCAATCCAGCTTAGAATCTCTTTATCGGGAATTGAACCATCTAAGTTAATTGTGTTCCAATACGTTTTGTTCATATGATAACCCGGAGTAACTGCAGCATATTTTTCGCGTAATTCCACCGCGGCTTCCGGGTCGCATTTTAAGTTGATTGTATACGGAGGAGTTAAATTTGCAAGACAAAACATTTTTTTCTTTACCTTAAAGACAAGAACATCTTCTCCAAAAGGAAATCCTTCTGTTGTCTCTTTCTTTTTCAGACAGTAATTTCGAACCTTTTCTATGTCCATCGTTGTTCTTTAAGTTATAAAAGTCAGCTTGAAATTAGCACTATTTTTATGAAACTAAACCTGTATTTTGGTGTAAGATATTCAAAAATTATTAATTCTGGAAAATAGATGAAGAAACTACTAGTAGTTATTGTTCTTTTTGTGCTGGCATCAACTAACTACGCACAAAACGCGAGTGAAGTTTTATTAAAAGATCATTCAGTAGACTCGAATAAAGTGATATTGCCTGACGAAACATATAGACGTGAATGTCAGGTTATTACACAATTTCTTTCTTTTTATCATTATAAGAAACAGCCGTTAAACGATTCTGTATCGGCGGTTATTTTTAAAGAATACTTAGAAGCTCTTGATAACAGCAAACTTTACTTTCTTAAAAGTGATATTCAGAAGTTCGAAAAGTATAAGACACAAATGGACGATTTTCTGAAAATGGGAAATTTGGACCCGGCTTTCGAAATATTTAACGTCTTTAAAAAACGCTTAGATGAAAGAATCAAATATGTAGATGAATTGCTAAAACAAAAATTTGATTTCACGGTAAATGAATCTTTTGCGCCGGACCGTGAAAAAGCGGATTGGGCAAAATCAAGTGAGGAACTTGATGAGTTATGGCGCTTGCGTATTAAGAATGATGCGTTGAATATGACACTCGCTGGTAAAGATTGGAAAAGTACACAGGACCTTTTAACCAAGCGTTATCACAACTATCAAAAAATAATTTTGCAGTACGAAGCGGAAGATGTCTTTTCTCTGTTCATGAATTCTTTTACGCAAGTATATGACCCGCATACGGATTATTTCTCTCCGTCCGCATCAGATAATTTTAATATTGCAATGAAACTTTCTCTTGAAGGGATTGGAGCAACCTTAAGACAAGATGGAGACTATACCGCGGTTGCCAGCATTGTTCCAGGCGGTCCAGCTTATAAAAGCGGACTACTTCACGAAGAAGATAAAATAATTGGAGTTGCACAAGGTGAAGACGGTGAAATGGTAGACATTATCGGATGGCGTTTGGATGATGCGATTCAATTGATTCGCGGCAAGAAGGGAACTCTGGTTCGTTTGCAAATATTAAAAGCAAAAAATAGTCTTAGTGATCCTCCGACTGAAATTAAAATTGTGCGTGAGGAAGTAAAACTTGAAGAACAAGCCGCGAAAGATGAAATTCTAAACGTCGAAGAAAACGGTACAAATTTTAAACTCGGTGTTATAAAACTCCCCTCTTTCTATACGGATTTTGAAGGTCAGCAAAAAGGGAAGCCCAATTATAAAAGCACTACACGCGATGTAAAAAATCTTTTAGAGAAATTGAAAGAACAAAAAGTTGATGGCGTGATTTTGGATTTGCGAAATAACGGCGGCGGATCGCTTCAAGAAGCAATTCAACTTACTGGATTGTTTATAAAGGACGGTCCTGTTGTTCAGGTAAGGAACTCGGCAAATAATATTGAGATTGATCAGGACCCAGACCCAAGCATAGTTTATGATGGTCCTTTGGCTGTTGTAGTAAATCGTTTTAGCGCATCTGCTTCGGAAATTTTTGCCGCAGCAATTCAAGATTACGGAAGAGGATTAATCCTTGGTTCAAATACGTATGGAAAGGGAACAGTCCAAAACATGATTGATCTGAACCGCGCGATCCAAGTTCCAAATAAAAAATTGGGACAACTAAAACTTACTTTCGCAAAATTCTACCGAATTACAGGCGGTACAACGCAACTCATGGGAGTTAAGCCGGACATTAGTTTCCCATCTCAATTTAACGCTAAAGAGTTTGGAGAAAGTGGTCAACCCAGCGCATTACCATGGGATCAGATTCCATCGGCACAGTTCAAAAGATTTTCTGATCTATCAAAAACATTTCCAGCTCTTCAAAAGAAACATGATGAACGGATAAAGAAAGATCCTGAGTATCAGTACATGTTACAAGATGTTGAAGAGTTTACCAAAAACCGTGAAAAGAAAGAGATCTCCTTAAATGAAGCAATCCGCAAACAGGAACGGGATGAAACAGAGTTGAAACGAAAACAGAGAGAAGAAGAGCGCGCAAAATATTTAGGAATTAAGATTGAAGAAAAGAAAGAAGTACCGGCTCCTGCTACCGAAGCTAGCGACTATGAATTGAAAGAAAGCGGAAAAATTTTAGCAGATTTAATTATCTCAAAAGTTGGATGAACTTTTTTAACTCCCCTTTCAAAAACGGAAGGGGAGTATGGTATAACAGATACAACTATGAAAACAAACGCCATCCGGATTTTGGAATCCAAAAACATTTCTCATTCCGCAATCGAATATGAATCCAATGAAGAAGAAATTGATGCAATCTCTGTAGCTCATAAAATCGGAGCCGAACCGGAAACAGTTTTCAAAACCCTGGTTGCAAGAAATGAAAAGAATGAACTGTTGGTTTTTGTTATTCCCGGTAATTTCGAATTGAATTTGAAAAAAGCTGCCAGTGCAAGCTCAAGTAAAAAAATTGAAATGATAAAAGTAAAAGAGCTGCAGCAGCTAACAGGGTATATCCGCGGAGGGTGTTCGCCCATAGGTATGAAGAAATTATTTCCGACTTTTATAGATGAAACTGCTCAACTTTTTGAAAAAATTTATTGCAGTGCAGGCGTTCGCGGTATGCAATTAAACTTATCTCCGAACGACTTATTAACTGTGTCTAATGCTAAATTTGCAGATTTGATCTAAAAAACTGCCCTTTTTTGGCTGTTAAAAAGATTTTTCTTAAATTTGCCAGCAAAATTAAGGGAGAAAAGCCATGGCAAAAACCCAATCGTTTGGCGACAAGGCAAAAGGCAAAGTAAAATCAACGGTTGTTAATGTTAAGTTTATAAAAACAGTAAAATCCGGTAACAGCTATAAATTTCAAGAGAAGTTTGTAAAGCTAGACGACATTAGCAAAGTAACAACACTTAAGTAATATTTGTTGCTACAAAAAAAATCCCGCTCAAGCGGGATTTTTTGTTTTAAACCGATAATTCTATTAGTCGGAAATTACTTCTATAGCGGGATTTATTTCTCTTCTCAACAAATTCTCAATAGCTACGAGTGTTCCCCTAATCGAACTAGGGCAGCTTCCGCATGCACCCTGGTAACGAATCTTAAGCGTTAATCCTTCCATACCCGTTACTTCCAGACCGCCGCCGTCTCCTGCAAGTGCCGGTCTGACACGCTGATCTAAAATTTCATTTACTTTCTTTAAAAGAGCAGTTTCTTCTTCGCTGCTTATTTGTGTAATAACATTTTCCGCGGGTATTAAAGACTTGTCAAAGTTTTTGATAAACTCAACGAACGGGCGCTGAATTTGTCCCCATGCAACTTTTGCTTCTTTCTCAATAGTGATGAACTTATCCATATAGAAAACAGAAACCACACCCGGAATTTCGAAAATACCTTTTGCAAGAGGATCGTTCTGAGCTTCTTCTTTTGTCTTGAAGTTGCGCGTTTCTCTATTCAATAACTTTTCGTTGATTACAAACTTTAGCGCCTGCGGATTTGGCGTAAGATCTACATCTTGAACTTGTAACATGATTTTCTCCTTTTCTACAGAACCTAAAAACTTATTTGTTAGTTCCTTAATCGAAAATTAACTAAAATATTGTTTCCTACACAATAGTAATAGATGATGTTGACTTATAAAAAATTCAATTGTTGCAAAATGGAATCTAGTGGAATTACAGATGTCTTCAGAAACTTCCATTATGAATTTATACGATGTTAATGAAGTATAAGCCTTTCATTAATCAAACTTTTTATTGTTGATTAACAGAACAAACTCGCCTTTGAGATTTTTTTCTGAAACCGTTTTCAAAATTTCGGAAACTGTTCCCCGGAAAAATTTTTCAGATGGAAGAGTGAGATCGAAAGCAACAACTGTTTGACAAGAAGCGCCGAATATTTTAGATATATCGGTTAAAATCGCTTTTAATCTGTAAGGAGTTTCCATCAGCACAATCAGCTCTTTTATGTTTTTCAGCTTTAGCAATTCCGTTTTGCGAAGATCACTTTTGGGCGAAAGCCATCCGGCATAATAAAATTTATCAAGATTAAACCCGGAACCAACCAGAGCCGGTAAAATTGAGCTCGCTCCCGGAACAGGAACTATATCAATCTTAGCTGCGATGCACATTTGAACAAGAAGATATCCGGGATCAGAAAAAAGTGGAGTGCCGCAGTCCGAGATTAACGCAGCAGATTTACCGGAAGATATTTTCTCAAATAATTCGTGCGATGTTTCTTTCTGATTATGTTCGTTAAGTGAAAGAAGTTCCTTTTCAATTTTGAAATGTGATAAAAGCCGTCTTGCTTCTTTGAATTCTTCGCAGATAATAAAATCAACTGACTTAAGAGTGTTTAAAGCACGGAGTGTAATGTCTTCGTAATTTCCGATTGGTGTTGAAACAATATAGAGCCTATTGGGGTTTGTCATGCTGAACTCGTTTCAGCATCTGAATCTAAGAACCACTCTTTTGCCAAATCAGCCCAATCTTGATTTTGAGTTTCTATCAAGTTTATTTTCCATTGCCTATGCCAATTTTTTAATTGCTTTTCTCTTTTGATGGCAGAATTAATATCACTCGTGATTTCAAAATAAACGAGTTTATGAATTTTGTATTTTTTTGTAAAACCATCAATTAATTCCATCTTGTGTTCATAAACGCGTCTTTTCAGATTGTTTGTAATTTCAATATAAAGTGTTTTAGAATTATTCGTCATTATGTAGATATAGTAATCTTTCATACTAGAGAACCCGAAACAAGTTCGGGGTGACAACGATAAGTTATTAAAACTTACTTTATTGTTTTCAACAAGTAGTCATTGTTAAAACGGTTCTTGAAGCTGATCTAACAATTTGCTCAATTCAACAACTTTTTTCTGACCGGACTTTCTATTCTTCAATTCAACTTTTCCATCTTTCAAATTTTTCTCACCAACAATAACCTGAACCGGCATACCAAGCAGGTCGGCATCATTGAATTTGAATCCTGCGCTCGCATCCATGCGGTCGTCGAAGAGTACCTCATAACCGTCAGCTATCAGATCAATATAAATTCGCTCGCAAGATTCAGATACTAAAGCGTTTTTCATATTCAATCCGATTAAATGTATGTCGAATGGATTAAGCGGTTCTTTCCAAACAATTCCTTTATCGTCGAAATTCTGTTCTATAAAACACGCAAACACGCGGTCAACACCAATCCCGTAGCTTCCCATAACAATTGGTTTTTCTTTTCCGTTTTCATCCAGAAAATTAACACCGAGTGCTTCGGAATATTTTGTCCCGAGCTTAAAAATATGTCCAAGTTCAATTGCTTTGAAAACCTCGAGTGTTGAACCGCAGCGGATACACTTTTCGCCACTTTCGGTAGTGCGTAAATCGAAGTATTCAATTTTAGGTGCATCGCGTTTTAAATCTATTCCACCAAGGTGATAATCATTTTTGTTGGCGCCGCTGTAAAGATTGTTTCCTTCTTTTAAAAGATTATCGGCAATAGTCCGGTGCGGAAAATTGATCGGTCCGATTGATCCAGCATCGGCGCCTGTAATTTCTTTTAATTCATCAGGATGAGCCGGACGAACAACACCGCCAAGAACAGAAGTAAGTTTTGTTTCGTTTACTTCATCGTTGCCAAGCATAAGTACTAACACTGGTTGACCGTCATGAATATAGATTCTCGATTTTGCTGTCTCATGCTCATCAATTTTTAGAAATGCGCAAAGTTCATCAATTGATTTTACATCGGGTGTGGAAATTTCGTAAACAGTTTTACTCTCCGCATGATGTTTGGCGCTGACCGCGACCGATTCAGCAACTTCAGCATTTGCAGCATATCCGCATTTTTCGCAATATGCAACTGTGTCTTCTCCTGCGGAACTCTTAACCATAAATTCTTCTGATTTGCTTCCGCCCATCGCCCCGCTCGACGCGCCAACGATAAAATATTTTATTCCACATCTGTCAAAGATTGAATGGTATGCTTTATCGTGAAGAGCATAACCAACATCCAATCCTGCCGTGTCTTTATCAAGAGTGTAAGCGTCTTTCATAATAAATTGTCTTCCGCGTATTACACCGCTGCGTGGGCGCGGTTCGTTTCTAAATTTGGTTTGAATCTGATACCAAATTTGCGGCATATCTTTATATGAAACGATAGAACCTTTTGCATGAAAAGCGACAATCTCTTCATGAGTCGGTGCTAAAACGTATTCCCGGTTTTTAATCTGGAAAAGAATATCTCCGAATGCTTCAACGCGCCCGGTTTGTTCCCAAATCTCTTTCGGATTCAAACCCGGAAAATGAAATTCCTGACCGCCGATCGCATTCATCTCCTCGCGGATGATGTCCATAATTTTTCTGAGCACTTTGTAACCAAGCGGAAGCCATGTATAAATTCCCGCAGAAACTTGTCTGACTAATCCCGAACGGATCATTAAGATATGGCTTGGAATTACTGCGTCATTTGGCACTTCTTTTAATGTCGGTATAAATGATTTACTTAATCTCATGAGAATATTTTTTTGTTATTAAATGTTTGGCAAAGATAAGAAATGAGGGGGGCAATTAAAAATAATGAGAAGAACGGATAACAATTTCAGACAAATCTTTTTCTCCTTATCTTTGACTGTAAAATGAGAACTGACAAGGAATTACCAATGACTGATTTCGATCCGGTAATTGAAGACCAAATCTATAATCCAGATTATCCTGCCTCTACAATGCCTGTAGTTTTTGAAAGTTACGGATCCAAACTTTTGGGAACATTGTTTCTCTCAGCCGGTGCCGGGCAGCATCCGGTAATTATACTTTTACATGGTTTCCCCGGTTATGAAGTAAGTTATGATCTTGCACATGCTTTCCGGAGACAGGGTTTCAATGTTTTAGTATTTCATTACAGAGGATGTTTAGGAAGCGGAGGAGATTACCTTTGGAAAAATTTAGTTGATGATGTTCCATCCGCAATTAATTTTATGAAGAGTGAATATGCGCAAAATGAATTCCGTAATGATCCGGATAAAATAATTTTGATCGGGCACAGCATGGGTGGATTCGCCGCACTCTACAATGCAATTCGTTTTAACGATATAAAATATGCAGCATCGCTTGCCGGGTTCAATGCCGGTTTTTTTGGCGGACTTATTGAATCGAACAAACCGATTTATGAATTCAGTGCACAGCATTTGCAGCCCTCAATGGATTTTGTAAAATGCGATTCAGTCGAAATTCTTCTTAATGAATTGATCACTTACAAAAATGAGTGGAATCTTTTAAATCATATTGAAAAATTATTAGATAAAAATTTATTGATTATCGGCGCAAAAAATGATTCAACTACACCGTTGGAAATTCACCATCAGCCGTTAATTAATTCTTTGAAAATGAATAATGCAAAAAATGTTAAGGAGTTTATTCTGGAAACGGGACATTCATTTGCAGACAAAAGAATTGCTCTGGCAAGAATAATTTCAGAATGGTTAAAAGAGATAAGATTTTAGAAAAATAGATGAGTAAGATTATGAACAAGGACAAAAGTTTTGGCGATATGCCGCCGGATGAATTTAGAAAGTATGGTTATGAATTAATTGATTGGGTTGCCAACTATCTTGAAAATGTCGGTTCATTTCCTGTTTTACCAAACATCAAACCTGGTGATGTTAAAGCGCACTTGCCGCTCAGCGCACCCAAAATAGGCGAACCGATAGATGCAATGATCGCAGACGTTGATAAAATAATTATGCCCGGCACAACTCATTGGCAACATCCGAACTTTATGGCGTATTTTAATTCTACAGCCAGCGGACCCGGAATACTGGCTGAACTTCTGAGTGCGGCATTTAACGTTAATGCTATGGTCTGGAAATCTGCGCCAGCATCAACTGAACTTGAAGAAACAGTTTTGAATTGGTTCCGTGAATTAATGAATCTGCCTAAAGAATTCCGCGGAATAATTTATGATACTGCATCGGTAAGTTCTATGCATGCAATCGCTTCTGCGCGTGAATCGGTTGAATATGATATTCGAAAAAAAGGAATGAGCGGCGCACCTAAATTAAAATTGTATTGTTCAGAACATGCGCATTCATCAATTGAAAAAGGAGCGCTTACACTTGGCATTGGATTGGAGGGAATAAGAAAAATCCCGGTTGATTCGGAATTTAAAATGATTCCGTCCGCACTTGAAAACGCAATTAAAGAAGACCGCGCGAATGGTTTCTTGCCGTTTTGTGCTGTAGCTACTATCGGAACAACATCAACTACAAGTGTTGACCCGGTTAGCGAGATTGCGGACATCTGCGAGCGGGAAAAAATCTGGCTTCATGTTGATGGCGCACATGCAGGTGTAACTGCAATGCTGCCTGAGATGAGTAATCATTTCAAAGGTCTTGAACGCGCCGATTCATTTGTTGTAAATCCGCATAAGTGGTTATTTGTCCCTGTTGACTTAAGCATTTTATTTACGCGCAAACCGGAAGTTCTTAAAGAAGCATTTTCTCTTGTTGCCGAATATTTAAAGACCGCAGAAGATTCTGTTGTAGAAAATTATATGGATTACGGAATTCAGCTTGGCAGAAGATTCCGCTCTCTAAAACTTTGGTTTGTTCTACGGTATTTTGGTGTGGAAGGTTTGCAATCAAGATTGCGCGAGCACATTCGTCTTGGGCAGCTTTTTGCAAAATGGGTTGATGAAGATCAATCATTCGAACGCTTAGCGCCTACACCGTTCAGCACAATTTGTTTCCGCGCTAAACATGCTGTATGGAGTGATGAAAATAAAATTAATGAGTTTAATGAAACGCTAATGAATGCAATCAATTCTACGGGGAAGGTTTTTCTTACTCACACAAAATTAAATGGAAAGTTTACGATTCGCTTGTGTATTTCCGGAATACGGACGGGAGAAAAACATGTTGAGTTGGCTTGGGAAGTGATTCAAGAATCATTAAGCAAAATATTATAGAAGGGTAAATCAATTGGATAGAATATTCCAATTTAGTTTACTCGCATTCACCTTGCTTTAACTAGTAATCGCGCTCGTGATCTTGTTCAAAAGAATTAGATCACGATTATGAGCAAGAGCACGAACAAAAATATTAGAACAATCCTTCCACAGAAAGATAGCGTTCGCCTGTATCGTAATTGAATGTAAGAATTTTTTTCCCGTTGACGGGCTCACTCAACTTTTTTGAAACCGCCGCCAGTGCGGCTCCGGATGAAATTCCCACAAACAAAGCTTCTTCTTTTGCAGCTCGTTGTGTGAACTCGTAAGCTTCTTCCTTTGTAATTGTTATTACTTCATCTATCAATGATGTATCAAGAATTTTGGGAATGAATCCGGCGCCAAGACCTTGCAAAGGATGCGGTCCGGGTTGTCCTCCTGAAAGCACAGGAGATGCTGAAGGTTCTACAGCAACCACTTTTAGTTTTGGAAATTTTGCTTTCAGAATTTTTGATACGCCCGTAATATGTCCTCCGGTTCCAACACCGGTTATTAAATAGTCAAATCCTTCTGGAAAATCATTTAAAATTTCTTGTGCGGTAGTTCGTATATGAACTTCAACATTGGCTTCATTTTCAAATTGCTGAGGAATCCAAACTTTCGGATTATTCGCGGCGTATTCATTTGCCTTGGCAATTGCGCCCTTCATTCCAAGCTCGCGCGGAGTCAATTCTAACTTTGCGCCGTATGCAGCCATTATTTTCCTTCTTTCTATTGACATTGATTCCGGCATAACAAGGATTAATTCATATTTCTTAACAGCCGCTACCATTGCTAGACCGATTCCTGTATTGCCGGATGTCGGTTCGACAATTACGCTATCCGGTTTTAGGATTCCTTTTTTTTCAGCGTCTTCAATCATAGCCAGAGCAATTCTATCTTTAATGCTTCCGCCGGGATTTGATTTTTCAAGTTTTATCCAGACTTCATTTTTATTTCCGAAAATGTTGTTGATTCTAACATGCGGTGTATTGCCGATTGTCTCTAGTATATTCAATGTTTTCATTTTGTTTTGCCTTTAGATTATGAATTCAATAGTGTCTTCAAAATTTTGATTGCTTCTAACGCGAACTTCACTTTTGTTGTAAACAATAGAATTTGCAGGAATGCTTTGAGTTATCCATGCATTTCCGCCGATGATGCTTTTTTCTCCAATTACGGTATTCCCGCCAAGAATAACTGCCTGAGAATAGATAATTACATCATCTTGAATTGTTGGATGACGTTTTGTTTGAGAAAGAGATTTATCAACACTTAATGCACCAAGAGTAACGCCTTGATATATCTTGACGTTTTTACCAATCTCAGTTGTCTCGCCAATAACTATTCCGGTTCCGTGATCAATAAAAAATGGAGAACCAATTTTAGCACCGGGATGAATATCTATTCCGGTTTTTTCATGTGCGTGTTCGGTTAGTATTCTGGGAATGATTGGTAAGTTGAGTTTATAAAGTTCGTGTGCAATTCTATAGATGGATATTGCCATAAATCCGGGGTAAGCGAGTATTACCTCATCAACGCTCTCTGCAGCGGGATCGCCTTGATATATTGCTTCTGCATCCGCCCAAAGTCTATCGTGAATCACCGGTATCTGGGCAGTAAATTCTTTTGCAATAGAGGATGCCTCTTCAGAGAAATGTGAATTAAGATTCTTAAGAAGACTTATCAAATTTCTCTCTAGGAGTTGAAGCTTTGCCAGAACATCTTCCTGAGAATAATATATTTTGTTCGAAAAATGCGGGAAGAGAAAATCTATAAGTTCTTTTAGATAGTCTATTGCCTCTGTCTTCAGTGTAGAAGTACATGAATGTGTTTGTCTTTTACCAAGAAGCGCTGCTGCAAAATTATTAAATATAATATTCCTATTATTTTGTGTTTTCATTGTGGTTATTGATAATTGTTAAAAAAATAATCTTATATGAAAGCTTGTCAGAGATTAGATTAACAGCAACAACAACAATTTGTGAATAAATTGAAGTCGTTAGAAGAGTGTAGAGATATTGAGCGGATTATCTCTGTAGGTATAAGCGGGATATGTTTAGTGCTAAATTTCATTCTTAAAATTAAAATTGTATTCTTTCTGTGCCTATAATAACAATATTTTTTTTAAAAAGCCTATTAAAGAATTATATAAAAATAAAAAACCACGTAAAGCGGTGTTAGGTTGCAAAAATAAAAGCTCTATTATTTTACAACCTTGACTTCTTGAGCTTGAGGTCCTTTGGGTCCATCACCAACTGTGAACTCAACTTGCTGACTTTTTTCAAGTGAGCGGTATCCTTCCGATTGAATTGAAGAAAAATGCACAAAAACATCTCCGCCTTGACTGCGCTCAATAAAACCGTAACCTTTTGTAGCGTTAAACCACTTTACGGTTCCATTTTCACGTTCTGCCATTAATACAACTCCTTAAAATAAATTTTGTTTTTTACTCCCGGTACATACAATTTCTAAAAAAACATGTACCAAGCGGCAGATAAATTAGGAATTAATTATAAAAAACAAAAGAATATTTTTGTTGCTGCAACTAGCTGTTTTTAACCATCATCATAATTTGATTTGCCTCTTTCTGATTGTACTCAAAGGCAATTTTTTTGTAGTTAACCAAGTCAATGATTGTTCCAATTAAACAAAGTCCACCGGTAAAGAAATAAAGAATGCCTAACCCGATTTGATCCGTTAAGAATCTTTGAATTCCTGCAATACCAAGAAAACCGACAAGAGTAACAAGAAGAATTGTTTGCGGGTCTTTTCTCCTTGGCCGGTAAATATTAGCAAACTGTTGTGCCTGTTTGTCATCCATATTTTTGATTATACCGGAGAGATAAAATTGTTCTTCGCCCATAACTTCTGGTAAGATTTCGTATACACTAGCCATAAGTAACCTCATTTAATTTGTGATAGTTGTTATACATGCGGATAAAAAGTTTTATGATTCGCGCGGTAATTAATATGAAAGCTATGATTCCAAGCGGATGTGTTTTGATTGAATGAAGTAAATCGCCATGATAGAAAAATGAAATTGATTTTCCCAAACCACAACCGGGGCAAAATGATATTCCCAAATTGTGAAAGGGGCAAAGTGTGTAATGTTGAACCTGATACGGATTAATAAAGAGCAAGTAAATCAATCCTACCAGCCAGAACATCGCTTCCCATTCAACTATTTTTAGAATCGGTTTGATCTTTTGCATTTGTTGGATCAATAAAATTCTGAATTAATTATACTTGAAATTATAACTTGAATCAAGCGTCTGTTCTTTAGTCGTTTGTCAACAGATTTAGTTTGCAATAGTTTCTTTAAAAAAACAAGGGCTCGATTAAACAAGCCCTCGGTTCATAGATCTTAATTATTGGAAATAATTTATGCTTTGTTTGCGCTTCCAAGCACGTTAACAACTTTGTGTTTGTATAATTCTTTCAACGCATCGCGTGCCGGTCCAAGATATTTGCGCGGATCGAATTCTGCCGGACTATCCACAAAGACTTTGCGAATTGCGGCAGTCATTGCAAGACGTCCATCTGAATCTATATTTACTTTGCAGACTGCAGATGCGGCAGCGCGGCGTAGCTGTTCTTCCGGAATTCCAACCGCGTCTTTCAATTTTCCTCCGTTGCCGTTAATGATTTTCACAAGATCCGGCGGTACTGAAGAAGCTCCATGTAATACAATTGGAAATCCAGGAATTCTTCTTTCACATTCTTCAAGTATATCGAAACGTAAAGGGGGCGGAACCAAAATTCCATCTGCGTTGCGGGTGCACTGTGCCGGCGTGAATTTGTTGGCACCATGAGATGTGCCGATAGAAATTGCAAGCGAATCAACTCCCGTTTTTTTAACAAAGTCTTCTACTTCTTCCGGTTTTGTGTAATGTGTAACTGCGCTTGATACTTCATCTTCAATTCCGGCTAAAACGCCTAATTCACCTTCAACACTAACATCATATTTATGGGCGTATTCAACAACTTGGGCTGTTAGTTCAACATTCTTTTCGTAAGGATGATGAGAACCGTCAATCATTACAGAAGAGAAACCGGATTCAACACATGATTTGCAAAGTTCAAATGTATCGCCGTGATCTAGATGCAGAACGATTGGAATATCGTAACCTAATTCGTGTGCGTAATCAACGGCGCCTTTAGCCAAATGTTTTAGTAGAGTTTGATTTGCATATTTACGGGCGCCGCTGGATACCTGAAGAATAACCGGAGATTTTGTTTCCACACACGCACCAATAATAGCTTGCAGCTGTTCAAGATTATTAAAATTGAATGCCGGAATTGCATATCCGCCTTTAACAGCTTTTGCAAAAAGCTCTTTCGAGTTTACTAATCCTAATTCTTTGTAAGTAGTCATATCGTTAACCTTTCTTTTAAATAAAATTTTGTTTCAAATTATTAATTGAAATACGCAACCACTCCTACGTGGAACGTAATTAAATCTGTTTTTGATTTTTGCGGATTGAAAATAGTATCACCAAGATTGTTTACGAACACGCTATTTTCTGTTAGGTATTCCGCTTCGGTTCCATACATATATCTTACTTTTAAATCCAAAAAAAGTGTAGAGACATTTTCTAAGTTTTCACTCAGCTTAAAAAGCAATCCGGCACCGCCTCCATAACTCCATGTAAAGTCATCAAAGTTGGTGGATGATGCTATCTGTTGATTGCCGTTTTCATTTTTTACTTCTGATGTAGTGAATAAATAATTTCCGCCGAAAATTCCTTCAATATAAGGTCTAATTGATCCCATGAATGGAGTAATTTTAAATAGTGCGTGCAAATTTGCAATACTATTTGTTCTTGTGAGATTTAAATAAATTCCGGGAAAACCGGGCCAAGCACGCCTCTCACTTACAAGACCATACACCAAATACCCTGCGCTTAATCCAATTGAAAATGGTCTTTGTGTTGATGGTGCCCAAAGAGTTCCTTCAACCTGTACGCCAAATCCCAAGTTATCTACATTGTTTTTGAATTCACCTTGCGGGGAAGCGATCATGAAACTCGCACCGACAGTTTGAGCTGAATTAATTGATACAAACAGGAAGAATAAAATTAAACCGAATAATTTTTTCATAACGAAATTCCATTTATTTGTAATCAATAAAAATCACTAATAAAACCATAAGCTGAAAAATGAAATAAAGTCTAACAACTGTTTTTCCTCTGGAAATATACAAATTTATTGAGGAAGCTGGGAAGTTGTAATATTAGAGAAATGTCACATTTTGCGCGTAAGCGTTAAATAATATATCCGAAAATTCTTCAAATGGAATTTCTTTTGAACCGAACATCTTTAAATGATCGGTCTGATATTGAACATCTAGTAGCGTAAATCTTTTTTCTCTAAGTCGTTCAATTAATTTTAGCAGCGCACATTTTGAAGCTTGTGAAATCTTTGAAAACATTGATTCGCCGAAGAAAGCTCCACGGTAAGTAACACCGTACAATCCACCGACCAATTTCTTGTTTTGAGTTACTTCCACAGAGTGAAGATAACCCAACTTTTGCAAACCTTTATATGCTTCAATCAGTTCTTCGGAAATCCATGTTGATTCTCTGTTGGCACATTGTGCAATTACTTCAAGTGTGTTTGCATCAAAGGTATATTCAAAATCGGCGGATAAATAAAATTTTTTAAGTGAGCGTGGAATGTTGAAAGAATCGAGGGGAATGATTGTGCGAATATTGGGCATGTACCAATCAATTTCTCCGGAATCATCTGCCATAGGAAATGCACCGCGTGCGTACATTGAAATCATATTCTCGGGCAGAAGCAATTCTTTTTTAGAAAAAAAATTTTTGTTACTCATGTGCCTTAACTTCGTAAGAAATTATATCGTAACCCTTCTTTGTTTCAAGTCCGGCATAAAATACGCCGATAAGAACAAACAACATTCCCGATAAAAAGGAAATTATGATAAAGTAATTCAATTTTTCTAGTGAGAGTACAGAAGAAACGCCGAGCAATAAAGATGTAATTACGAAAAGAGCAACTGCTGTTGTGTAACCCAAAACGGCATTGCGTACTAATTTTGCTCTATACACAAGAGAACTTATTTGAATTGTGGCGCTTTCGAGACGCACGTTATCGTCTGTTGTATGTCTGTTTTCGCCGATGGTGATTAGCAAACCTCTTTTCTCTTCATTAAGTGAACGGATGCGGCTCACAACAAGCGAATATTTATTATTCATTCCGAGTAATAGTAATCCGCATGCGCTAATCATTATGGCGGGTGCAAGCATTAGTTGAATAATTTGAACTGCATTGAGTGTCAAATCTTTGAATAAATCCATTGTCTCTCCCTTGTCAATCTAATTCAATAAAGTCAGATTAAGAGTTCTTACTAGAAAACATTTACAATATTTGAAATTATATCTGGATATTATCTTTTAATTTTTATTCCAAGCCAACTTTCTAATGTAGAGTAGATTTTTTCTTTCTGCTCACCTTCAAAACTTCCAATTCTGGTGCCGTGTGAACCGCCTTTCTTTACCATTTTCACAGCATTTGTTTGCCCGAGCAGTTGAACTGATGTGGCGTTCCAAGTATCGTTGCCGCCGTAAATGTATAGTATGTTATTGCCATGCTTTTGCAGCCAGGTGTTTACATCATTCATAACACTGCAGTCAAAATTTACTTTTGCGTCTTTGGGAACAAGAATTTTATTAGAACCGTCTTTAATTTCTTTCAACAAATCTTTGAATGGTTCTAAATTATAACCATAATATCCAATCTCGTTGTATGCCTGGACATAAAACGGATCGAAATCTTTCATTGCCTGTTCGGTAAAGAAGTAGAGAGGATTTGCTTTCACCATATGATCATATAATTTTTCCGTGGGAGAATCGGCAGCCGGAATATCCTCGCATTTAGTATTGCCCCATTGCCAAAATGCGAATGAATATTCCAAAGTCATGTATTCAAGAACAAAATCATAATCCCATGCAAGATGAATATTTTTTTTCTCTACATCGCGCATTAATAAATTTTTAATTTCTTCCCGATTTAATAAAAAAGCACGTTGGAATTGAATTATTTTATCCCGGCACTCTTGCGTTCCAACTGAATTTAGAAACATATAAATGCGCGGATCTTCGGCGGAGAGGTTTATTGGCGCCACGTAGGGAACGGAGACATCTACATCATTCGGATAAAATCTTTTAAAATAAAGTGTGGTTTGACCGCCTTTACTGATTCCTGTGCTGATCCATTTCCCATCGTAAATTTTTTTGAATAATTGAACAAT
>JAKAKD010000019.1 GCA_021824635.1 Bacteroidota bacterium | reverse complement strand
ATTATTCGATCAGAACGGATACAGACAATTTTATATGGGGCATGAATACGCTTTTTATCCTACCGGTTCGTTTATAGATTTTGGATCTCTAGGGTTTAATTCATACCAGCGTTATGATTTTTACGGAGTAAAAAAAGAACAAGTAATTCAGCCATATTTTTCGTTCACTTTAAAAGGGCAGACTAATTTATATGCAAGTTATTCATTAGTGAATGATGAAAGTTTCCTGGGGACTTGGTTCTACGGAATTCACCGTTCCAGCATCAGTATCAACTCACGACCTATTAATGCAATAACACTTTCCGCTAGCGGCTCTTTTGGAAAATTTATCTACCGTTCAAGTTCACCGGAGATAGGTTCTGGCCATAACCTTAATACTACACTTACACTTAAGCCTACCTCGCAATTAAATGTTTCTCTTTCTTATGCCCGTGCGCGGCTTTCAAGTGAAGCAACAAAAGAACTTTTTTATGACGGAAATATTTACCGTGCAGTTGCTGTTTACCAATTCACTCCGGAATTTTTCTTCCGGACAATTATTCAATATGATTCCTTCGCGAAAGCATATCAAGTCTATCCGTTATTCAGTTATAAACTTAGTGCGTTCACAACTTTTTATGCCGGCGCAACAAGCGATTATCTTAATTACGAAGGCATTTATGGAGTTACAAATACAAATCAGCAATACTTTGTCAAAATACAATACTTATTCGGGATGTAAATCGCTTTATAACTTTGTGATGATAGTTAAGAAAAACTCGATTGCAAAAATGCAGTCGGGTTTTTCTGTTTAGTAAAATTAAGAATTTTAGAACCAGCAAAAGATAAATGTGTACATCAATTTATCTTTTTGATTTTACTCATTGCTCTTTCTGATAAAGCTGTAATTGTAAGAGAAGGATTCACGCCGGGATTAGCACTTATCATTGAGCCGTCGCAAATGAGCATGTTCTCATAGCCGAAAACATTATTGTCTTTATCAATTACTCCTTCGGTTTTATCTTTTCCCATTACTGCGCCGCCAAGGATGTGAGCGGTTGTTGGAATTCCCAATGCTGTCTCCGATAAAAGTACGGTTGTTTTTCCGTTTACAATTTTTGCATACTCCTCGGATAAAGTTTTTGCTTCCTGAATAAATGCCGTTGGTCCTTGCCCTTTTTCGAGAGAGGATTTCATTCCGAAAATGCCTTTTCTAAAATTGAGTGTTGAATCAATTGTTCGCATAAATAAAAGAATTTGCGTTCTCTTTGCCCAATCACTCACAAAATAGATTTTAAAATTCTTTACCGGATGAGAAATTATATCGTATACAACTTTTGCTAAACGGACAAAAATATTTTTCCCGTGAGCAAGAGGCGACATCAGAATACGCCAAAACCCGGAGCCGGATGGATAGCGAACCGGTTCAAGATGGCTGTGCTGATCGGTATGTAGGATAGATCCAATTGCAACACCATCTGAAAATGCAGTATCTTTTTCAAAAGTAGTAACACCAATTAAACTTTCGGAATTTGTTCTTATTCCGGAACCAAGTTTATCGGAGAGATTTGGAAGGGAAGTACGCTTCAATTTTAATAATAATTTTATTGTTCCTAAAACTCCGCCAGCAAAAATAATCCCTCGCGATTTAAATTCACCTTTTGATTTTAAGAATGATGTTGATGATTTCCACATTACTTTGTAACCGGTTGAACCGTTTATAGAATCAAGCGGAAGAACATCATAAACTTCGGACTCAGCTTGAATTTTTACGCCGTTCTTTTGTGCGAAGTATAAATAATTTTTATCAAGGGTGTTCTTTGCATTGAAACGGCATCCGACCATACAACCGCCGCAAAAAGTACAGCCGGATCTGTCAGGTCCATTTCCGTTGAAATAAGGATCGGGAACGATTTTATTGGGTTCACCAAAAAATACTGCAACTTCTGTTGCTTCAAATTCATCCAGCTTACCGATCTTTTTAGCGAGTTCTTTTAGTGCAAGATCACCTTTCTCTAAACGGGGATTCAAAGATGCACCAAGCATCTTTAATGCAATTGGATAAAAATCTTTTAATTCATTTTTCCAATCAGCTAAATGTGTCCAGGTTTCAGCAGTGAAGAATTCAGATTTTGGAACCGGTAATGTATTAGCATAAACAAGAGAACCGCCGCCAACACCAACACCGGAAAGAACCGTAATATGTTTGAAGAGAGTTATCTTGAACAATCCGAAGAATTTTAGAGTTGGAAGCCATATCCATTTTTTTACATTCCAGTTAGTTTTGGGAAAGTCTTCCGCACGAAGCCATTTCCCTTTTTCTATTACAATAACTTTGTAACCTTTTTCCGATAAGCGCAGTGCTGATACAGAACCGCCAAAACCGGAACCGATTATTATATAATCAAAATCAAACGGCTGCTTTTCTTTTTCCATACAATTAATATTTTAATGGTGAATAAACAATTATGATTTTTTTAGGACAACAATATTTGTGAATAACATAGCTTTAGTTTGTTGACTTGTCAATAGCTTTAAGCAAAAAGGCAGACAATAATTGCCTGCCTTTTTAATCAAAAATAGATTTAGAATAAAAAATTAATTTTTAGTATTGCTCAAATAAATTCCGTTGAATAAAAATTTAAATGAACCGTGCGATTGACCACGGAAAAGTATTTCGGGACCAAACAGATATAAATTACCTTTGCCTACTTTAGCTTCAGCCATGGAAACACCGCCGTATAATTTATCTTGACCCCACGCCCAGCCGCTTCTTAAAGGACGGTCGCTGTCGAAACATGCAATTGGTGTTATTCCGTTTTTATCGGCATCCGGTTTCAAACGAAATACAGGACTTTCTTCAAATAAAATATCAAGACGTTCCGGCAATCCATAAGCAATAGGAAGTTTATTATTTACTTTTACCTGTAATATCGAAGCGGGAATAAAATATTCTTCGCGTGGGAGCGGTTCGCCTTTACTATTTACCATGTGATTGCTCAGAGGCAGATTAACATAAGAACTAAGCGCTGTAGAATTTCCGATTGTAATTATTGAACCGCAGGCATTCAAAAATTCTTTTAGTTTAGGAATTGTAGTATCAGCAGTTATAGAGCCAAGCCAATTTCTGAATTCTGCCGGGATTGATTCCGGTTTCACATTTGATGTCCGCCCAGGATATTGTGACTGTGAGCTATTCGCAATCTTAAGCGGCGGAATTGCTCCGTCAACAAATATCAGCAGATCGTAATTTTTATTAAGATTTCCTTCATTCAAAGTTTTCGGGTATACTACTTCAAAAGGAAATTCAAATTGTTCTAAAAGCCATCTTGTCCAGCCGGAAGGCATCGAGCCGCCGTATCTGTCCCACAATCCAATTCTTACCGGTTTAAGCTCGGATGATTTCACTGCGGGAATAAAATCAACAGCTTCAAAGTTCAATCCTAATTCTTTTGATAAATTTTCTAAAAGATTATTTACTGATTTTTTAGAATAGATAAAAAATGTCCCGGCAGAATAATTTTTCCCTTTATTAGATAATTGTTCATTCAACCAGATAATTTTATACTCTTCTTTAAGAAGGCGGTTCACAGCAATCACTGCATCGTTGGATTCATATTTCAGCAAGTAACCTTTCGGATTAGTAACAATAATAACTTTGCCTGGAAGAGGTTTTGCTAATCCCTTTATTTCTTCAAAAGGTCCGTCAAATCCGTCAAGAATTCTATCAAACTTAACTCCCATTTGAAATGCGAGAGTCCAACCGGCGTTATCGTAAGGAGGAATAGGCGGACCGTTTACATATTTAAAATCATTAGGATGATCTTGCGGTTCAAACATATCCAGAATATGAGGACGGAATGCTTGCGCGGTTTTAACAATGTAAGAACCAGCCGGATAATTTTTAGATGCAACTTGAAAATCTTTTTCGGCTCTTAAAACTTTTATGCCGCTCTTTATCAATGCGTTGATAAATTTTGTTGCTGTTGGAAAGTCTGGTTGATCGCTTGGTAAAATATATCCGCGCGGATCTCTGTTCTCGGGTAGTTTAAACAGCTCAAAATATTTTTGGGGAACGCCCTGACCTCTTCCTCTTGGAGCTTGAACTGTTGTTTTGGAAGAATCTTTTTTTGCATCAATATCTTTCTTGATTTTATCTTTTACTTCATCAACAATTTGAGGGTGAATAGTCCAACTATCGCGGTTGCCTCTACCAATTGAATTTTTACCCATTAGATAACGGTTGTAAAGTAAAGTCTCTTTATTTCTTGAAGCGTAATCGAGCACAGCTTTGTTTAGTGAAATTGAATAATCAATTGACTGACGGAAATGCCAAATTTGCGGTGCGATAGGATAAGGAACATCGTTGGTTGGCAATAGTCTATCAGGATTAAATGCAATTTCCATTGGTGTAGGATTGCCATTCATTTCAGTTAGCATTCCAATCTGATTATGAAAATATCCTGCGGTACGCAAACTTCCATTATACCAGATTGAATAAGATGTTACAGAACGCATACCCGAGCCAGGTTTATTTTCTGAAATCAATCGGTTATGCATAGCAACACCAACTGCTTGAACTCCGATTGTTAATAATGGATCATAATTGTAATTCGGGGGATCGCGGAATGGTGGAACAAATACTACTAAATCTGCCGGTCCTGTCTGATGATGATTATACATTATCTGAGGGAACCAATCCATATACATTATACGTGACATGTTTTCAGTTTCTACTTGATTCATCATATAAAAGTCGCGGTTGTTATCGTGACCGATATACTTTTGGTAAAGGCGGGGAAGATTACTAAATGTTCTCTTCTTAGGGTCTTGTTCTCGCATGTACCAATTAGCAACTAACTCCATACCATCCGGATTTGCCGGAACCAGTAAAAGGATTATATCGTTGAGCAAACGCGTCGTTTCGTCATCGTTGGAATTCACCATTTGATATGCCATCTCAACAAGCTGATTCGCACCGACTACTTCAGTAGCATGCAAACCTCCGTCAATCCATATAACAGCTTTACCTGTTTTCGAAAATTCTTTTGCCTGTTCTTCTGTAATTGAATCTGCTAAAGCTAGCTTGCGCGAAATTTCTTTATAAGTACTCAGCTTTTCAAAATTCTTGGGAGAAGTAATTATTGCCATATATTGAGTTCTTCCCTCGGCAGTTTTCCCCATTACTTCAAGATGAATTCTTGGTGATTCGGCTGAGAGTTTTTTCCAATACTCAACTAACTGGCTATATGTGATTAATTTGTAATCATCTCCAACGTTAAAATCTAACTGCTCTTTAGGAGAAGTAATTTTATTCTGTCCGTATGAAGCGTTTGCGAGAAACATTAAAATGAATACCGCAATGAAAACATATAGAAATATTACGCTTGAGTTGAGAAAAGAATTTTTAACTGACGCTGGATATTTCTTAACGGGCGTTCTAAAATTTTCTTCTAAAATGTGCATGAAATTGTCCTATGCAATTGTTAATCAATATTCTGAATTAATAAAAAAGGAAAGCAGTTACATAAAATGAATTTGTATTCTTTAGTCGGATATACCTTGTGTTCTGCATCTGATGAGAGATGAGCGAGAAGCGAGCGAAGAAATAAATCATAAATTAATTATCTGCAAATGAGTTATCATCTAAATCCAAGTTAGAATAATTATTATAAATTTTCAATTTTAAACTGACATAAAGATTAATGCGACTAATTAATTTCATTCATAGAATCTTCTGTTTTAATTTCTTTTATGCTCGGAGGATTCCAACCAATGACAGAACCGGATTTGATTTTAGAAAAATAGGGAGACAATGTTGTACCCGGTAAAGTTCTAACATTATCTTCAATTTGTACCGGACCCATCCCGGTACCGGCGCCAATTACACAGTCATTTACAATCTCAATTATACCGTAACGGAATTTGCCCGATCCTTCGTAAGCATGAACTGTCAATTGTGTGAAAGCGCCCAGCAAAGTATTATCGCCAATAAAAATAAGTTCAGGACGGAAATGATCTAGCCAGACCATCTGCATTATTTCTGCGCCTTTGCCAATGTGTGCACCCATCCATCTATATAATTTATTTTTCGCCGGACTGCCTTTTAAGAAAAATGAAACCGCGACTTGAAATTCTAAAAGCATTCTCCTCAAGAAGGGAAGATTTAACACTCTCCAATTGATTGCATCTTTTTCTTCGGGAGAACCCAATCCGCTAAAAGTATAAAATCTTCTTATCGGAGTTAAAAATTTTTCTAAATTTTCTTTTCCTTCATTAGTTCTCGGATCCAACGAAGTAACATCAACACCTTTTCCTCCGGATGTTTTACTTATATATATTGACCGTTTTTTTTTACCACCAAGCAAAATCGCTCTTCTAATAATTTCTGTAGTAACTAACCTCATCACTTCTTCGGGCGATTTGCTACTGTATCTTTTCATTATTACCTAAAATTACTAAGACAAAACAGATTTACTGTTTTCTATTGTCTAATCAGTCATTCTCAAAAGGAGTATTCTCAAAAACTTTTTCGGCGAATTTTTCAATACCGATTTTGATAATATTTTCAGCCGAACTAGTCTCCGTATATTTCTGCTTAGAAGAAAATCTGCCGAATGATACTGTCTTACCTGTGTTATTATCATAAAGACAATACTTCAAATCAAGAACCAAGATTTGATTATAAAGTCGCATCGGATTAAGAACGGGTTCATTTCCGGGAGTGGAAGTAACGGAATAATGCTTTGCCGGATCTGAGGTGTCCTTCTCTTTATTCTCGAGAGATAGAGTTATATCTTTAAGAAAGAGAAGAAAAAGATTTTCCGAGATATCTGATTCGATACGATTCTTCGGAAGACTTAAAGAGATTTTTTCTTTTTCATTCAGATCGAATTCTTTTGACTCAAATTCCGGTTTTGCTTTGAACGAAGCGTATTTTATATCAGAAAACGTTGATCTGGATTTCAATTCATCTTTCAACTTATCGCTGAGTAGTAATGAGAAATCCTTCTTTATTTTTTCTATTTCTCCCTCATTAAAAATTTGTGCGAACTGATAAAATTTAACTTCGCTAACTGTAGGAATTACAAGATTAGCGTCGCTGATTTTTTTATCTCGGTATTCCGGATTTACAAAATAATTTTTAGATGAGCACGATATAAGAATGGGTATAATCAGTAGAATTAATAGGTTGTTTCTTGTATTAAACATTTGATCCCTCCGCACTTATTTTTGTGATGAATCGTAGTTGATGAATTTACTCCCGTATTATATTACGGGAATATCTCTGGGTTATGTAATCTGTTGAAAAATAATCGAGACTGTTATGTCTAATGATAACTTACCTTTATCATCTTTAGTTGTCAATACATTTTAAAATAAAAAAGGCAGACTAAAATTTTGTCTGCCTTTTCGCTGCAAAAAAGCTAAAGTGTTAACACAACATTATATTTTCTTTACGTTTGCCGCTCCAGGTCCTTTTGCGCCGTTAACGATTTCAAACTCTACCTTGTCACCTTCGGCTAAAGTTTTGAAACCTTCAGATTGAATTGCTGAGTGATGAACAAAAACGTCTGGTCCAGATTCAGGTGTGATGAAACCAAAACCTTTTTTGTCGTTGAACCATTTTACTGTTCCTTTTTCCATACTGTACTGCTCTCCTTTTGATGTTAATTTATCCTTACCAACTGCAGTAAGAATTTCTTATATATAAGTTAAATTACTCTAACGAGAAATCAAACTGTTTTTCCCAGATTATATCTCTTTCTATCATTCGTATCAAGATGCAACTTTCTTAGTCTAATTGATTTTGGTGTTACTTCTACAAGTTCATCATCTTGAATATATTCCAATGCTTCTTCCAAAGAAAATTTAATTGCGGGGGTAATCTTAACTGCTTTATCTGAACCAGAAGCGCGCATATTAGATAATTTTTTCCCTTTCTGAATGTTCACTTCAATATCATTTTCTTTTGTATGCTCGCCAATGATTTGCCCTTTATAAACTACATCGCCCGGATCAATAAAAAACTTTCCTCTA
The DNA here is from genome assembly GCA_021824635.1 of Bacteroidota bacterium. Lineage (GTDB taxonomy): Bacteria > Bacteroidota > Ignavibacteria > Ignavibacteriales > Melioribacteraceae > Fen-1258. Next base: position 9,226 of record JAKAKD010000019.1, on the reverse strand, counting down.
TCTTGAAGAGCGTCAATAGAGTAAGCCGTAGCCGGTCCTTCATCCATAGAAATCATAACGCCGTTACTAACTTTATTGATTGCACCTTTAAAAAATTCATATTGGAAAAACCTGTGATGCATAATTCCTTCACCTGAAGTCGCGGTCAAAACTTTTGTCCGGAGTCCTACTATTCCGCGAGTAGGGATATGAAATTCCAACTTTTGTAAACTGCCTTTATTTTCCATCTTAATCATTTCGCCGCGGCGCTGTCCAACAAGTTCAATTACTTTGCCTGCGGATTCGGTAGGTACATCAACAACAAGAATTTCAATTGGTTCTGCTTTCTTACCATTGATCTCTTTGAAAATTACTTTTGGTTCCCGTATTTGAAGTTCATATCCTTCTCTTCGCATGTTCTCAATCAAAATAGAGAGATGCAAAATTCCTCTGCCAGATACTTTATAAGAATCCGGTGAAGAAGTATCGTTAACTTTTAGAGCAACATTGTGTTCTAATTCTTTATAAAGTCTTTCTCTTAATTGGCGCGAAGTAACATATTTTCCTTCTCTTCCATAAAAGGGAGAGTTGTTAACCGTGAAAGTCATACTGATAGTCGGTTCATCAATTGAAATAATTTCAAGCGGTTCCGGGTTTGAAGAATCGCAAATAGTATCTCCTATATCTATTCCTTCAATACCAACTATAGCACAAATATCTCCGCATTGAACTTCGTCAACTTCAACTCTAGCAAGTCCGTCGAATATAAATATTTGTTTAGGTACGGTTTCTTGTATCGAACCGTCTCTTTTCACGATTGATAATTTTTCCGTTTTCTGCAATGTTCCGCGGAATACTCTTCCAATTCCAATTCTGCCAACGTAATCGCTGTAATCAAGAGAAGTAACTTGAATTTGTGTTGTCCCTTCTAGAACAGGCGGTGCGGGCAGGTCATTGATGATTGATTCGAGGAGAGGATTAATGTTTTCTCTGCTGTCTTCTAAATTTTTAATGGCCCATCCTTCACGTCCGCTTGCGTAAATCACCGGAAAATCTAGTTGGTCTTCGTGAGCATCAAGATCAATGAACAGATCATAGATCTCATCAAGTACTTCAACAGGACGGTTATCAGGGCGGTCAATTTTATTGATTACAACAATCGGTTTCAGATGAAGTGCTAATGCTTTTTCTAAAACAAAACGTGTCTGCGGCATCGGTCCTTCAAAAGCATCAACTAAGAGAAGAACGCCGTCAGCCATTTTTAAAACACGTTCGACTTCACCGCCAAAATCTGCGTGACCGGGTGTGTCAATCAAATTAATTTTAAAATTTTTGTAAGGAATGCTAATATTTTTTGCTAGAATTGTAATACCGCGTTCTCTTTCAAGATCATTGGAATCCAGAAATCGTTCACGAACTACTTGGTTTTTCCTAAAAACGCTGCATTGTTTTAAAATTTGATCTACTAATGTTGTTTTACCATGATCAACATGCGCGATGATGGCAATATTTCTTATATCAGCCACAAATACTCCATTATTAATAAATTACTGCAGAAATCATCAAGATTATTTTGAAATTAGAAATAATAATGCTTTCAAATTTGGCAAGCTTTTGCAGAGAATGGAAAACAAAATACAACCTCAGGGCACCTCATTTACATAGCTTCTTAAATCTTGGATGTTAAATTAAGCTTAATAGAGACAAAAACCAAAAACGTCTGCTTATACAGTCATAGAAAATCGTTAAAAATAGTGTTAGAGAAATTTCTTAGTTTTAAAACAAAGATAAAAGAGGATTGTGCTGACTGCCGGTGCAGAATTTGTGTCAGCAAAATTTATAAGTCGAATTTTTTTAGGCAACAATTCTAAAATGGAAAAGGAAATCAAAAATTGAAAAATAAATTTAAATCTTATTCACCGGTATTAAATGAGAAAGAAGAAAAATTTTTCAAACAATTTAAAACTCCTTTTGATATACAGCTTTATTTGAACAGCGTAAAATATAATCCGGATTATATTACTTATTCTCCGCGGATGATAATGCATAGGCAGATGGCAAATTGTTTTGAAGGTGCATTGTTTGCAGCCGCTGTTTTGAGAATGCTCGGGCATAAACCGTTAATTGTAGATTTCATGGCATATAACGATGATGATCATGTGATTGCAGTATTTAAACAGAATAATCTTTATGGAGCGGTGGCAAAATCGAATACAACAACTCTCCGTTTTCGTGAACCTGTTTACCGCTCAATTAGAGAGTTAGTAATGAGTTATTTTGATTTTTACATTAACACAATCGGTGATAAATCACTCAGAAGTTATTCTAATCCGGTTAATCTTTCCATATTCGATAAATTTAATTGGATGACTACCGATGACGATCTGGAATTTATTGGTGATTATCTTTTTACAATAAAGCATAACAAAATAGTTGACGCAAAATCGATCAAATCATTAAGCCCTGCTGATAAAGATGTATTAGAGATCTGCTTTATCGGTTCCGATCCAAATGGTTTGTTCAAACCAAAGAAGAAAATTTCTAAAGAATAAAATATTAACCGATCGCTATAATTTTTTTTAGAAAACCAAAGCTTTTTAGACCGACTAAATTTTTTTTTAATAGCTATTCAACTTTATCCGATTATACTCGATAATATATGGAAGCGAGATGTTGCTGTTCATTTCATAAACTTATAGTTATAATGAAATTAACCTGTATTATTACTGTTAGGGGAAAACTAACCAAACCATGAAAGAAAAAAATCAGAAATCAATTGATGCAGATTTACTCCAGCATGATACAGAAGAACGGAAAAATTCTGAAAGTGCAGGCTCAGAGGCAAAATTTAGAACGCTCTTTGATTCAACTGCCGGTGAATTAATACAAAATGATGAAAAGAATATCCGGCAGCTGTTTGACGACTATTTGCAGATGTATGCATCCAGAGATGACCGACTTACAAAGTATTTCAGCGAAAACTTTTCCGGCTTTACAGGAGGCGGAGATTTTCTTGTCAAAGACAAGGAACAATGGGTAGCTATTACAAGACAGGATTTCGACCAAGTCAAAGATCCAATCCGAATCGAACTCAAAGATGTTGCAATCCAATCACTAGCCGATACTATTGCTGTTGCTACCGGTTTTTTTATCATTCATCTTCCAATCAAAGACCATATTCTGTCAAGAGAGACAGCTCGCCTGGTATTGATTTTTAGCAAGGAATCAGATGGATGGAAAATTTCCCATAGCAGTATTTCAATTCCTTACTATCTAGTTCGTGAAGGCGAAATTTATCCTATGAAAGAACTGGTAGAACGTAACCAGCATCTGGAGGACTTAGTTGCTGAACGGACGATTCAGCTTTCCAAAGCAAATGATGATCTGCAAAAAACAAATGAAGAATTGGCTAGAACAAATGCAGAGCACATGCAAGCGGTAGAAGCACTGCAACAAAGTAACCAAAAGTTAGAAGCCATTATATCGGCTACTCCTGATGGAATAGGAATGATATCGTTAGATGGAAAGATGCAATTTGTGTCCGATAAATTAGCAGAAATGAATGGCTATTCTATAGAACAAATTGATGAATTTATTGGAAAACCTGTCTTTGGTTTTATTGATCCTTCAAGCCACAAATTGTTATCTGATAATATTCGAAAATTAATTGCCGGTGAAGCTGAAAATAAGCTTACAGAATATCTGGCAGTTAAGAAAGATAATAGCCGTTTTTATATTGATGTGAATTCTACTGTTTTGGTTGATTCTACCGGCAAACCTAAAAGCATTCTTTTTGTTGAACGAGACATCACCGAACGTAAGCTTACAGAAGATAAACTAAGAAATTATCGTCAACATTTAGAAGAATCTGAAAAAGAACTTAAACAACTGAACAGTTCAAAAGATAAATTGTTATCCATTATAGGGCATGATCTCAAAAATCCATTTCAAATAATAAGCAGTTTTGCTGAAATGTTGAAAGAGGATTTCATCGAATTATCAGAAGAAGAAAAAAGAAAATATGTGGATATAATATGTCAATCGTCAAAATCAGCACATAGACTTTTAGATAATCTGCTTAACTGGGCACAAAGCCAGACTGGCGGAATTAATTTTCTTCTGGAATCTCTTCAATTAAAAAAAATTGTAGATAATTCTATAGATGTTCTTATTGCTCAAGCAAAAAATAAAAACATTGAGTTAGATACAGAGATTAACGAAGTAACTACGGTTATGGCAGACACAAACATGCTAGACACAATTCTCCGGAACCTGATTTCTAACGCTATTAAGTTTACAAATAACGGCGGCACAGTAAAAGTTTCTGCTGATGATACCGGCGAGATGGTTTTGGTTAAGGTGTCTGATAACGGAATCGGTTTGTCAAAGGTAGATTTAGAAAAACTTTTTAGAATAGACGTTAAGAATAGCGACATTGGAGATTCACGAGAAAAAGGAACAGGTCTTGGACTAATACTTTGCAAAGAGTTTGCTGAGAAACATAATGGCAAAATCTGGGCAGAAAGCGAAGTCGGAAAGGGTAGTACCTTCTCATTTACTTTGCCAAAAAATTAGTGATTGTTGTGAGTCCTTCAATTCTGTGTAATGTGTTGTTACTATTCATTAGGATACGATGAATAGTTACCGTATGTTTACATCATCAAAGGCAGTAACTTTAGAAGTAGATGCAGACGTAGAAGCAATTCGAAAATCTTCAGTAGATATAAAGCCCTGTCAAAAACAAACAATCAATAATTACAAAAGGAGCATCTGTTATGGCAGAGCGCAAACAAGGATCAGTAAAATGGTTCAATAGCACAAAAGGTTTTGGTTTTATTTCACAAGAAGGCGGAGAAGATGTATTTGTACATTTTCAGTCAATCGTTGGAGATGGATACAAATCTTTAGAAGAAAATGACAAAGTTGAATTTTCGGTTACTCAAGGTCCAAAAGGACTTCAAGCAGCCGACGTTCGATTAATCAGCAAGAATTAATTATTCTTTTCTATGACCCGCTTCGGCGGGTTTTTTATTTTAAACATCCCCATTCTATCTATTTTTTCCTCCATTCCTTCTTTTATAAATAATTTCTCTTTAAACACGATAATAATGAACAGCAAAAGTAATTTGGAGCTAAATTGAAAAAGAGGGATGAAAATTCCCCAAAAGTATTCTCTTCGATTATGACACTTAGAATTATTTTTATTTACGTCTGTCTAAGTGCTGTCTGGATTTTTTTAACAGATTCTACAATGGGGAAATTTTTTGCATTAACGGAACATAAAATATGGATAGTGATTTTTAAAGCATGGTCCTATGTTATGCTAACATCCGTATTTCTCTATTTTCTAATTAACAAAGCAATCTATTTTATTAATCTTGCTAAAGAAGAAGCAGAGAACGCAAATAAATTAAAGACAGAATTTCTTGCTCAGATATCGCACGAAATTAGAATGCCGGTTGCAATATCAATGGGCCATACAACTATAATTAAGGATCAACTTGGCAGTATGCTCACACCGGAAATAATTAAAAGCATCAATGCTATAGAGTCTGCCGACAAAAGATTGATAAGAACGGTGGAAATGATCTTGGATATGTCGGAAATACAGCTCGGAACTTATAGAGCAAATTTTGCAGAATTAGATTTGATGAACGAAATCTTTGGAGAGATAAAAGATGGGTTTACTAATCAATGCAAAGAAAAAGGAATTGAATTTAGTATCGTTAATAAATCTAAAGACTCAAGAATTTATGGCGATAAAAAAAGTATCAGACTAATTATTATTAACCTGATTGAAAACGCGATTAAATTTACAAAAAAGGGGAGTGTGGAAGTCATAATCGAAAAGAATGAAAAAGAAAAAGTAAACATTATTGTTTCGGATACCGGAATAGGTATCGCTCAAGATTTCTTAACAAAGATATTTGAACCTTTCATCCAGGAAGATCACGGATACTCAAGAAGGTTTGAAGGTAACGGTTTAGGACTATCTCTTGTTAAGAAATATTGTGAACTTAATAAAGCAGAAATCTCTGTTGAGTCGGAAAAAGGAAAAGGAAGCAAATTTATTGTCTCCTTTTCAAATTAGGGTATATAAGCCATTCAGCATGAATTAAAACAATAAATTGATTTAATAGAAAAGTTCGGTAACAATTGCCTCCGGATTTTTTTTGCTTAGAATTTATTAATGAGTCATCCCTATAGTTTTTGTAAATCAAAATTATTACTTTAATAAAGAACGAAGAAAATGTTCTGTCATTTAAAAATAATTCTATCAATAATCTTGAATGAAAATCTAATATGGGAAAAAATCTATCCGGCAAACTTCTTGCAATTCTATTCATTTGCATCTCCTTTCTTCACATAACCAACGCGCAAACATTTGAACAAAAATATTTCAACTCTATGCAGTGGCGGATAATTGGTCCGCACCGCGGCGGTAGAACTGTTGGTGCTGTCGGTGTTAGGCAGCAGCCGAATGTTTTTTATATCGGTGTAAATAACGGCGGAGTTTGGAAAACTTCTGATTTCGGAAGAGTGTGGAAACCGATTTTTGATGATCAGCCGACAGGTTCGATTGGCGATATTGTAGTTGCACCTTCAAATCCAAATGTAATCTATGTAGGAAGCGGCGAAGGTATTCAACGTCCGGATCTTTCTGTGGGAAACGGTATTTATAAATCAACCGATGCTGGTAATACATGGAAGAATACCGGTTTGAAAGATGGACAGCAAATTGGAAGACTTGCAATAGATCCTAAAAATGAAAATCGTGTTTTTGCCGCCGTACTTGGGCATCCTTACGGACCAAATACAGAGAGAGGTGTTTACAGAACAATTGATGGCGGAGAAACATGGGAAAGAGTTTTATATAAGGATGAAAATACAGGAGCTATTCAAGTTATAATTGATCCCAACAACTCTAATATAATATTTGCTGATCTCTGGGCTGCAAGACAAGGTCCGTGGGAAAATGGTGAATGGAGCGGAGCCGAAAGCGGTTTATTCAAATCCACAGACGGTGGAAAGACATGGAATAAAATAACAAAAGGATTACCAACAACATCACAAGGATTGGGGAGAATAGGTGTTTGCATTGCACCATCTAATTCTAATAGAATGTATGCTTCTGTTGATGCCGGAAAATACGGCGGAATATATAGAAGCGATGATGCGGGTGAATCATGGGTTAATATTAATTCCGATGGACGGCTCTGGGGAAGAGGTGATGATTTTGCAGAGGTTAGTGTTGATCCTTCTAATCCCGATATTATTTATTCTGCAAACATAGTGGTATGGAAAAGTGTTGATGGAGGAAAATCGTGGACCGGTTTCCGTGGCGCGCCGGGAGGAGATGATTATCACCGCATCTGGTTCAATCCGGATAATAACAAAATTATGCTTATAGCCGGTGACCAGGGTGCAATCATTACAGTTAATGGAGGTGAAACTTTTTCAAGTTGGTACAACCAACCGACAGCACAATTTTATCATGTTAGTGCAGATAATGCATTCCCTTATAATGTTTATAGCGGACAGCAGGAAAGCGGATCGGTTGGAATTGCTTCTCGCGGAAACGACGGACAGATAACTTTTAGAGAATGGCACCCGGTTGGTGCTGAAGAATATGGTTATGCTGTTGCCGATCCGAAAGATCCAAATATTATTTACGGCGGAAAAATTTCTAAGTATGATAAACGAACCGGGCAAACACAAAATATTTCTCCGGAAGTCGGACGCGGCGGTAAATACCGTTTTATTAGAACCGCTCCAATATTGTTCAATCCAATTGATAATAAAACATTGTACTATGCGGGAAATGTTTTATTCAAAACTCTTGATGGTGGGAAAAGCTGGAAAATTATTAGTCCGGATTTATCCAGAGAAAGCTGGGATATTCCGGCAAGCGTTGGGATATATACAAAAGATGAAATGAAAAAAATGCCGAGGCGCGGAGTTATTTATACTGTAGCTCCATCTTATGTTGATATAAATACAATCTGGTGCGGCACGGATGATGGTTTAATTCATCTTACAAAAGATGGAGGTAAAACATGGAAAAATGTTACTCCTCCGGAAATAACAAGCTGGTCTAAAGTTTCTTTGATGGATGCAAGCCATACTGATGTGAATACTGCTTATGCAGCAGTAAACCGGATTCGGCTGGATGATATGCGTCCTCATATTTATAAAACAAAAGACGGCGGTAAAACATGGGAAGAAATTGTTAACGGTTTGCCGGATGATCCGATCAATGTTGTTAAAGAAGATCCAATCAGAAAAGGATTATTATTTGCCGGAAGTGAAACTGCAGTTTTTGTTTCATTTGATGATGGAGAAAATTGGCAATCTTTACGGTTAAATATGCCTGCTACTTCTATACGAGATTTAATCATAAAAGATGATGATTTGGTTATAGCCACACACGGCAGAAGTTTTTGGATATTAGATGATATAACACCTTTACGCCAGCTTAATGCGGAATCAAAAAAAATAAATGTTATTCTATTCAAACCGCAAAATTCATATCGTGTTAGGTGGGATATGAATACGGACACACCTTTACCGCAAGAGGAACCGGCTGGTCAAAATCCTCCAGAAGGCGCAATTCTAAATTATTATTTAGAGAATAAGGCAGACAATGTTAGTCTGGAAATATTGGATTCCAAAGGGACAATTATTAGAAAGTATACAAATAATGATACGCTATATAAAATACCTAATCTAAATATTCCTCTTTATTGGATTCGCCCTCAGCAGATACTCTCGGCTGAAGCAGGCTCGCACAGATTTATGTGGGATATGAGATACACACCTCAAAATGTTCCGCCGTCATATCCAATGTCTGCAATTTATAAGAATACTGCACCGGCGCCTACATCTCCCTGGGTAATGCCCGGAACTTATTCAGCAAGATTAACTGTTGATGGAAAACAATTTAAGCAAACATTTAATATTAAGATGGACCCCAGAGTAAAAACAAGAATAAAGGATTTGCAGCTTCAACATGATTTGAGTTTAGCTTGCTATAAATATGTTATAAAATGTAGAAGTGTGTTAAAAGAAATTGCCGGTAAGAAAGACGAAAAATTCTCCGAACTTGGAAAAGAGTTTTCCAAGTATTTAAGAACTTTTTCTTCATTGCAGAATTTATTGCAGCAAAGTGATATGCCTCCTACTTCTCAAATGACAACAACTTTCAAAGAATCGAAAATGGGAATTGAGTCGGCATTGAAAAAGTTGA
>JAKAKD010000090.1 GCA_021824635.1 Bacteroidota bacterium | reverse complement strand
GCATTTGAAGTTAATCCGGAAATAAAAAAGATGGCGAACTTCAAGCTGATGAATCTTTACGATGACACATTAATGAAGACTATGTTCAATTTTGATGTAATCTTTTGCGCAAACGTATTAATTTATTTTGATCAGGCATCCAAAACAAAAGTTATTGCCAATTTATATAACTCTTTGAACAAAGGCGGACATCTATTTATTGGCTATTCAGAAACACTTCACGGTATTTCCAAAGCATTTAAATTGCTTAGTTATCCAAACACTGTCGGCTATAAAAAGGAGTAGGGGTTTATGAAAAAAGTAATATTGGTTGCTGATGATTCTCCAACCATAAGAAAATTTGTTTCAGTTGCTCTATCTGTTAAGGGCTTCGAAATTATCAGTTGTTCGGATGGTATGGAAGCAATTGAACTTCTCCCTAATCAAAAAGTTGATTTGGTTATTACTGATTTGAATATGCCAAATGTTGATGGATATGAATTAATCTCTTCTATAAGAAAAAATGACGAATACCACGATCTTCCAATTATTGTTCTCTCTTCATTAGGCAATACTGAAGATATACAAAAAGGATTGGAATGCGGCGCTAATTCATATCTCGTTAAACCATTTGACCCCAAACGGGTTGTTTATGAAGTTTCTAAATATCTAAACTAAAGGAAGAACTATGGCACTTAAATTTTTAGTCGTTGATGATTCGGTAACAATGAGGAGAATTGTTGCTAATTCTTTAAAGACTATCGGTCACGACCTCTATGTTGAAGCCGGAGACGGCAGAGAAGCTCTGGCTAAATTAGTAGCGGACGATTCAATCAACTTTGTAATTACGGACTGGAACATGCCCGATGTTTCCGGTCTCGAACTTGTAAAAGCAATCCGCTCAAATGATAAATTCGGAACAATACCAATCCTTATGGTTACAACACGCGGTTTAAAGGAAGATATTGTTGAAGCACTTCAGGCAAAAGTAAATAACTATGTAGTCAAACCATTCACCCCGCAGATACTAAAAGAAAAAATCGAACAGATAATTAGTTCAGCGGCTTAAGGGGAATTATTATGGATCAAAAAATTAGCATGGAAAATATATTCCAGAAATTAGGCGACCTAAAATCATTTTTTGTTTACGGACAGAAATTGATTCCCATTCTTCAAAAGATTTTAGATTTTATGCAGGATACCGTTCCCCTTTTGGAAAATGTAAATCGCTCTATTCACGAAAGCACAAGTAAAATGCCCAAAGCGGCTCTGCAGATTAACAGCGTTACAAATGCAACTGAAGTTGCTACTACCGAAATTCTTGATATTGTTGACGGAATGACGGTTGACGTGCAAGGCATGCATTCAAAATTAGATTCTCTTAAGAAAAAACTTGGAGAAGATGATGACATTGCTTCGCTTCTTACACTTGTTCAAAAAATTGAAGAAAGAATGATGAACATTACGATTTCACTGCAAGTACAGGATATAACAGCTCAGCAGCTCTCTTCGGTCAATCATTTAATTCAATCAATTCAAGAAAAACTTGGCGGGCTTTTAACCGAGTTGGACGATAAAGAGAACGGCGGACTAGCAGTTGATGATCATCAGTTCCCAAGAGATGCCGCATTCAACGCGGACGCCCGGTATGAGAAAAATACAAGTTCACAAGAATTAGTTGATTCATTAGTAGCTGATAACTTAACTAAAGCATCACAATCCGAAATTGATAAACTCTTTGCAAAACAATGAATGAAAATATCCCAAATCCGACGCTCATCGATCCCGATATGAAGGAGATTGTTGAGAGCTTCTTGATTGAGACGAAAGAAATTTTAGAAAAATTGGATTTTGATCTTCTCGAACTTGAAAAGAGACCGGAAGATTCCGATCTGCTCAATCAAATTTTTAGATCGTTTCACACCATCAAAGGAACATCCGGATTTCTAGGTTTAGAAAAACTTCCGCATGTTACACATAAAGCAGAAGACATTCTAAACAAACTCAGAAAAGGAGAAGTTAAACTAAGCACCCATTTAATGGATGGAATAATTCTGGGCTACGATACCATTAAAGGACTTTTGAAGAAAATTGAAATTGATAAGAACGAAGACTTTAATACAGATGAAGCAAATTCTACGTTAGAGCACTTGATTAGCGAAATTGAAGGCGGCGCTGTAGTTGATGAAACTGTTGAAATAAAAAATCTGACTGATGGACTTGATCAAAAGGCGAAAGAGATTCTTGCTGCAGATGCAAATTTTTCTGAGCCAAAACAAAATCAGAATGATGACATCCAACATCATTTAAAGAAGTCCGCTCAAACCGCGTCGGTTCAAGAAAATACAATACGCGTTGATGTTGATAGACTTGATGATCTATTAGATATAGTTTCGGAAATTGTTCTTGGAAGAAATCGCCTATCACAGGTAAATTCTAAATTCGCAATTGAAAATGAAGGCACAGTATTTTCTAAGGACTTCGGTGAAGTTACAAAACAATTAGATTTGATGACAACGGAGCTTCAGTTAGTTGTAATGAAACTCCGAATGATTAAAATTGGAAAAATATTTAACCGTTATCCCCGTCTTGTTCGCGATCTATGCCGCGATCTTGGAAAAGAAGTTGAACTTGTAATTAAAGGTGAAGATACTGAAGTAGATAAAAATCTTATCGAAGAGATTAACGATCCACTGGTTCACCTTATCCGCAATTCAGTTGATCATGGAGTTGAAAACCCGGAAATCCGTAAGAACGCCGGAAAAAATCCGAAAGGAACTGTCATACTTTCTGCTGAACATGTAGGCAATAATATTGTTATTACAATTGAAGACGATGGAAAGGGAATTGACCCGAATGTAATCCGCGACAAAGCAATTGAAAAAGGATTGGTAACACGTGAACGCGCTAAAGAATTCTCCCGTCAGGAAATGATGAATCTAATTTTTCTACCCGGTTTCTCTACCGCAGAAAAAGTTTCAAATGTTTCCGGACGCGGCGTTGGAATGGATGTAGTTAAAACTAATGTAGCAAAATTGCGTGGAATAATTAATATAGAATCGGAAACCGGCAAGGGAACAAAAATTATTATCAAACTTCCTCTTACTTTGGCAATAATTTCCGGAATGATTGTTAAAGCTCTCGGCGATTTTCTTGTCATTCCTCTTGGTTCTGTCATTGAAGTTCTGCGGGTTAATAAAGAACAAATTAATTCTATCAAAGGAAAAGAAGTAATAAAACTGCGGGATTCGGTACTTCCGCTTGTTACTTTAGATTATCTTCTTGCCGGTAAATCCAACGGAAGAAAAAAAGAAGAACAAGAATGGCAATATGTAGTTGAAGT
>JAKAKD010000081.1 GCA_021824635.1 Bacteroidota bacterium | reverse complement strand
ATGATAAAAGACGTTTGTTAATTTCAGAAATTGTAATAATGAGATTGAATTGATATCTTGCATTTGGTTAATAAAGGAGAAAATAATGGAAGCATTGACCGGTTTATCGGTAATTATAATTGTTGTATCAATAATTGTCCTAATGATGATTTTATATTTCGTCCCTATTGGACTATGGATTACAGCTTATTTTTCCGGAGTAAAGGTAAAAATCTTCAAAGATTTGATTGGAATGCGTTTAAGAAAAGTTTCACCGCAAGTAATCGTTCGTAATTTAATTGCTGGCACTAAAGCCGGTATTCAATTAAACTCATCGTTATTGGAAGCGCATTTTCTCGCCGGTGGAAATGTTACAAAAGTCGTTAATGCACTAATCTCGGCTAATAAGGCAAATCTTGATTTAGGATTTTCAAAAGCCGCTGCAATTGATCTCGCAGGCAGAGATGTACTTGAAGCTGTGAAAATGTCCGTTAATCCGAAAGTTATTGAAACTCCGCTCGTTTCCGGTGTTGCAAAAGACGGAATTCAGTTGAAAGCAATGGCGAGAGTAACAGTTAGAACAAATCTAGAGAGATTAGTCGGCGGAGCCGGTGAAGCTACGATCTTAGCGCGTGTAGGAGAAGGTATAGTTTCTACTATTGGATCAAGTATTTCTCATAAAGAAGTTCTCGAAAATCCCGATAAAATTTCAAAAGTGGTTTTGTCAAAAGGATTAGATGCCGGAACTGCTTATGAAATTCTTTCAATTGATATTGCTGATGTTGATGTAGGATCAAACATCGGCGCTATTCTACAAACAAATCAAGCGGAAGCAGATCTAAAAGTTGCAAGAGCTAAAGCTGAAGAGAGACGCGCTGCCGCAGTTGCTCTGGAACAAGAGATGAGCGCCGAAGTTGCACGTATGCGGGCTAAAGTTGTTGAAGCCGAATCTGAAATTCCAAGAGCTATTGCAGATGCTTTTCATAAAGGTAATCTTGGCGTGATGGATTATTACAATCTCAGGAATATTCAATCCGATACCGAAATGAGAAATTCAATTGCTAAACCAGATGATAAGAAAAACAAAGATACAAATGGATAATATATTTCAACTGTTAATATTTCTTTTTGTCATTTATACAATATTTAATACAATAGCTGGTAAAAAGAAGCCACAGAATACGGGCAGAAAAATTCCTCAAGAGAATCCGGGAGAAGATGAAACTGAAACTTCTCCCAATTCCCAATATTCACCTACTGATGTTTTACAAGATTTGTTCGGAATGAAAATTCCAAAAACCGGTAGTGAGTATGAAACATATTCTTCAAATAAATATCCATCAAATTTTGAGACTGGTGGTGAAGATACCCTCAATCAGATTGAGCCAGAGGGAGTAAAATTACCGGATATTGATTACGATAAACTTCCGTCGCTTGAAGCACAGCAAAAAAATATTTCTGTTCCGGAAGAAGAAATTCATAAAGCTTATGAAGTTGGATTCAGCTTTAATTCTAAGACTAGCGATATAAAACAAAAAATAAAAAGTCCTCAAACTCTTCAAGAATTATATCTGATATCAGAAATTCTTAATAAGCCAAAAGCTCGCCGCAGATAATGGCAAGAAAATACATCCTCAAAAGAACTGCTTTAGTAGAAGAGCACAAACCGACTGTTGATGAATCCAGTTTTAAGATTAATTATCGCGAAGAACTGAATCCGGCTCAATATGAAGCTGTGAGTGCAGTTGAAGGAAGTTATTTAATTATTGCAGGCGCCGGTAGCGGCAAAACAAGAACTTTAGTTTACCGTGTTGCCCGTTTAACCGAGTTGGGTTACGATCCTACATCAATTTTACTGCTTACATTTACAAGAAAAGCGGCTAAAGAGATGATGGATAGAGCCGCCATTCTTCTTGATAACAGATGTTCCAAAATCAACGGCGGAACATTTCATTCTTTTGCAAATATTGTACTGCGCAAATATGCCAAAGCAGTCAATCTTGATAACGGTTTCACTATTCTCGATCAGGCAGACAGCGAGGATGTGATAAATTTAATCCGCGGACAATTGAATTTATCTCAGCATAAAAAGCGATTTCCCAACAAAGCAACAATTTTCAAAGTCCTAAGTTTCAGCGCGAACACAGAAAGAAAAGTTGAAGATATTTTAGAAGAAGAATATCCCCATTTTGCCGAATACACGGATAAGATTTTAGAGATTCAGAAAATTTATACTTCCTACAAAAGAAAGAATAATTTACTTGATTATGATGACCTGCTGATATTTCTCCGGAATTTTCTGCTAGAGTTAGGTCCGGCGGCAAAATCTTTTTTGTCAACAATTAAATTCGTTATGGTTGATGAATATCAGGATACAAATAAACTGCAAGCAGAAATCATTCAAGGACTAGCTCAGATCAATCAAAACGTAATGGTGGTTGGCGATGATTCTCAATCAATCTACTCGTTCCGCGGTGCCAACTTCAAAAATATTATGGAGTTTCCAAAACTTTTCAAAAATGTAAAAATTATTACTCTGGAAGAAAATTACCGCAGCACTCAAGAGATTCTGAATTTCTCCAATCATATTATTGAATTCGCAGAAGAGAAATATCCTAAACATCTATTCACGAAAAAAAACGGCGGCGAGCTGCCCGGAATTATCTCTGCGGCTAATGAAAATATGCAGTCACGATTTATTGTAGAAAGAATTCTAGAATTACGGGAAGAAGGTGTTCCTCTAAACGATATTTCAATTCTCTTCCGTTCATCATTTCATTCTTTCAATCTTGAGATTGAACTTAATAAAGCAAACATACCATACGTAAAATTCGGCGGGATGAAATTTATAGAGACTGCACATGTTAAAGACATTCTGGCATTTCTTAGAATTTCTGCAAACCCGGTTGATTATGTCAGCTGGTACCGTGTGCTGCTCCTACACGAAGGAATCGGTCCGAAAAAAGCTCAAATGATTATGGATGAGATCGCAGCAAATAATCTTTCGATAAATAATAATCCGGAAACCGCTATAAGCAAAAAATATAACGAAAGAATATTCAGTCTATTCAATCTTCTTCATCAGATGCATACTAAAAATCAGACGCCGGCAGAAAAGACTGATCTCGCTTTCAATTATTACGAGCCTCTATTTAAAGAAAAATACGATGACTGGAATAAACGGAAAAAAGATTTGGAAATATTTTTAAACCTCGCAGATAATTATAGAAGCCTGGATAGTTTTCTTTCCGATATGGCTCTTGAACCACCTCATGACAGCGTTACCGATATTGAAGCCGAAGATAAAGAAAAGGAGCGTTTAACTCTCTCAACCATTCATTCGGCTAAAGGACTTGAATGGCACACAGTTTTTATTCTTCATGCAATCGAAGGATTCTTCCCTTCCGCGCAATCAGTTGATAAAATTGAATCGCTGGAAGAAGAAAGGCGCTTAATGTATGTTGCTTCAACAAGAGCAAAACAAAATTTATATGTTTGTTACCCGATGCAAATATTCGACCGTCATCAAGGAATTACATTTGCTAAACCGTCACGTTTCATAGACGGAGTTGCCGATGAGATGGCAGAACAATGGCTGCTGGAAGAATAACCGGTTATAAGTTGAATGAAATAATACTGAATCAAAAAAAATATCATAATTCACTTTTTCAGTTCATTCAAATGTTTCATTTAAATATTCAATCAGCTATCTTTCTATTAAGAAAATTAGAAGACTAAAAATGTTTGATGCAAAAGAATTAGCACGTAAAGCAGTAGAAGCAAAGAGCAAAGCTCTTCCCACTTATTCCAACTTTCATGTGGGTGCGGCACTAATAACTGAAAGCGGCGTTATTTACAAAGGCGCTAATATTGAAAATTCTTCGTATGGATTAACAATATGTGCCGAACGCACAGCGGTGTTTCAGGCAATACTTGATGGTGAAAGAAAATTTGAGGCAATTGCTATTGCCGGAGATTCCGAAGATTTTCTTCCTCCTTGCGGCGCATGCAGACAAGTTCTCGCAGATCTATGCGGCAAAGATCTTGAAGTAATTTTAACAAATCAGAAAGGCGAAATAAAAACATTTAGATTAGAAGAACTTCTTCCCTTTTCATTCGGCGAGGAATTTTTAAAACCATGATGGAATTCACTCCTCACTCAAGTCCCAGTAATACCGGTTGGATCGAAGTTGTAGCCGGATGTATGTTTAGCGGTAAAACTGAAGAACTGATCAGAAGATTACGCAGAGCAAACATTGCGCGCCTCAATGTAAAAGTTTTCAAACCAAAGATTGATATCCGTTACTCCGAAAGTGAAATTGTTTCTCACAGTGAACAATCGTTGCCCTCAATACTTGTTGATTCTCCCAACGAGATTTTAACTTTATCAGAAGAAGCTCAAGTTGTAGGTATTGATGAAGCCCAATTTTTCAGTAATGATTTAGTAGAAGTCTGTAATAAACTTGCTAATCAAGGCAAGCGTGTAATTGTTGCCGGACTCGATCAAGACTACCGAGGGATTCCATTTGAGCCGATGCCTCAGCTTCTTGCAATTGCAGAATATATAACAAAAACTTTAGCCATTTGTGTAGTTTGCGGAAATCCAGCCGATAAAACTCAGCGCAAAGTTGTCTCAACAGAACGTGTGCTTGTAGGCGCAGCAGATAGTTACGAAGCCCGCTGCCGAAAGTGTCATTACATTCCTGAATAAACTAATAGGATCTAAATGGAATTCTTTATATCTCTCCTTAGGGGCATTGGCGGAATAATCATTTTACTTGGCATTGCATTCTTATTCTCTAACAATAAGAGAAAAATTAATTGGCGGCTCGTTGCAACCGGAATAGCAATTCAAATTCTTTTTGCCATATTTATTATTCATAGTGAAACATTACGTCATTGGTTCTTCCCTCTCGGTTGGCCTAAGGATTTAGTTAACTGGTTAGGAGCCGCAATTGTAAGTCTGCTTGGATTCACAATAGAAGGATCAAAATTTGTATTTGGAAAATTAGCAAATAGTTATGGTCCAGATAGTATTGGCTTTTATTTTGCATTTCAAGTTTTACCTACAATAATTTTTGTATCCGCTCTCACTTCACTTCTTTATTATTTAGGAATTCTTCAGTTAGTAGTAAAAGGTATGGCGTGGGTAATGGCAAAATTGATGGGCACAAGCGGGGCTGAATCTCTTTCAAATACGGCAAATATTTTTGTCGGACAAACGGAAGCACCTCTTTTGATCAGACCTTACATTGAAAAGATGACAAATTCCGAACTACTTACTATAATGGTCGGAGGCATGGCAACTATTGCCGGCGGGGTTATGGCAAGTTATATTCAGATGCTTGGGCAGACTTTTGCAGAAGTTTATAAGATAAGTATTCAAGACGCACAAATTAAATTTGCGATTCAACTTCTAGCGGCAAGTACAATGGCAGCACCCGCCTCTTTAGTGGTTGCAAAAATTCTTTATCCGGAAACAGGCGATCCGGTAACTCGCGGAACCGTTAGATTAAAAGTTGATAAAAATGCATCAAACGTAATTGAAGCAACTGCAACCGGTGCTGCGGATGGTTTACAGCTAGCGTTAAATGTTGCCGGAATGCTTCTTGCCTTTATTGCTTTGATAGCATTAATAAATTATTTGTTCACAGGACTTGGTGATTTAATTGGAATCAATAATTACCTGAGAGCAAACTTTGGCGCTCCGCTTTCTATGCAATTAATTTTTGGAGTGGTGTTGCGCTACCTTGCAGTTGGAATTGGAGTTCCATGGAATGATGCTTTTAATTTCGGAAGTCTTATCGGTACTAAAGTAGTTCTGAATGAATTTGTTGCGTATGTAGATTTAACAAATATTATAAAAGCCGGAACCATGAGTCCTAAAGGTATGATGATGGCGACTTATGCTCTGTGCGGATTCGCTAATTTTTCTTCGATCGCAATACAAATTGGCGGAATCGGTCCTTTAGCTCCTTCTAGAAAAAAAGATATTGCCGCATTAGGATTGAGAGCAGTCCTTGGCGGGACAATAGCAACCTTAATGACAGCCACACTTGCAGGAATTCTTGTTCAATGATAAATCTAAATTCTAAATACCGCGAAACACTTGAAGCAATTGTAAAACAAATTCCTTTTGAGCCGGAAATCTGCTTAATACTTGGAAGCGGACTTGGCGACTTTGCGGAAAAAGTGGAGACTGTTAAGTCAATTTCTACTTCTTCGCTTCCCAACTATCCAGTATCAACAGTTCAGGGTCATCATGGATATCTTCATTTTTCAAATTATCTTGGGAAAAAACTTTTAATCGTTCAAGGAAGAATTCATTTTTATGAAGGTTACTCTTTATCTCAATGTGTTCTGCCGGTTCACATTGCATCCAAATTGAATTGTAAAAAAATAATATTGACTAATGCCGCGGGCGGTGTAAATCCATATTTCAAACCCGGGGATTTGATGTTGGCTTCTTCGCTAAATGGAATAAATATTAAAACTGAGTTGACAGAATTAATCGGTCTAGCTAGTCTAACACAAAAGAATGCTCTTTTAGATTTTCCCAGCAAAGAGATGAACGAAACAATTAAAGCTGCCGCACTTGAAGAAAAAATTCCTTTACAAGAAGGAGTTTATTGGCTCACAAAAGGACCGAGTTATGAAACACCGGCTGAAGTTAAGATGGTGCGTAAATTTGGCGGCGATGCTGTCGGTATGTCAACTGTACATGAAGCAATCTATGCTTCTTCTATTGGATTAAAAGCTGCATCAATTTCTTGCATCACAAACTATGCGGCAGGATTATCAGATAAAAGACTTTCTCATACTGAAGTGATGGAAACTGCCGAATTAGTAAAAAATAATTTTGAACGGCTGGTGAAAAAAACTATAGAGTTGTTATAGAGTTGTTGACAATAATGATGCTACCGTTACAATTGCGGTTTCTGAACGTAATCTATTTTCTGTAAGACGAATACGTAATTCTGAATTTTCCATTCCCCCCTCTGTGGATAACCCCAGTTCATCTTCAGTAAATCCACCTTCCGGACCGAAAATGAAGAAATAATTGCTAATTGCGAATTTAGAATTGATAATAGGTAAAAATGAATTTAATGTTTGATTGGCATTCTGATCAAATAGGATTTTTGTGCCGGCAAGTTTAAATATTTCAGAAATATTTTTTACGTAAGATACCTTTGGCAGCCACGCTCGCAGTGATTGCTTCATTGCAGCGATTAAAATCTTTTCCCACCGCTCAATTTTTTCTCCTTTTGCAACAGTACGAGTTGAATCAAAAACAATAAAATTTGTTATCCCCAATTCAACTGCTTTCTCCAGTGCATATTCAAATCTGTCCGCACTCTTTAACCGTGGAATGCAGAACCAAATTCCGGCAAGTTTATTTTCATATTTGGTCGATTCAATAATATCAGCAACGACTTTCTTTTTTTCAATTGAGGATATGGAAGATTTATAGATCGTTCCGAAACCGTCCGTAACATAAATTGAATCGCCAACATTATGGCGCATCACATTTGAGATGTGATGACATTCTTCTCCTTCAATTGGAATTTGATTTCCAATTATAGGTTTATTCGTATAGTATAACTCAACGTCAGAAAGAAAAACCGATGCCAACTATAAATTCTCCTCTTCCAAGTTCATTTAAAGCATATTCAAAACGAATTGCACTATAAGGTAAAAATAAAAATGTTAGACCAAATCCGTAACCCGAATAAAATTGATTTATTGAAATTGGTTTTCCATTATTAAATGTATTTCCGGCATCAACAAAACCGGTTAAATAAATTCCGATTCTAGCCGATGTTAACTTTTCCGGCAATAAAGGAAGTTTGAGACTAAGATTCCATTCTTTGACTATCGGATAGCTGACTTCAAAAGAAGTAAGCAGAAAATTATTTCCTTCTCTTATATCACGGTAATGACCACGCACGCGCTCATAAAATCCAAGATAAGAATAATCATAGTATGGTATTTTATTCCCGAAAGTGGTTCTATATTCTATACGCCATTTGCCGCTCAACTGCTCGAATAATGTTCTATATTCGCGAAAATCTAATTCAATTTCATTGTAATTAATATTATTGATACCAAATCCTTTGTGGTAATAAGTTAGCAAAGTATATAAACCGTTCTCCGAAAATTGCTTTAGGTCGCGCGAGTCATAAATATAACCAACTCCTCCAAAGAGCAGACGGTCATTCTTTCCTCCGGAAGCAGTAATTCCTTTTAACGCAAAAGGATTTTCCAAATAATTAAAACCAAGCGAAACAAAACCGGTGTTGAATGGATTAAATCTTTTGCTAATAGAGATACTTTGAGAAAATATTTTATACTGGAAATCTTCTCCCGTTAATTTTTTTGCAGAGATACTTTTGTTAGTAAATTTAGTATATGAAGCTAAAAATGTTAATCCAATACCATCTTCGAAGATTAAAGAAGGATTATTATACAAAACCGAATATGTCGGATCATAACCAAATCCAATCATTGCTCTAAGGTTTTCATTTCTTCCCCGGAAATTTTTGTAGAGTAAATTAATTCCGTAAGTGGCTTTCGCAAAATCACCGTTATTGGCTCTTAGAAAAGGAATTGGATATATGTACCAGCTTTCAGAAAGACGAATCTCAAGAATGTTTTTGTTTTGCTCATTGTGAATTATAAAATTAACACGGTTGAACAATGCCAGACTAAATACTCTCTCTTTGTTGAACCGCAATATTTTCCCGGTTACGGTATCGCCCGGTTGAAATGTTAACTCCCGCAGTATTACAAACTCTTGAGTTTTATCATTGCTTGTAATTCTTATGGAATCAATTTTTATTGATTCACTATCCTTTACTATGAGAGAGTCGGCTTCTTCTGCATAAAGCTTATTGCCATTGAGTACAAAAAAAATAATTGGAAGAAGAAACAAATATTTTTTGCGGAATAATATTTTCATTTGGAGAAGCAACTAATTGCGGTTTGCTTTACACAAATTATAATAAACAGCTATACACTTATCATGAATTGTATAAATGCCATTCTCAATTACAGGTTGAACTGCCTTATCATTTCTAATTCCTTGCTGTAACCAAAGCACTTTCGGATTTTTTTTGATCACATCATCAATTATATCGGAGATAGTTTCCGATCTTCTGAATACATCAACAATATCAACATCAAAAGGAACAGCAGAGAGATTGGGATAAACCTCAATCTCTCCAGCTTTTTTAATATTAGGATTAACTCCGACAACTTTGAATCCCTTATTAACAAGAAATTCCGCTATCTGTCTGCTTGTTCTATCTGAATTGTCTGATAATCCAACGACCGCAATAGTTTTAGTTTCAGAAAGTAAACGGCATATTTCATTTAATTCTATTACTTCATTCACTAGACAGTTTCCTCTATGTACTCAGTAATAGGGACACAACTGCAAACTAAATTTCTATCGCCGTATGCATTATTAATTCTTCCTACTGTTGGCCAAAATTTATTCTGTTTGGTTTCTGTTGTTGGGAAAACCGCCGCTTCGCGTGTGTATGGATGATTCCAATTATCAGAAATTACATTCTCAACAGTATGAGGTGAATTTTTCAATGGATTATCTTCTCTTCCAATAGTTCCTTTTTCAATCTCGTCAATTTCATTCCTAATTGAAATCAGCGCATTACAAAATTTATCAAGCTCGCGTAAAGATTCACTTTCAGTAGGTTCCACCATAATCGTTCCGGGAACCGGGAAAGAAACAGTTGGTGCATGAAAACCATAATCCATCAATCGTTTGGCGATATCTTCAACTTCAACTCCAGCAGATATTTTGAAAGGACGGCAGTCAAAAATTAATTCATGAGCACAAAATCCGTTTGAGCCGGTATAAAGAACCTGATAATGTTTTTCCAACTTAGCTTTAATATAATTTGCGTTGAGTATTGCAGATTTGGTTGCAAATGTTAATCCTTCTGCGCCCATCATTTTTATATATGCATATGAAATAACAAGAACACTCGCGCTGCCCCACGGAGCCGCGGAGACTGCATTTATTGATTTATCATGCCCAATCTTTACAAGAGAATGACCGGGTATAAACGGTGTTAAATGTTTTGCTACTGCTATCGGTCCAACTCCCGGTCCGCCGCCGCCATGAGG
Source organism: Bacteroidota bacterium (assembly GCA_021824635.1). Lineage (GTDB taxonomy): Bacteria > Bacteroidota > Ignavibacteria > Ignavibacteriales > Melioribacteraceae > Fen-1258. The sequence continues at coordinate 7,406 of JAKAKD010000081.1, read as the reverse complement.
AATTGCAAATGTTTTATGTAGATTAAGATGACAAACATCTGCGCCTATAAATCCCGGACTCGTTAGACCAACTTGCGCGTTTAGGTTTGCGCCATCCATATAAACTAAACCGCCGTTTTTATGAATGATATCGCATGCTTCGATTATTGCTTCTTCAAAAACACCATGTGTTGAAGGATAAGTAACCATCAAAGCAGAAAGATTTTCTTTGTATTGGTCAGCTTTGGCTTTCAAATCTTGCATATCAATATTGCCGCGTTCATCGCACTTAACAACAACAACTTTGTTTCCAGCCATAACAGCGCTGGCTGGATTTGTACCATGCGCAGAGGAAGGTATAAGAATAATATTTCTATTAGCCTGCCCTTTGCTTATATGGAAAGCGCGTATAACCATCAATCCGGTGTACTCGCCTTGCGCACCGGAATTTGGTTGAAGAGAAACGGAATCGAAACCGGTGATCTTTGCAAGATCATTTTCCAATTCTTTGAAAAGCTGCATATAACCTTCCGCTTGATCAAGCGGTGCGAACGGATGTAATTCTGTAAACTCCGGCCAGCTGATTCCAAACATTTCCGATGATGCATTTAATTTCATTGTACATGAACCAAGCGGAATCATTGATGTTGTGAGCGACAAATCTTTTTTCTCAAGACTTTTAATGTAGCGCATCATTTCTGTTTCTGAATAATATGAATTGAAAACCGGATGAGTTAAATAATTTGATTGACGCTGTAACGATTTTGGCATTACATTTTTATGTTCATCTACAATAATTTTATCGTCATATTTTTTATTTAACGCAACAGCAAACACTTTTACAATCTGTTTAATATCCGAGATTGTAGTCGGCTCCGAAATTGAAATGCCGATTGATTTTTTATCTATGTACCGGAAGTTCACTTTGTTTTTAACAGCTTCAGATCTAACCGTTAACGCTTCTTCTGTTGAGCTCAAATCTACTTTCAAAGTATCAAAATAATTTTTGTTCGTTTGATTAATGCCGATTTTCTGCAGAGCCTGATCTAATATTGCAGTTAGGTTATGAACACGATCGGCAATAGCTTTAATCCCTTTTGGTCCATGATAGACGGCATACATGCCTGCCATGATTGCAAGTAGAACTTGTGCAGTACAGATATTGCTTGTTGCATGTTCTCGTTTGATATGCTGCTCGCGTGTCTGGAGCGCCATTCTCAATGCGCGTCTTCCGTGCGAATCAATTGAAACACCAATAATTCTTCCCGGTATTTGTCTTTTGAATTCATCTTTAGTGGCGAAGTAAGCCGCGTGAGGACCGCCAAAACCAATTGGCACACCAAATCTTTGTGTTGATCCAATTACAACATCGGCGCCAAATTCTGCCGGAGGAGTTAAAATTGCAAGCGAGAGTAAATCCGCCGCAACGGCTTTGTAAATTCCTTTTGCTTCCGCTTGTTTGAATAGATCCGAATAATCATAAACTTCTCCATCAGTCGCTGGATATTGGACTAAAATTCCATAAATATCATCGGTTAATTCTAAATTTGTGTGATCGCCGATTTTTAATTTTATTCCAAATGGTTCGGAGCGTGTTTTAAGGACATCAATCGTTTGCGGCAAAACATCTTTTGAGACCCAAAATACATTTGCACTTTTCTTATTGGTTTTACGAAGAGAGAAAAGCATTGTCATTGCTTCCGCAGCTGCGGTTGCTTCATCAAGCAGAGATGCGTTTGTAATCGGCATTCCGGTCAAATCTATTATCATCGTTTGAAAATTCAATAACGCTTCTAATCTTCCTTGCGATATCTCAGCCTGATATGGTGTATATTGAGTGTACCAACCCGGATTTTCTAAAATATTTCTTTTGATTACTCCGGGCGTAATTGTTGCATTATATCCTAGTCCGATATAATTCTTGAAAATCTTATTCTTTCCTGCAAGAATTTTCAAATTGTTAAGGAAATCAAATTCGGATTGAGGCGGATCGAGTTTTAATTCATTCTTTAATCTGATGCTAGTGGGAACAGTCTTATTAATCAGTTCATCAAGAGATGAAATACCGATTGCATTTAACATTATGGATATTTCTTCTTGGTGTGGACCAACGTGACGGTCAACAAATTTGTCGTAGAATTCGGAATTGTTCATTATTATTCTCTCATTAGAATGTTTTCAAAAGGATTAATTTTTGCGTTTCAAATATAAGTAAAAGATGAAAATCGGAAGGAGTGAAAACGTAATTAAATTTAATGAAGTTTTGGATTATTTAATATTAGTGAAAACTACTTCATCGTTCACTAGTTTAAACATTACGTGAGAAAGCTCTTCTTTCACTTCATACACAGCATGTTTTAGCTGAATAATAACGCCGGGATAGACTGTTTTTGTTACGTAAACAACCGGATTAGGGGCATCATAGTATTGCTTTTCAATTTCATTTAATTCTTTTCTCAATTTTTCTAATTTTAGAATATACGCGTCATATTCATCACGGAATGTAATTAGTCTTTTATTATTAAGAGCAGTCTGTTCTTGTTGTGATATCTGGGTAATATTTTTTTTAACCGTTTCTATAACTTTGTGCAACGCAATTATTTCTCCCTTTTTAAGATCGTGGGCTCCCTTGAAGTCAAAATTTACACCAACTTCAATTTCGGTAGGTACATTATATCTGTTCCCTATTGAGCCGGCAGTTACTTTATTAGTCACAATCAGCTTACCGCCAATAATAACACCGGTGTTTTTTACCATCATTACTTCATCGCCGCATTCTACATTTGAATTTCTAAGTTCACTTCCGACATATAAACTTCCCTTACATTTTAGGTTTTGGTTGTTTATGTAGCCCGAATGCAGGTCCCCGCCAGCTGATATAAACTGTTTACCATCTCCGACAATTCCTTCCTTTACTTTTAATGTTCCGTCGCATAAAATAGTAGCTTGCTCTACCGTACCATTAATTTGGACATTGTACGGAGTCTTTACAGAGAAACCCGGTTTCACATCCCCTTGAATTTCTACAGAACTTTTAACATTTACATTGCCTGTTGAAAAATCAACGGATCCCTTTACTAGAAATAATTTCTGAACTTCAATGCTGTTTTTTTGAGAATCATAAAAAATTATTCCATCAACAGAAGCTTTAATTATTAAATTATCTGCTGGGTCTCTGTAAGTTCCTTGACCAATCACAATGTTTAGATCTTTTCCGTAACTTGCCGTAAGTTCATTCCCTAAAACGTCCATTCCTTTTGAACCCAAAGTTGCGGCTGTCTTTCTTATCAACAGAGCATCTTTTTCCACGCTGTGTACAACGGAAATTTCGTGGTAATCTATATGACCATCTTCTGTAATTTGCGGTTTAAGTGATTTATCAGTCGGAAAACAAAATTCAAGTTTAGCATCTTCGCCGGGTAATGGAAATAATCCTTCTGCAATAACAAATTTTTCTCCCCATTTTTTACCTTCAATTATTTCATTGATGATACTTTCGTTTATACCAAACTTTATTCCTTCTTTTGAAATAATATCTAGCAGGTCTTGAGAAGTAATCGGTTGAGTTTCCTCTGTCTCAGGCTCTTTCACTTCAAGAAGTGCTTTCATCTTTTTCTCTACAATTTCAATCTTTACTCTTGAAGAGAAACCATTTTGTGTTTCATCCGGCATTCTTACTCCTGATTATTATCACACTAAAACTTTTCTAGTTTTCATTAAGACAAACACTTCTAAAGCACATAATAGTTCAGAATTTCTTACCGTAAAAGTAGAATAGAATCAAAGTATGATGTCTTAGTCTTATAATCGAAAATAATACGGAAATTGTTAATAATCTTGCCAATAATTGAATTTTTTGAGACCTGGAGCACTTCATTAAACAAGTGTACTTGTCCATGATTAGGACACATCAAAATAGTTAGTAAACAACTCAAAGCGTTAAATACTAAAATTAAACCCGGCTAAGAACATTGTGTATGTTCCTCTGCTGCTAAATATTCCGGAATAATTCGAATTGATATAACTATTTAATTTGAACAATAAAACTAAGTTTAGATTTTCTGTCAATGAATGTGAAATACCGGCTCCAATTCCTAATCCAAATAAATCTTCACGGTTCTCTTTTCTTGTTGATTGATCTACATAATATTTCAAAACTTCTCCTGTGGCCGGATTTACTGATCTCAAATTTTGATACGAACTATATCTGATATAAGAATATCCTAACTCTGCAGTTAAGTAAGAAGTAAATAACTTATTTGTGTGTAAATTAATTCTGCTTCCGAAATAGACTGGGATTAGTACATGGTCATCAGCTTTATAGGAATTAAATATTGTTTGTTTCTGGACGCTAGAATAATTTTCCAAATACACAACTTTGTGTTGGTCCCACAATGAATATCCTGAATAGAGATAAAAGCTAAACTCCGGTGTAAGCGAATAGTTGAATTGAATTAAACCAGTATATCCATTTGAAGAATGCATCGGAGATATTATACCTCCATTAATTTGGATGGAATTTGTTTCTTGTGCGGAAGTTACTTTTGTTAGAATAATTATTAGGAAAAACAACGAAGCGATAAATGTCCTTAACATATTGAACCTCTCATATTTAGTGATAATTAAAAAAGAAAGGCATCAAACAATCATTATTTTTTTTAATATTCTCTATTCAATACACACCACGTAGTTTTAGAGAGAAAAGATTTGGAATTAACTCACACTCCTTGATTAGATTATAATTATTTTTTTTTATATCTCTAGTCCCAAAACAAATGCCTCATCGCTTCACGTTTTGAAATCCGCTGAATTATAATTTAAATAAGAAAAATATACCTAATGCGGTTAATGCTAAACCATAAGATCGTTCCAAAATGCTCGCTTTTGATTTGATTGCTACTTTGGCTCCTAAGAATGAAAAAGGTACCGAACCAAGCGATAAGATAACCGTAACCAACCAATCAATATGCCCAAGGTATGCATGAACTATTGTTCCGGGCAAAGCAAGAAATACAGATACAGCCAGTGAACATGCGAATGCTTTCTTGATAGGTTGATGCAGAATCCGGGCATAACTTGGAGCTAATAAAAACCCACCCGAGTTTGCTAAGAGTCCGGAAATCAAACCAATAAAAATTGCAACTAGTACCAACCGAATACGCCAATTTAGCGAGCGATTCGAAAAATTTATCTCCATTTCAACCGGTTTATTCTCCACTTCTTTAGGAAAAAAAAGGAAGCTCAAACCAAACACGAGAACCATCAAACCAGTAATAATCAACAGCGGCGTAGCTCCTGTAAATGCTGTAAGATAAGAGCCAACAATCGTCGCAGGCACACCAAATAGAACGCTCCATAGAACAATCTGCTTGTCCAACAAATTCGACTTCCAATATTCAACCGAGGCAATGAATGTGCCTGGCACAGTTGCAGGCAATGGTGATGCTACTGCAATAAATCCGGGTATTCCAATAAGACTAAGCATCGGTGTAGCAATAGCGCTACCTCCCTTTCCGAAAAGTCCACCAAGAAATCCAACAATTATTCCAATTAATAGAACACCGATGTAATGCAGAATCATTCTTCTACTCCAATTAGAAACGTACGTTACTATAGGTAAAAAAAATTATTTAGGAAAATCAATATTCACACCGCCAACGGGCCAGCGCGCTCTAAGATTTAATGTATCGGGATAAAACTTAAACTCTTCCGATAGTTTGAATGGTAGGATAGTTCCGTAATCATATTTAGCATTCTTGTTTTTATCTTTAAAGCTCCACGCCAAATATTTACCGGGTACAACTTTTTTGAAATCAAAATTATTTTTTGCGCCGGCTTTTTGCGAATATTTTATTTTATTCTCTCTAATGTTTTGGAGTACAATAAAAACATTTGAAGAATCTGAAACACCGGCAACATTTCCCGAAGCACCGCTGAAATCAAGTTCGTTCGACGTCGTTATTTTATTCTGGAAGAGAGAATCAATTTTGTTTCCGCTTATATCTGTATAATTTTTCAGATCAAGTTTAAGAGTGTAATCCGCGCTTTGCTTCAGTTTTGATAAGACTGAAATTGTGAAAGCGGCATCATCAATACGTTTTATACCAAACCTGAATTTATCCCCTTTAGCATCTTGAATTGTTAATCTTTCTTTTAAATCGGTTGTGTCTACAGCATCATTAAAGGATATGGAAATCTTCGCGTCTTCAAAATCAACTTTGCCTTCAGGAAGTTCGCCGGCAACTTTAACTATCTTTAGCGCAACTGTATCCAGGTCATTTTTTACCGTTATAGAATTTTTCTCTTCAATGGACTGTCTTGAATCAAGATTAAAAATTCCGTTAGAGATCAAAACCCATCCTTCTTTCTTTTCCAAAGTATCTCTTAACACAAGATAGAACTGATAAGGTTTTGCGTCTCCCTTGTAAATATATTTTGCAACAACTTTTCTATTTACAGTTGTATCGAGCAGATAAAAATTTGAAGGCGATAATTTAACGCTGTCAATTTTATTATTGAATTCCACAAGCAAATGATTTCTATCTTTCATTATTACACTTGAGATATTCGGAACGATTGTATCTTCTTTTGTAATAAAGAAATCTACGTCGTTAACTTCGTTAGACTTATCTCTCAATTCGACCTTCTTGAACTGCACTCCGAACTCATCTTCATTTTTTTGATATTTCAGATCTTTTACTCTATCTCTAATTGCAAAAATAGTATAAGTTCCGTCTCCAATTCCGGAGAGAAAATACTTTCCATTCTTACCAACTTGCGAAACATAATCCGGAGTTTGTTTACTAGGGTCAATATCCTTCCCTTCATTTTTATAAGCAAAAACCATAATGCCTTCACAGTTGGGATCATAAATCCTTCCAATGATTTTTCCCGTATGAATTTTTTCTCCGGTAGAAAAAGCAAACGTGAATGGTTCAGCCATTTTATTATTGTTGTTCAGATCTTTTACATCGGTTCCTATTGTTACTGTGTAAGTTGTATTCTGTTTGAGAGTATCTTCAAAATTTACTCTTAGAGTTTTTCCGCTCCAATCATATTCCAAAGGTTTTAGCAATGTAGGTGAGATAAATATTGCATCTTGAATCGAACGTTTATCAACATATTCGCTGAAAGTGATCTCAAAATAATTTTCGTGGAAATTTGTTGTTCCATTTATCGGGAACGATTCTAAAATTGTAGGCGGAATTTTATCTACTTCACCGCCGCTTGGAGACATCTGATTAGCGCATTTCGAAAACAACAACAAAGAGAATACTATTGCTGCATTAAAAATTAATTTTGATTTTTTCGCCATTGTCTGTACCGGCTTACGTTTAATTCATGTTCATTAATTGTTTTGGAAAAAATATGTCCGCCTTTTCCATTTGCTACAAAAAAAAGATAGTTGTTCTTCTCCGGATACAGAG
>JAKAKD010000107.1 GCA_021824635.1 Bacteroidota bacterium | reverse complement strand
AAAGGTGTTAAAGGAAAGGTTAATGGTAAAAATGTTTTAGTAGTAAGCCCTGGTTATTTGGTAGATAAAAAATTTGATTACGATCAGAATGCTGTTATGGATTTGCAGACGAAAGGCAAAACAACAGTTGTATTAATTATTGATGATAAAGTAATTGGAGCGATTGGTTTAGGAGATAAAATTCGCGCTGAGTCAAAATCTGCAATAGAGCGTTTACAAAAGATGGGCATTAAATGTTTGATGTTGACCGGTGATAATAAGCAAACAGCGGAATATGTAGCTAAAGAATTGGGATTGGACGAATTCTTTGCAGAAGTTATGCCGGATCAAAAATCTTCCAAGATAAAAGAAATTCAACAAAGAGGATTAATTGTAGCAATGACGGGCGATGGCGTAAATGACGCACCCGCGCTTGCCCAAGCGGATATTGGAATTGCAATTGGTGCCGGTTCTGATGTTGCAGTTGAAACTGCCGATATTATTTTGATCAAAAACAATCCAGATGATGTAGCATCTGTTATTGCATTGGCAAAAGCCACTTATAAAAAAATGATTCAAAACCTTTGGTGGGCCACCGGATACAACGTTGTAGCAATTCCATTAGCAGCCGGTGTATTATTCTCCTCCGGTATTTTATTGAGCCCTGCATTAGGTGCTGCTTTTATGTCCTTGAGCACAGTTATTGTTTCTATTAATGCGAAGCTTTTAAAAGTATGAAAGAATTTTTTCATCGGCTAATGAAATAAGTAATTATTGAAGAATCAATATTCATTTATATGAATCTAACTTGGAGTAACCAAGAGATATTCTCAAACAATTGTTCGCAAAAATTAATAACAGCACTTTTTAATGCTCTTATTATAATGATCATTACTACAAATTGTAAAAAATAGACTAACCAAATAATAAAAGGAAATAATATGAAAAAATATATAAATAAATTATTAATGCTGGTGTTTCTATCAGCAATTTCTCTTTCTGCTCAAGGAATGAGAAGCGGCGGAATGGGATTTATGTTCCCGGATACATTGGCACAAATTACTCTCTCCGGTAAAGTAACCGTAGATACATCTCTTCCAATGCCAATTTATTATCTCGATGTTAACGGCGACACTAAAAATGAATACTATCTTAACTTTGGTCCTCTCTGGTATTCTCCGGATAATTCAACTGCTGTAAGACCAAAAACGGGAGATCAAATAACCATCATAGGTGGTCAGATGAACAGCTCAATGAATATGAATGGACTACCTATGATTATTGTTTACCAAATTAATGGAATACTCTGGAGAGATCCATTTGATCCGATGTGGAATAATTTTGGAAACAACACACATATGATGGGACAGCATGCTGGGAATTGTAGCGGTTATGCTTTTGGTGCCAGCGGAACCACGCCACAAAATGTAACTTTAACCGGGGCAGTCTTGGTTGATACAACTTATTTTATGAGTCAATACTATTTGGATGAAAATAATGATGGCAAGCCGGACGACTATCTGAATTTTGGTCCATGGTGGTATGAATCAAGTACCGGCGCCAAAAGACCTAACAACGGCGATAATGTAACAATCGTTGGCGGTAAATTACAAACAACCAATGGCTTAAACGTTGTAATAGTTTATCAAATAAACGGCAAAGTATGGAGAGATCCGTTATTGTTTGGTAATAATTTCGGCGGCGGTTGGATGCGCAAAAATAATTCCAACGATAAAGTTACAAATCCTTATGACGAAAAAGATTTTATGATGATGGGTAGCGGTTGGAATATGGGTGGTGGAATGATGTCGGATTCCATGTTTGCAAGAATGCTTGAATTGAATCCGTATAATATGCCGAACGGCAAAGGACAAAATATTTTTAAGGGTTACGAAATGGGAATATTCAATTCCGGCGGTTCTAATGGAATGATGCAAAACGGCGGTTGTGGTGGTATGATGAACTTTGGCTCTAACGCAAATATCCAATTTCATTTCGATGATAAACAAATTCAAGCTTATCACATCGATAAAAATAGCATGAAAGTAAAATACTGGAACAATCAGACTAATCAATGGACGACTATTTCCAACGCTGTAATTAATCAGTCTGTGAACACAATTACTTTTTCTAACAGCCAGATTGCCAGCTACTATATTTTAACATCAGATAATGTTACCGCTGTTGAAAATAACGCGGCTGTTCCGACTGGCTATTCTCTCGAACAAAATTATCCAAATCCATTTAACCCGAGCACTGTTATTAGCTACAATTTGCCTGCTGCCGGAAACATCGTTCTAAGCATCTATGATCTAACCGGAAAAGAATTAAAAGTATTGGACAGCGGTTACAAAGAAGCCGGGCGACATTCTGTAACATTAAATGCCGGGAATTTTGCAAGTGGGGTTTATTTCTACCAATTAAAAACTGGAAAAAATATTGAAACAAAGAAATTAATTTTAATTAAATAATTAACTTAAAAGAGAGAGAAGTATGTTTCGTAAAAGAAGTTTTACATTATTATTCTTATTAATTCTATCTGCATCTGTATTAAAAATTTCCGCTCAAGAAAAACCGATGCAAATGAAAGATTCAGCCAAAACCCATATGAAGATGCATAAGATGAAAGGAATGAAAGAAAAAAATATTGAAGTCGCTTCCCTTTCAGATTCAAACATTGTTAGAAAAGGGATCATTGATTTAATGGCAATTGATAAAAACAAAGATGGAAAAATCTTTCAGTGTCCTATGGAAGTCAATGTTATTTCAGATTCGAAAGGAGAATGTCCTGAATGCAGAATGAATTTAAAAGAAATTTCTATTCAAGATGCAAAAACGAAGTTGTTGAAAAGAGGTTTTAAGGTAAATGAATCCGGTATGAATCAACATCCAAAATCCGATAATAAAAACAATCAAGCTTCCCTAACAACATGGAATAAAGTATGCCCCGTTTCCGGTGAAGAGGTTGATCAAGAAACCCCTACTGTCGAATACAAAGGGAAAGTAATTGGTTTCTGCTGTTCTAGCTGTGTTTCAAAGTTCAATAAAGAACCGGAGAAATATTTGAAAAATCTAAGTGATGACGGAGCAAAATTTATCGGCAAAAAATAATTTCCCAAGAGCCCGGAGAAAACCGGGCTCTTCTTATCTAGATTTTCACTTTTAATTTTGAACTATCTTGCAGAAATAATGGTTATTCAGATAATTAACCAATTATTGAAAGTACTGCAATGAGGAAAGTTGAAACAGATAAGTCGCTTGAAAAAAAATATATAGAATTTGATAGTGAGATAATTCCCCACTTAAACTCACTAAAGAGTTTTGCCCTTAAAATGACAAATGACACTGATGAATCGGAAGATTTAATACAAGACACATTATTAAAAGCTTTCCGGTTCTTCGATAAATTTGAGAAAGGCACTAACGCAAAGGCCTGGCTCTTTCAGATTATGAAAAACTCTTTCATTAATAATTACCGTAAAACTACTAAAGAGCCATTCAAAGTTGACTATGATGACGTCCAAAATTTTTATGAAACTATAAAATCTGAGGACGTTAAGACACAGCACTACGAAAATGATGCTTTTAGCGATGTTCTTGATGACGAAATTGCTAAAGCATTATCAATCTTGCCAGATGATTTTAGGACCGTAGTATTCCTGAGTGATATTGAAGGCTACACTTACGAAGAAATTGCTGATTTTATTGACTGTCCGGTCGGTACCGTCAGATCACGTCTTCACCGCGCTCGTAAAATGTTATATGCTCTACTACTACAGTATGCACAAGAAAATGGTTATATAAGCAAAAAAAGCAAGGTACAAATAAATGCAAGAAATGAAAAGATGCTTAATAAGTTGCTGATTAGTAAATCAATCAACACGGAATTAGTGTATTGAGCCTCAATTTTAAATTTTTGAGAAGAATGATAATTTTTATAGATAATATTGAAAATTTTCTTATTTTTGGGCGGTGATTTTTATAAAAACATATCATAAACATACATTTAGTTTTGTATCCGGGCTCTCTTTTAGAAACCCTCGCGTTATCAAATAGAGTTGGATAAGGTAGATTTTCTTTAAGTGAAGATTGTATTCTTCTCTTAAGGAACTTTATTGTTTATTAAAAGTAAAAAAACGAAGAAACTTTTGTTAAAAGTCGCAAAATTTTTAAAAATAATTTAGGAGAAGTAAGGATTTGAAGATAACGAAGCAGTTTACGAATCGTGAGAGTAAATCTTTAGATCAGTACCTTCAAGAGATTGGTAAAGTAGATCTTCTTACTCCCAATGAAGAAATTGATTTAGCAATTCGAATCAAAAAGGGAGATCAGATGGCTTTGGAGAAATTGACCAAAGCAAATTTAAGATTTGTTGTGAGCGTTGCTAAACAGTATCAGAATCAAGGTCTTCCATTAGGCGATCTTATAAATGAAGGTAATCTTGGCCTCATTAAAGCAGGCAGAAGATTCGATGAAACACGCGGATTTAAATTTATTTCCTATGCGGTATGGTGGATTCGCCAATCAATAATGCAGGCTATTGCAGAACAATCTAGAATGGTTCGTCTTCCTCTAAACCGTGTTGGTGCGCTCAATAAGATGGGAAAAGCTTTGAGCCAACTCGAACAGGAATATGAAAGAAGACCAAGCCCGGAAGAAATTGCAACACAGCTTGATATGGATGTCTCAGATGTTACTTATGCAATGCAAATTGCGGGACGCCATGTTTCTATGGACGCACCGTTTGCGCACAGCGAAGATAATAACAACAGCTTGCTCGATGTTATGCCGAATGAAGATCAGCCTGCACCAGATTTTACTTTAATGAAAGAATCTTTGAAAGCAGAAATTGAACGTTCCCTTTCAACTTTGACAGAAAGAGAAGCTGAAGTCATTCGTCTTTACTTCGGACTAGGAAAAGAACATTCTCTGACACTCGAAGAGATAGGCGAAAAATTAAATTTAACACGTGAACGTGTTAGACAAATTAAGGAAAAAGCTCTCATTAGATTACGTCATTCAACACGAAGTAAGAACCTCAAAGCTTATCTTGGATAAAATATTATTTTGTTAAGAGAAAAAGCCGCTGCATTGCAGCGGTTTTTTTGTTTTAAACTGCCTATTTTTCCAAGCGTTAATTAAAGGAGTAAATAGTAATCATGATGCGATTCGCCAAAATGTTTATTGCTCTCGTTTTTATTTTTTCTCAGACTAATGCTCAGAATGATATTGCCGGTTATTGGAGCGGAAAGATAAAGATGCTTACTATGAATTTGGACTTTCAGATTAAAGTTGAGAAAACTAAAAAAACATTAAATGCCTTTATGAGTATTCCTTCCCAAAAATTAGAGAATTATCAGCTTGCCGTTTTTACTTTCAAGAAGAATAAACTTCATTTTGAACTTCCTAGCCAAGCTGGAACTGCAAAATTCGATGGGGAATTAATTGTGGATTCAATCAAAGGGAAAATTTTACAAGCAGGAATCCAAGGCACTTTTTATCTTGCAAGGAGCGAAGAACAGAAAACAATTCCGAAAAGCGAATCAAAAATAAATGAGCCGCTTCCCTATCTCGAAGATGAAGTGGCATTCAAGAGCGGAAGAATCTTATTGGCTGGTACATTGACTATTCCTAAAGAAGAAAAAAAATATCCGGCGGTTATTCTTTTGACAGGAAGCGGACCGCAGAACCGTGATGAAGAAATTTACGGATTTAAAATTTTTCAAAAGATTGCCGATTATCTTACAAGAAGAGGAATTGCCGTATTACGTTATGACGACCGGGGCGTTGGCGGATCTACCGGAAATACAATGCAGTCAACAACAGAAGATTTTGCTGGTGACGCGCAAGCGGCAATTGATTTCTTGAAGAAACAGAAAAATATTGACCCTAAGAAAATTGGATTTCTTGGTCACAGTGAAGGCGCAATCATTGCACCAATGGTTGCAGCAAATTCCAATGACGTTGCTTTTATGGTCTTGATGTCTGGAACAGGCGTCAATGGCGGAGAAGTTTTACTTGAACAACAAAAATTGATTTTGAAAGCAAGCGGCGTTGCTGATAGCTTGATCAATCAAAATCTGGAACTACAGAAAGAAATTAACAAGGCATTAAATAACAACAAAGATTTGAATGATATACGCAACGACATCCAAACGTTTGCAGAGAAAGATTACGAAACCTTAAGCCCGGATATTAAGGCCTCTATTAAGGATAAAAAAGCATACATCAACTCGACTGTACAATCACAAATAATGGTGTTTAACAATCCTTGGTTCAAATATTTTATTAATTATGATCCGGCACCGGCTCTTCAGAAAGTTAAAGTACCTGTGCTAATGACATTCGGTGAACTTGATTTGCAAGTTCCGGTAAATCAAAACAAACCAAAGATGGAAGACGCTTTAAGGTTAGGCGGCAACAATAATTTTAAGTCAATTATTTTCCCGAAAGCAAATCATCTTTATCAAGAAGCTAAGACCGGCAGTCCCGGCGAATACAATGAATTGGAAAAAGAATTTGTACCCGGATTTTTAGAAAAGATTGGCGATTGGATTGAACAAATTGTAAAATAAAATGCCGTCACTCAAGATTTCTAAATAATGTTTATCCTTTTTCACTAAATACAATTTACTATGACTCTTGAAAAATACTTTTCGCAATACAGAAAAAAAATAATAGGCATTAATCAAGAATTTGATTCTCCTAACGGAAGAAAGAAAATTATTTATGCGGATTGGATTGCCAGTGGACGGCTTTATGAACCTATAGAAAATACGTTGAATCAAAAGTTTTATCCTTACGTTGGTAACACTCACTCAGAATCATCCGTAACCGGCACTACAATGACTAAGGCTTACGCCGAAGCAAAAAAAATAATCAAACGTCATGTTAATGCCTCGCCTGAAGATGTAATTATTTTTGCGGGATTCGGAATGACCGTAGCAGTAAATAAATTTCAAAGATTGCTCGGTCTGCGGGTATGCGAACAACTTCAAAAATACACTCGCATACCTGATGATGAAAAGCCAGTTGTCTTTCTAACTCATATGGAACATCATTCCAATCAAACTTCTTGGCTAGAAACAATTTGCGAAGTAGTTATAATTGAACCGGATGAACAAGGACTGGTTGATCTAAACCATTTTGAGCAGCTTCTCAAACAATTTGATAATCGTAAATTGAAAATTGGTTCATTTACCGCCGCATCAAACGTAACCGGAATTCAGCCGCCATATCATTTGATGGCAAAGATGATGCACCAGCACGGAGGACTTTGTTTTGTAGATTTTGCTGCAGCGGCTCCTTATGTTGATATCAACATGCATCCTAACGATCCGCTTGAGAAACTTGACGCAATATTTTTCTCACCTCACAAATTCTTAGGAGGACCAGGCACATCGGGAGTTTTAATTTTCGATTCCAAATTATACAAGCGGCAAGTTCCGGATAATCCCGGCGGCGGAACTGTTGATTGGACTAACCCATGGGGACAGCATAAATACATCGAAGATATTGAATTGCGAGAAGACGGCGGCACTCCAGGATTTCTTCAAGCAATAAAGACTGCACTTGCAGTTAATTTGAAAGATGAAATAGGAGTAAAAAATATATTAGAACGAGAACACGAACTTCTTAAAACTGCTTTCGAAAGATTTGACAATATCCCTTCTATTCATATACTCGCGCAAGAAACTAGAAATCGGCTTGGCATTATCTCTTTCTATGTGGAAGACATTCATTACAACTTAATGGTAAAATTACTTAACGACCGTTTTGGAATTCAAGTACGCGGAGGCTGCTCTTGCGCTGGCACATACGGGCATTATCTTTTACACGTTGACCCCACACGCTCAAAACATATTGCCGAGAAAATTAATCGCGGTGATCTTTCCGAAAAACCTGGATGGGTACGTTTATCACTTCATCCTACAATAACAAATGAAGAATTGGATTTTGTTCTTAATGCAATTGAAGAAGTAATTACAAATGTAAAAGAATGGTCTAAAGATTATACTTATTCGTCAAAGACAAATGAGTTTTGCCATAAATCTCAACCATTGAATGGATTTGAAGATATAAACCAATGGTTTAATCTGCAAAACGAAGAATTTTCTTGACAGACTGAAGAATAAAAGTATATATTTGCACCCAAGATGAAAAATGCAAAAGTCACATATAGCAATTTACAACCCAGCCAAAATTGGTGGTGGTGGAATCTACATACTCGTGTGCTCTCGGTGACTTGAAGTAAATAAATAAATTTGTAATTGAAACCCTTCTTAGTATTCACTGAGAAGGGTTTTTTGTTTTTAAAGGATTAATATGGAATATAATAGTTTTTTTGAACTAGCAAAGAAATTCAACTTTGTACCCGTTTACGAAAAAATTGCTGCGGATTTACTTACTCCGGTTTTGGCGTACTTAAAAATCAGAAAAGAAAATTCAACTTCTTTCCTGCTCGAATCAGTAGAAGGTATTGGAAGATTAGCCCGGTATTCATTCATTGGTGTAAATCCAAAAGAGATAATTTCGAACATTCAATCTGAGTTGAAAATAATTTCGCACACGAAAGAAGAAATTAGAAATGAAAATCTTTTCGACTATCTGAAAAAGAAGATCGCTGGATTTAATTATCCGCACCTCGAAGAACTTCCCTACTTCACAGGCGGATTAGTAGGTTATCTAGGTTTCGAAAATATTTCTCTCATTGAGGATGTAATTAAATCCAAAGATGAATCAAACCCGATTGCTCCTGATTCTATTCTTGGTTTTTATCAAACGATAATTGTCTTCGATCATTTCAAGCACCAAATCATTCTGATCACAAATGCAGATGTAACCGATAAATCTAATCTCCGGACAAAATATGATGACGCAAAAGAGATTCTAAAAAACCTAAGGATTTTACTTTCCCAAACTCTTGAATACAAGTCAGACTTCAAAGTATCTCCTTCACCCTTGAACGGAAAAGATAAAAATGACTTTTGCAGTTTAGTTAAGGAGAGCAAAAAAAATATTTTTAACGGAGATGTTATTCAAATAGTTCTTTCGAAGAGATTCGAAGCAGATTTTGAGGGTGACACATTCAATGTTTACCGTGCATTGAGAATGATCAATCCATCACCCTACATGTATTTCATGGAATTTGAAAATGATTTTAAGATAATAGGTACGTCTCCGGAAGATTTGTTGAAAGTAAAAAATAAGAAAGCAGAAATTCTTCCAATAGCCGGTACGCGCAAAAGAGGGAAAACGGAAGAAGAAGATCTGGAATTGGAAAATGAATTGTTGAATGATCCAAAAGAAATTGCCGAGCATGTTATGCTTGTTGATCTGGCTCGAAATGATTTAGGAAGAGTTTGTAAATACGGAACAATAAAACTTTCCGAGCAAATGAGGATAAACCGCTTCTCACATGTGATGCATATTGTTTCGCGAGTAGAAGGAATATTACGCGATGATGCTGATTGTATTGATGCATTGAAAGCATCATTCCCGGCTGGAACGGTAACAGGCGCTCCAAAAATCAGAGCGATACAATTGATCAACGAATATGAAAAATTGAATCGTTGTGTTTATGCCGGAGCCGTTGGCTACATTGATTTCAGCGGCAATCTGGATATGTGTATTGCTATCAGAACACTGTTTGCCAAAAACAAAAAAATATTTTGGCAAGCCGGTGCCGGAATAGTTGCTGATAGCAAACCGGAACTAGAACTCAAAGAGATAAATAACAAGTCGGCTGTTCTTCTAAGTGCTTTGAAAGTTGCTGAGGTAATTGATGAAAATCTTGATAATTGATAATTACGATTCTTTCACTTTCAATCTTGCCCAGCTAATCGGGAGTTATGCGGAAGAGATAATTGTTAAACGAAACGATAAAATTTCACTTGATGAGATAAGCGATATGCGACCTGACAAAATTGTAATCTCGCCGGGACCAGGCAATCCTAATGATTCCGGAATCTCGCTTGACATAATTAAAACTCTCGGAAGAAGTATTCCAATTCTTGGAGTCTGTCTTGGTCATCAGGGGATCGGATATTGTTTCGGCGGTAAAATTATAAATGCACCTTATCTGATGCATGGTAAAGTTTCAAATATTCTACATAACGGGAAAACCATTTATCAAAATATTGTTCAAGGGTTTAGCGCGGGAAGATATCATTCATTAATAATAGAAAAAAAATCGATGCCGGATGTTTTGGAAATAACGTCACAGACTGAAGATGGAATTGTTATGGGCGTTCGTCATAAAACTTTTCCGATTGAGGGAATTCAATTTCATCCGGAATCAATCTTAACAAAAGTCGGAGATCAAATAATTAAAAACTGGATTGGGCTATGAAAGAATATCTTGAAAAAGTAATGGTAGGTGAGAATCTTTCGTTTGATGAAGCATACCAAGTTATGTACTCTATTATGAGCGGCAATGAGAACAATTCGAAGATCGCATCGCTGTTGACCGCATTAAAGATTAAACACGAGACAGCAGAAGAAGTAGCTGGATTCGTAAAAGCGATGCGCGAAAAAGTTATTAAGATAAAATGCGAGGATGAAAATGTTATAGATGTTTGCGGCACAGGCGGAGACGGTTCAGGAACATTTAATATTTCTACAGCAGTTGGTTTTGTCGCCGCAGGGGCAGGAGTAAAAGTGGCTAAGCATGGTAATAGGTCTATCTCCAGCAAAAGCGGCAGCTCGGATGTTCTTCACGAGTTGGGCGTAGATGTTCAGTTATCACCCGAACTTTCCGAAAAAGCATTAAATGAAATCGGGATAGCGTTTTTATTCGCACCTCTCTATCACCCGGCGATGAAACACGTTGCATCTATCAGAAAGGAACTTGAGTTTAGATCAATATTTAATATTCTTGGACCACTAACAAATCCTGCGGGTACAAAGCGACAGTTGATAGGCACATTCAATGATGAGACGGCAAAGCTAATGTCGGAAGCAGTAAAGTATATAGACATGAAAAAAGTCTGTTTCATTTGCACTAACAATTCTTTCGATGAAATAAGTTTATCTCACCCAACAAACGTTATTGAGACTATGAGCAACAATGGAATGTTCTTTTACCAGCTTACCAATGAATCTTTCGGATTTCCCAATGTGGAGTTAAGAGAAATTCAAGGAAGTTCCGCTAAAGAAAATGCGGAGATCATTCATAAAACATTTTCCGGCAAGGAAAAAACTCCAGGGTATTATGTTGTGGTTGCTAATGCGGCATTAGCTTTAAAAGTTGCAGGAGTTTCTGATGATTTGGATGATTGTGTATTAATCGCGGAAGAATCTATCCAATCCGGTAATACTCTAAAAAAGCTGAATGAGTTGAAAGAATTTGGAGACAAACACAAATGAGTATACTAGGAGATATACTGAAAGAAAAACGAAATGAAATAAATAAATTAAAAACGGATTTTACTTTAAACTCATTTCGCGATAGTGTTTTTTTTGATTCACCGGTTCGCAGTTTAAGAAACTCTCTTTTGCATGGTGATCGTCTCGGAATTATCGCGGAGATAAAGAAATCTAGTCCTTCCAAAGGATTACTGAAGAAAGATTTTGACCATATAAAAATCGCAACCGTATATATGGAAAATGAAATTGACGCGATATCAATCTTAACTGATAAAAATTTTTTCAAAGGCGATATTAATTTTCTTCAAGACATAGCACGTTTCAAAACGGTATCCCTTTTACGAAAAGATTTTATAATAGATGTGTATCAGATATTTGAAGCAAAGGCAAACGGTGCAGATGCGGTTTTGCTTATTGCCGAAGTGCTCTCTATAAATCAGATCTGTGAATTAACAAGCGCAGCAAAAGAGTGCGGACTGGAAGTTTTACTTGAGATACACTCAAAATTGCAAATCGATAAAATTGATTTCACGATGAATAATCTTATTGGCATCAATAACCGTAACCTGGAAACATTTGATGTTAGTTTGGGCACAAGCATAGAACTGGCTGAGATTATACCTGATGATGTTGTTTTAGTTTCTGAGAGCGGTATAAATACCGTTAATGATGTGAAAGATATTCTCCGGACTAAATTAAGTGCTGTTCTGGTTGGAGAACATTTTATGTGTTCGGAAAATATTGGAACAAGCGTAAGAGAATTAAAAAAATGGTGTAGATATGAAAGTTAAGGTTTGCGGAATAACTAATCTTGAAGATGCAAAATTGTGCAGCCGACTCGGTGCGGACGCACTGGGATTTATCTTCTACGAAAAGAGTCAAAGAAATATTTGTTACTCGAAGACAGAAGAAATAATTCGACAACTTCCCTCTTTCATAGTGAAGGTGGGAGTTTTTGTTGATCAAGGAGTAGCCGAAATAAATACAATAGCACAAAAGATTGGATTGAATGCAGTTCAGCTTTACGGTAATGTAACACAATCCGTGATTAATGAAATTAATCTGCCGGTAATAAAATGTTTCCGTATAAAAAACGATTATGATTTTTTATTGCTTAACAACTATACCAACTGCTCGTTCATGCTCGACACATACTCTGATAAAGCTCTAGGCGGAACCGGTGAATTGTTCGATTGGAAGATCATTCCAATGGAACTGAGAGATAAAATAATTTTAGCCGGGGGAATCTCAAACAACAATATTGAGTATCTCTTCAACAATATTAATCCGGCAGCAGTTGATTTATCATCTTCGCTTGAATCTTCGCCCGGTAAAAAAGATACGATCAAACTGAAAGAGTTTTTTTATAAGATAAATAAACTGAGGTATACTACATGTTGATTTTAATGAATCTCAATTCACCGAGACAGGACATACAAAACGTAAAAGATAAAATTATTTCATTCAACTGCACCCCACACGAAATTCCTGGTGCTTCCAAACTTGCTATCGGTATTACCGGACCCTCCGAACACTTGATCAAAGAGGAGTTTCAACTGCTCTCATCAGTTGAAGAGGTAATTCGAGTTACTAAAAAGTATAAGCTTGTCAGCAGGCAAATGAAAAATGATGACACAATCATTAATGTTAACGAAACAATAATCGGGGGAAATGAACTTACTATAATAGCCGGCCCTTGTGCCATAGAAAGTCGCGAACAGATTTTTGATATTGCCGGAAAGCTCAAAGAGATGGGGGTTAATTTTTTGAGAGCCGGAGCTTACAAACCAAGATCAAGTCCTTATGCATTCCAAGGACTGAAAGAAAAAGGTTTGGAATATTTATGCGATGTAAAGAGAGAGATCGGAATTAACATTGTGACGGAAGTTTTAGATCAATCAACAATTTCTGCTGTTGCAGAAGTTGCCGACATTATTCAACTTGGCGCTCGAAATATGCAGAACTACGCATTATTGGAACAAGTTGGCAAAACTCAGAAACCGGTTCTTCTGAAACGAGGCATGTCCGCAACAATTGAAGAACTTCTGCTAAGTGCTGAATATATTGTCTCTCAGCAGAACTACAATGTTATTTTGTGTGAACGCGGAATAAGAACATTCGAAACAGCAACTCGAAATACTCTTGATCTTAATGCAGTACCGGTAATAAAAAAGAATTCCCACTTGCCGATCTTTGTTGATCCATCTCACGGAATAGGAATATGGGACAAAGTTCCGGCGATGGCAATGGCAGCAATTGCAGCCGGTGCTGATGGTCTAATCATTGAAGTGCATACTAATCCGGAGAAAGCTCTTTCAGATGGCTTACAAACTTTGAATCTCACTACATTCAGAGAACTAATTCAGAAACTTCAAGAGTTAGCACCGGTTGTGAATAAAAAACTAAACTTGAGTAAACATGAATAACTATAATTATCCCGACAGCAACGGAAAGTTCGGTCAATACGGCGGAAAATTCGTTCCGGAGACTTTGATCTCTGCGTTGAACGAACTTGAATCAATTTATTTGAAATTGAAAATCGATCCATTATTTATTGCCGATTATGAACAACTTCAAAAAGAATATAACGGTCGCCCAACTCCATTAACATATGCAGAAAGAATAACGGAACATTACAGCGGCGCTAAAATTTATTTGAAGCGGGAAGATTTGTGTCATACCGGTGCTCACAAATTGAATAACGCAATCGGACAAATTTTAATTGCAAAGAAATTAGGTAAGAAAAGAATAATTGCTGAGACCGGTGCAGGTCAGCATGGTGTTGCCACCGCTACTGTGTGCGCAAAGTTCGGCTTGGAATGTGTAGTATATATGGGAGAAACCGATATTGAAAGACAGAAACCGAATGTATTTAGAATGCAGCTACTCGGTGCCGAGGTGCGTCCGGTTTCATCCGGCAGCAAAACTCTTAAGGATGCAACTAACGAAGCGATTAGAGATTGGGTATCTAATGTTGAAGACACACATTACATTATTGGATCAGTCGTAGGTCCGCATCCCTATCCTATGATTGTTCGTGATTTCCAATCAATCATTGGTATTGAGACTAGGGAACAAATCTTTTTAGCAGAGAATAAATTACCGAATCATATCGTAGCATGCGTCGGTGGCGGATCGAATGCGATCGGAATGTTTTATCCATTCATCGAAGATGAGAATGTCTCCCTCATCGGTGTTGAAGCAGCGGGATTTGGAGTTAATTCAGGTAAACATTGTGCAACACTTACATTAGGTGAGCCTGGAATATTTCAAGGAATGAACACTTATATTCTTCAAGATGAAAACGGTCAGATATCTGAAGTACATTCAATTTCTGCCGGTTTAGATTATCCAGGTGTCGGTCCTGAACATGCGCTGCTGAAAGATATGGAACGCGTAAAATATTTTTCGATTACCGATGAAGAAGCGCTTAAAGGAGTTCATCTGCTAACGCGCCTTGAAGGAATTTTACCCGCTCTTGAAAGCGCACACGCAGTTGCTTATCTGGAAAAATTTATCAGAACAACTTCCAAAGATGAAATTGTTGTTGTAAACATCAGCGGCAGAGGCGATAAAGATTTGTCAACTATTATTGATAATCTAGATTAGAGAAGTAATAAACTAATGGATGCTACGCAAAACAAGATTTACATCATTTCCGAATGTTTTTATCGGAAATCCATTTGTGGGATTTAAACCAAAATTGTGGATTCCCACTTTTGCAGGAATGACATGAGAAAAATATTATAGAGGAATCGAATGTCTTACATCTCTGAATACATTGACCAACTGAACAAGAAAAACCGGAAGGCGTTATCAATCTTTTTAACTGCTGGTTTTCCTGAAAAAAATAATTTTATTGATTTCACAAAAAATGTATTAGATGCCGGGGCTGATATGATCGAACTAGGAATTCCATTCAGCGATCCTTTGGCAGACGGTCCGGTTATTCAAACATCATCAAAAATCGCTCTTGATAACGGTGTGAATCTTAAAGATGTGTTCGCATTTTCGGAAGCCATCATTGCTTATAGCAATAAACCGATTATTCTTATGGGTTATGCCAACCCAATCAGAAAATATGGAATAAAAAACTTCTTTAACGATGCTATCAACTCCGGTGTAAAAGGATTGATTGTTCCCGATGTTCCTCTTGAAGAATATGATTCTTTCTTCAGTAATTCTGAATTACAGAAAAATTTAAAACAGAAACACAAACTGAAATTGGATGTAATTCTTCTTACGACTCCCACTTCCTCTGATGAAAGGATTCAAGAGATTGATACAAAGAGCGATGGATTTGTCTACTGCGTGAGTGTAGTAGGAACCACCGGTATAAAAAATAATTTTAGTATCAGGACACAGAATAATTTGAGAAGAACTTATTCCCTTCTCAAGAAGAATAAGATGATGATCGGTTTTGGAATATCTAAACCGGAAGATGTTATAAACTTTTCCCCTTACTGCGATGGTGTTATTGTCGGCAGCAGAATTATAAAATCATTACTTGACGGTGACAAACCGGAGGATACATTAAAAATAATCTCTGGTCTGAGTGCGGCTTGTGAATCCAGCTACACTTACTAATCAAAACTGATCGGCTAATTTCTCTATCGCTTCTCCAGATACGCGGAAGACGGTCCATTCATCCATTGGCTGTGCGCCGAGATTTTTGTAAAACTTGATTGCGGGTTCATTCCAATCAAGTACACCCCATTCAACCCGGCCGCAATCCCTTTCAATTGCAATTTTACCAAGATAGGTAAGAAGAATTTTGCCAATTCCCTTTCCGCGCAATTCCGGCTTAACAAAAAGATCTTCAAGATAAATCCCCGGCTTTCCTAAAAATGTAGAAAAATTGTGAAAGAAAAGGGCAAAACCGGCAGTCTCATTTTTATATTCTGCAATTAAAACTTCCGCAAATTTATTTTTTCCGAAAAGAGAATTGCGAAGCACTTCTTCAGTTGCAACAACTTCATGCGATAGTTTTTCATAATCGGCAATTCCTCGAATTAAACTGAGTATCAACGGAACCTCTTTTTCTATTGCAAAATGAATTGTTACATCCGGATTTTTTGTTTTTATTAATTCATTCATCTTTCTAATACCTTATTAATAAATAAAATTGGAAAATGTTTTTACTTTATTTCAAGATTCCATGAATCAAGAAGAGAGATTGCTTCCGGTAATGAAAATTTTGCTTGCTTAATAATGTTGTTATTCGGATTGATGCGGTAATTTTTTGCGTCTGTAAGATCTGCTTTCGATAAATTTGTATTTGAGAATGTACTGTTCAGAAAATCGGAAGAATTAAGATTTGCTTTGCTCAAATTTGCCTGTTCAAAATCTACGTTATGCACTTCGCAAGAGATAATTCCGGTTGATCTGAAATCCATGTTAAAGAAAATTGAATCATTCAGTTTGCATTTCATAAAGTCCACTTTAAACGGCTGGCTAATTTTTGTCCAGTCAATTCCGATAAGTTTACAACTCTCGAAAGTAACATCTAAAAATGAACTATTATTAATTTTAGCTAGACTTAGATCGCAATTCTTGAAAGTGCATTTTTCAAACCGGCAAGAATTTAATACTGTTTTTGTTAAAACTACACCGTTGAATTCACACTTAAAAAATTCTACATCGTTAAGACGTAATTGCTGAAACGATATCTTTTCAAATTTTTCTTCTTCGTAATAATTTTTATCGAATTGGAATTTTTCCCCGTTTTCTGATGAGAGTAAAGATGGTTCGCTCACTAATTAAAATGTTCTCCTTTCTGTATGTTAATATTTTATGTCATTAGAAAAATAAGAATTATTTCATTCTCAGTATAGGCTTAATTGCTTCCGACTTTTTTTACTTTCCTACTCTAGTTGTAGAAAAGTATAGACTTATTATGCGGATATTACTTGCGGAATTTCGCTTTTCTGGAAGAAGCAGAACTACCACCTCCGATTGACATACTCAATCCCAGAAAAAAGCCGAAGTTGTACCATGTACCGTTATTGTAAACTGCATAGATTGCAACCTGATCATTAAGAAGAGAGATTATAAAACTTAACGGCATTATCATTCCGTGCCATACTCCATACCAAAAGCCAACTTGTTGAATTTCTTTTGAATATTGATATTGAACGAGATCAGCGCAGCCGCTTAGAACTATAATTAAAATTATTACGAGCAAAGAAAGCATGATTTTTTTGTTCTGCATATTTCAGTTCCTTACATGGTTGTGATGTTCTATCAAATAAAGTTCAGTGTTTTGCTAATCAACTTTGAACAACAAACTTACTCTGAAAAGCTAAACCCAATAACTTTATCAAATGA
>JAKAKD010000028.1 GCA_021824635.1 Bacteroidota bacterium | reverse complement strand
CTTTCTTCATTAAGAAGAAGTATTCTTGATCAAATTATACTATGTGTTCTTACAGTCGAACGGCTATTTCTCGAATTACCCGCATGGTCAATTCAATTACATGAAACAGTTCATTGGTTTTGAATAAAGATGATTCATATTTATTTTTTTGATTACATTATCGCACAAAAAATATTTTTATTAAATTAGAAATAAACGGTAACGTTGTAAGTATTTGGTTGATTAAATATTGTGGGATGAAAAAGGAGGAGATAATTTATATCTCCTCCCAAATGTATTACAATTTAGTAATTATACCGTTTGATCTTACAGAGAGGTTACTTTTTTCAATTGTTTTTTTGTTTGCACTTTGTGTGTTTGATGATTGGTCCTCGATCTTAAATTTAGCAACAAGCTCTTGCAGATTAAGTGTTAATCTATTTAAATCTTCCGCCGCACGTGCAATTTGTTGAACGCCCGAAGCACTTTCTTGAGTTACGTTACTTATTGCTTCAATATTCTTACTAATCTGTTCAGACGTAGCACTTTGTTCTTCGCTGGCTGCTGCAACCTGTGTAGCCATATCTACAACATCTTCAGAACCTTTGATAATCTCTTTAAGAGAGTAACCGGCTTTATCCGCCAATTGCTTCCCTTTTTCAACTTCTATTGTTCCTTGATTCATTGAAACAACCGCGCCTTCGGTATCTTGTTGAATTTGTTTTATCATTGCCGCGATTTCTTTTGTGGCTTGAGTGGTTTTCTCTGCCAACTTTCTTACTTCATCGGCTACTACTGCAAAACCCCTTCCTTGTTCACCGGCACGTGCCGCTTCTATTGCAGCATTTAATGCAAGTAAATTTGTTTGATCTGCAATATCATCTATTACCTGAATAATTTCGCCAATCTGATCGCTGTTCTTTCCCAATGCTTGAACTGTTTCCGCTGCTTTTCTTACTACTTCTGCTATACGGTTCATTCCTCCTATGGTATCATTAATTACTTTACCGCCATCCTTAGCTATAGTTCCGGCATGTTTGGCAGCTTCAGCAGCAGAAGAAGAATTTTTTGTTGTATCCATTATAGTTTTTGTCATCTCTTCAACTGCGCTGGCAACTTCTGTTGCCTGCATACTTTGTTCTTGAGCGCCTGCAGCCATCTCTTCTGTGCTAGACGAAATTTGATTACTGGCACTTGCCGTTTCATTTATTAATGTTATTAATGAACTCAACAAATGTCTCATGTTTTGAAGTGCTTGGTTAAAACCAGCATAGAATTGTGCTACTTCATCATCTTTATCGGAGTAGAGTTCAACCGTTAAATCTCCGGCGGCAAATTTGTCCATCTTATTCAACATTTCATGAACGCTTTCCGTAAAATATTTCTTTTCGTAATGATGACAGTTCTCTTTCTTGTTTAATCCATTATGGATTGCAACGGCCATCTCTTCGCAGCCATTATAACCGCAACTGCCACAATTCAAAATATCTGCTTCGCTTTCTTTCAGAAGGTCTTTGTAGATTGAATCCAATTCATGTTTACTGGGCATCTTAACTACATTTTTGAAGTTTGAAACCGACAAATCTTTGTAGGTTCTACCATACTCATTCTTCTTCCAAAATTTATTTACTGTCTTTTTGAGTTTTCTTTTAGATAAAGTCTCACTCTTAAAAATATTTTTGGATTTATGAAGTTTCTGCATCTCCAAATTTCTTTTCTCTATTAAATCTTCAAGCTCATCCTGAGATTTATCTCTACTTGTTCCGGTACCGCCGTTACAACCTTGTTCACAATTCAAACAGTCAATTAACAATGGGGCTACGCCACTTGCTATATCTTTTTCTAGATGTGATAGATAATGATAGATTGTTGTAGGTCCTTCAATTTTTCTTGCAAGATTTGTTATTGCCGGCAGTTCTCTTTGTGCCGTTCTCAATAATCCGCCCGGTGTTGAAAAAAGAACCGCTCTCTCTGCCGGATCATTATCAAATTCTGTTTTAGGATATCTGTTTAAATCTATATTCTCTTTTTTGATATAATCGCTGAACTTTTTCATAGTTACGTTGAAATCTCCAAGTCCAACTTCATCAAATTCTCTCTTCTTGGCAATGCACGGAGAGACAATCAAAACTTTATGATTAGCATACTGCGGATAATAATTCTTGATTAGTTTTATTGTATGCATCATCGGACTGTCTGCCGGAGCCAAATATTTTAGAAGTCCCGGCTGAAAAATTTCTACGTAGCTTACTATTGCTGGACAAGGTTGAGCAATAACAGCTTTGGGATTGTTCTCTTTTACATGTTCCAAATAACTTTTTACAGTTAATTCCGCACCAAAGCTGACGTCAAAAGAAGCGCTTACACCTAATGATCTTAACCAGCCGTTAAATTGTAAATACAAGTTTGGAAATTCTGCGGCTACTGCGGGGGCTACTACGGCAACTATTCTTTCTTTGTTACTTGCGGCATTCATAAATAAATCAAAATCATCCAGACCGATTCTTGCGTTATGCGGACAAGCTTTTAAACATTCTCCGCATCCAATGCAAAGATCTTCTCTGATAGCAACGTGATCACCGCTGGCATCATTGCAAAATTTTACCGGGCAAACAGCAACGCATCTATAACAATTAACGCATTTCTCTTTGTCTACTTCTACTACTTTTGCTAGTTTCATTTCTCCCTCATTAATATATAACTTATGAAATAATTAACCTCTTTAACCAACGCACCAATATGATTTCTTATCTCACAGATAAATATTTTCAGCAGCCGTATTATTCGTTAATCCCAAAGAATAAACAATCCCGTTTGTATATTGTTTTAATTATGAACCAATACTCCGTTTGATCTAATTGCTAAATGATTTTTTGTTTCGGCCTTTTTAACGCCTTTGTGATTATTTCTTGAACTCTCATTTATCTTAAATCTAGAAATTAATTCTTGCAAATTTACAGTCAATCTGTTCAAGTCCTCTGCGGCACGGGCAATCTGTTGAACACCCGAAGCGCTTTCTTGTGTTACGTTGCTTATTGCTTCGATATTTTTACTAATTTCTTCTGCGGTAGCGCTTTGCTCTTCGCTTGCGGCAGCAACTTGCGTTACTATATTAACCACTTCATCTGAACCGGAGATTATTTCTTTTAATGATTTGCCGGCTAGATCAGCCAATTCTTTTCCCTTTTCAACTTCTTTGGTTCCTTCTTTCATTGAGATAACCGCTTCTTCTGTATCTCTCTGAATCTGCTTTATCATTGTTGCGATTTCTTTTGTTGCTTTTGTTGTTCTCTCGGCTAATTTTCTAACTTCATCGGCAACAACAGCAAACCCTCTTCCCTGTTCACCGGCGCGTGCGGCTTCAATAGCAGCGTTGAGAGCCAGCAAGTTAGTTTGATCTGCAATGTCATCAATAACCTGAACTATCTCACCGATCTGATCGCTACTCTTGCCAAGCTCTTGAACTGTCTCTGCTGATCTTTTTACAACCTGAGCAACTCTATTCATTCCCTCAATTGTTTCATTGACAACTTTTCCACCTTCTTTAGCAATCGAACCCGCATTTTTAGCAGCTTCTGCTGCATTGGATGAATTTTTAGTTGTTTCGAAAATCGTTTTTGTCATCTGTTCTACTGCGCTTGCAACTTCTGTTGTTTGACTGCTTTGTTCTTGTGCGCCAGCAGCCATCTCTTCACTGCTAGATGAAATTTCGTTGCTCGCACTAGCTGTTGCTTGCACGGCAGACTCTACGGAAGAGATTAAATTACCCACATTGTTAACTGCTTGATTAAATCCTTCGAATAATTTTCCAATTTCATCATCATTTTCCACTTCAAGTTCAACCGTCATATCCCCATTTTCAAATTTGTTCATTTCTGAAAGGATTTTTTTTACCGAGTCACTTAAATATTCTTTCTGTCCGTCTGCAATCGCTTTTGCTTCTTCAGCTTCTCTGGCTGCTTCTTTAGCTACAATTTCTTTTTGTTTAATTTCGTTCATCGAATTTCGAATGTTTTCAACCATAGTGTTAAATGATTTTGAAAGATGTCCTAATTCATCGTTGGATTTTATCTCTATATTAACATCGGTATCTCCAGCGGCAACCTTATTAGCATTAATTTCTAGTTGGAATATTGGTTTGACAAATGCATTAGCTGCAATAAATATTATAATAAAACTGAATAATACAATCACAATCGAATA
This sequence comes from Bacteroidota bacterium, assembly GCA_021824635.1. Lineage (GTDB taxonomy): Bacteria > Bacteroidota > Ignavibacteria > Ignavibacteriales > Melioribacteraceae > Fen-1258. Next base: position 13,537 of record JAKAKD010000028.1, on the reverse strand, counting down.
GGTAATCATGTTTGTTAATGCAGAATGCGCGTTTTCTTGTACTTCGACTTTTTTAAGATTTATTTCCTTTTGTTTTTTTGCAACTAAATCCAATACTTGTTTTTTGAACTCCCTCCATTTCGGGGTTTCGGTATTTGTTAACAGATTAATACCTTCTTTCGAGTTACCTGCAACGGCAGCTTCTTGTACCTGTTTTTTTAGATTATCAATGCTTCCCCACATTTGTTCAATTTCTTCAAGTTTACTATTTAAAAATGAATTCCCACTTGATGCATTTTTAGCCAATTGCAATTGGGCGAAAAAATCTTCATTTGCTTTATCATAATTTGTAACTGCTTTTTTATCGCTGGGATTCAGTAATATATTTCTTGTTGCTTGTTCGGATTGAAGTCCCTGAGTATACATATCATTCAAGGAAAGCAATAAAGCTTGATCGTTATTTATAAATTGGACGAAAGAATCAGAACTTGAATTGAGATGCCTTATACCATAAATGATAACGAAAAGAAATCCTATTGTTGATAAAACAACAGGCACAAAATATTTTGTACGAATTTTTAAGTTTTTATATATAGTCATTTTATTTACTTCTTTTATAAAAGTTGTTAAATAGTATCCCATTTCTGTTTAGTTTAGTAACAATCACAAAAAAGAGTTTGTTTAGTTATTTATAATTTGAAGAGACAGCTTGATGCCGCCTCTCTCTTATAAACGTATTATTTTGCCATTAGCACGAACTGCGCCTATCGGTCAATGTCTGTTGCAGTCTCTTGGAATAAATCACTCACCGATGAATTTAATCATCATGTTTCAACTTATTCCAAACATTTTGCTGAACAAAAATTAAAGTTGATGGTATTTTCCCAATCAGTTTACGGTTTCTAATACTGCTTTTTCTTCCTGATGTAATATTTTATCCAAATCTAAAAGAATGAGCAGTCTGTCTTCTAATTTTCCTACAGCAGTAATATAGTTGGAATTGATTCCGGCAACTATTGATGGCGGTGGTTCCATAATATTTCTTGGAATTCTCAATACTTCGCTAACCGAATCAACTAAGAATCCAACTGTTTTGCCGCTTAGATCTACAACTATAATTCGTGTATCCTTATCATATTCTCTGTTTGGCAAATCCATCTTCACTCTTAAATTTACAACCGGTATAACCCTACCGCGAAGATTGATAACTCCCTCAACAAATTCCGGAGAGTTCGGCACCTTTGTTACTTGAGTCATTTTGTTAATTTCTTGTACATTCAAAATATCAATACCGAATTCTTCGTTGGCAATTTTAAAACTGACTAACTGAAGGAGTTCGGTAGATTCATTCTTGTTTTCAGGATTGCTGCTCATAAAAATTCTCCCTTTTTTGTATTAAATTTATTTCACTTACAAACACTGCGATTTGAAAAAAATCAAATAAATGATAACAATTTAAAATTCTGCTCTTTATTATCTGATTATTAGCCCAAAAGTTTAATCTGAGAGAAATGTAGCTTCCGTTGGAAATTTGAATGCTGCGGACTTAGACAGATTGAAAAATCCTAATCATTTAATTTTCTTTTTAACATTAGTAAGGCTATCCGTTTGCCTAGCACAAAGAGCCCCTTGAATAAAGAAGCGAAGATAGAGATTGTCTTCCAATGAGAATTATTTCTCATCGCTAAATTTTTCACAAATAAACTTCCAAAAGTCTATGACGAATATTTATCTCGCAAAAATTTTCCCCGGTATTTATACTGACCAAGATCATTCAGTTCTTATTATCGTATAAAAAACGAAAAATTAAATTTCTGGTCAAGAAATCGTAGTTGGCTAATATTATTCACATGGATGCCATCGCACTATCTTATTAGAGAGCATTTAAAAATCATTTCCATTCTGGGGTTTTAATTCCAATTAACCTCAAAATACTCTCAATTCTCATTACAAATGTTCGATAATAGCATGACGGCTATGCATCTATTTTATATAGGTGGCATTTGAATTGACCATTATTCAACTTGCATTGTGGGTAATATGTGTTTAACAATTTGGGTGCTCTGAAGCATTTTAGCATGGGAGCTGATTATCGGAATTGTGTTTTTGAGAATTAGAAAATATTCCGATTTAGAAATTATTTTCAAAGGCATAAATATCAAACAAGTAATGTGATTTTTTTGATGGAAGAAAAGAACAACAGCACAATCGGCTCTATTCAAACCGAAAATATTACTGAAAATTTTTCTCATGGTATTTTTAGAATTTCGGTTGAGGGCGCGCTTACATTTGCGAACAGTTCGTTTATCCAAATGCTCGGTTTCTCATCCATGGATGATTTAATTGCCGGAATGGGAATAAATGAAGAATTAAGGAAATGTTTTTCTGTGGAGAAATATTTTTCTCATGTAGGGAAAAATAAATTAACAGAACCAGCAGGAAACAGGTGGGTAAAAAGAAACGGTCAATATCTTCTCCTTAAAGAACACGTTAATGCCGTTAAGGATAGCGTCGGTCACACTTTATATTTTGATTGTATGGTGGAAGATGTAACCGAACTGGCTGTAATTGAAAAATTAATTCAATCAATACATGTCAGCGATTATTCGATATTAAAAGCTTTGCCTGATTTAATTTTCGTTTTATCCGACAAAGGCGTTTTCCTTGAATGTAAAAATGGCAACTACCAAAATCTTTTTATCAATTCACGCCAATTTAAAGGTCATTCGGTTAGCAGTCTCTTTCCTAAAGAAACCGCCGATCAGATTCTTGATATTATACACACAGCTCTCCTAACCGGAGAAGTGGAAACAATTGAATTCGAACTGGGAAGCGGAATTCCCGATGAGTTGATGTTTTTCGAAGCGCGGTTCGTTATTAGCGAATACGAAAAAGTGCTTATGATTCTGCGCGATATTACAATTCAGAAGCGCGCTGAAATTCAAATACAAAATTTTACAGAAGAATTGAAACACTTAAATGCGACCAAAGATAAATTCTTCTCTATCATTAGTCATGATCTACGAACACCTATAAATGGTCTACTCGGTTATGCTGAAATTTTATCTAATGATCTTGATAATCTTGACAAAGATGAAATTAGAGAATTTGCCATGAACATTGTGGAGATTTCAAAAACCACAAATTCATTGCTAACAAACATTCTAGATTGGTCTCGCATTCAAACCGGCAGAATTTCTTTTCAGCCGGAGATAATTGATGTTTGGAAAAGCGCAGATAGAATATTAAATCTTCTGAATCCATCCGCGTCAAACAAAAACATTACACTAAGCAACACGATTAAAAAAGAAACATATATTTATGCCGATGAAAACATGGTTCATTCTATTTTAATAAATTTGACCGGCAATGCAATTAAGTTTACAAACAGCGGCGGTCTTGTACGTCTTTCATGCGAAGAGAAAGAAAATCATTTTCATTTTACAGTAACAGATAACGGAGTAGGGATTTCAAAAACAAATATTGAGAAACTTCTTCAACCGGAAATTATTTTTTCTTCTAATGGAACAGCAAAAGAAAAAGGCACGGGTCTGGGACTATTACTCTGTAAAGAATTTGTAGAAAAACATTCCGGCAGGATTTGGGTTGAAAGCGAAGAAGGAAGCGGCACAATATTTAATTTCACAATAGCAAAAAAAATTGAAGCATTAAGCAGGTAATGGCTTGTTAAAATTTTTAATCATAGATGATGACGAATCAATCAGAACTCTTTTCAAATCAATTTTGAAAAGAAAATTCGTCTGCGAGATATTTGAAGCCGAGAACGGAATTAACGGCTTAAGTTCTTTACAGAAGAATTCGCCTGATATTATTCTTCTGGATCTAATGATGCCCGTTATGGACGGAGTTGAAACTTTGGATGCAATAAGAGCTAATCCAGATTTTAAGGATATTCCCGTTATTGTTATTACTGCGGTTGGTGATAGAGAAGTAATAAGAAACCTTTGCGAAAAAAATATCACCGACTATCTTCTAAAACCAATAGATGTTAATACAACAGTAGAACGAATTCAGAAAATGATTAACCGGTTGAATGAGTCTAAACGAATTAATACGTCTGCTAAAAAAAATCAGACCGGTGATAAAAGTGAACCCGATCAAATATTGATTGTGGATAATGATGATGAATTTAAGACCTTTTTTTACTCACTTCTAAAAGAACACTATACTGTACATTTCGCTTCTAACGGAACGGAAGGACTTTCAATTTTCACTCAACACCGGCCAAAATTTATTTTTATGAGTAATAATCTTAGCTTGTTGGATAAAATTATTCTTTCTCAAAAAATTAGAGAAACCGCTACCGACAAAGAGGTGGCAATTTATCTTTTGATTGACAATATGAAGTTGTTGTCTACAAAAGTTTTTAGCTATAACGGCATTATAAAAAAAACGATGGATAAAGAACTGTTTCTTAAAGACATTCATTTCTTGAATGAAGACGCATTAGAAATGAAAAGGACAAGACTATAAATGAAAAAGAAAACCACTGCCGGGAAAAATAAATTGGGCAAAGACAAAAAGCCCGAAGAATTATTAAAACAAAGCGAAGATAGTTATCGCGGATTATTCAACACTATAAGCGATGCAATTTACATTCAGGATAAAAACGGAATTTTCTTAGATGTTAACAAAGGCGCTGAAAATTTATACGGTTATAAACGGGAAGAATTTATTGGACGCACACCCGAATTCCTTTCTGCACCGGGTAAAAATAACATGAAAGAAATTGAAACGTTTATTCAAAAAACTTTTAGCACCGGAGAATCAACTACTTTTGAATTCTGGGGCGTAAAAAAGAATGGCGGGGTATTCCCGAAAGAAGTGCTTTTAAATAAAGGAACACACTTTGGTCAAGAAGTTATAATTGCAATAGGGCGTGATATAACAGACCGCTTCGTTATTCAAGAAGCCATGAAAAAAAGCGAAGAACAATCTCGGAACCTATACCAAAATTCACCTATCGGTATTTACCGATCAACACCACAAGGTAAAATTCTTCTTGCAAATCCTTCCCTCATAAAAATGTTGAGATATTCATCGTTGGAAGAATTACAGGAACTCGACCTTAAGAAAAAATCCTATTTTAAAAAGAATGATAAAAAATCTTTTATTGAAAAGATTGAAAGAGATGGCGAAGTCATTGGATTTGAAACAGCGTGGCTGAGAAAAGATAATACAACTGTCTTTGTAAGAGAGAATTCAAGATCGGTTAAAGATGAAAATGGAAATACTTTATTCTACGAAGGAACTGTTGAAGATATAACCGAAAGAGTAATGGCGGAAGAAGAACTTCTAAAAGAGCGCGAATTATTTATGGGCGGACCCGTTATTATTTTTAACTGGAAAGCCACACTCGACGCTCCTGCCGATTATGTTTCTCAAAATGTAAAAACTACGTTGGGATATGACCCGGAAGATTTTCTCTCCAATGTGGTAAACTATAAAGAAATAATTCATCCAGATGATAGAGAGCGAGTTTCCAACGAGGTTAAAGCATACATTGATGCCGGCATTTTTAACTTTGAACAGGAATATAAGTTAAAGAACAAAGCTGGAAAATATTGCTGGTATTTTGATTTCACTCACGTGATAAGAAATTCCGATGGTGAAATTACAGATTTTCACGCTTATATTTTTGATAATACTTCCCGCAAAGAAACCGAAGAAGCTTTAGTGCGCTCCGAAAAAGAATTAAAAAATTTGAATATAATGAAAGACAAATTTTTCTCTGTGATAGCTCACGATCTGCGCAGTCCTTTTCAAGGTTTGCTGGGCATGTCTAATATTCTGCTGGAAGATGAAGAGCTTACAGAAGAAGAGAGAAAATCATTTATGCAGAAGCTGCATGATGGATTAAAAACTCAATATAATTTCATTGATAACCTTCTTACATGGAACCGTTCGCAAAGAGGTGCTATTGAATTCAATCCGGAGTCAAACAATCTTTCTTCAATTATTCTAGAAACTTTATCACTATTAAACGAAAGCATAGTAAAGAAAAACCTGATTATCATTAACAATTTTGAAGATGATACACTTGCTGTTTTCGACAGGAATACTCTTGCAACCGTAATTCGGAATCTAATCTCAAACGCGGTCAAGTTCACAAGCAAAGGCGGTGAAATTTCAATTTCGATTCACGAGCAAGACGGTTCAATTATCTTTTCGGTTAAAGATACAGGCGTTGGTATTGACAAAATAAATTTGGAGAAATTATTTAGAATAGACACACACTTTACAACTAAAGGGACCGAGGAAGAAAGCGGAAGTGGTTTAGGACTGATTATTTGCCACGATTTCATAGAGAAACATAACGGTAAAATTTGGGTTGAAAGTGAAATTGGGAAAGGCAGTATGTTTAGCTTCAGCATACCCAAGAACATATGAGGGGATTTTTAAAAAATGAAAAATGATACTAAAACAAAAAAAGTTCTATTGGAAGAATTTGAAAAACTGGAAGCAGAGAATAAGCGGCTTAAGCTTGCGAATAAAAAACATCTGGCTGCATCACAAATTATTAAAGGAATCGGCGCTGAAGCCGAGCTAATGACTTTAAATGACCCTATTGAAAAAAAACGGGCAGAAGAAGCACTAAAAATAAGTGAAGCCCGCTTTAGAAGTGTAATTAACTCAATACAAGATCTGGTTTACACTTTAGATACAAATCAGAATATAACCGGCTTGTATGGAATGTGGTCTGAGATGTATGGCTTTACAGAAGAAGAATTTATAGGTAAAAAATTAACAACGTTTTTATCTCCTCCGCAAACAACGATAAACGAAATTGCTACTTTGAGAGCCTTGAATGGCGAAGCTATTAAATTTGAATGGACTCTAAAAAAGAATGAAGACACATTTTATTTTGAAAGCTCACTTACGCCACTCTTTGGAAAAGACAACGATGTTATTGGAGTTGTTGGTGTAGCCAGGGATATTTCCGAAAGAAAGCGTTCGGAATTAAGATTAACAGAAAGCGAAGAGAGATACCGTAAATTATTTGACTTTTCCCCCGACCCGATCTTAGTTCACAAAAACGGAGTAATACTTTTTATAAACAGTGCCGGTTTAAAATTATTTGCCGCACTACGAGAAGAACAAATAGTCGGGAAAAATATTCTTGAATTTATCCACCCCGATTTCCGCTCTTCCGCAAAAGAAAGAATTGCTTTACTTCAGAATGGAACGGATAAACTACAAGTAGCCAGGAAAAAATTTGTTAGACTTGATGGCATTGAAATAGACGTAGAGGTTTCCACTATTTCATTTTCACTCGACGGCGAAATAGCCGCACAAGTGGTGGTACATGATATTACAGAAAAGATGAGAGCCGAAAAACAGATTCATCTTCAAGCAGAACTTCTTAATTCCGCTAACGATTCTATCTTACTAATAGACAACAAAGGAAACATTGTTTACGCAAACAAAGCTGCTCTTCAACAGCATGGCTACACAGAAGAAGAAATGTTGAAGATGAAGATTCAAGATCTTGATGTTGATGAGAACCCCAATGTAGCACCGGCAAGACTTAAAGAAATTTACGAAAAAGGATTTGGCGCTTTCGAAGTTACGCATTACAGAAAGGACAAAACGATTTTCTCCGCAGAAGTCAACGCACAATTAATAAGTATAGATAATGAAAAATATATACTAAGCGTAGAGCGTGATATAACAGAAAGGATTCAAACTCATGCTGCACTCATTCAAAGCGAGGGAAAATTTAGATCTATCTTTGAATCTGCTTCTGTTGCGATTTTAATTCTAGGACTTGATCAGAAAATTTTACAGGCAAACAGCACCTTCACTAAAATGCTTGGTTATACTCAAGACGAGGTAATTGGAAGAAGCATTTTAGAACTTACCCACGAGGAAGACCGCGCAGACTCAAACACAAAATTAGGCGGCGTAATTCATAAAGCAGAAAAAGTCAACTATCTTGAGAAACGTTATTATTGTAAGAACGGGGAGTTGCTATGGGGCATCGCTTCCGGAACGGTAATTAAAGATGACAAAGGTAATCCTCTCTATGTTGTAGGTTTAATTCAAGACATTACAGAAAGAGTGAAAGCAAATGAAAATTTAAGAAAAATTTCCAGCGCTGTAGAGCAGAGCCCTTCATCAATAATTATTACCGATCTATCCGGCTCTATTGAATATGTTAATCCAAAATTCACCGAAGTAACAGGCTATACTTTTGATGAAGCGTTTGGCAAAAAACCAAGAGTGCTTAAATCCGGACGACAAACAAAAGAGTTTTATCAAAACATGTGGCAAGTTCTTACATCGGGTAATGTATGGAAAGGTGAACTTCATAATAAGAAAAAATCCGGCGAACTTTTTTGGGAACGTGCATTAATATCGCCGATTAAAAACAATATCGGAAGAATCACGCATTTTCTTGCTGTGAAAGAAGATATAACCGAATGGAAGAATATTCAGGAAGAACTTATCAGGTCTAAAGAAGAGGCTGTTGAAGCAAGCAAACTAAAATCTTCTTTACTGGCAAATATGTCTCACGAATTCCGCACCCCGCTTAACGGAGTTCTTGGCTTTGCCCAGTTGCTGAAAGAAGAAATTGCAGATTCAGATCAGCTTGATATGATTGATAAGATTATTCAATCGGGAAGAAGATTGATGAACACTCTCAACTCTGTTCTAATGCTTACAGAACTTGAGAACAACAACTATCTTATTAATAAGTCAGAAATTGATCTTTCGGTTCTCTGCAAACAGTTAAAAATGTTTTTTACAAAACCGGTGCAGAACAAGAACCTCGATTTTATTCTTGATCTCAAAGAGGAAAACCTCTCAATTATATCGGATGAGAATTTACTGACAAGAGTAATTTCAAGTTTTATCGAGAACGCAATAAAATATACTCAAGCCGGTGAAATTAAAATTGAACTTACTAGCAGTTATCAAGAGGATGGAAAGAAGTTCGCCATAATAAACATAATTGATACTGGAATCGGTATACGGACGGAAGATCAGAGTTTGATTTTTAGAGAGTTCAAACAGTTGAGCGAGGGCTTCAGAAGAGATTTTGAAGGATTAGGATTAGGATTAACAATCGCAAATAAAATTACGACTTTAATAGGCGGTAAAATTACTTTACAAAGCGAGCTTGGCAAAGGATCAAAATTTACACTTATGCTTCCCATCGAAACTCCGCTCAAAGCCGATAATGTTCAAACAAACCAAATTTTTATAGAAAAAGAAATGTCAACAAAAACAAAAACTCAAGCCGAAAACGAATTGACAAACGTATTGCTCATTGAAGATAATCCTCTTAACATCGAAGTGGTTCAAAAATTTCTTTCTAAGATATGTACCGTTTCCTTTGCGCGGGATGGACTGACTGCAATTAGAATGTCTATGGATAATGATTACAGTTTAATTATGATTGATATAAATCTTGGTCAAGGAATTGACGGAGTACAAGTATTGCATGAGATAAAAAAACTTGGCAAGTATGAAGGCAAACCAATAATTGCTTTAACGGGTTATGCGTCAGACGCCAACAAAAAAGAATTTTTAGCTCACGGATTTACCCATTATCTGGCAAAACCTTTTGATAAGAGAGAATTAGTAAAACTTGTAATGGATATCTTAAATCTGAATTAGAAATAATTGAGCTGTAGTTTAGATTGAGTTACAAATCTTCCAGGAGTGAAGTTACAAGCTACTATTTGGGAACGCTCGGTTAAAAGTAAATAGTTCGCTTAAAATCCACTTGCTAATCATTTCAATAGCCAATAAGTTTGGAACGCAAACATTCTATTTGAATAATCTATTTAAGGTTCTAATATGAGTCTGAGTCAAATTGCAAGATCAATCAAAGCTTCTCCCACATTAGCATTAAATGAAAAAGCGGCAATCCTAAGAGAAAAAGGAGATCCGGTAATTCATCTAGGCGGCGGAGAACCCAAGAGCAGAGCACCTATGGATGCATTGCTGTCGGCAGTAAATTCTCTAAACTCGGGCGAGATTCGATATGCCCCGGCAGACGGAACACCCGAATTAAAAAAATCAATTATTCGTTACACAGAAGAGTTTTATCACAGAAAAGTAAATCCGGAAAATGTAATTGCATCAAGCGGCGCCAAACAATCTCTTATGGTAGCGCTTCAAGCAATTCTAAATCCGCAGGAAGAAGTAATATATCCGGCGCCATATTGGGTGAGTTATCCGGATATGGCAAAACTATGCGGCGCTATTGGAGTAGCCGCGTTACCCGAAGACGGAACGTTCTATCCGCGGCTAAAAGATATTGAAATGCGTGTCGGTTCATATACACGCGCAATTATTATCAACAGCCCAAACAATCCAAGCGGCGCAATGTATTCGGAAGAATTTATTGCCGATATAGTTGATTTCTGCGAGCGGAAAGGAATTTATTTAATAATGGATGATATTTATCATCGTCTGGTTTTTGATGGCAAGAAACCTCTCAGCGCATATGATTACACAAAAAAATCTGTTGAAGAATCAAAGCTGTTAATAGTGAACGGCGTTTCTAAACAATACGCAATGACAGGCTTTAGAATCGGCTGGGCAGTTGGAAACAAAAAATTAATTGCAGCAATGTCTAACATTCAAGGGCATCAAACTTCCGGTCCGTCGGTTCTTCTTCAAAAAGCAGCCGCAGGCGCTCTCAACGGAATTCAATCCGGAGTAGAAAGCTTGCGCGTTACTCTTGAGAACAACCGCAACGTTTTAATTGATCAGCTTCGTTCATTCAGCGGCGTAAAAGTTTACGTACCGGATGGAACATTTTATTGCTTTGCGGATTTTTCGGCATACGAAAAAGATTCACAAAAACTTTCACAATTTTTAATTGATAAAGTGATGGTACTAACGGTTCCGGGCAAAGAGTTTGGTTTGGATGGATTTTTACGAATCAGTTATTGCGGAACAATCAAAGATATAACCGATGGAATAGAAAGAATGAAGTGGGCACTGGATCCAAACGCGCCGAACGAACTTTACATTGGCGACCGCAAATTAGTGAGGGATTGGTCATGAGTAAATATTTAGAATTCAACACGCCGGCAATTAAACAAGCGCTTGAACTTGCATCGGATTTCCGATTAAAGAACCAAGGCATTACAAATCTTGACCGTGTTTATTGGAATCTTCCGCACGAAGCTCTTTATGAAGAAATTATTTTTAGAAATGAAGGCAAGCTTGCAAAAGATGGAGCGTTGATTGTAAACACAGGTAAACATACGGCGCGTGCCGCATCGGATAAATTTATTGTTCGCGAAGAATCTACAATGAAAGATATTTGGTGGGGAACTTATAACCGCCCTTATGCTCATTCAATGTGGTCTCAATTAATGGGAAGATTTCAAGCATGGGCACAAGGCGAAGAATTATTTGTCCAGGATTGTTACGCGGGCGCAGATCCGGATTATAAATTACCGGTCCGCATTATTACAGAAAAAGCATGGCATAGTTTGTTCGCACGTAATATGTTCTTAACTACAAACAATAAAGATGAACTTAAAAATTTCGTACCGGACTTTACGATAATTGCCATTCCGGGATTTAAACTAGATCCGATAGCAGATGGTACTCGTTCGGATACAGGCATCATTATTAATTTTGATCAACGCACAGCAATAATTGCCAATACACTTTATGCCGGAGAGATTAAGAAATCTGTTTTTACTGTTTTGAATTTTCTTCTTACCTACCAAGATGTTCTTCCAATGCACTGTTCTGCAAACGTAGGAGATAAAGGCGACGTTGCGCTGTTTTTCGGCTTAAGCGGAACAGGAAAAACAACTTTATCAGCAGATCCCAAAAGAAAACTCATTGGCGATGATGAACATGGCTGGAGTACTCAAGGCGTATTTAACTTTGAAGCCGGTTGTTACGCAAAAGTGATTCGTCTATCTGCCGAACATGAGCCGCAGATTTATGAAACCACACGCCGATTCGGAACAATCCTGGAAAATGTTGTCTTTGATCCTACTTCGCGCATGATTGATCTGGACGATGATTCAATTACGGAAAACACTCGCGCTTCATATCCAATTAATTTTATTCCGAATGTAATTCAAGAAGGCTACGTTCGCACTCATCCCAAAAATATTATCTTCTTAACATGCGACGCATCCGGTGTTATGCCGCCGATTGCAAAATTAAACGCAGAACAGGCACAATATCATTTTATCAGCGGATATACTTCTAAAATCGCCGGAACGGAGATTGGTTTAGGCATTGAACCGCAGATAACTTTTTCAGCATGTTTCGGTGGACCCTTCATGGTTCGTCATCCTTTTGAATACGCCGAGATGTTAAAACAAAGAATGCTCAAACACGGTGCAAATGTTTGGTTGGTTAATACCGGCTGGGTTGGAGGAAGATTCGGCGTTGGTAAACGTATCAGCATTCGTCATACAAGAAATCTCTTAAATGCCGCTCTCGATGGAAAACTTGACAAAGTGAAATACCGCAAAGATAAATTGTTCGGTTATGATGTGCCGATGACTTGCCCCGATGTTCCGGAAGACGTTTTGTATCCGGAAAACTCCTGGGGCAGTAAAGACGAATATTGGAAAAAATATGACGCACTTGCTGCGCGATTTGTTGAGAATTTTAAATTGTTTGAAAAAGGATGCTCGCAAGATGTAATAGATGCGGGACCAAAGCGGCTTTCACAAATTAAATAAATTAAAGGAAGCAATATGTCATCCCTAACCTGTCTGCCGAGCGTGTTGCACAACCATATTGGTGTCACCCCGAACTCGTTTCGGGGTCTCAATACATAATGTTTTAGAAGCTGAAACAAGTTCAGCTTGACATTTTCTGAGTTCTGCAACACTTTCGACAGGCAGGCTCGAGGGTTGTGTATTAATAATTATTCTCTGCTAAATATTACTCTAAATGTTGATCCTACATTTTTCTCACTTTCAACTTCTATTACAGCATTGTTTATATCGCAGTATCTTTTAACAAGCGCTAAGCCAAGTCCGTTACCTTCAAAGCTTCTGGTATATCCTTGATCTTCTTGAACGAATGATTCAAACATTCTTGAAAGAAATTCTTTACTCATTCCTATTCCGGTATCTCTTATCTCAACCATAATACTGCCGCTACTATTCTTATCTAAAAGTATTTCTACTTTTCCTTTCTTTGTGTACTTGATTGCATTATCTATCAAGTTGGCAAAGATCTGCGTTATGCTGTATCCATCTGCCAATACTTTTGAGTTTTTTTCTCTACATGTATATGTAAGTTCTAATCCTTTCTCTTTGGCTGAGAGTTGATGTTCCATAAACAATTTATTAAGTACCTCAGAATTAAGATCAACTTTTTTAAAATTTGGTTTATAGCCACTGGTTTGCAGCTCGGACACATTAAGAATAAGATCTATAGTTCTAATAATTCTTCGAGAGGCAAGATGAATACCATCAAAACAGTGGCGAGCTTCAGAATCCATTTTTTCACCAAACAAATCATTAAGGTAATCAACATTCCCTAGCATTATATTCATAGGAGTCCTAATTTCGTGCGACATTTGAGCAAG
>JAKAKD010000007.1 GCA_021824635.1 Bacteroidota bacterium | reverse complement strand
GCGTTGAATCCGAACGGCTTTGTCTTTGCGGCTTCAATTACTTCCCAAACATCAATTCCCATCCTATCGAACACCATCTTCAATTCATTGACAAGAGCAATATTTACAGATCTATAAATATTTTCCAACAACTTGGTAGCTTCTGCCGCTTTTGCTGAGGAAACCGGCACTGTTTTAATTATTACTTGATTATATAATGCCAAAGCAACCTCCAGACAAGCTGGAGTAATTCCACCTACAACTTTTGGAATTGTAGATGTAGTATAGTTAGGATTATTGGGATCTTCTCTTTCAGGACTGAATGCCAAAAAGAAATCCTTGCCGACTATATATTTTTCATTAACAGATGCCGGACTTTCAAACAACGGAAGAAGAACTTCATCGGTTGTGCCGGGATAGGTTGTGGACTCCAATGTTATAAGCTGTCCCTTTCTTAAATATTTTTGAATCATTTTTGCGGTATCAACAATGTAAGTCATATCCGGTTCACGGTGTTCCGTTAAAGGAGTCGGGACACAAATAATAATTGCATCTACTTCAACTAATTTTGATAAATCTGTAGTTGCGTAAAAATTTTTGCTTTGAATAGCTTGATGAACTTTTTCTCCGCCAATATGCTTGATATAACTTTTACCTGAATTCAACAAAGGGATTTTCTTTGCGTCAATATCAAATCCAATTGTCTTAAATCCTTTTAATGAAAATTCCAGGGCAAGCGGAAGACCAACGTAGCCGAGACCTATTATGCCCACCTTTGCAGTTTTCGAATTGATTTTTTTTAGAAGTTCATCATTATAGTTTTTCATAATACCACTATGCAGTTAATAATATTTTTTGAATTAAATACAACACAACTCTAAAATAAGAATAATTTAATTAAGGAATGAAGGGGCAGGTGAATGGCAAGAGGCTAGAAGTGAGGGGCTAGAAGTAAGAAGGAATGATTGGGGCAATTGAAAATGATAATTTAGAATTGCGACTTAAGAAAAAGGATTGAAGGAAAGAAGCAATGATGAAAAGACGAAAAGAATTATGATCCCAAGCAGAGATAAAACTATATAAAATGTCAGGCAAGGAACTATAATACCTCAGAATAGGAACTGAATGACTTTCGTTAATTTAAAACAAAAGACCCCCGCAATGCGGAGGTCTTTTGCTAAAAGCTTATAGCTAAATGCTAAGAGCCAATTAATTACTTCATCAAAATCATTTTTTTAACCTGAGTAAGGTTATCTGCTTGAATTCTGTATAAGTACAAACCGCTCGGTAAATTGGAAGCATTAAAATTCACTTTATAAGTCCCCGCGCTCATATAACTATTAACCAGCACGGCAATTTCCTCACCAATTATATTATAAACCGTAACCTTAACGTTTGATGAATTTGGTATTCCAAACTGAATGATGGTAGTTGGATTAAACGGATTCGGATAATTCTGCATGACAACAAAATGAGAAGGAATAGTTTCAAAATTTTCTACACCTGTGATTACATTCTCAACTGTTAATACAGCTGTTGACTCAGTAAAGATCAAAGGATTTTGTGTATCGGAAATTCTGACTTTAACAGTGTTGGTTGTACCTTTATCATCTGCTACAGGAATCCATGAATAAAGTCCGGTTGCAGAGATAGAACCCTTACCTGAAATTAATGAGAAGGTAAAAGGGTCGCCATCAATATCGGTTGCAGCGTATTGGAATGTAAACGCAACCGGTACATTATGAACTTTTACAGTTTGATCTGTCAACGCGGTTGTAAATGAAGGGGGTGTATTTACACCAACAGAAAGTAGCGTTGTTGTAGTTGAGAATAGACCTGCAGAACAAGTAGCCTTTACAACAATAGTATAAACCCGATCTTCATCAGTGACTTTTGGCGTAAAGATTAATTGCCCGAATCCACCCAGACCTGATTGATTAGTAAAAGAGACGGAATTAGTATAAGGAGTAACAGATTGTAATGAATATGTTATTGTATGTCCATCAGGATCCGTTGCAATATAACTGAAATTGAATACTTCATTATGTTTAATTGATTTTGCGGCAATCGTCGAAGTGCCGGGACCAGTCCAGACAGGATTTCTAAGGGTTTGAGCTACTATTACTGTTATAACCTTATCAGTAGATAAGCCATCACCAGTAGCTCTTATAGTTATAGTATAAACACCCCCTGGAACTGCGCTTGAGGCACCATAATTCGGAGTCAAAGTTAATTTAGCTGTGGAGCTGTTAAATTCAGCCCAATTAATTGCAGGTTGATTCGGAACCATTGAATATGTAATAACTACAGGGCCCTTTGCTTCAAAAGCTATTACATTATTATTTGTCGCTGCCTCAGAAATTGTAAAGGTATCACTTAAAGGAAGTGTAAACACAGGTGCAATATTTACCTTAATCACCGTAATGACTGTATTAACATCTGCGGTTAAACTTCCATCTGAAACAGTGAAAGTAACGTTGTATGTGCCATATTGATTTTGAACCGGTGTCCAGCTGAATATACCTGTTGCCGGATCCATAGTAGCGCCGGTAGCTAAAGGCGCAGATTTGTAGGAATAAATTAGATTTGTATTATTATTTGGATCTGAACCTAATAATTTAATGTTTAGTGTTGACCCCTCTTTAACACTATAGGGACCAATTGGATCTAGTGCCAACGTTGGCGCCAAATTTACTCTAACTACAGTGATCGTCTTTGTTACTGCAGCGATTAACTGCCCATCTGAGACCACAAAATTAAAAATGTATATTCCCGCTTGATTAATTGCTGGAGTCCAAATAAAAACCCCGGTTTTTGAATTAATGGTTGCTCCGATTGCCACCGGAGACGATGAAAATGAATAAGTAAGCGTATCTCCAACATTTGCATCAGCACCTACAAGTAAAACACTAAACGATGTTCCCTCATTGATAGTTATTGGTCCTGATGGGATGAGAGTTAAAGTTGGAGCAATATTATCTAAAGCCGAAAGATATTTGTTAGTTTGTATTTTTTCCTTATTACTTGATACGTTATAATTCTTCTGTGCATTAATATTCACGGAAGTAACCAGCATAATCAAAATCAGTAACAATTTCCCATATGTAAATTTCATTTTGATCTAAATTACTCAGTAATTAAAAATTAATTAAACATGTAATTAAAAGAAAAATGCCCCTTAAATACAGGGGCATTTTTCTTACATAGTCATCAACTCAAAATATTACTTCATCAATAACATTTTCTTGACTGAGACAAATTTTCCAGCTTCAATTCTGTAGATATACATACCAGAATTTAACTTGGAAGCATCAAAGTCAATCTTATGATATCCTGCAGCCAATGTACCTTCAAACAACGTTGCAACTTCCTGACCTAGTACGTTAAACACTGTAAGTTTAACTGAACTTTCGTTCGGAAGGGCAAAACGAATAGTTGTTGTTGGGTTAAATGGATTAGGATAATTCTGCATAAGGCTATAATCTGTTGGAACACCACTGCTGTATTCTTCAACACTTGTTATCGTTGCACTGGCTGTAATAATAACTGTTGAAGTGGCAGATGCCATTCCATCAGTTGCCTGAACGGTAATTGTATATGATTTTCCAGCTTGATCAAGAGAAGGTGCCCAAGAGAATGCACCATCGGTTGTTAAACTCATGTTTGCTGCTCCACCTAATAGGCTGAATGTAACAGCCTGTCCATCAGGATCGGTGGCAGCAAATTGGAAGTTATAATAAACCGGTAATGCTGCTTTGTGAACAGGCACAATAACACCGGCAGGGATACTTGCAGTGAATACTGGTGCTCTGTTTACATTAACAACCGTAATGCTCGCGGTTACTGAAGAAGATAAACCACCCTGATCTGCAACCTTGAATGTAAATGAATACGGTATTGACGTACCTTGAGTATATGTCGGTGTCCAGGTGAAAACATTTCCTGTTAATTTAGCACCAGCAGGAAGTGTGGTTGGACTTGTGACTGAATAGGTCAAAACGTCACCTGCATTTACATCATCACCAACTAACGTAATTGTAAGCAATTCGTTCTCATTAACCGAGTAAGGTGCTACAGGGTTTAGAGTTAATGTTGGTGCAACATTGGTAGATGTAACTGTAATTGCTACCGTCTGACTTGCTGTTAAGCCATAATTATCAGTAACAGTAAACACAACATTATAAGAACCAACTTGACCTGATGCTGGTGTCCAGCTGAAAGTGCCTGCAGTAAATGTAGCACCCGTTGGTAGACCTGTAGCAGATAGTGTCATTGTAGAACCAGGATTAGTATCTGTTCCACTAACAACAATGGCCAAAGAAGAAAGCTCGGCAACAGTATAAGGACCTGCCGGACTAAACGATAATGTTGGTTTTGGTGCTGCAGTTATTGTAAGCTCAACATTTTGTGTAGCTGAGAAACCAAAACTGTCAGTTACCTTAAATACTATATTGTATGTATTAGCTGTACCAACTGCAGGAGTCCAAGCAAATGCACCAGTAGATGTATTTAAGAAAGCACCGGTTGGTAATCCAGTAGCTGAATAAGAGAATGTAGCCGTTGGACGAGTATCATCAGTAGCTGAAAGTGCTAATGAGATATTGGTCAATTCCGGATAGGAATATGGTCCAGCAGGGCTTACAGTTAATACTGGTTTAGCTGAAGATGTTACAGTAACCTTAGTATTTCTTGAAGCTGTGGAAAGAATTCCGTCGCTTGCTTGAATTGAAATAGTATAAGTTCCTGCATCACCTGAATTTGTTTTCCATGAGAATACACCGGTATTAGCATCAAGAGCTGCATTAGCTGGTGTAGGATCTAGTTTCTTATATGTAACAGCATCGCCTTCCGCATCAATAGCTTTATACGTAAAGGTAAGAGTTTCACCTTCGGCAATAGTTACATCGTTCATTTGAGCAGCGCCTGTTACAGCAAAAGATGGAGCTGTTTCAACCGGAACCACGGTGATTTTTACATCCTGAGAAGCTGAAGCTCCATGATTATCTGTAACTGTAAAGCTGACAGTTACGCTGTAAGGAACCAAAGCATTAACAACCGGATGGAATGCCGGAGTCCAACTGAACGTTTTTGTTGTTGCATTAAATGTAGCACCTTCTGGTAATGTTCCATTTGTATAAGTTAAAGTATTATCAACATCTGGATCACTTCCACTTAGAACAAATGTCAACAATGATCCGCCGTTAACAAAGAACGGACCGGCTGCTGCTAACGAAGGAGCACGGTTAACGTCATTTACAGTAATAGTAACAGGAACTGCAACGCTAACACCGCCTCTTACGTCTGTGGCTGTGAAGCTAATTGGATATGTTCCTGCTTTGTCGTATCCAGGTGTCCATGTGAATAGTCCATTAACAAATGTTGCACCTGCTATCTTTGGTGTATAATCAAATGTCAATGTAGCTGTTTCACCTGCATCTGGATCTGTACCTGTTACCTGGAATGATATTGTTGAACCTTCATCTACAGGTGTACTTGCACTTGCAGGGACTACAACTGTTGGTAATTGATTTTGAGTAACAGTTATATCAACTGATTTAGAATCTGTAAGACCATCCTGATCAGTTACTGTAACTGTCAATGTATACTTTGTATCTGAAGTTGGACTAGCGACAAATGATAAATCACCTGTTGCTGCGTCAATTGATGCTGTTGCGCCTGCTGGTGATACAGTTAAACTATATGCTAAAGTAGCACCATCCTGTGGGTTGGTGTCGGTAGCGGTAAATTTACCTGTAACTGCTGTGCCTGCTCCAACTGTAGTTGGGAGCGCAGGAACCGGCAATGCCAGTACTGGTGCAACTTTCTTTTTATTGACAACTATATTTACTGTCTTTGTATCTTTTAATCCAGCTCTATCAGTAACGGTGAATGTAATGTTATAAGTACCTGCATCACCATAGGTTGTGTTATATGTGAATGTTCCGCTATGTGTGTCTGTTGCTACGTACTTACTTGTTAAATCACCACTTGCTGCGATGCTATATACATCTAATAAGTCAACATCTGTTGCGCTAACATTAAATGTTACAGGATCGCTTTCATTTACTGTATACTGAATCTGATTTGAATTGCTAAGTGCTAATACCGGTGCATGGTTCTCAACAACGATTTGCATTGTTTTTGCAACATGATTACCGGCCAAATCTGTGGCAGTAAATGTGATATTATATGTTCCAGCTGAGCCTGTTGGAGGAGTCCATGTAAATGTTCCTGTCAAAGCTGTTGCTGCTACATAATTTGCTGTTAAGTCACCAGATGCGACGACTGTAACTTCATCGCCATCAGCAAGGTCAACATCGGCAGCCGTAAGATCAAAGGTAACAGGATTCATTTCTGATACTGTTATCGGTGAAGTTTTGCTTAATGTTAATGTTGGTGCTGTATTTGGTAACACCGTAATATTTGTAACTTTTCCTACTACTGCTGGATTAACCTGATCGCTAGCAGCTGCCTGAACAACGTGTACACCCGCAGAGCCTAGCGGAGGAGTATAAGTAAATACGCCAGTCAGTTCATCTATGTGTGAGCCTGTTGGTGGTGTACCAACTAATGTATAATGCAGAACATCACCATCAATATCTATTGCTTTGTAAGTAAACGGAGTTAAAGCAATACCTTCTTTTGCTGTTCTATCTGGTTGTTCTGCAGCACCTGTCAATGACCAACTTGGTGCAGTGTTAACATTTGCAACATTTACCGTAACCGACTGAGTTGAAACAGCGCCAGAGGCGTCTGTTACTGTAAATGTGAATACATAAACTCCTGATGTTGCCGGAGCTACAACTGCATCATATGGGATTGTCCAGCTGAATGCACGTGCTGTATTTCCGCTTCCAGTCATTGGAGATGTCGCAAATGTATATGGAGAACCATCCTTTGTAACACTCATGTTCCAGGACAATGATTCAACGTAAGCTGAAGTAATTGCTAAATCTGCATCTGCTGCGGTCAAATTAAAAGCTACAGTTGAACCTTCATTTACACTGTAAGGTGTAGCTGCTGTTGTTGTAAGTGAAGGCAACTGATTTGTATTATCAACATATATATTTACGGTTGAAGTCTTTATTACACCGCTGCCATCAGTAACACTGAAAGTAACAGAATATGGAGTAGCTGAATAAGCATCATATCCCGGTGTCCAGGTTAAAGTTTTTGTTCCGGCATTCCATGCTGCTGGCGGAATACCGGCAGGCAATGTAGGTGTATTATAGGTAATATCAGAAGCCCCGTCAGCATCTGTAGCACTGACAGTAAGAGTAATTGTAGAATTTTCTGCTACGTGCTGATCACCAGAAACAGGAGATGTAAGAACCGGATCAGAATTAGCAACTGATACTGTACCGTTTACTACTGAAACAGATGGTGTGCCGCTGTTATATTTGAACGCGGTAACCAAAAAATTAGAAGCTCCTTTTTTAAGAGCTTTCATTCTAACATAAATAAGATCTCCCGTTCCAGTAATTTTAGTAGCAGAAATTACTGCAACAGACAGAGCCCCCGGAGTTAATGAGTTCACTGTAGGTTCAAGAGCGCCTGCACTTAAACTTCCGGTTTTTACAATTCCAACATACTCTAAAACGGTAGGATCGTATGTTGCTTGAAAATCAAAAGCAACTATATTATCCCCATCAGCTAAAGCAGTTGTTGTTGTAATAGGAATATCTATAAAGTCATTTACTTTTTTATCACTTGATGATCCAACAGTAACAACTTTTGATGCCGTTGTAGCACTGCCAGGAGTAACTGTGGCAGAAGTAGCATTAATTTCGAAAGTTGTACCAGGTTTAAGACCAAGAGTTGAAACTCCGGCATTTTTGAAAAGAAACGTAATATTCAAAAAATCGCCGGTACCTGCGAGTGGATTTGAGCTTAGCCAGCCTACAGTTAATTGCCCGGTAGTGTTATCAATACTTGTAAGGATGTCTTTTCCTGACAATATCGTTCCGTTCTGATCGATACTCTGTACCTCTACTATATTCGGATCATACGACATTTTAAATCCGAAAGAAAGCACGTTTTGTCCCGTGAAATTTGAGTTCACAACTATTGCTTTCGTTACAGTAGTACCAGAAGTTCCGCTAACAGTCGGAAATGTAACATTTACCGCTTGCGCAAATATACTTGTAGTTCCCAGCATAAGCATCGCAACCATAACACTCAGCATCTTAACAACGCTTACTTTGAAACTTTTCATTATAACCTCTATTAATTAATGTTCATAATTTGGGATACAACAGGGGCAGTCTTTTTAGACTGCCCCATGCAATATTATTTGAGCAAATTCATCTTAATAGTAGAAGTAAATTTACCTGCTTGTAATCTATAGATATAGATACCGCTGGATACTTTACTACCATATCCATTTGTTCCATCCCAACTAATAGTGTAAAATCCAGCATCTTGCTGAGCGTTTATAAGTGTTTTTACCTGCTGACCGAGCATGTTATAAATTGTCAGAGTAACAACACTATTTTCTGGTATTGAATATTTAATGTTAGTTGTAGGATTAAACGGATTCGGATAATTCTGGCTTAAAGCAAAGGTTGATGGTATTTCTCTAACTTTAGCTTCAATTGCAGACGTAGCCTGACCGTTCATTGCTACAGAAGCATGAATATTAACAACCTGCTGCTTATCTTTTAATCTGAAGTTAAGGGCAACAACGTTTCCATCTTTTAATGGTGTTAAACCTACCATTCCTATTGTCAGTTGACCATTATCATAATTAGATGCAACAATCCAGTCTTTTGGCAAACTTCCGTTTGCAATTCCCTGAAATTCAACATCTGATCCAAGATCAACCTTAAATTCAAGTGAAATAACATTGCTAGTATTAGTTAGACTTACAGGCAAAGTAACGTTCTGTGAAGCAACGTTGAATTTACCGAAGTCAACTGCGCCCTGAGGAGTTGCTATCTTAAAGATGCCTGCGCCTAAATCAGGTAGAGGATTTAAAGTTGGATTTACCCAATATACAAGAGCTCTGTATGCATCCATTGTATTAACTAATGAATTACCGTCAACATCTGCGGCCCAGTTCATAGCATCTGTCCAAGCTGGAGCAACGAGTGTACCGACGTAATTCTGAAGGATTAAATATGCATCTGTAGTTGTGACATCTCCACTTGCATTAACATCACCTTTATCCTGCGGATGTTTAATCTTTATTGTTGTTGTTGTATTAACAAATGAAGTTGGATAATTAGCATCTGTAGCTTTTATATTGAATTTAACATAATTACCTGCATCAGCAAATACTGGAGTGAATGTTAAAACTCCACCGGCGGTAATGCTGTATTCAGAAGCAGCCGGCGTATAAGGAGATGTTCCATCAACTGAAACTGAATAAACTGGTGTAGGACCATCTGGATCTGTTGCAGCATATGTATGAGTAAATACTTCGCTACTTCTCATATCAGGAGCAGTTAACAGAAGGCTTCCAGCTGTAAAAGCAGGAGCCTGATTATTATCTGTAACTGTAACTACAAATATAGATGTTTGTTCTTTTCCAAAAGCATCTGCTGCTTTAACTGTGAAAGTATAATCAGTATTAGCACTGCCAACAGCTGCTGTTAGATCGGGAGCTATATGCAGTGTTCCGGTTGTTGTTCCACCGGTAAATGTACCTACTACAGGCGAAACAGGTGATTGACCACCAACCTGAGACATTGTGATTGTACCTGTACCAGTACCTGTGAAAACTACATCAGCTGTAGAACCTTCCATAACAACTAACGGTGAAGTTTCTGAAACTGCTATAGATGGAACAACATTTGCATCGTTTACTGTTATTTGAACTGCATCTGTTGGATTTGGTGTATAATATCCGTCAGTTACAGTTGCTGTTACAGTATAAACACCGCTTTGCGTATATGTTGGAGTCCAAGTAAACACTCCATTTGTAAACTGATACTGACCAGCACCTGAACCAGCTGTTGGAGCAACTGCAGGAGCAACTGCTGTAACTGTTACACCGGTAAAAGTAGGCGTCTGGTTAACATCAGGATCTGTAGCTGTCCATGTAACAGTGACTGGAGCATTTTCATTAACTACAACATCTGCTGGAGAACTGATTACAGGTGGTTTATTTAACTGACTGTAACTGAAAATAGATCCGTTACCGCTGATAATTCCACCCTGTGCGTCAATAACTTTAATTACAGGGAAGTTAACAGAATTTGTGTAGCTTGAATAGCTTGCCCAGTTAGTGCCTTGTACAAACCATGGGTTAGCAACTGAACCTGAGTCTCTTCTTATTATTGCAACATTTTGAATCTGATCTGTTACATAATCGCTATATCCGTCAGCACCTAATTCCATATCGTACTTGTATGATGGGTTTAGTGCTAGGTCTGTTCTAACATTCCAATAGAAAGGTGGATAGTTTGTTATATTTTTCCCGTCAAATGCAATTGGGAACAATCCATTTGAACTTGTACCGCTGTTTGTTCCATTAGGTGAAACAGAATTATAATTAACTGTCATATTAATAGAAGCCTGCGGTGCAGTTTTGAAATAGAAATTAGCAGGCTTGAAATTACCACTTCCGTCGCCTGTCGGGAACTCAACTTTACTGATGTTAACAGTTTTTGTATTATCAACAAATTTCCTGACATTTCCAAAAACAACACCGTTGGTTCTCGCAAATCCCTGCATCGGCTGATTTGAAACTGTAGCATCTTGCTCAAGAATTAATACACTGGTTGCGTCAGTTGCAAAAACACCCTTTGTTAAAGTTAAATTAAGCGTTGTATTAGCAGCAGGGTTATTAAATGTTAAATTACCACCACTCAATGTAACGCTGTTATTTGCATTTGTTTTATTGATACCAAAAGCTGTAAACAAAGGCAGTGCTTCATTTTGTGTAAGCTTAAGTGTAGTGTTGGTAGCACCTGTGAACCATACTTCACCTGTACCAGCAAAGAAGCCGGCAGTTGCATGTATCTGTTCAACGTTACCCTGTACATATACTTTCTGACCAGTTGTTGTTAAATCAGCAGCATTATCAAATGATAACTTGCCGGTAAATGTAGCTGGAGCATCCATTGCAACTGTTGTCTTAAATGTTACATCACCATTATATGTTGGATGATTTCCACCTGAAAGAGTACCTAATTCCCTTGTGCTGGTATTTGAAGCACCATTGTAAATTAAGGACATCGATCCAGCTCTTGTCAGATCGGCATCAAGAGCGGCAGTACCATCCACTTTCAATTCTAAAGTTGAACCGTCCGCCATTGTTAATACAGCATCCGGAGTAGCAGTTGTAACATCTATCATGTCCGCTAAAGAAAGAGTACCTGTTATAGTTTTGTTTACATCGAGTGTAACTTTATCAGCATCACCGCTGGATGTTACTGTAAGGTTTCTGATAGTAGCGGGAGCTTCTTTTGCAACAGCAAGGTTACCAACTATTGAACCCAGATCATATTTAAGATCTGTATTAGCACCAAAGGTTGGAACGTTTGATAAAATTCCCGCTGCTGTATTTCTTGTGACCAAGCAACCGTCGCCTAATGTTAACTTTCCGTCGGCAGATGTTGTTAAAGAAGCGGCATTTAATACTAAGGCTTTACCGACTGTAAAAGCTTTTGCTCCAGCTGAAACATCAACATTGGTTGAAACCGTTAAGTTGTCAACTGAAAAACCAGAAGAAGGCAAAGTAATTGCACCTGCAGTATTCCAGGTCAATATACCTGTACTCTGGGACAAAGTACCAGCCGTCCAGGTGAAAGTGCCTGCACTTATCGTTAAGTTATTAATACCAAAAGATACAGCGCCTTTTGTATTTGTATATGCAGTAGAAGTTGTAATTGTTCTTGCGGTTGTATTATTTGAAGCAAAAGTTACCGAACCCGTAGAATTTACAACTAAACTAGGAATAGCTAAATTTGCAGATAGTGTTGCGGTTGCAGCTGAACCCGTCAATGTTAATGTACCGGTTGCTGTACCCGCTTTATATGCATACGTGTTACCTGATAAAGTTAAATTGCTGTAATCAAAATAACCGCTCGTCTGTGTAAATGAATCTGTAACAGTCATTCCAGCAGTTAATGAATTAGCTGTACCTTTAACTTCTAAACTGGCAATACTGAATGTAGCGCCAGGAGTAATGGAAACAGGAAGGGCCAATGTGGTGGCCGTTGCATTTGCTGCACCACCAGTTCCAACTAATCCAGTCAATTCAATTGTATTAGCATCTGTAACCGTAGCTACTGTATATGCGCCAGCAGGAATAAGTGCGTTGGTACCATCTGAATAAACCTCAGCACCAACTACTAATCCGTGTGTCGCTGCGGTGATAACTCTCAAAGCAGGGCCAGCAGGATCTGCTACGTTTGTTACAGAAATACCAGCAGCATCATTATCCAAAACTAAAGAACCTGTAAAAGTACCAGCACCTGTTCTATTATATTCAGAAGTTGCTAATTTTAAACCGCCTCGTTGTGTATAAACAAAACCATTAGTATTAACATTACCTGCTGCTTGGGTAGTCTGTCCGCTAACATTAACTGAACTTCCCAATGTTAATGTACCGTCAGTTAGCAAAACAGTTCCAGCAATATTCTGCTGAGCCGCTGCTGAACCGCGAGTATAAGTCATTGTACCGGCGGTCAATACTAAGTTTCCACTGTGAGTTGATGTAGTGGAGGCCATATTAAGATTTAATGAACCGGCTGTCAATGTAACATTACCGGTTATTGTTGCTGATGTGGTATTCATTGAAATTGTTGACGTACCATTAGCAACAGTTAAATTACCTGTAATTTTCTTCAGATTATTCGATGTAAATGACTGACCTGAAGTAATTGTTACATCCAAATTAGGAACCTCTCCGAATGAACCGGTTGCAGAGGAAGTAGTACCGGTAATTGTATTTGCATCACCAGTAACAATAAGTTTTCCAGTACCAAGAGTACTTCTTACTTTACCAGTAATTGTATGCGATTGTGAATTTCCAGCTAAGGTAAGAGTGCGAGACACACCATTGTCTAATTCTAAAGTCTGATCTAAATTAACATTTAATGTCCCGGAGATAGAGGTTGCAGCAGCAGGACCAGTTAAAACCTGGGCGCTTGTTGAAGTACCAATTTCAACGCTCAAGTTTCTCATATTACCGGCAGCAGCAGTCCATTCAGTTCCGACTGTATAGGAAGCATCGCCATAATATGTTAAATCATAAAGCACACCAGTTCCAACAAACGCACCGCCACCGGTAACTGCACCCGTGTTATATCTTTGAACCCACGGAACAGTCCGGACAGAGCTTTTCATGTTAACGCTATTGGCACCGATTGCTAAAGTACCAACACGTAAGATCATTATACCGGAGAAATCGATATTCGAACCGACAGTAACGGTTGCACCGCCACGTATATCAAGGTTTGAGAATAAGCCGCCACCGGTAAATGTTGTACCGCCAGCATGATCAACGATTATATATCCAGTACCTGTAGTCTGATAACCACCAGTGTTTGTAAAAGTACCGCCGGCAGTGACCATTCTTAAGTGATAATCACCTAAATTTAATTTACCTAAAGTAATTGTAAGGTTGTGTGTTAACTCAAATGTAGCACCCAGATTTACAACATCAGTAGCATTCGTTTTATTAATTACAACGTCATATAGTTGTAAAGAAGCGCCTGGAGTAAATGTTTGAGTAGCAGCACCTGTAAAAGTTAAGTTACCGGTTGCTATAGTAACGTCACCCGGAACGTTGCTTGATCTCGTCCAATCTCCATAAACTGTAAATGTATTAGCACCACCAAAGGCAAAAGTTCCGCCAACATTTTGAACATAACTGCCACGAACGGTTAATGCGCCAGCTAAAGTAACAGAACCTGCACTTGTTAAACTGCCCCAGACAGTAACACCATTTATAGTTAATGATTTTGCACTAGCAACGGTGACATTAGGAACTTCGCCACCTGTAACGGTCGCTGTGCCATTGATTGCTAAAGTACCACCACCAATTGTAGCCGCAGTAGTTGAGATAATTTTACCTGTATTTGTAACAGCAGCGGCACCGTTGGTTAAAGTTAATGTATTTGAAGTCAGTTTAATAACCGCAGTCGCATTACCATTACCTATGGTGGCGCCTGCAAATGTTGTGTTTGCTTGTATATCGAGAGTACCTAATGCAGTATTATTGGCAACAGTATTATTGACAGTTCCACCAGTCAATGTAATTGTGCCAGCATTATTTGTTAAATCGTAAATAGTAGCAGATGCCAAGAACTTCAATAGTCCAGTGCTGGCATTTGTAGCACTAATTCTAGGAGTGTAAACTACAGCAGCAATCGTCGCTGATGTAACGGATACCCCTTGTAAAAAAGTCACTGTACCTGTTCCGGCATTATTAATCAAGCCGGTGTAATCAGCAGCAGTTACGCCATCATGAACGAAAGAGACTGCGCCATTTAATGAAACTGTACCATTGCCTGTGTTATCAACAGCATTTCCAGCCATGTTAGCAGCTAGCGTCCAGGTAACACTTCCACTAACTGTCACAGATCCAGTGTTTGCGTTAGCAATTATACCGCTTGTGAAAGTTATATTTCCTGCAACTTGAACAGTATTACCGGCAGGGGTATTTGTAAGATTGCTTGCACCCAAAGTTAAGTTTGAACTAAATGTTGCATTTCCAGTCGTAATTGTTACACCACCAGTAGTTGTAATTGCATTTGCAAATGTAGCAGTTTTGCCAGCAGTTATGTTAACCGTTAACGAACCACTACCTATATTAGCCGGCATTTCAGCGCCGGCTGAAATATCTACTGTACCATCATAAAGTACGTTTGCATTAGTAACAGTAGGTGTGTTATCAAGTGTACCAGCAGTGCGTGTTATTGTACCACCGCCAGCAATAATTACATTTGCACTAGTGATTTGAAGATTACCTTTTGTAAGCTTCAAAGCAGTAGCTGTTGAACCAAGATTAAATTTCTGGCCAGTAACGCCAAATGCAACCACATCAGTTGAATTTGTTGTATTAATAGTAATACCATTTGTAATTGTCACAGTACTTAATGAGTTATAAGTTGTTGCTACAAAAGTCAATGCTTTTGTAATGGCAACGTTACCCTCACCGTAAGTATCTGATGCAATGCTGATGATATCATTTGCTGATGATACGGCAATTGCTTTGTTGATAGTCTTGTAAGGACTAACAGCAGTACCGACACCAACTAAGTCGTCACCAGTGGTATTATTAACATACCAAGTGGTTTGTGCAAACGCCGTTGTTCCCATAAGAACGAAAAACGTAAGCATCAAAAAGAGTTTTTTGAAATTCATTTGAATCTCCTAGTTAGTTAGTTAAATAAATAAAAGATGTTACATACACACAAAAATAAAAATTGTAATTGCCCCCTAAATCGGTAGGCGTGTTTGCATGTAGTTCCTCCTTATTAAATAGAAAGTTAGATAAATTAGTTTTTGTTTTAGAGTTAGTATAATGTTTTTTAAAAGTTAAGTTCAATGTTTCTATGTATTTAATGGAATTATTATTAAAATTTACTTTAATATAATTGTTAGAGTATAAAAAATCAATCATCAAGCAAAAATAATTTGTTGAAAAATTTGAAATTTCCCTGTGTGTTAGGAAATTTTCTTTGTTGTTATATATAAGATAGTTATTCATCTTAATCTTGTCAACTTTAAAAATAAGTTATTTGTGATTGGTTGTTAGTGATTGGTACAAATTCTAACACCGGTAACTGACAGCTAATAACTAATAACCAATAGCTAATCACAGACACCAGTTCTTGCGCAGCATCCCCATACGTAAAATATTCGCAGTTCTGTAGAATTATTCGCACTAAGTTATAATCTCCAAAGCTTTCTAAGAAATGTTTTCTGCATTTAGAGCAGGATTAAGCCTTTTAAATACTTACTCTTGCCCGTTCCGTTATAACAAAATATTTAAGACGACTACTATATTCAATTGTAGTGCCAAGAGCGTGAAACGTGAGAGGTGAAACGTGAAAGGTAAGAAGGAAAGAAGAAAAAAAGGAATGAAGAAAAAAAATGATCTGTGTAAAACTGCATATATATAGTCAAGTTGCGTATTGAGTATGTAGAGTTCTTTAAATTTATCTGCGATGATCATAAATATCATGATAATCCGCGTGCCATTAACATTGTTGAATATAACACAGATGACGCTGATCGTTTATGATCTTCACGGATTTTTTATTTCTCAAAAAAATTCGCATCAAGTATAAAATTATTTGTGGTTAGTGAAAATTTAATACAATGAATTAAACCGCAATCGGTTTTAGAATAAAAACTTTAGCTTTTTTTGCTGCAGTTTCAACATCTCCAAGTCTAAGAGCTTCTCTAACTTCATCCAACTTTCGGGCATCATCCAAAGATAGAAAAGGAGCCCAGCCCTCACCGGAGTCAATCAATTCAATATTAATCTCTGCCAAATAATTTCCTTCTTTTACAATTTTTGTATTCTTCCTCTTTGTCATTTCTTCCTCCTAGTTAAATCATTCGACCAATATTGTGGATCCGGTCTATATGCGGTAACTAAAACTGCAGGGAATTCTGTACCTTTGGATATTCCCCAAACCACATGAATAGGTTTACCATTAAGATCTTTTTGCAATACAAGCACACACGGACCTTTTGAATAATCCGGGTAATCTTCCAATATTTTAGCATCTTGAATATTTGCCAATACGTCTTTTACTAAAATACCATCTTCCGCTAATTCATCATATCCATGAGATGAAATTTTTACTTGATCAGTTTTTAGCAATTCGAGAATTCTTGTGAAAGTTTTGTTCATCTCATTCATCTTCTAAAAAGAAAGTAGTATTAACAAAGGCATAGTGTAATCCTTCATGATTAATTCCCATATTATTCTTTTCGATGATCTGGTAGATTAAATTTAGTCAAAATATGAAATAAAATAAAACTGCTGTTTCTAACTGTGGATTTAGAATGTATAATTCTTTGAATTTATCTGCGGTAATCATAATAGATCAGTGTCATCTGTGTTCCATTAGCACTGTAGGAAAATTAGAACGTTGATTACGCAGATGATCTTGAACTTCGCAAATTTTAAATAATGAATTTAAATGGATTTTTTTTGAAACATTTATCCATAAAGCTAATAAGTCTAACTGACAACCGACAACTAATAACTAACCACTAATCACTAATCACATAAAGCTATTAGCTGATTGCTTCACATTTACACTCCCATCATTCATCGCGCAAATAAGTTCACTTGTCATTCCGATAAATATTCCGTGCTCAACAATTCCGGCACGTTGATTTAATAAAACCGCAAGTTCTTCCGGGTTTTTTATCTCGCCAAAGTTTGCATCAAGTATAAAATTATTTTCGTCGGTAATGTAATCTTTACCATCTGCATTTTTTCTCTGTAGAACTTTAGCGCCGAGTGATTCTAAATATTTTTGTTCAACACTTGCCGCAAATTGAATTACTTCAACCGGCACAGACCATTTAGTACCGAGATGCTTTGAAAGTTTTGATTCGTCAACAATGATGACTAATCTTTTACTTGCTTGAGCCAAAATTTTTTCACGAAGTAACGCTCCGCCGCCGCCTTTGATAAGATTAAGACTTTCATCTACTTCGTCCGCACCGTCAATTGTAATATCAATTGATAATTGATAATTAATAATTGATAATGAATTCTGATCATTAATTCGCAATTCGCCATTATTCATTATCAATTCTCCAAAATTGGTTAACGGTATTCCCAATCGGAGAGCTTCCTTTTCTGTATTGTTTGAACTTGGAATGCATCGAATATTTTTCAGCTCGCCGTTTTTTATCTTAGTTGAAATTTTTTCTAGTGTGAACTGAACTGTACTTCCGGTGCCAAGTCCTACAATCATACCGGATGAAATTTCTTCAGCGGCTTTTTCCGCCGCAAGTTTTTTTAATAAGTCTGCATTCATTTTTTTACTTAAATATTTTATTCAAAGATAAGAAAATAATGGCACACAGATAACACGGATTGAACTGATTTTCACAGATTAAAACTGTGTTCATCTGTTTTATCAGCGTCATCTGCGTTCTATTAGTCCGGTAATATTGTATATCAGTTTCATTCTTCATAATTTTTCATCCCCGTTCAGTAATAAATTTTCCTATTCCCGTTTTATGTTGTTAAGAAAGAGCTAAACGCATGTACGAATTTGATATTAAAAAGTATAACAAAAGAAAACGAATATGGATTACAGCTGTTTTTTTTACGCTAGCGTTGATTGTGATTAATCTAGTACTTTATCTTTTATTTATGAATAACTGAGGATTATTTGTAGAGACATTTAATGCAAGAAAATGAGAATGATTATGAAAGGAATGGTCTTGATCATGATCATAGTTTTAATCGTCTTTTTAAAAGGCAAGAGCAAGATTAAGATCAAGAGCATGATTATGAAAGAGAATATGTGTGAGGTCTAAAAATGGAAGAGACTGAAAAATACTTTTTTGATCATGAGAAATTACATGTATATCAAAAAGCTATTGAATTTGTAAAATGGACTGATTTATTGTTAAAAAAAATCGAGACTAAAAGTCCAACAAAAGATCAACTAGAAAGAGCATGTGAGTCAATAGTATTAAATATATCCGAGGGAAATGGAAAATTTTTGCCAAAAGATAGATGCAGATATTTTGATATTTCCCGTGGTTCAGCAATGGAGTGTGCGGGTTGTTTGGATGTCCTATTTGCGCGAAATCTAATTGCTGATAAAGATAGAGAAGAGGGTAAAGTTATTTTAAAAGATATTATTAAAATGCTAATGGGATTGATAAAAAGTAATTCTGATAGAGTATATGACTCTGAAGGTGAATACGAATTATAATATTCTCATAATCTTGATCGTAATCATGATCATAATCACCTTTGATTGATCAAGAGCTAAGCAGGATTAAGAGCATGAATAAAAACAACAAACACACTAAAGATCATGAGCATGAATAAAAATAAAATATATATTGAAACTTACGGTTGCCAAATGAACTTTGCCGATACAGAATTGGTAATGGGCATTTTAAAAAATCAGAATTACGAGCTAACAAAAGAAATAAACGATGCAAATGTAATTCTACTTAACACGTGCAGCATACGCGATAATGCCGAGCAAAAAATATATTCACGGCTTGAGCATTTGCGTGGTATTAAAAGAAGGCGGAACGGAACTGTGGTTGGTATTTTGGGATGTATGGCAGAACGTCTCCGTAAAAATTTAATTGAAGAGAGAAAAATTGTTGATCTCGTTGTTGGTCCGGACGAATACCGGCGAATACCCGAATTTATTGATACCGCTTTTGCAGGCGAAAAAGGTATCGGCGTTAAATTATCAAGAACGGAAACTTATGATGATATTATTCCATACCGCGAAGACGGGCTGAACGCATGGATTTCCGTAATGCGCGGCTGTGATAAGTTTTGCACTTTCTGTGTTGTTCCTTTTACAAGAGGACGAGAAAGAAGCCGTTCGCTTAATTCAATTGCAAGTGAGATCAAACAGCTTTCCGAAAGAGGATTTAGAGAAGTAACTCTTCTTGGTCAGAATGTAAATTCATACAGCGATAATGGAAATGATTTTGCCGATCTGCTTGCCGCCGCCGCTGTTGTTGACCGCTCAATACGTGTTCGATTTACTACTTCCCATCCGCAAGATTTATCAGATAAACTTCTCCATACTATAGCAGAACATCAGAACATTTGCAATTACATTCATCTTCCGGTTCAATCCGGATCAAATAGAATTCTTGAATTAATGAATAGAACATACACAATTGAGCATTACCTTAATTTAATCGAACGTGCAAGAACAATTATTCCGGGAGTTAGTTTCTCCACAGATATTATTTCCGGCTTTCCCACCGAAACAGACGAGGATCATTTAATGACACTTGATGTTATGAAAAGAGTACGTTACGACGGCGCATATATGTTTAAGTATTCTCCTCGAGAAGGAACAAAAGCATTCGAAATGAATGATGATATAACTGAAGAGATAAAAGCAAAACGCTTGAGTGAAATTATTGATCTTCAGCATCAAATTTCTTTCGAGATCAATCAATCTCAAATTGGCACCGAAGAAATTATTCTTGTCGAAGGCAACAGTAAAAAATCGGATGATTTCCTCGCCGGTAGAACAGATACAAATAAAATTGTTGTCTTTCCGCGGGACGAGAAAATTAATACCGGCGATTATGTAAAAGTAAAAATCAATCGGGCAACTTCGGGAACGTTGTTTGGCGAGGTTATTCACGGATAGAATAGAACGCAGATGACACAGATTCGACAGATTTACGCAGAGATAAAATGGAAGAGTATTTGCATAAAGAATTAACTTCTAAAATTATCGAAGCATTTTATAGAGTATATAATTCATTAGGATTCGGTTTTCTTGAAAAGGTTTACGAAAATGCCTTGAAATATGAACTGGAATTGATGAATCTTAAAGTTGAAAGACAAAAACCAATTGAAGTTAGATACAAAGAAATAAGAGTTGGTGAGTATTTTGCCGACTTAATTGTAGAGGATAAAGTAATAATCGAGTTAAAAGCTGCTGAATATTTAATTGAAGAGCATGAATTTCAGCTAATTAATTATTTAAAAGCGACTGATATCGAGGTCGGCTTATTATTGAACTTTGGGAAGAAACCAGAAATTCGTAGAAAAATATTCTCAAACTCTAATCTGCGTAAATCTGTTTAATCAGCTTCATCAGCGTGCTAATAAAATGAAAAGAAATATCCTACTACTAGTTTTTTTAACAAACCAAATATTCTCGCAAGAAGTTGATATCTCCCCGGCGCTTAAGCAGATTGAGAGCGGCAACATATCTAATGCGGCAGCTATATTGCTTAACCTCAAATCCAAAAATCCGGGCGATCCATCTGTTATTTTTCTTGATGCCATTCTTACGAAAGATGGTGATGAGGCGCTAAGAAAATATTCGACCGTTCTTGAAAAATTTCCGGAGAGTAAATACGCAGACGCTTCTCTTTACAGAATCTTTTCTTATTACTATTCTCTTGGATACTATAAAAAAGCAGAAACCTACCTCGATCGTTTAAAAAAAGATTTTCCGGAATCGCAGTACGTCAAAACAGCCGACCGGAAAATTCCTGATGTTGAAGAGCCAAGCGCTCAGACAGTAAGTGAATCTCAGATTCAGCAGCCTGCACAACAGAAGAAAAATGAAGCAACGGAAAATAATTTCACAATTCAAGCCGGCGCTTTCTTAAATGTTGATAACGCCAGAAAATTAAGCGATCAATTGAAAAAAGAAAATTATTTTACCGAAATCACCACAAAGGAAGTTGGCGGAAGTATATTGAATGTTGTGAATGTAGGCAAATTCGCCAATGAAGAGGAAACCAAACCGGTATTGAATTTTCTAGAAAAGAAATTCAATCTAAAAGGAAGAGTTGTTCCAATAAACCAGTAAGAACTCACAACTTTGGCAGTCATATTGTTTTAAAAACAGTTATTTTAAAGAGCAAAAATTTTCTAACTATATTATAGAATGAAAATAGAAGAGTTTCAGAAAAAATTCGGTATAATCGGAAAGAGCCACGAGATACGCGATCTGGTAGATATTGCAATGCAAGTGGCGCAATCGGATATCTCAGTTTTAATTACCGGAGAAAGCGGAGTTGGAAAAGAAATTTTTGCTCAGGCTATTCACGGATTCAGCAGACGCGCTAATAAAGAATTGGTCAGCGTAAACTGCGGCGCAATTCCGGAAGGAATTCTTGAAAGCGAGTTGTTCGGTCACAAAAAAGGTTCTTTCACAGGATCTACTGAGGACCGCAAAGGGTATTTTGAAGTTGCAGACGGCGGAACACTTTTTCTTGATGAGATTGCCGAAATGCCTCTTACGACTCAAGTGAAACTTTTGCGCGTGTTAGAGACACAGGAGTTTATGCGGCTTGGCAGTGAAACAGTAACAAAAGTTGACGTGCGAATTATTGCGGCGACAAATAAAGATTTGCAGAGAGAAGTTGATTCAAAAAAATTCCGCAATGATTTATATTTCCGGTTAAAAGCCGTTTCTTTAAATATTCCTCCGTTACGCGAAAGACGCGGTGACATTTTAGATTTGGCTCCCCTTTTCATAAAAAATTATTCTAACAATAATAGAAGAACTCCTCCGCAAATTACACATGAAGCCGAGGAACTTCTTGCCAATTATAATTGGCCCGGAAACATACGTGAACTTAAAAATGTAATCGAGACTTCGATTGCGTTAAACCGTACCGGCACTCTTGATGTTGATTCATTTATTCCGCTCCTAACTGAAAAAAGAGCCGACGATGAATTAAGAAATCTTCCCGTTCATCTTAACCGTTCCGCAGAATCGCTTGACCGTGAAATGATCTACAGAGCATTAATAGAGATAAAAAAAGACTTAAACGATTTGAAACAGATAGCGGATAAAAATCAAAACGATATAAACAATTCTGCCATTAGTCAAAGCATGAATGAAGTTGTCCCTCTTGAAGAAGTTGAGAAGCGGGCAATCTTAAACGCTATTAATTTTACTAAATATAACAGAAGAAGAGCCGCGCAAATGCTGGGGATTAGCGAGCGAACTCTTTACAGAAAATTGAAAGACTATGGAATTGAGTAAGGAATACCTAATTAAAAAAGTGCCTAAGTGCCTTAGACTTTTTTTAGCGTCCATTGCACTTTTAAGCGGGATTGTAAATTTACAGTCATGCAGTTATTCTTTTACCGGTTCTTCGGTTCCCGCTCATTTAAAAACTATTTCGATCCCGATATTCAGTGATAAAAGCGGATCCGGTGAATTTGATTTGAACAGAAAACTGACAGATCAACTCATCAAAAAATTCAATGATGACAATACGCTTTTTGTAAGCGACCGGCTGAATGCCGATTCATTTCTGGATGGAACAATTATTGCCTTGAGTGATGCGCCTAATATTGTATCCGGCGGAGAAAAAGTTACATCTAGAAGAATTACAATTACTGTTCACGCTGTTTATAAAGACTTAGTAAAGAAAAAACAAATTTTCGACAAAAATTTTTCCAACTACGGCGATTATGTTGTTGAGGGTGATATAACTTCAGTCCGCAATGAGGCAATTCAAACGGCAATTGATAGAATCGCAGAAGATATTTTGTTGGGTGTAGTTTCTAATTGGTAACTAATTTAAGGCGGTTAAATGATATTTGATGAAATAGTTCTTTTTACTTACATATTTTCTTTATCAATCATTCTGATCTTTGGAAGTCATGGATTCATTATGATTTATTATCATCACAAGTACCGGAAAAACAATCCGCAGTCTAAAGAATCTCACGAGAATGATCTGGTTACAATTCAACTTCCGATGTTTAACGAGATGTATGTTGCGGAAAGATTAATAGATGCAATTTGCGAAATGGATTACCCAAAAGATAAATTGGAAATTCAAGTGCTCGATGATTCAAATGACGAAACTGTTGACATTGTTGCTAAGAAAGTAAAAGAAAAGCAGAACGAAGGATTTGATATTCAGCATATCCGGCGAACAAACCGTTCGGGTTTTAAAGCCGGCGCTCTTAAAGAGGGTTTAAAAACAGCTAAAGGAAAATATGTTGCAATCTTCGATGCGGATTTTATTCCAAAGAAAAATTTTCTTCACAAAACATTAAAATATTTTACTACTGATAAAATTGGTTTGGTTCAAACCCGCTGGGAACATTTGAATGAAGATTTTTCGATTCTCACAAAAATTCAAGCACTCGCTCTCGACGGGCATTTTGTAATTGAACAGACAGTGAGAAACAAGTCGGGATTCTTTATTCAATTTAACGGAACGGGCGGCGTATGGCTTAAAGAATGTATTGAGGATGCCGGCAACTGGCACGCAGATACATTAACAGAGGATTTGGATTTAAGCTACCGCGCACAGCTTAGAGGATGGAAATTTGTGTATCTCCGAGACTTTACAACTCCGGCAGAACTTCCTACAGAAATGAACGCGTTGAAAGCACAGCAGTTCAGATGGACTAAAGGCGCAATTGAAACAGGAATGAAATTACTCCCGATGGTTTGGAAAGGTAAAATTCCGCTGCGTGTAAAATTACAAGCTACATTTAATTTAACCAACAACCTTGTTTTCCCTTTCACTTTAATGGCGGGAATTTTAAACGTGCCTCTTATCTTTATCAAGAATTCCGGACCTTACTGGAACTTCTTCAACTTCATGGCAATTTTTGTGGTTGCGTTCATCAGCACATTTTTATTTTATCTCTTTGCGCAAAAAGATGTACATGCAGATTGGAGAAAAAAGATCACACTTTTCCCTTTGTTTATGGCAGGGAGTATGGGATTTGCGCTTAACAATACTCGTGCGGTAATTGAAGGATTGATGAATAGAAAAAGTGAGTTTGTGCGTACGCCAAAGTTCAAGACCGAAAAGAAAACCGGTGAGCCGGCGGTAAAGGATAAATATTTAGCAAAGACAAAAGTTCAGCCATCAACATATGTCGAGCTTCTTCTTGCGGCTTACTGTTTAATTGGCGTTGGCGCTGCAGTTTATTTCATGGAAATTGCGGCACTTCCTTTCCAATTGATGTTCTTTTTCGGATTTGCGACAGTCTCCATAATGTCTTTAAAACAATCATTCACTAAGAAAGAACTTTTACCAGAGTGAACGAATCAAAAAGAGATATAGCTACAGAAAGAATTAAACTGATTTTCGAGTTCAACGATAACTCCCCGCTCTTTGCACGCGTTGCCGCTTCTGAAATTGAACTAGGGAACGTAAATGATGCAATTAAAATATTAGAGAACGGAATAACCATTTATCCATCATATCCCACAGCATACTTTATTCTTGCTATAGCAAACGCATATGCGGGTCAGGAAGATCAAGCAAAAGGTTACGCGTCAATTGGAGGCGAGCTTCTGGGCTCTCCGGAAACTTTAGAATTTTATGAAAAGAAAATTATGGAAATTATTTCGGAGAGAAATTCTCTGAGCGAAGCAATGAGACCTGCTTTTATATCGGATGATAAAGAAGAGCTCGATGAAAATGTCTACGAAAAAATTGAAGACAAGCTGGATATTCTTGCAGAGCAACTGAGCAAAGCAAAAATAATCCCGAAAGAAATTGATGACCCCGCAATTGAAATTACTTCTCCGGTAATTCCCATAAAGAAAATTGTTTCCGAAACGATGGCGGAAATATTTCTATCACAAAAAAATTATACCGAAGCGCTTTCAATCTACGCCGAACTGCTCAGACAAAAACCGGAAAGAGCCGGAATCTATCTTCAAAAGATTTCCGACATAAATTCTTTGATGCAATAAACGTAAAATAATTCAGTAAAATTTTATGAGAGACGACTTGCCGGTCGTCTCTACTTTAAATGATGGACAAGAAACGAAAACTTTCCAAAAATTTTTATACGCGAGACGTTCATACTGTTGCAAAAGGATTACTAGGAAAATTATTCACACGGAAAATTGGGAGAAAAATTATCTCCGGAATCATTGTTGAAGTCGAAGCATATGACGGTTCAATTGACGAAGCATCTCACTCCTTCGGCGGAAAGACAAAACGGAACGAAGTAATGTTTAGTGAGGGAGGAAAGTTATATGTATATTTTACATACGGCATGCACTTCTGCGCAAACGTTGTAACCGGAAGAGAAAATGAGAGCAAAGCGGTTTTAATTCGAGCTCTTCAACCGGCTGATGGAATTGATTTGATGACAAAGTACCGTTATAACAAGAAAGAGATTACCCGGAATGAATTTATAAATCTAACAAACGGACCGGCTAAACTATGCAAAGCGTTCAAGATTGAGCGAGAGCAAAACGGAACAGCTTTAACCGGCGACGAAATTTTTATTCTCAAATCAGCCAATATCAGTCAAGCTAAAATTGCCGTTACAACAAGAATCGGTATTAAAAAATCTGTAGATTTGCCGTGGCGCTATTATATAAAGGATAATCCGTTCGTATCTAAAAAATGAATCAACCGAAAAACATTTTAATTGTTCGAACCGACCGTATAGGAGATGTTATTCTATCTCTTCCTATGGCATCGTTAATCAAGAAACATTTTCCGGAATGCAAAGTTACATTTCTGCTTCGCGAATACACCAAACCGCTAGCGCTAAATAATCCTTACATTGACGAAGTGATTACGTTATCGGAAGAAAATGGAAAACCTTCTATATCAAAAAATATTTCTCGGCTTAGAAATAAATTTGATGCGTGCGTAGTCGCATATCCTACATATCCTATCGCGCTTATACTTTTCCTTTCTAAAATAAAAAAAAGAATTGGAACAGGTTACCGCTGGTATTCGTTTTTTTTCAACAAGAAAATATATGAACACAGAAAATTCGGTGAGCGGCATGAACTTGAATACAATGTCCGGTTGCTTCAACATCTTGGGATTAATGAACAAGTAAACGAAGAGAATGTTTCTTTCGGGATCTCTACTTCAAAAGAGAATGAGCAGAAAATTAAAAATTATTTAACCTCTCAAGAGGTAGATTTTTCGAAGAAGATCATTATTGTTCATCCTGGCAGCGGAAAGAGCGCAGTTGATCTTCCGGCAGAGAAAATGAGAGTAATTGTAAATTCGTTATCGAAAGAAGGAATTGAGATACTGATCACAGGCGGCAGTTCAGAGAAGGAACTTTGTCAATCGCTTGTTGTAAATAGCTCAACAAAAAATTTGGCGGGAATGTTTAACCTTGGTGAAATGACTGCTTTAATTGATAAGGCAGATTTAATGATTGCGA
The DNA here is from genome assembly GCA_021824635.1 of Bacteroidota bacterium. Classification (GTDB taxonomy): domain Bacteria; phylum Bacteroidota; class Ignavibacteria; order Ignavibacteriales; family Melioribacteraceae; genus Fen-1258. Next base: position 46,171 of record JAKAKD010000007.1, on the reverse strand, counting down.
ATTCAACGGGACCAATTCATATTGCCGCAGCATTAGGCAAACACGTTATTGGTTTTTACCCAAAATTTACTGCAGCATCTCCGAAGCGTTGGGGACCATATACGGTAAAGAAAAAAATATTTTTACCGACAATTGATTGTAATAATTGCACACGCAAACAGTGCGAGAAACTAAATTGCATGGATAGCATCAAACCAGAAGAAGTTGTGAATGCGGCAAAAAATATTTTGGCTAATGTTCCAACGGAGGAAAAATGAAATTTGGATTTAGGGTTAAAAATTACCGCAAGAAGATCAAGATTATGAGCATGATCAAGAGCAAGAATCATAAAAATTTCATGATCGTTCTCTTGATCTTAATTAGTTTCTCCGGAAATTTATATTCACAAAAAAATGAATTTAGAAAAATTGACAACCAAGCTTTTAAGGTCGGAGAAAAACTTACTTACGAAGTTAACTACGGATTTATTACTGCCGGGTATGCGGAATACTCAATTCCAAAAATTGCAAAGATTGCCGGACGGGATGTTTACAACGTAGCATTTAATGTCAGCTCTGTTTCTACATTCGATCCGTTTTATAAAGTTAGAGATCATTACGAAACATTCATTGATGTTCTAGGAATTTTCCCGTGGCGTTTTGAACAGCATATTAGAGAAGGCGGATACTCGCGCGATTTCTCCGCATTCTTTGATCAGCGGAAAGGTAAAGCTAAAACTTCGGAAGGATCTTACGACATTCCTCAATACGTAAACGATATTGTCTCTGCATTATATTTAGCACGCACATTCGATTATTCAAACATGAAAATAGGTGATAAATTTCATCTTGAAAATTTTTATAAAGATAAAACTTATCCTCTAGAAATTCTTTATAAAGGAAAGGAAACCATTTCCGTTTCCGCCGGAAAGTTCGACTGCATTATTTTGGAGCCTCTTGTTAAAGAAGGCGGACTCTTTAAGAGCGAAGGAAGCATTGTAGTCTGGCTCACCGATGATATTTTAAGAATTCCCGTTAAAGTAAAAACAAAGGTTCTTATTGGTTCAATAGATGCAGAGCTGAGCAATTATTCCGGTTTAGCAGGAGAATTGAAAGCGAAGAGAAAATAATTTCATTGGGGAAAGTAGTAGTGGTAGATGGATTTGAAATTCAACCCGCATTAATCATAATCCATCATCTATCTTCACTCTCTCTTTCATTAGCAACTCACTTCCCTTTTTTATAATTTGTAAATACTATGATTGAAGAATTTAAAGATCCATCGGAACAGAAAGAGGACGAGCCAAAAGCTGAAGTTCCTCGACCATTTTCAACAATTTCTCCAATAACGGCTGCGTTTATTGCGCTTGTTGGAATTTTCCTTCTTTATCAATTTGGCGGTGCAATTTTAACTGTTGCAATTTTCGGCTTCAACTTTGAAAATGCAGATGTTAACATGGTGCGGATGCTAACAATGGGCGGACAAATTCTCCTTATGTTGTTTCCCACTCTTCTGCTTGCGAGATATATTTATAGAGAAAACATTTCAACAATTCTTCGTGTAAAGTTTCCTTCTTTCAAAGAAGTTGGAATATTTATTGTCGGATTGATTCTATTAACTCCGCTTCTTCAAAATTTTCTTTCACTGCAAACTTATGCGCTGGAAAAACTGGCGGCAGTAAGTCCCTTTGTAAAAAATATAACGAATATGCTGGACAAACTCGATAAGCTTGTGGAAAGCACTTACGGAACACTGCTTACTTCTCACTCTGTGTTTGAATCATCATTCATCATTTTTGTAGTAGCTGTTATTCCTGCGCTATGCGAAGAGACATTATTCCGCGGATTTGTTCAGAAAAGTTTTGAACAAAAGCTAAGACCGTTTTGGAGTATTTTAATAACCGCAGTTTTTTTCGGGTTATACCATTTCAATCCGTACGGATTAGTAACGCTCATTGCCCTTGGCGCTTACTTTGGTTTTGCCGCTTACATGAGCAATTCCATTTTCGTTCCTATGGCATTACATTTCTTTAATAATCTTATTGCCGTTCTTGCATTTCTTTTTCTTGGGAACGACGAATTAATAAAAACAACCGTAACTACAAAGCAATATATTATACCTCAGATTATCAGTTTTGTAATGTTTGCCACTCTTTTCTTTGCTTATATAATTTTTATTAAGACTAACTATAACAAGATTGTCTCTAATAAAAAGGAGGTATTATGATCTGTCCTAAATGTGAGTACGAATATATTGAAGGAATTAAATATTGTGCCGATTGCGGAGCCGAGTTAATTCCGGATGAAGAATTTGAAAAAAATTTACTTCATCCAAAAGACTGGATTGTTGCATTCGCTTCAACCGATACTTATACTGCCGAAATGCTAAAAGCAAATCTTGAAGGCGCAGAAATAGACAGCATAATAATTTCCAGAAGAGACAGAAGCTATCCGGTACTGGGAGATCAGGCCGGAGTAAAATTACTTATAAAAAAGAAAGACGCAGAAGCCGCGTTACAAATTATAAACGATATCAACAGCGCCAAAATTGATGATGAGGAATAAATGACTAAAAAGATGAACAACTTATCAACGCGTGTAATTGCCGCATTAATTGGTGTACCGTTGATTGTTATTCTTAGTCTGATTGGAAAAATTCCTTTCTTATTATTCACACTCTGTATTGGACTTATCTCCTATTTTGAATATTCTAAAATGGTCCGCAATAAACACAGCTACACAAATAAATTTATCGGCTATTTCGCTGTTGCGCTAATTATCATTAACGAGTATAAAAATTTTTTTGATTACCGCATTTTCTTCCTTTGCCTCATCGTATTGTTATTGATATTGGAACTGTTTAGAGATAAAGAATCTGCCATTGCAAATCTAGGAACTACATTGCTCGGGATTTTTTACATCGGTTTCTTTTCTGCGGCAATTTTAGACTTACGTGAGTTCTACAGTGATTCTGCATTCACATACGCTCAAGGCGGATATTTAATAATCTCAATTCTTGCTTCCATTTGGATTTGTGATTCAGCGGCATATTTTATCGGCAGCGCATACGGACTACATAAATTAATGCCGCGTGTAAGTCCTAATAAAAGCTGGGAAGGCGCAGTTGCCGGTTTTGTTTTTGCAATTGCCGGTATGGTTGCCGCCCGTGAGATTGCACTTGATTTCTTGACATTGAGAGATGCCTTTGCAATTGGATTTATAGTTGGACTGTTCGGACAAATTGGCGACCTAATTGAAAGTCTGCTGAAGCGAGATTCTCACGTCAAAGATTCATCATCAATCATTCCTGGTCATGGTGGAATTTTAGACCGCTTCGATTCGCTACTTTTCACTGCTCCAATTGTTTATCTTTACCTTACTCTTTTTGTAAAATAAAAAATAGAACACGGATCTAACATTGGTTATGACGTTTTCAGTCAAAACCACATTAAATGATTTGTGTATCATTAGAAAGTTTCATGAGTGAAAATAAAATATCTGTTATAACTCTCGGTTGTTCAAAGAATACTGTAGACTCCGAACGCCTTATGAGTCAATTCAAACTCAATAAGTTCGATCTGATTGACGATCCTAACCAGGCAGATTCAATTGTAATCAACACATGCGGATTTATAGACGCAGCCAAAGAAGAATCCGTCAATACAATTCTTTCAGCAATCGAGATGAAAAAGCAGGGGAAAATTAAAAAAGTTGTAGTTGCCGGCTGTCTTTCCGAACGGTATATGAACGATCTCAGAAAAGAGATTCCAGAGGTAGACGCTTTCTTCGGTACCGAAGCGTACGAAGGAATAGTAAATGAGTTCGGCGGCAATCTGAAATACGAATTACTCGGCGAAAGAATAATTACAACACCAAAACATTTTGCATATCTGAAGATAAGCGAAGGGTGCGACAACCCGTGCTCGTTCTGCGCAATACCTTTAATGCGCGGACTTCATAAGACAAAACCGATGGAAGAGCTAATTGCCGAAGCAACTTCATTAGCCAATCAAGGCGTAAAAGAGCTTATCATTATTGGACAGGATACAACTGACTACGGTATTGATCTATATGGAAAAAGAAATCTTGCGGAATTGCTTCACAAACTTTCCGAGATTAATGGTATAGAATGGATTCGCCTTCTCTATGTATATCCTTCCCACTTCCCGGAAGATTTAATGGAAGAGATCGCAAACAATCCCAAAATTTGTAAATACATTGATATTCCTCTTCAACACATTTCCGATCCGGTATTAAAATCTATGCGGCGCGGAATAACACAGCGCAGAACTAAAGAACTTCTTACAACTCTTCAAGACAAAATTCCGGGTCTCACTTTGCGTACGACATTTATTGTCGGCTATCCCAATGAAACCGAAAAAGAGTTTGAGGAACTTTGCCGGTTTGTCCGTGATATAAAATTCGACCGTTTTGGAGTTTTCACATATTCTGTTGAAGAGAACACGCCGAGTTTTATTTTAGGAGATCCGGTATCGCCGGAGATAAAAGAAGAACGGAAGGCAACATTGATGGAAATTCAGAAAGAAATTTCGGAAGATAAAAACCGAACTTACATTGGCAAAAAATTAAAAGTTGTAATTGACTCGCTTGACGGCGAATATTACATTGCCCGTTCGGAACGGGATGCACCGGAAGTTGACGGCGAAGTTTTGATCAGCGCAAAAGAAAAAAAATATAATTTAGGTGAATTTTATCACGTTGATATTTACGAGTGCAATGAGTATGATCTATTCGGCAAGTAATTTGTTTTCTGAAAAAGGAGTATAAGAAGTGAAAAAAATAATTCTGTTATCGTTTCTTCTCGCATCGGCAGTATTAGCGCAGGTTGAATACTCATCCGGCAACAATACAATTCCTAACGCGGGCATTTTCTTTCTTGATTACGCCGGTTATAAAAGCACAACACCGGGCAAAACGCGCATTGATGTTTTCGTTCAAGTTCCATACTCAATGATTTCATTTGTTAAGAAAGATGACGGATTCCGCGGCGGATTTGACGTAACATTAACCTTTCTGGACGAAAAGAAAAGTAACATCATCTTTGAACGCAACTGGAAAGAAAAAGTCAGTGCCGAAGATTTTTCCAATACATTGTCTAAATCAAATTTTTTCTACAGCTACAAATATTATGATTTGGCTCCCGGTAAATATTTTTTAAAATGTGTAGTCGAAGATTCCGATTCACGCCGTATTTCATCTAGAGAATTGCCTCTCAATGTTCGTCAAATAACAGACTCACTCGGCTTGAGTGATGTAATGTTCATCTCGGAAATAGTAAAGGAGCCGTCCGGAGATAAAATTATTCCCAATGTTTCTTCAACCGTTACAGGTAAGAACACTTCTCTTTCTTTCTTCTTTGATCTTTATTCCGACAAACAACGGGATGTAGTTCTTGAATACACATTAAACGATTTTAAGAACAATACTTCTCTAAAGCAGGAAGATCCGCAAACTATCAAACCGGGCGATAACACAATCACTCACACAATAAAGAATACAAATTTTGGTGTTGGCGATTACTTGTTGACAGTTACTTTAAAAGATTTAGACCGGAAGGAAATTACCTCGGTAGGAAAAAAATTAAGAGCCAAAATTGCAGGCTTGCCCTCTTCAATTATTGATTTGGACAAGGCAATCAACCAGATGATGTACATAGCTTCTCAGGAAGAGTTAGATTATATAAAAGACGGAAAAACATATGAAGATAGAATGGAACGCTTCTTAGCTTTTTGGGATAAGAAAAAACCAAATCCTAAACAAGAAGACAACCCGATTCTTTATGAATATTACAGACGAGTTGATTATGCCAACAAACATTTCAAAGGACTTGGTGAAGGATGGCGCAGCGATATGGGAATGGTTTTTATTACGTTCGGTCCGCCTAGTTCCGTTGAAAGACATCCTTTAGATATGGATTCTAAACCGTACGAAATATGGCAATATTACGAACAGAATAGATCTTTTGTGTTTTTAGATCAAACCGGCTTTGGAGATTACCATTTAGTAAATCCGGATTATAGCCGCTGGCCGGGGTATAGATATTAATTTTTAATGAAGTATGTAGAGTGTATAATTTGTAAAAAAAATCTTCTTCTTTCTCATTATCCACTCTACTTTGCTCTAAAATATTTTTTCTAACGATTAATAAGCCAATCCAATGATTCTCACTATCACACTTAATCCTCTTTTGGAACGCAGATTATTTTTTGATACAGCCGAACTTGGCAGATCAAACAGAAGTTCAAAAGAAATTTTTTATGCGGGCGGAAAAGGAATTAACGTAAGTCGTCAATTAAATTTTCTCGGCGTTCAGAATTCAGCATTTACTTTTCTTGGCGGCAACAACGGGAAAGTTTTACGCCATTGCTTAACAAATGACAAGATTGATTTCTCAGTTGTATCGGCAAAATCCGAAACACGCATTGCGGACTTAATTATAGAAGAAAAGAATAACCTCATATCAACTTTTTTCGGAATGAATAGCCACATTACTTCCGATGAAGCTTCGGAATTCAAGAATAAGCTTGAAAAAATGATTCAGAATTGTTCTATAGTAGTATTTGCCGGAAGCTCTCCTTGCAAAGAGACCGATGATATTTTTCCGTTTGGAATTGAACTTGCAAACAAACACGATAAAATTTCGATATTAGATACATACGGTACTCATCTAAATGATTGTATAGAAGCAGCGCCGACGGTAATTCACAATAATGTTGAAGAAGTTGAAAAATCGTTAAACATTTCTTTGAGGAATGAAAACGAGAAATTAAATTTTCTTCATGAGCTCTATTCGAAAAATATAAAGCTGTCATTTTTGACAGACGGCGACAATCCGGTTTATGCCAGTAAATTTAATTTCCATTATAAGATTGTGCCGCCAAATGTTAAGGTATTAGATTCAACAGGAAGCGGAGACGCCTTTGTTGCCGGTATTGCTTACGGATTAGAAAACGCGCTTGTCTTTGATGAATTTGTGAAAATTGCCGCCGCGTTGGGAGCCGCTAATTCAACAATGCTCGAAACATGTGAAGTTACTTCAGAACAGATGGGGAAATATGCTGAGCATGTAGAAGTGATGACGGTTGGCAAAAAGATGAAGATCATCAATGACACGCCGAATTATAAATAATAATAGAGCGCAGATCAGTTACGTCCTAAGAACTCCTATGGAGATAATTAAGATTATTCTTGATCTAATCGGCGTTAATCATAACAATCAACATAACACGCGTTCCATTAAAAATGTAACTCTCATCTTTCTTTTACTAATCACAACAAATTCATTCGCACAAACCATTTCAGAAATCGAAATCAGCGGAGAAAATAAATTTTCGGAAAGCGATTATTTTAATTGGATAAAAATTTCCACGGGCACAAAATATTTTCCCGGATTGGAAGACTCGGTTAAATCCAGAATCATCTCCGCATTGGAAGAGAGAGGATATTTTTATTCTTCCTTTCAAAAAGTTGTCTTGGAGAAAATTGATTCCGTAAGATCTTCTCTCTTAATAAATCTGAATGAAGGCAAGCCGACTCTCATCAACAAAATTAAGTTTGGCAAAACAGTTAAAGACACAACTCAGATTGCCGGAATACTTTCTCAACTCGAAAATGAACCGCTTACAAATGCGAATATCGGCTTCGCCCTTTCGGAGGTTCTCGATTATTACGAGAACATCGGTTACCCGTTTTCTTCCATACGCATTGAATCGGTTGAACTTATCAATCCTTCCGTAGAATCTCCAAAAAATTCGGCAGACGAAGATCATTTTGCCAATCTTGTTCTATACATTGATGAAGGCGTTAAAAGTAAAATTGATAAGATAGAAATCCAGGGCAATGACAGAACGAAAGATTTTGTTATTACACGCGCACTTCAATTTAGGAAAGGCGAAGAGTATTCTCAAAAAAAGATTGATGAAATTCCGGAACGATTAAACCGGTTGCGTTTTTTTGAGCCGGTTGAACAGCCGGTTTTTTATTTTAACTCAAAACAGGAAGGTGTCTTAAAAATATCTGTAAAGGAAAAACAGACAAATTATTTTGACGGCATAATAGGTTACGTTCCCGCAGTAAATGATAAGGAGAGAGGTTATTTAACCGGATTTATAAATGTTAACCTGCGGAATCTATTCGGCACAGGCCGCGCGGCTTCATTCCGCTGGCAGCAGGAAAACCGTTCGTCTCAAGAACTTGAACTTCACTACCTTGAACCTTGGCTCTTCGATCTCCCTTTTAATATTTCGTGGTCATTATTTCAACGTAAACAGGATTCGACTTATGTTCAGCGCAACCTTGAAGGAAGTTTGGAATATTTAGCAACGGATGAAATTTCCGCTTCGATTATTATCGGCACACAATCAACTATTCCGTCCGAGCTGAATTCACAAAACTTTACTGTATTTAATTCTTCTTCTCTTTCTACAGGGGTTAATTTCAGAATTGACACACGCGATGATTTCTACGCCCCTACGAAAGGAATTTATTTGAACAATAGTTACAAATTCATTTCAAAAGAAATAAACGGTCCCGCAGTTTTTATAACTCCCGACACAAAAACAAATGTTACGCTTCAGCGTTTGGAATTTGATTTTACAATTTACAATCAGCTTTTTCAAAAGCAGATTGTTGCCATCGGTGTTCATGGGCGCGAATTGCGCGGGAACAATACAGACATGAGCGATCTATATTTTCTAGGCGGGACAAATACTTTGCGCGGATATAGAGAAAAACAATTTCAGGGGAATAGAATTTTCTGGTCGAATCTTGAATACCGTCTTCTTCTTTCAAGGCGGTCTTTTACTTTTTTGTTTATTGATACCGGATACTTTTTACGAAACGAGGATACGCAAAAGAACATTCCTGAGAGTTCTTCATTCAAGATTGGTTACGGATTTGGTTTAAATATCGAAACCAGTCTTGGGGTTCTTGGAGTCAGTTTCGCGCTTGCCAAAGGCGATTCATTCGGCAACGGTAAAATACATTTTGGAATAATAAATGAGTTTTGATGCGAGCACTAAAAATCTTTGACAATAAATTCCTTTCCACAAAAGTAAAATTCATTGCCGGGTGCGATGAAGCCGGGCGCGAAATGATCAATCTTATAACAACGGATTGCGTTGAATGATAATTCGCTTTATTTTCTGTTGTGAAAAAGAAGAAAGGTATAGAGATGGAAGATATCACGATAAATGATGCATTAAATGATTTTCAAAAACTCAACGATACGGATAAAGAATATTTTCTTGAGATTGCCCGGAAACAATTAATAGAGTTAAGAAGGAAAAATATCAGCGATCGAGTTTCCGAAGTCGAAGAAAATTACAGTGCGGGTAAAATAAGTTCAGGCAGTTCTAACGAATTGTTGAAGGACCTGGATGATGATTGAATTCGTCTGGGATTCCGGATTCAAACGTTCGTATAAAAAGAAGATCGCTTCTAACAAAAAATTAAAAGCTAAATTCGAAGAAAATATAATGCTGTTTTCGATAAATCCTTTCAACCCTATTCTTAGAACGCATAAACTTTCCGGTATACTAAAGGACTGTTGGGCATTTGCAGTGGATTATGATTGCCGGGTAATTTTCAAATTTCTGACCGAGAATAAAGTTTTGCTTATAGATATCGGCACTCACGAAGAAGTTTATTAAAACTATATTTATTAATGAATTCTTTAAAAACATTCGACAGCAAATTTCTTTCCCCAAAAGTAAAGTTCATTGCCGGGTGCGACGAAGCCGGGCGCGGTCCGCTTGCAGGTCCGGTTGTAGCTGCCGCCGTGATCTTTGATAAAAAAACTTTCCATAAAGAAATCAACGATTCAAAAAAAATCCCCGGGAAGAAACGGGATGAACTTTACAACTGGATTCTAGGAAATTGTTTGTCGTATGGAATTGGAATTATCGGACACGAAGAGATAGATGAAATAAATATTTTACAAGCATCTCTTAAAGCAATGAAGCTTGCAGCAGCACAGCTTTCCCCTCTACCAAATTTAATTTTGATTGACGGTAACAAATCTTTTCTCTCTGATATAAAGACAAAAACAGTAGTCAAGGGAGACGCTAAATCATTTTCCATTGCCGCGGCATCTATCATAGCAAAAGTAACCCGTGATGAAATTATGAAAACCGCACATAAAAAATTTCCCGAATATTTATGGAATCAGAATAAAGGATACCCGACTCTTGCTCATAGAGACGCTGTAAAGAAATTCGGTGCCTCGCCATTTCACCGTAAAACTTTTTTAAGAAAATTGTTGGCAGAAGAAGAACAAGAAAAACTTTTTACCGAATAAATTTAAATGTCATTCCGCACAAGCGAAAACCTTGTTTAAGCGCGATGCGGAATCTAAATGGATTCTGGATCGAGTCCAGAATGGCAAGAGAATGGAACAGAACAAACGTAAAACCGGCAACTATGGCGAAGATCTAGCTTGCAAGTTTTTGCAGCAGCTTGGTTATCAAATAGTGGAACGGAATTATATTTACAGCCATGGCGAGATTGATATAATTGCCCGAGATAAAGACGAATTAGTTTTTGTAGAGGTTAAATACAGAACAAATGATGAATACGGACCACCGGAGCTTTCCATCTCTAAAGGGAAACAAAAACTGGTTAGAAAAACTGCCGAGGCATATTTGTATGAACACGAAATTAAAGATCAAAAATGCCGCATTGATCTAATTGCAATTCTTCACCTCAAGGATGAGAAACCAAAAATCAATCACATAATCAACGCATTTTAATCCTATTTGTCATTCCCGTATGACTGGCGTTAGACAGGCGGTAATCTATTGTGGATGCCCTATTAAAGTCCCGTTGTTCGGGATGCCGAGAAGCGGCACATTCGGCATGGCAACGCTCTAATGAATTGTTCTATATGGAAATCTAAGTAAAATTTCCGGCTCTACTTCAAACTCTTCTATTCTTTTACTATTTTGAACTTGTCATAAAAATCATTTCGAATGAATCTTCCAAAACATAAATACGGACGGCGGTTATCCTACGGGGATTACCTCTACAATTTTTTTGCAACGTTAACGGGATTAACAATTTTCAACTGGGAATTTCTTAAACAGGCATTTCTGCCTCCTTACGAAATTGCAGAAATTAAAAAACATATGACCGAGCTCGGAGTTAAAACTCTCGGTATTGTAAGCATTACGGGATTTATAATTGGACTTGTACTCGCGATGCAGAGTCAGCCGGTAATGCAAAGATTCGGCGCGGGCGATTTTCTACCGGGAATGGTTTCTCTATCTGTTGTTCGTGAACTTGGACCAGTTATAACAGCGCTAATATTTGCAGGACGTGTTAGTTCCGGTATAGGCGCAGAACTCGGCTCAATGCGTGTTACAGAACAAATTGACGCAATGGAAGTTTCCGCGGTTAATCCTTTCAAATATTTAGTAGTAACACGTGTTATTGCAACAACAATGATACTTCCCATTCTTACGATCTACGTTATTATTATTGCAATCATTGGAGCTTACCTTGCTATAGTTATTGTAGAGCCAATGAGTTTTCAATATTTTCAAAACGCGGTAGTTTCTTCGGTTGAATTTGGAGATTTTATTCCCGGTGTTGCAAAAACATTTGTGTTTGGGTTCATAGTAGGAATTGTTGGTTCATATAAAGGTTATTCTGCCGAAGGCGGAACAGAAGGTGTTGGACGCGCTTCAACCACTTCCGTTGTTCTTGCTTCTCTGCTGATTTTAGTTTTTGATATGGTTTTAGTAAAAATTACGTTGTGGTTATGGCCGACTCTATAGTTAAAGTAGAAAATCTCACAAAACATTTTGAAGAACTTCTGGTTCTCGAAAATGTTTCTATTGAAGTTCTCCGCGCAGAGAATCTTATAGTTTTTGGAAAGAGCGGATCTGGCAAAAGCGTACTGCTCAAATGCATAATTGGTTTGATGAAACCTGACAGCGGAGATATTCTAATCAACAATCAACACATTTTGGAATTATCTTTAAAACAATTGAATAAAGTTCGTAAAGATATCGGCTTCTTATTTCAAGGCGCGGCTTTATACGATTCAATGACTGTGCGTGAAAATTTATCATTCCCCTTGAAACGCCATTTTGATGATATGACGCCGAAAGAGATTGACGATAAAGTTAAGTACACATTAGAACTTGTTTCACTAGAAGAAGCAATTGACAAAATGCCGTCCGAACTTTCCGGAGGAATGAAAAAAAGAATCGGTCTGGCGCGTTCAATAATAACAGATCCGGCGCTGATGCTTTATGATGAACCGACAACCGGACTTGATCCAATTACATCAAAAGAAATAAGCGAACTAATACTCAATCTTCAGAAAAAATTAGATATGACTTCAATTGTAGTAACACACGATCTGATTTGCGCAGAAATTATAGCCGACCGCGCTATATTTTTGAAAGATGCACATGTGGCATTTGAAGGAAATATTGATGAGTTGACTAAATCCAAAGACCCTTTCTTGAAAAATTTTTTCAGTCATGAAATAATAAAAGTTTAGCGGAGTAAAAGATGTTAAAACAACTTGAAGGCGCACGGCTCGGAATCTTTATCTTTTTTGGAACTGTCCTTTTAGTAATCTCTATTTTTTTATTGGGCAGCAAAGAGAAACTTTTCACAAGCTCAACAGAAATAAGAGCATACTTTGCGCAAATAGAAGGATTGAAAAGCGGCGCACCTGTACGGCTTAGCGGTTACGATATAGGAAGCGTAAGCTCAATTTCATTTTCAAACGACTCAACAGGAAACGTTGAAGTGAAAATGAGAATTGATAACGAACTTAAACACTTCATTCATATGGATAGTGAAGCGTCAATAGAAACCGAAGGTTTGGTAGGCAAAAAAATTGTTACTATAACTGTAGGAAGCGGCGATGCTTCTGAAGTTGCAGACAACGGCGTTATACGTTCTAAGAACCCGGTTAACATCTCTGCAATTATGGAAGAGACAAAATCAATAATGGGAAACATTAATTATCTCACAAAAGATTTTTCGGAAATTTTTAATAAAATTAACAAGGGCGAAGGTTCTATAGGCAAACTTGTAAATGACGATCAGCTTTATACATCCGCAGTAAATGCAACACAATCAGCCGATAAGAGTCTAAGCGTTATTACAAAGCGACTTGATGAAATTGCCGACATAGTTGTAAACACAAGCGGAAGTTTAAAAACAATTATCGGCAATATCGACAGCGCTACTGTTGACGTCAGAAATTTGATTCATAAAGTAAAACGCGGTGATGGAGCTCTTGGCGCCTTAATAGGAGATAACAATGTTGCAGACACAGTTAAAACGATAATCAAGAATTTAGCTAGAACTTCTGATGACGCAAGAATTGCAACCTCCAGCTTGGCGGAAAACATGGAAGCTCTCAAACACAACTGGCTCTTCAAAAGTTATTTTGAAGAACGCGGCTATTGGAACCAATCAGAATATGAAAAAGCAATTGACCTTCAGCTAACGGAACTAAAGAAACAGCAGGAAATCGTTGACAAAAAATTGAAGGAACTGAAAGAGCTGGAATCGCGTTTACAAAAGAAATAATTTTGCATGTCACTCAATTTTATTTTTAAGAATAAAGAGAATAATCATGGAAATAAAAACAACAAAAATTAAGAATCCTTCAGTTATAATTAGTGCTGATAAATATGAAGGTTTAAAAGAGACTCTGGAAATATTATCTGATTCTGAACTTGTTCGATCAATATCTAAAGCACTTTCTGAACCCAAAGAAAGTAGAAAGCCACATAAAGAAGTTTTTAACAAAAAGTAGATCGTTAATTTTCCAAAATACTTTACCCCAAAGCGAATATTAAAATTAGAAATGAATAGTTGAGTTTAATTTCAAAAGTTTGTTTTACTTATAATAGTAAAATGTATGTGGAAATTAGAGTATTCAAATATTGCTGAAAAATTTATTAAATCACTAAGTAATACAGATAAAGCACGAATTGTTAAAGCCGTCGAAGCTCTTTTAAATAACCCCGATCTCGGCAAACAATTAGTTGGACCGTTAAAAGGATTGCGCTCTCTTAGAACTGGAAAGTATAGAATAATTTACAAGAAGGAACTTAAGGAGTTAATTATTTTTGTAGTGGCTATTGGGCACAGAAAAAGTATTTACAAATAGATCATTAAAAAATAAACTATATTTTTTTTGAGTTTCGTTGTAGGGGTTCAGCATGCCTGCGTGGGTGAGTATATTGAACCCCTACTTTGTTATTAACAATTGATAAATGAAAAAAAAATTAAATAAAAATCCCAACGACAGAATTATTGTCCGTGGCGCGCGGCAGCATAATCTTAAAAATGTTTCGCTGGAAATTCCGCGAAATAAACTTGTTGTGTTTACAGGTGTAAGCGGCAGCGGAAAATCATCACTTGTTTTTGATACAATCTACGCAGAAGGACAGCGCCGTTATGTAGAAAGTCTTTCATCCTACGCACGCCAATTCCTTGAACGGATGAACAAACCGGATGTTGATTTTATTTTCGGAATTTCTCCGGCTGTAGCAATTGAGCAGAAAACCGGCGCAAGAAACCCGCGCTCAACTGTAGGAACAAGTACAGAGATCTTTGATTATTTACGACTTCTTTATGCCCGCATCGGAAAAACGATTTGTTTTAGCTGCGGCAAAGTTGTTAAGAAAGATACAGTTGCAACAGTTTCTGAATGGCTTGAAGATCAGAATGAAGAAGAAAAATTTTATCTCGGCTTTCCCCTTCACTCTCATGAAGGTAGAACTGTCAAAGAAGAAATTGACCTGCTTAGAAAAAAAGGGTTTTTCAGAATCTTCATGAAAGACAAATTAGTTGATCTGAATGAAACTAAAACTCTTCCTAAATCCAAGAAAGATATTTTCGTTATTCTCGACCGTTTCAAGATCAAAAAAGGAAAAGTAAGAGAAACTCTCGCCGAATCAATCGAAGCAGCATTCAAAGAAGGCGAAGGGCGACTGACAATAATTAATGCCGATACTAATCAGTTTAAACAGTTCACAAAATTTTACGAATGCTGCGGCATCCGTTACGAAGAACCGGAGCCAAGATTTTTCTCATTCAATAATCCCTTCGGTGCGTGTCCGGTCTGCCAGGGCTTTGGCAAAACGATGGGATATGAAATGGATCTAATCGTTCCAAATCCAAAATTAAGTTTGATGGAAGGAGCAGTTGCACCTTGGCGTACCGTGAAGAACAGTAAATATCTGCGCGACTTGATTAGAAATAACGAGAACAGAATTCCTTTGAACGTTCCATTCAAAGATTTAACGGACGGGCAATTAACTTTGTTAAAAGAAGGATTTAAAGGATTTGCGGGAATAGATGGTTTCTTCAAACATCTTGAAGAAAAAACTTACAAGATGGGAATCAGAATTTTACTTAGTAAATACCGCGGTTATACAACATGCGCCGCGTGCCGCGGCTCTCGTCTGAGGCGCGAAGCACTCCAGGTTATGATTGACGAAAAGTCTATACACGATATTGTTCAAATGTCTATTGAACGCGCGCAGATCTTTTTCAAACTCTTATCTCTCACAGATTACGAAAAGGCAATTGCGCAAAGAATTTTTGATGAGATCGTAAAGCGTCTCGCGTTTCTAAATGATGTCGGGCTCGGTTATCTATCGCTCGACCGTTTAAGCAGTACACTTTCCGGCGGAGAAACACAGCGCATCAATCTAGCTACTTCCCTCGGCTCTGCATTAATGGGAACACTTTATGTTTTGGATGAACCATCAATCGGTTTGCATCCGCGCGATAACGCTAAACTGATTAATATATTAAAATCTCTGCGCGATCTTGGCAATACCGTTTTAGTAGTTGAGCACGATAAAGATATGATGCACGAATCGGATCTGATTTTTGATATGGGTCCGCACGCCGGTATTCACGGAGGAGAAATTGTTGCATCCGGAACATGCGATGAAATAATGGCAGATGAGAAATCTCTCACCGGAAAATATCTTTCAGGCGCTTTAAGAATTCCAATCCCGGAAAACCGGAACATACGCGAAACAGAATCAATTAAAATTATCGGTGCGAGGGAGAACAATCTTAAAAACATTAATGTAGAATTCCCTCTTAAAAAACTTGTTGTAGTAACCGGAGTAAGCGGATCGGGAAAATCAACTCTAGTTCATGATATTCTTTACAGCGGCATCATAAAAATCAACGGCGGAAACCCTCGTAGACTTGGCAAATATGATTCTATTGAAGGTTCACGCTACATTGACGAGATAGAAATTGTGGATCAGTCTCCAATCGGAAAGTCTCCCCGTTCAAATCCGATTAGTTATGTGAAAGGATATGAAACAATTCGCGAACTTTTTGCGAATACACCGCAAGCCCGTTCCCGCGGTTACAAACCGGGCTACTTTTCATTCAACGTTCCCGGCGGCAGATGCGAAACCTGCCAGGGCGAAGGTTATATAACTATTGAAATGCAGTTTCTTGCCGATCTTTATCTTGAATGCGATGACTGCAAAAGCACACGATTCAAAAAAGAAGTTAGAGAAATTACATACCGCGGTAAAAATATTGTTGATGTCTTGAATATGACCGTTGATGAGGCAATAGAATTTTTTGTGAACAACAATAAAATTGTTTCTGTTCTTCAGGTTCTTTCCGATGTAGGATTGGGTTATATCAAGCTCGGTCAGCCGTCAACAACACTTTCTGGCGGAGAAGCACAGCGTGTTAAGCTTGCTTTGCACCTTTCTCAACAGAAGAAGAATCAGCACACACTTTTTATTTTTGACGAACCAACAACCGGTCTGCATTTCGATGATATCGGTAAACTTCTAAAATGTTTTCAGATGCTGATTGAAAATAAAAATTCTGTCGTGATCATTGAACACAATTTAGATATAATTAAATGTGCCGATTATGTGATTGATCTTGGACCCGAAGCAGGTGATAAAGGCGGCGAAATAGTAGCTGTTGGCACTCCAGAAGAAATTGCTGCAAATGAAAAATCCCATACGGGAAGATTTCTTAAAAATTATTTGATGTTAGAGAGATATTGAATTAAAATAATATGTACTTTGTTATATACCTATTAGTCTAACTTTAATAGAATTTAATTACGGAATTGATATGTACCAGACAGACAGAAAATATATAACACCGGATATGAAAATGTCCGTCTTGATCTTCGACAATCCGTTAATCCTTTTATTAATGGAACATTTCGGATTGGATTTCATTGTTCACGATAAAACCGTAATACAATTGTGTGAAGAAAACAAGATCAGCGAGAAAGTTTTTGTCACTTTTGCCAATTTGTATAACGGGTTTAATCTTTCAGGAGAAGAGAATTTTTCTAACAATGATATAGCCGATATTATAACATACTTGAAAAACTCTCACAACTATTATGAGAATGAAAAATACCCGGAAATTAAAAATTATATTCAAGCGCTTTATTCGAAGAACACTTCGCCGGAAATAAAACTGATTGACAAATTTTTCAATGAGTATTTTGAAGAAGTGAAGGAGCATCTTTCCTACGAAAATAGAATCGCATTCCCCTATTTCAACGAACTTCTGCGAATCGAGAATCAGAAAAAAGCCGACCGGCAAAAAACCAATTTTTCAGTGGATGAGTACAGCGAACATCACACGGATATCGAATCAAAACTAACCGACCTGAAAGAGCTTTTATTAAAGTACGTTCCGGTGCAAAACGATCGGGTACTAAGAAGAAAAATTGTTGTCAGCTTATTCGAACTTGAATACGATTTAAATATTCATTCTATAATTGAAGAAACCGTATTAATGCCATTAATCGGCAAATTGGAGAAAAGTTTATAATTGAATAACCGGCATATTAATATTGCGGTTCTTGAACCTTCTCAGATTATTTACGAAGGACTTTCGAATATATTTTTAAAATCGGGGCAATATTTTCAACTTCTCAGGGTAGACACTTTTGACGAGCTCGAAAACTACATCGGGAAAAAGAAACTTGATGTTATAATCATTAACCCTTCTCAAATTCAAAATAAGGACAAAGAATTTATTGCTTTGAAGAACGCTCAGACAGATACATACTGGGTTGCGTTAGTTTACACTTTTTTCAATCAGAAGATGTTGTCGCTGTTCGATAAGACAATCCATATCACTGACACGCCCGATTCAATAATCGGTTTGATTAATAAAATAAATGAATCGAATTCGTCAGCCTCACCCACCGCTGGGCACGAGCAGCTTTCCGACCGCGAGATTGAAGTATTAAAATTAGTTGCCGCTGGTCTATCTAATAAAGAAATAGCCGATAAATTGTTTATAAGCATTCACACAGTAATAAGCCATCGGAAGAACATCTCTCAAAAGACCGGAATAAAAAGTCAATCCGGATTGACCATTTACGCCATTTTGAATAAAATCATTCAGATAGAAGATTTTTCAAGCTAATTCCCTCTCATTAATCCCTATTAATTGGGATAGAAACCTCAAAAATTCCCTTAATTTAGTTATTGTAAGGAGATCGAACTGTCCATAATTTTCTGGCGGGATTATGAATCATCTTTTAAGGACAGGAGTAATGAAACGTATATTTATTCTTTTGGCGTTTCTTTCGATAATACAATATAAAATGAATGCACAACAACAAACACCGTTTAACATCCCTTTCTTAAAAGCGGACTCAAGTTTATACTTAAGTGGAACGAATTTGTTTACACAAGAAGCTTCATACATCGGAGATTTTGCAGGCAATTTAACAGGCGGCAAAAAAACCGGCACTGTATATCTCGGTATTGCCAATATCAAACTCAGCTTTGACACAAAAAATATAGGGTTATGGGAAGGCGGCGAATTTTTCGTTAACGGCGCATGTACTCACGGTGCAACTCCGTCGGAAAAACTTTTAGGCGATTTCCAAGTCGCTTCAAACATCGAAGCAGGGGATCACATTTTCATTCAAGAACTCTGGTACAAACACTCAATAGATAAAACAGAGATTACAATCGGTCTCCAGGATATAAATACACAATTCGTTACGAGCGAATTTGCAAGCTCATTTATTAACAGTTCTTTCGGAATTCCATCATTGATTTCGGATAACGTTCCGGTGCCAATCTTCCCTCTTACTGCTTTGGGAATTACGGGAAAGGTTCAACTGAATGAATCTCTTTCAATTCAAGCTGCATTGTTCGACGGTATGCCTGAAAACTTTGAGAATAACCAATACAATTTAGACTGGAATGTAAACAAAAATAACGGGGCACTTATCTTTACGGAACTACAGCTGACTACAAATATCGGCGGTATCTCCGGAACAATAAAAACAGGCGGTTATTATCATACTCGTTTGGATGAAGTGGATAAAAACACAGGATCGGCTGAAACAATATTCAATGAAAATTATGGATTCTATTTAATTACAGACCAAACACTTTGGAAGAGAAATGAGAATTGCAGAATCGGTTTGTTCGCTCAATTTGCAGTAAGTCCGGGTGGCTTGAATATGCACAACCACTATTTAGGCGGGGGGATAGACTACCAAGGAGTATTCACTCAAAACGGTGATGATGCTTTGGGTCTTGCTTTTGCCAATGCATGCTTTAATTGTGATGAAATGAAAAATGAAACAACAATAGAATTGTTTTATAAATCAACCATTACCGAAAAATTCTTTATTCAGCCCGATATTCAATACATTATCAATCCTGCCGGTGCGGGAGATAAATTGAACAATGCACTGGCGGTGTTCATGAGATTCGGAATAAATTTCTAAGAAGAGTATTATGATAACTCAAACATTAACGGCAATTCATCTATCTGATCTTCAAAATGACGAGACGGGAATAATTATTAAGATACACGGTCACGGTGCATTTCGAAAACGAATAACGGAAATGGGATTTGTAAAAGGTAAATCTGTGAAGGTTATTAAAAATGCTCCTTTGCAGGACCCGATTGAATATGAAGTAATGGACTTTCGTGTATCTCTCCGCAGAAGTGAAGCCCGTTTAATTGAAGTCGTGCCGGTAGAAGAATATGATCAGCTTTCCCGTTCGTCTTACAAAGGAATGTTTGATGGGGAAATAATTGAAAATACGATTGGTGAACAAAGTAAGACGATAAATGTTGCGCTTGTAGGAAATCCGAATTCCGGCAAAACAACTTTGTTCAATTTCGCAACTGGTAAGCATGAAAGAGTTGGAAATTACGGCGGTGTAACGGTTGACACAAAAGAAGCTTATGTAAATCAAAACGGCTACTTGATAAATGTAACCGATCTGCCCGGTACATATTCAATTTCGGAATATTCGCCGGAAGAACTTTTTGTGCGCCGCCATATTACAGAAAATGCGCCCGATGTTGTGGTCAATATTATAGATTCTTCAAATCTAGAACGGAATCTTTTCCTGACTTCTCAGTTGATGGATATGAACATTAAAGTTGTTATAGCATTAAATATGTACGATGAACTTGAGAACAAAGGAGATAAATTTGACCACGAGACTCTCGCGAAAATGATCGGAATACCGATAGTTACAACTGTGGCATCAAAAGGAAAAGGTGTTAAGGACTTATTTTCAAAAATAATTGATGTTTATGAAAATACCGATCCGGTTGCCAGGCAGGTTCACATCAATTACGGAACAAACATTGAAGAAGCAATAAATGTATTAAAATCAGAAATTAATAAGAACGAAGATGTTGGTAATCTTTATTTCCCCCGATATACGGCAATCAAGTTAATAGAGAACGATAAAACGTTTAGAGATCAAATCTCACAAATACCGGGTACAGCAAATCTTCTTTCGCTCGCTCAAAAGGAAATCGCGGAATTAGAACGTGAATACAAAGAAAAATCCGATACAATAATTGCTGATGCTAAATATGGATTTATTAACGGAGTTCTCAAAGACACATTCAAACAGGAAAAGATTAATAAGCGGCAGACCAGTCATTCTATCGATTTCATGTTAACGCATAAATACTTGGGTTTCCCCTTTTTCATTTTCTTTTTATGGGTAATGTTCCAATTAACATTTTCACTTGGAAGTTACCCGATGAATTGGATTGATTCAGGTATTAGCGCGTTAGGCGATTTATTTGGCAATGTAATTCCCTCAGGTTCTTTGCATGATTTAATTGTTGACGGAATCATCGGCGGTGTTGGCGGTGTGATAGTTTTTCTTCCAAATATCTTAATTCTCTTTTTCTGTATCTCTCTTATGGAAGATACCGGCTATATGGCCAGGGCAGCATTTATAATGGATAAACTGATGCATAAAATGGGCTTGCATGGAAAATCATTCATTCCATTAATAATGGGTTTCGGCTGTAATGTTCCCGCAGTGATGGCAACACGCACACTCGAAAATAGAAAAGACAGAATTTTGACAATGCTGATTCTGCCGTTCATGTCATGCAGCGCTCGTTTGCCGGTTTATGTTTTACTAATCTCTGCGTTCTTTCCTAAGAATCAAGGACTTGTTCTTTTATCCATTTACGTAATCGGGATAGCACTCGCAATTTTAGTGGCACTGGTTTTTAAAAGAATATTTTTTGCAAAGGAAGATGTTCCTTTTGTAATGGAACTTCCGCCGTACCGGATTCCGACATTAAGAAACACAACTGTTCATATGTGGAATAAAAGTGTTCAATACCTTACAAAAATGGGAACTGTAATTTTATCAGCGTCAATAATTATTTGGGCGCTCGGATATTTTCCCCGCGACATAAGATACTCAAAAGATTATAACACAATGAGCAATCAAATTTCTTCCAATTCTTCTCTAACAAACAAAGAAAAAGAAAAGGAGATTGCTCTGATTGAAATCAATAAAGAATCCGAACGGCTGGAAAATTCTTATATCGGCAGGCTCGGACACTTAATTGTTCCAGTAATTCAGCCGCTCGGCTGGGATTGGAAAATTGGCGTAAGCATAATTACCGGTTTAGCAGCAAAGGAGATTGTAATTGGTTCGATGAGTGTACTTTATCAATCCGAAATTGCATCCGGTGATAATTCTGTTAATCTTAAAAACAGATTGCAGGAACAGGTATTTACAAGCGGACCAAAGATAGGAGAGAAAGTTTTTTCACCGCTGGTTGCATATTCATTGATGTTGTTCATACTTATTTATTTTCCGTGCGTTGCAGTAATAGCGGCAATTAAAAAAGAGGCAAACTGGAAATGGGCATCATTTACAATGGTATATACAACTGCACTAGCGTGGTTTATTGCTTTTAGTGTTTATCATATTGGAAATATTTTTTAGGATAAAATTATGAATCAAGATTTAGCGGTTTTTGCAATTATCGGTTTAACTTCAGGTCTCACGGTTTTTTCTTTCATAAAGAATTTACGAACGAAAAAAACTAAAAACGGATGCGGCGGATGCACGGGATGCGAGCTATCCAAATTCGATGCTGGATGTAAACATTAATATACACTATTAGTTAACATGCACTGAAATCACTTCCCATGAATCTTCAAATCAATTTCTAACGTTAGTATATTGAAGATTAACTAACATGATTCTATCTTTCGCCAGAATTATAGAATGAAACCGGATTAAACTCTTGAATATTACGAGAATTTGAATTTTCCGTTTGCACCCGGTGTTTGAAAACTATTTTAGAGGATTTACTGTTATTTAAGAAATCGCTCATTAAAGAAAGGATTCCTGTGACAACAGAGTTTTCTATTGTAATAAAAAAAGAAATAAACGCTCCTTCATCTAAAGTGTGGGATGCACTTACAAATCCCGAAATAATAAAACAATATCTGTTCGGAACAGAAACCGTTACTGATTGGAAAGTCGGCAGCCCAATTATCTTTCAAGGTAAGTGGGAAGGTATGGAATATAAAGATAAAGGAACAATACTCGAATTTATTCCCGGACAAAAGCTTAAATATGATTATTGGAGCTCGTTTTCCAAATTGGAAGATGTACCGGAAAATTATCAGATACTCACATTTGATCTTAAAAGCCAAGATGGTAATACAATTCTTTCACTGACTCAGGATAATGTTCCTAACCCAGAAACCAAAAAACATTCCGAAGCAAATTGGTCGATGGTTCTGAATCTCATGAAAGAAATAATTGAAAAATAATTTTAATTCTGCTTTATAAAATAATTTCACAAAGGCATTAATATGCTTAAAGATACTTTAGTTGAATTGTTTGAAAGAGATTTGAACAAACTGATTGAAGAAATCAAGTTATATAAAAATGAGAGCGATCTGTGGATCAAGCAGGGTTCAATTTCAAATCCGGCAGGAAATTTAGCATTGCATCTCGCCGGTAATCTGAACCACTTCATTGGTTTTGCATTAGGCAATACGGGTTACAAAAGAGAAAGGGATTCGGAGTTCAGCTCCGTAATGGTTCCGCGGGACGAATTGTTAATTTCACTTGAAAGGACGAAGTCTGTTGTTAAAAATTCTTTATTAAATCTTAAGACAGAAGATTTTGAAAAACCATTTCCGATCAAAAAGCAAGACGAAATATTTTCGACAAATTATATGCTTCTTCATCTGCTCGCTCATCTTAGCTATCACCTTGGACAAATAAATTATCACAGAAGACTTATTCAAAGAGAATCATTATGAAATACTGGCTTATAAAATCCGAGCCGGGAGTTTTTTCAATTGACGATCTCGCAAAGGCGAAAAACAAAACTACTCATTGGGACGGGGTTAGAAATTATCAAGCCCGGAATTACATTCGCGACGAAATGAAGATTGGCGACAAAGTAATTTTTTATCACAGCAATGCCGAGCCGCCGGCTGCCGTTGGGATTTGTGAGATTTCGAAAGAAGGTTATCCAGATTTCACCGCGTTCGATCCTTCCAATGTTCATTATGACCCCAAAAGCAAAAAAGAAAATCCGGCTTGGTTTATGTTTGATGTAAAATTCGTTAAGAAATTTTCCAGACCTGTATCAATCACAGAAATTAAAGCAGATAAAAAATTACAGAAGATGAATCTCGTTCAGCGCGGCAATCGTTTATCTGTAATGCCGGTAACTAAAGATGAGTTTGACGAAATAGTTAGAATGGGTAATTAATCTGTTACACAAAGAAAACAATATTCACCCCAAAAGAATTAGAACCCTAAAAGAAGGAATTAGTGAAAACGGTCCGGTAACTTATTGGATGCAGCGTGATCAGCGAGTGCATGATAACTGGGCATTGTTGTATGCTCAACAAATTGCACTTGAAAAGAAAGTTCCTCTCCACGTGGCTTTTAACTTAGTCCCTAATTTTCTAGAAGCAACAATTCGCCAATATGGTTTTATGTTGAAAGGACTTGAAGAAGTTGAAGATGAACTGAAGCGGTTCAATATTTCATTCTTTCTTTTAAGCGGAAATCCGGAGATTGAAATTCCAAAATTTGTTTACGAATCCGATGCTTCGGCGCTGGTTACAGATTTCAATCCGCTAAAAATTGTCCGCCAATGGAAAAAATCTGTCGCCGCTAAAATTGAGATTCAGTTCCATGAAGTTGATGCTCACAATATTGTTCCATGTTTAGCTGCATCGGACAAGCTGGAGTTCGCGGCTTACACCATACGGCAGAAGATTCATAAATTATTGCCGGAATTTATGGACGAGTTTCCTTCCTTAAAGAAAATGAAAACTCATAATTCAGCTAATGAAAAATTTGACTGGCTAAAAATTAGAAACTCACTTCAAATAAATTTTGATGTGCATGAAGTTGATTGGATCGCTCCAGGCGAGAATTCAGCTCAAAATAGTTTGGAGATTTTTATTAAGAATAAACTGGTGAATTATAATGACAAGCGTAACGATCCAAACGCGAATGCTGTTTCTAATCTTTCACCATACCTTCACTTTGGACATATTTCAGCACAGCGGATTGCTTTAACGATTCTGCCGATGGTCGAAAATTTCGAATCTCATAAATCATTTTTAGAAGAACTAATTGTGCGGCGTGAACTCTCCGATAATTTTTGTTACTTCAATAATAATTACGATTCGTTCGAAGGATTTCCTGATTGGTCCAAAAGCTCTTTGAATACTCACCGCAATGATAGACGGGACCATCTTTATTCAATTGAAGAATTTGAGCAAGCAAAAACTCACGACGAACTTTGGAATGCCGCGCAATTAGAAATGACATTAAAAGGAAAGATGCACGGATATATGAGAATATATTGGGCAAAAAAAATATTAGAATGGAGCGGATCGCCGGAAGAAGCATTGAAGATTGCAATTTACTTGAATGACAAATATGAAATTGACGGCAGAGATCCTAATGGTTACGCGGGAATTGCGTGGTCAATAGGCGGTGTACACGACCGCGCTTGGTTCGAACGTGCCGTTTATGGCAAAATCCGTTATATAAATTATAACGGCTGTGCAAAAAAATTTGATGTGAAAGAATATGTGAAGAATAATCCGAAGAGCTGAATTATATGATCTTCACATAATCATTTCGGATTCCAGAAATCACTTTTTGTAATTTGCAGCAACAACTTTATAAACTTATGACCATTTACAAATATTCTCTAGCCGCAAAGATTTTTTACCGCTACGGAAATATTCCGCTAAGCATTCTTCTTCTAATCTATCTCGGCGCATCAATTATTGGAATGCTGGCACATTGGTATTTCATTTTCTTTGTAGCAATTAATACGGCAATCGTCATTTGGCTTAATAAATATTACCTCAAAACATATAAGCAATTTCCGTTTACCATCACCGCGGACAATGAAAAGTTAATTTGCTCTGATTTCTTTTTCTCTTCAAAAACTGTTGAAATTAAAATGGAGAATGTCGACAAAATAAACGGGGGAATTTTCAACGGATATCCGACAAGACCGGTTTACATTCACGATAACATACAAAATGTAACAATCGGTTTTTACCCAAGCGCGGGAAAATTTAATGAGTTGCTTTTGACAATTGTGAAAAACATAAACGAAGACCTTTATCAACAACTGATTGATAAGATGAAGAAGTTAAGAGCAGGAAAATAATCGAGAAGCAGAAAGTCCCGACTGATCGGGACTTTCTAAATTGAATAATTATTTTTTGTAGATCAGGATAGCATCTTTAGCTTGTTTTGCAATTCTGAACTTAACAACTTTTTTAGCTGGGATCTGAATTGTTTCGCCGGTTTTTGGATTTCTGCCTAATCTTGCTTTTCTATCAACAAGAACTAATTTTCCAAGACCAGGAATAACAAAAGCTTTTTTTGCTTCTTTGTAAGCAAGAATTACTAATTCCTGAATAAATTCTCCGGTTGCTTTTTTGCTTAAACCGGATTTTTTCGCCATGTAAGTTAAAAGTTCGCTTTTTGTCATAGACATATTACAGCCTCTTTTATTTGTGGATGAAATTCGCATGAAATTTAGTATTTTTTTAATTGAAAACAAACATTTTTTGTCTTTTATCAACATTTTGACTTAGCTTACAATGTCGTTATCAGGCAATAGATTAGCAGTTAAAATCACGCTCATTTCTCTTTTGTTGAGAAAGTAAATCGAATTATCTTGTAAACAAATTTTTGATTCGCTTGTGAAAAAAATATTTTTATTTCTTTTTTTTATTTACCTATTTATTTCCGCAAATGTTTTTGCCGGGAAATATTTTCCTAATTCTTCTCTTTCAAAAAACTTTTTTAGCGACACACTAAAAACCAAACAGTCATCCTTAAAAGATACAACGGTTCAAAAAAGAAAAAAGGAAATTCTTCTGCCGATAAAAAATCAATCTCTGTTAGATAATCATTTAGATAATTTTGTTCTTTCAAATGAAAAATTGAGAACAACCGATTATAGAACCGCGGCAGATTTCTTTACAATTGTTCCTTTTGGATTTGTGCGAGATCTTGGTTCCGTTGGACAGCCAAGCGAAACTCTTATCTACGGTAATGGATTCGGAAATATTTCGTTTATGTCAGACGGCATTTCGATAAATAACCGTTTGACAAATTCACTCGACTTGAATCTGTTTCAGTCGGAAAGCATTGATTTTATTGAAGTAATTCCGTTAGCGCGCGGTTTCTTATATGGAAACAGCAACAATCCGGTTTCCATAAATTTTATTTCACGAGAATCAGATTCGCGTAAATCTTTTTCACGTTTGAAATATTATCAGGCGGCAAATGGAGAAGGACTGATGGACGGAATATTCAACATTTATCCTCTCCATAAATTGAATACGTACATAGAAATTACAAACCAAAACACAAATCCTAACTACGCAAACACAGATTACAGTAATTGGAGTGGAACTACCCGTCTTAGTTATCTTTTTTCTAAATCCGTTAATTTGATTGCGAGTTATAGATATCTTAAATCGAAAGTCCAGTTGAACGGCGGTGTAGATTCAGATTCAATTTTGATTTCATTTCCTGCGGCACAATTCTACGACGTGGTATATAATAACCTTCAAGCCCCGGTAAATTATACAGACCGGTATCAAAAAGTAACTGTTAATGATTTCAGATTAAGAATGCTCGCCAACTTTATTGATTCATCATACACCGATCTCGCCCTTTATTATCAATCGAATCTGATTGAGTTTCGCCAAAACGAATATTTGGAAATCAGTCAAAACATATTGAAACAAATTTTTGATAATAATTTTCAGAGAACAATCGGTTTGAATTTACGGCAAGATCTCGATTTCAAATTTGGGAAATTAATTTCGGCAACAAATCTCGAGCGGTCGGTATTCAACACACCTTTTCTCGCGAAGGAAACACGTAAATCTTCTTTCTCGGAATCTTTGCTTGCATCTTTCGATATGTTCGGCGATTCATTTACTCCTTCTGTCTTTGGCAAATATTTGAATTACTCTGATAAGAGTTACATTGGAATTGGAGCGGACGCAGACATTTCGCTAGGGAAATCATTTAATCTTTATGCCGGATTTTCTTCTTACCAGAAACCGTATAACGCATGGGAAGAAAGATTTGTCAGACCATTTTTAACATTAGACACGCAAAAAAAATCTTCACTTGAATTTACCCTGTTATTTAGAAATAGGTTCGCAAACGTTTCCATCGGATACTTTAATCAATCAACCGGCAACGCACTTCTTTCTACTACGTTTATAGCGGATTCTTCGTATGAGCAGACATCTTTTTTTGCAATTAAAAATCTTCTTTTAAATGGATTGAATCTAAAATTAGATTTTAGGGTTTGGAAAATTCTTTTAAGCACGAACACAAATATTTATTTCCCATCAGAGAATAGAAAAGAATATAAACTTCCCGGTTTTACCTCTTCGGGCGGAATTTATTATGTTGATACGCTTTTCAAAAGCAATCTTGAATTAAAAACCGGATTGAATTATTATTCAATAGGCACACGTGATTTTATACACACCGATTATGAAAAAAATATCACTTCATATTTCGATTTCAACCCGATCACAGCAACTCAAGTAAATACTTCTCCATCAGTCTCTCCATCGTTTCAATTGGATTTCTTTCTTGCAGGAAGAATCCAAAAATCCGCGACTATTTATTTTGTCTGGGAAAATCTTCTTGATGCTAAATATTTTATCGTTCCCTATTATCCAAAGCAAGAGCGCAGTATACGTTTCGGTGTTGCGTGGGAATTTCTTGATTAGAAGTTAATCCATACCTAACTTTACACGAAAATTTTATACAATTATTTTTTTAGTTGAAAAACGAGATCATTATGAAAGTTAGATCGCTTGTAATATTTTTATTTTTTTCTGCTGCAATTTTTGCTCAAACAACTTTTACAACAAGCCCGCAATATCCAACAGAAACAGATCAGATAACGATTACATTCGATATTACTCACCAAACAAAGACTTTAGTTGGTTACACTGGAATTGTTTATGCACATACCGGTGTTTACATAAACAATGATATTTCTTCATGGAAATATGTAATTGAAAACTGGGGCAATAATTCGACTCAACCACAGTTGACTTATGTTAGTCCCAATGTTTATAGAATTGTTATTAACAATCCAAGAAATTTTTATAGTATAACATCATCATCAGAAAAGATCACTACATTAAATTTTGTTTTAAGAAGCTCCGATGGTTTAAAACAAACCGAAGATATTCATGTTCCTCTCTACAGTGCCGGAATTTCCATAATCATGAATTCACCCACAGTGAATTTAAGTTACGGCGATCCGATGCGTTCACCGGTATGCATTCCCTCCGGCTCTTCAAAATCAATATCTGTTACAACTACCGTAACCGGTTCGATCACATTATTTATAAATGGGATTCAGACAGCACAAAGCTCAACTAATTCGTTAAGCTACAATTTTAAGGCTAACGATTACCCCATTGGCAGAAATGATATAAAAATTGTTGCTTCAGATAATGGCATCCATAAAGACTCAACTCTATTTGTGATTATGATAAACCCGGAAGTAAAAAATCTTCCAATACCGCCGGGGAGTCAAATCGGAATTAATTATAACACAAGAGTTCTTGCTCTCTACGCGCCCGGTAAAAAATTTATTTACCTTATCGGAGATCATTCGGACTGGAAAGTTGACCAGGCGTGGTTCATGAACCGCGATAACTCTACTCCGGATAGTTTGTGGTGGATTGATATGCCTTCAAGTCTTGCTAATCCTCCGGGAGAAATAGCATATCAATTTTTAATTGATGGCGATTTACGAATTTATGATCCGTACACAGATAAAATTCTTGACCCGGCAAATGATCAGTACATTCCATCAACTGTATATCCAAACTTGAAAGCTTATCCGACTCAGAAAACAAGCGGCATTGTTTCTGTTTTACAGCCGGTAAAACCAACATATAACTGGAAAGTCCCAAATTTCACTCGTCCGGCAAAAGAAAATTTAGTTATCTACGAATTGCTCGTCCGGGATTTTGTTTCAACTCATTCATATAAAACTCTTGTTGATACATTGAGCTATCTCAAGAGACTTGGAATAAACGCGATTGAACTGATGCCGATAAGCGAGTTTGAGGGAAACAACAGCTGGGGTTACAATCCTATGACATATTTTGCGCCGGATAAATATTACGGAACAATAGATGATCTGAAAAATTTTATTGATGCCTGCCATCAAAACGGAATTGCGGTAATACAAGATATAGTTCTTAATCATGCATACAATTCTAATTCGATGGCACAGATGTATTGGGATAATGTTAACAACCGTCCAGCAGCAAATAATCCTTGGTTCAATGTAACTTCGCCAAATCCAGTTTATTCATGGGGAAACGATTTCAATCATGAAAGTGCCGCAACAAAATATTTTGTTGACCGTGTTACATCTTATTGGCTCACCGAATTTAAGGTTGACGGATTCAGATTCGATTTTACAAAAGGATTTACGAACACACCGGGAGAAGGCACTCCTTATGATGCGAAACGTATCGCAATTCTAAAAAGAATGGCAGATAAAATTTGGCAGGTTTCTCCAACAGCTTATGTCATACTCGAACATTTCTGTGCCAGTAACGAAGAAATGGAGCTGGCAAATTACGGCATGATGCTCTGGGGAAATCTCAACTCTGCGTACAGTCAAGCAACAATGGGATATGCAACAAATCCTTCCTGGGATTTTTCCGGTATCTCTTATAAGCAAAGAGGCTGGAGCGTTCCATATCTTGACGGCTACATGGAAAGTCATGACGAAGAAAGATTGATGTATAAAAATATTACCTATGGAAATTCAAGCGGAAGTTATAACATAAAAACACTTACGACAGCTTTAGACAGAATCAAACTTGCCGCCGCATTTTTCTTTACCGTCCCCGGATCAAAAATGATTTGGATGGGAGGAGAGTTGGGTTATGATGTTTCAATTGATTTTAACGGCAGATTGGGAGAAAAACCATTTGCATGGAGTTATTTATCAGACACAGATAGAAAAAATTTATTCAATACATTCGCCGCATTAATCCGTTTGAAGAAAGCTTATCCCGCATTCTCAAGCCCTTATTTTACACTAAACGCTTCGGGTGAAATAAAGAGTTTGTACATTAATCATAGTTCTATGAATGTAACGATAATTGGAAACTTTGCTGTAACTGCAAAAAGCGTCACCGTCTCGTTCCAAAGCGTTGGAAAGTGGTATGAATTTTTTGCCGGCGATAGCATAGACGTTCCTTATGTGGACGCAACATTTAATTTACAACCCGGTGAATATCGTCTTTATACTTCAGTTAGAATTCCAAAAGCATCTATTCTGGCAGACGTAAAAAATATAGAGACAATTCCCACATCATTTCGGCTTGATCAGAATTACCCAAATCCGTTTAATCCGACTACTATTATTAGTTATCAACTTCCAGCCGGAACACATGTATCTTTAAAAGTCTATGATTTATTGGGAAGAGAAGTAGCAACTCTTGTGGATGAATTTCAAAATGCCGGCACTTATAATTCTCAATTCTCAACCTTGCCTACCGGCAGGCAGATTATACATTCTCAATTAACAAGCGGTGTTTATTTTTACCGTTTACAAGCGGGGAATTTTGTTCAGACAAAGAAGATGATAGTACTGAAATAGATGATTCCGGCAGAATTGATTTTTATTTGGTTAACTGAGAGATTAAGACGGCGGAGGCACTCGCCACATTCAACGATTCTGCGTTACCTTTTTTAGGAATTGTAATTTTCATATCACAAATTTGCAATAACTTTTCGGTTGGACCGTTGGCTTCATTTGCAAGGACAAGAATCATTTTTTCATTTTGAGCAAAACTATAAAGATTTTCACCATTCAAATCAGCAGATAAAATTTTATATCCGGTTTTCTTCTGCTCTTCCAACACGTCATAAAAATTATTTTCATAAAAAAGATTAAGATGAAAAATTGAACCGGCTGAAGAACGGACAACTTTTGGGTTATATCTTTCCGCGCAATCGGAACTCAACAGAACATTCTTCACTCCGAACCAATCGCAATTTCTAATGATTGTACCCAAATTGCCGGGATCAGAAATATTTTCCAAAGCGACAATTAATTTTTCGTTTTCAAAATAGGTTTTAGATTGCTCTCTGAAATTGAACACGCCAACAATTCCTTGCGGAGTTTTTGTGTCGCACAATTTTTCAAATTCCTGTGCTTTCACCGAATTAAAGTTAATTTTATTTTTCTCCATGAACTTTACAAAGTCAATATTTTCATCAAGAAAATCTTTTTGAGAAATAACAATCTCACACCGGAATCCGGAATCAATCGCTTCGGCAATAAGTTTCAATCCCTCAACGATAAATTTTTTCTCTTCATTCCTCTGTTTTTTATTAAGAAGCGAGGAGTAATATTTGATCTGGTTTTTAGATAGCATGATTATCAATAAATTTTCAGTTCAAATATATAGTTTTGCCGATGCAATAAATTAAAGATTGAGATAGAATTATTCGTTTGAAATTGTTGCGCTGAATGTGGTTTTTATATTAGATTTGCGCACTAAAAATGCTGGCTTAGCTCAACCTGCCTACCGGCAGGCAGGTTGGTAGAGCAGTTACAGTCTATTAAAATAATCCAGCTCGTTTTTTAGAAAAATTTGTTTTTATGCTGGCTTAGCTCAGTTGGTAGAGCAGCTGATTTGTAATCAGCAGGTCGCGGGTTCGAGTCCCATAGCCAGCTCAAAAAACCCCAAAAACGAAACATTCTGGGGTTTTTTATTTTCCTACAACAAAATCATTTACCAATCACATAATATCTCCTAGCACAGACCAGACTCTATCATAATGAATTTTATTCTCCTGTTTTTTTAAGCGCATTAATTCCACAGAATGATATTTATCTTCCCTTACTAAATGGTAAACCTTAGCCGCATCATGGGCTTTATTATAATGCGAGCGGACAAGATCAAAAACAATTTTATGTTTGTTTGTGCGAATAAACGACTCAACTATTTTTTCTATTAGTTCTTCTTTTGAGAGATTTAATGGAAAACCATCCAGCATTATTCTTGCGGCATAATTTAATTTCCCGGAGAGTAAATCTTCTTCATAATCCAAAAGATCATCTAATATTTGTCCTCCGGTTGACATTTCAATTAAATAATTATCGGCACTCTCATATTCGTGCAGTTTATTATTAGCTATAAATAAGGCAAGGGTGCCAATTTTCAAAACAGAGGCTAGAGAATAATATTCTTTATTTAACTCATCGGTTTCCAAAGACCAATTTCTCTGCAACTCATTTGTCTTTACAATTGCCGAATTAGTCTCATTGAGATAATTATAAAAATATTCCCAAAAATTTGTGTTAGCCGAGAAATAATTTGAAAGTGTTGATTCGGCTTCGGTTAGTAATAATTTAGCAGTGGGTTCTGAAGAGGTTATATTAGTTTGACCGTCCAGTTCGTCATCACTGATTTTAATGCTTAGATAAACACAAAATTGTGCCCAAAGAAGATCCTCTAGAGAATAATTCGTGCTGATTGAATTATCCGCACTCCATTTGTAGTGAAGCCAGCAGGGCAGAGATATCCAGTAAGGTAGTTCTTTTAGTTTATTCGTAATTCGATCCCGCAGTAAATAAACATTAGAAGATTTTAAATAATCTTTTAACCGTTCTGCTTGCTCTTTAGGCCACAAACCGGCTTTCTTCTCTAGACGACTATTAAACGAAAACATTCAGCATCTTTTACATCTTATTGTGCAAGTAATATTTTTTACATTTTCAAATTGCCTCAACTCCAAGGAACTTTTATCTCTTCATTATCAAGGAATCCGTCCTCAGCGGTTTCAGATCTTAAAATTTTACTCATTTTTCGGTTTACTGAATCCGCTTTTACAGCTGATGGTTCATGCCTTCTTCTTTCAAACTTGACAACAGCAACTGAATCGTGAAGATGGTCAATTAAATAGATAAGTTCTTCTTGAGACAATTTGAAATCTGCAGAATCTAACGCTTTTTTAGGATCTATTAAAAGCTGGTCCCAAAATTTTTCATCTTTGAGCGCTCTGTTCAGCACTTGAAGAATTGTTGTCATAACTTCTCCTACTTATTTTTTTTAGCAGAGTAATTTTCAGCAAAGCTAATTATGTTTGACCCCACGGAACTTTTGTACAATCCCAGTTCGTAATACTATCCGTCGGTGGTGTTGTGCCTTTTTTATAAGTTCTAGGCTTCGGGCCCCTATATCTATTAAAAGCTAGAACAAGGGAAAAGTCTTTTAAAGCAGAATATAGTTTTTCTTGATCATCTGCATTCAAAGAGAATCCATATTTGACTAGAGCGTTAGCAGGCTTTGCAATCAGCATATTCCAAAAATCATCGTCATCATAAGCTTTTTTAAGAACATCATAGTAAGTAGCCATTTTTCCTCCGATTTTTATTTTGTTATTTGTCCGGCAATTTTTTTAATGAATCAATTTTTTGCCGTAATAGTTTATTCTCTTCTTCGGTATTACTGAGGGTTAATGCCGTATTAAGACTTTCGATTGCTTTTAATTTTTTCCCCGACTTTATATAAAACTCGCTCATTAATTTATAAAAGCGGTAATTTTTCCGGTCTGCGGAAAGGACTCTTGCAATTTCGGATTCCGCTTCAACAAGTTTGTTTCGAGTGAGCAAAATATTTATCAACCCAAACCGGACATTTGAATTTTTAGGTACTAATGAGATTGCTTCACGGTAGAGCCATTCCGCCCGATCATATTTTTTTATCTGCAAAAAGATTTCACCATGCTCTGTTAAAACTTCTACGCGCGAGGTAATGTTCAATCCCGATTCACGGATTCTTCTGTCATAAATATTTTCGAACATGGAAGATTCTATGCTATCTTTTTCAATTGATGCTAAAGATGAAAGTAAAAGGTATACTTCGGAATCAATCCTTTTCAGACCAAGAGATTCTTTAAGAATGCGTTTAGCCTCAGTAAGATTATTTTGTCTTATCAAACATTTGGCATAAAGCGGATAGAGCGGCGGGTAATCCCATTTCGATTTCAGAATCTTATTAATGGCATCGAGTGCGCCGGACAAATCATTCAGATAGTATCTATCCTCTGCCAGATTTATTAAAAGAATATTATTGTTTTCGGAATATGTTAAAGCCTTTGAGAGGGCGTGGACTTGTCCTTCAAGGTCTTGCTTAATAAACGCTTCCGCCCATTCAATCATTGCTAAATCAAACGGACCGGCAGTTGCTTCAAGTTTTTTAAGAGCATCTAATTGTTTTCGTATCTCTCTGGAATCATTTTTATAAGACATAATGGAAATCAACCAAATCCTTGGTGAAATAAATGTTGAATCAAGAGCAATTGCATTTCTAAGATGCAATTCGCTGCCGGGCTGCATATCATAAATCATTTTATATGCTTTCATGAATTCGCCGTGTGCTTCATAATTTTTAGTCCCCCGTTGAATCCATGGATCAATTATTTTTTTGTCTGTAGATTGAAAAATGTTCAGCATGAAAAAATTTAAAATATTTTGCGAAAGACTTGAAACAACCGCGTTAAGGTCCTTATGTTCTTTCACGGATGAATAAAATGAACGGAGACTTTTATGATCAACAGGATTCATCAGACTCAATTCCACCCGGTAGCCGATTTTTTCCTTAAATATTTGACCGTCAATTAAATAATTTGATTCTGCTGATATAAGTTTATATAAATCCGGTGCTCTTGAAGGATTTGCTGAGCCGAAAGTACTTTCCAACGTACCATTCAAACTGTGCGGATCCCAAATCCCGAGTTCTCCCAACTGATCCGCAAGTATAGATTGGATTCTTTTAGGCCAGTCTTTAATTGTAACATCTTTATTATCATTATTCTGTAATGGAATGATGCTTAGTTCTATTTTGGCAGATTCAGGTGAATTGACTGTCACCGGCGATTTAATTGCATACCATACCCCGGTAATTACGACTATGATAAAAGCTAAAGAGAGAAAGATTTTACTTCTGTGGTTTTTTAATGAGGTTAAATTCAAATTATATCCGGACGCAGACTCTAGCACTATGAGTGACTGAATAATTTCCTTCATATCGCCAGGACGGTCTTCGGGATTTTTTGATAAAAGCCGATAACACAAATTCTTCAAGTACTCCGGAACATTTTTATTAGAATACAAATTTTGCGACGGCTGTTCATTCAGTATAGAATAAATCAACGCTTGTTCATATTCACTTTCGAATGGAAGTTCGCCAGTAAGCATTTCAAACATAATTACACCGAGAGACCATATATCCGTGCGATGATCAACTTTATTGCCTCGCGTTTGTTCCGGCGACATGTAGGAGACAGTACCAACTGTTTCGCTCAGTTTTGTCGTCATAGTTGAATCAGACAATTTGGCGAGACCGAAATCCAATATTTTTATAACACCCTCTTTTGTTATGAAAATATTTTCCGGTTTTATATCGCGATGAATAATTCCATTCTCATGTGCCTTATGCAAACCTTCAGCAATTTGCCGGATTATATCTACAACTTTAATAACGGGCAAATGTCCGCCGGACATTTTTTTTCTTAATGTCTCTCCATCGTAACAATCCATGCAAATAAATATTTGCCCTTCCTCTGTTTCATCTATATCATGAATATTGCAGACATTGTTGTGTTGAAGAGAAGATGCAGCCTGTGCTTCCATAATAAATCTTTTCTTAGCATCTTCGTTGGTAGTAAGTTCGGGGGGTAAAAATTTTAATGCTACTGTTCGGCGGAGTTTAAGATCTTCGGCTTTATAAACAACACCCATTCCCCCGCCGCCTAATTTTTCTGTAATCTTGTAATGAGAAATGGTTTTACCGATCATATTTTCATTCCTAATCAAAAGGAAGAATCAGAACGATATAAGTCTACAACGGCTTTTAACTAAAACTTTTTACTGCTTCCTCCACGGTAGAATAGTTTTCGAATATTGAACTCAGTTTTGTTATCACCAATAAGCTTTCAATTTTTTTTGTAACGTTCGCAAGTTTTAAGTCGCCGCCGGAATTTTTTACTGTGGTATAACCGCTAATTAGCATGCCAAGACCCGAGCTGTTCATGTATTTAGTCTCCGCCAAGTCAATAACAATGTTTTTCTTTTGATCGGAAATTAGCTTGCGCAGCGTGTTGCTAAACTCTTCATTATGCGGTCCACCAATAATATCTCCCTTTAGTTCTATGATAGCGGCGGTATATTTTTCAACCACATTTATTTTCATAATAATCCTCCGTTTGAATTAGTTAATATTTTTTTATAATCAACAAAGTTATATCGTCATACTGAGGTTCATCTTTTATATGTGTTTTAACGCTCATTAAAATTTTTTGAGCGATCTCCCGGCATGAATTATCTTTTACAATTAATAGTTCTTCGATCAATCGTTCTTCTCCATATTCTTCGTTTTTAGAATTCATGGCTTCCGTAATACCATCTGTGAAAGCAAATAATAGATCACCATTCTTAAATTCAATTTCACCTTCGGAATATGGAAAGTTTGGGAGACAGCCAAGAATAATTCCTCCCTCTTTTAATCTATTTACTTCTCCATTATTCGAAATTAATATTGGATAATTATGCCCGGCGTTACAAAACTTCAGCATGTTTGACGATAAATCAATTATCCCGGTGAATAATGTTACAAACCTAGCGGCATCTATGCTTTGATACAAGAGAAGATTTGAGCGGCTTACAGCTTGGCTGCAAGGCATGTCAAATAATATTTGACTGCGTAATGTTGCCTGAAGGTTTGCCATCAGTAATGCCGCTGGCAATCCTTTACCACAAACATCGCCAAGACAAAAAGCCGTCTTTTTATCATTGATATTTATAAAGTCATAGTAATCACCGCCTACTTCCTTAGCGGGAATATTAACAGCATAGAATTCAAAACCGTCAACAACAGGCAGTTTGGCGGGTAAAAGATTTTTTTGAATTTCAGCTGCTCTTTCAAGTTCTTCCTGTAAAATTACCAGTTTCTTTTCATCTTCAAATAAGCGCGCATTTTCTATAACATGAGCGGACTGAGACCCAATTATTGAGAGCAATCTCTCTTCATTATGAGTAAATGCACGTCCATTTTTCTTGTTAAACACAGTTAGAATACCAATAAGATTTCCTTTCATCAATAGCGGAACACTTATTAGAGATTTGATAATTGATTCACCGGAATAATTTAGTGCAAATCTGTGGTCATTTTTCAAATCGTTAATAATCAACGGGCATTTATTAAGAATCATCCACCCCGTTAATTGTGAATCGAGCCTGAATGGAAGATCAACTTTGCTTTCGTCTGCTTTTCTAATAAGAGTATTAAAGCTTGATGAATCGTTTTTTTTATCCAGCAACATTACAGCGCATTGCTCAACATTCAGATGTTTTATACATTTTTTTACAATTAATTCTACAATATCTTTTATGGCAAGCGTAGAGCTTATTGCGGTGGCTATTTCATTTAGAACAGAGAGTTCCTGAACAGAAATTTTTAGTTTACTATTCTCTTCCTCTAGTTGGAATACCCGGTTATGGTTGATCTCAAAATCTTTCAACATAGTTTTGAAATATATTGATATAAAATCAAAACAAATCTGAGAGCAACAAGAGATGATAGAATTCTTACTCTGAATAAACTTAAAGATTGGAAAGTGAATAATCAATAAAAATAAATAATATTATACCTTTGCTGTTGAAGTTTTGAAAAGATGGAACCTACCTATCTATGAACTGAGTTCAATTCTTATTTAAGCTTGGCACACACATTTACTTTTGCTATTAATTACTAGGATGCTTTGTAAATGTGAAAAATAGCCGATGGAAATTCTCTTTATGCTTAATTTAGAAATGTGCGGTAAAGCACGAAATTTTTCAGAATGTATTCAAAAAGGAACTATGTGTTGATTTCAAAATTTTCTTTAACAATATTATAAATATGATGATATTGATATTAACTTAACTAGCAGAAAATCCCCATTACTATAGAAAAGAAAGATTTTTTTTAATGAAGTCTATGAATTCTACAAAAATTAAGATCGTTTTTTATCTAAGCTTTCTGGCATTAGCATATTCATGTAAATTTTCGGATCCTATGATTCCGGAAGTTATTTTACCGGCACCGACATTACTTTCACCTGCTAATAACACAATTGATATAAGCACCTCACCAACTTTAACTTGGAACGCAACTACAGATTTAGCAAGCTACACTCTGCAAGTTTCAACCGATAGTTTATTCTCAAGTTTTATTTACAATCAAAATGGATTAACAACTACAAGTCAGCAGATAAGCGGTCTGAATAATTTAACAACATATTACTGGCGGGTTAGCGCGACAAATAATAATGTAACGTCCGCTTGGTCAACACCAATTTGGTCATTTACAACTACAGGCTCAGCACCAAGTGACCCGGTATTATCATTACCGGCAAACAATACAACCGGTATTAGCACCTATCCTTTATTGGCATGGAACACAAGTTCCGGTGCAACAAGTTACACTCTGCAAGTATCGAACAACAGTTCCTTCTCAAGTTTTGTTTATAACCAAAATGGATTAACAACTACAAATGCTATAGTAACAGGTTTAAGCTATTCAACAGCATATTTCTGGAGAGTAAACGCAACCAATAGTTATGGAACTTCAAACTGGTCAACGGTCTGGTCATTCACAACTGCCGGACCTCCACCTAATGCCCCGACATTATCATCTCCGGCAAACAATGCAACCGGTATAAGCGTGTCACCAACATTGGTCTGGAATACAAGCGCAGGCGCAACTAGTTACACATTACAAGTATCAACAAATAATATATTTTCAAGTTTAGTCCATAATCAAACCGGATTGACAAATACAACTCTTCAGTTGACAGGTTTGAGTTATTTAACAACATATTATTGGCGGGTTAGCGTAACAAATAATAATGGCACGTCTGGCTGGTCAACAACTTGGTCATTTTCAACTACCGGAACAGCACCTTATGCCCCATCATTATTCGCTCCGGCAAACGATGCAATTGATATTGAAACACCTACACTATTAGTTTGGAGCCCAAGCACAAGCGCAACAAGTTATTCTCTGCAAGTATCAACAAATAGTACGTTTTCGAGTTTTGTTTACAATCAGAATGAATTAACCAGCACTAGCCAGCAAATAACAGGTTTGAATATTTCAACAAAATATTTCTGGCGGGTAAGCGCAACAAATAGTTATGGCACATCGGGCTGGTCTTCTCCTTGGATATTTACGACAAAATGTTCCGGCACAGTATTTCATATTGATAAATCGTATAACGTGGTTAAAATAGGAAGGCAATGCTGGTTAAGCGAGAACATGGATGTTGGAAAAATGATTAGCAAAAATTTAGATCAAACCAACAACGGTGTAATTGAAAAATATTGTTTTGAAGACAATGCCGCGGCAAATTGTACTAAATTTGGCGGGCTTTACCAGTGGGATGAAGCGATGCAATATAACACTAATCAAGGGACGCAAGGTATTTGTCCAACCGGATGGCATATTCCAACTTTATATGATTTTGAAACCCTAAGCAGCACTGTTAACAATGACGGGAACGCATTAAAGGCAGATAAGGAAGGAACCGCTGAGGGTTTAGGAACAAACACAAGCGGATTTTCTGCTTTACTTGCCGGTTACGGTTATGAGACAGGAATTGGCGGTGTTGGTTTCGTCTCCCTTACTTTGGGACAAACTGCATTTTTTTGGAGTTCAGAAAATGTTGATACTGATCATGCATACTACCTTAATCTACTATATAACTATAAAGATATCACCCGCGGTTATATTTATTATAATAAGAATAATGCTTTCAGCGTTCGGTGCATTAAAGATTAATAGTAAAATAATTTCATCTTTCTTTTTATTATCATTCAACTGAATTTTTAGGGCTATTAATGAAAAAAGTTCTGCCTCTGTTTATACTTATGGTTTTCAATTCATACAAGGCTCAGAATGTAACCATTACTGTAGATGGAATTAACACCAATAAGGCAATTCTATTTTCGCTGCAAGGTGAAAAAACTTTTTTTGTTGATTCAATAAAATCTTTGCAAAAAGAAAAATTCAATTACAAGTTTGAGCAAACGAAACATCATCCCGGTATATACCTATTACAATTCAACAACAATAAGCGGATTGATTTTATATATGATGGAGAAGATGTAAATATTCACAGTGACGCAAATAATATTTCCGATTCAGTTTCTGTTATTACATCTGAATCCAATAAACTATTTTATTCTTTCGTTAATCTTAACAGACAGTATAAAACCAAAACAGAATTGCTGCAGTTAATCCTTGCACGCTATCCCAAAGATGATGATTTTTATTTATCAGCACTCAATAAAGCGTCTCAACTTCAAAAACAATATTTGGAGTTTGTGAATATCACTTCACAGAAAAACCCGAATAATTTTATTGCAAGGTATATTAGATCGGCACAATTACCTGTAGTTGATTTTACTCTTCCATTGGATAAACAATTAGCTTTTCTGAAAGCTCATGCTTTAGACAAAGTTGATTTCAGTAATTCCGGATTAATTTATTCCGATCTTTTCACCAACAAGACTATCGAGTATCTAACTTATTACCGCAATCCGCAGTTTCCCAAAGAACTTATAGAAAAAGAATTTATGGTTGCTGTTGATTCTATTCTTAACAAAGCTAAGTCGAACCAGCTAGTGTATCAACATATAACCGAGTATCTGATAGACGGATTTAAAAAGTTCGGTTTAGATCAGACTCTCGATTATATTATTCAGAATTATGTAATCAAGGATGATCTTTGCCTTGATACCAAAACCGAAAGTTCTATACAGAGGAGAATTGATCAGAACAAAAAACTGCCCGTGAATGCAATTGCGCCGGACATAATTTTGGCTGATGCCGATGGCAGAATCGTTGATTTTAAAAAGATAACTGCCGATAAACTATTATTAGTCTTTTATGCCAGCTGGTGCCCTCACTGCAAAGACTTAATTCCGGAGTTGAATAATTTGTATAAGAATCAGAAAGGAAAAAAATTCGAAGTGATGGCAATTTCTCTTGATGAGAAAAAAGAAGACTGGCTCAACTTCATAAAGAATAATAATTTGAATTGGGTTAATGTTTCCGATCTTAAAGGATGGAGTTCTAAAGCAGCATCAGATTATTTTATCTACGCAACACCAACGATGTTTTTGCTGGATAAAGAAAGAAAAATTCTTGGAAAGCCTTTATCAATTGATGAGCTAAAACAATTATTAAAATAATTATTGCTTAGCTCATTTTTTTCTTCTTGGTCCGGTACTTTTTCTTTTTTGCGGTACGCTTCTATGTGGTTTCTGAGCTTCTATTTTACTATACATTTCTGGAATAGTAATAAGTAATTCATCTTCAGGAAAGATGCATTCAATTTTTTTACCAAGAAATTCTTCCAGTTTTTGAAGCTCGTACGAATCTTCTTCATCGGCAAAATTAATTGCTATACCCGAAGCTCCTGCCCGACCGGTACGTCCAATTCGATGCACGTATTCTTCTACATCCTGCGGCATATTATAATTTATAACATGCGAGATAGCTTCAACATGAAGACCGCGCGAGGCAACATCGGTTGCTACAAGAACGCGCACTTTGCCCGACCGGAAATTTTCCAACCTTTTTATCCGCTGCGTTTGATCCACTTCTCCAGAAAGAAGTGCGCAACTGATTCCGTATGTTTTAAATGTTTCTAC
The DNA here is from genome assembly GCA_021824635.1 of Bacteroidota bacterium. Lineage (GTDB taxonomy): Bacteria > Bacteroidota > Ignavibacteria > Ignavibacteriales > Melioribacteraceae > Fen-1258. The sequence continues at coordinate 3,566 of JAKAKD010000007.1, read as the reverse complement.
CAGCCTTCGTGCTTCATGGCGCCTGTTAACAAATATCAAAACCCGTTCAAGTTTTTTCTGCATTATAATATTATAAAGCAGAGTCGGTTTTTCTGCAATTGTGGTTATGTAAGTAATTTGTTCAATACTTTCTACCGCAACATCTTCCGGTTTGACAGTAATTTCAAATGCCTGCCTAGTCCATGATTCAGCAAGACGTTTTACATCGCCCGTCATTGTAGCGCTAAAAAACATTGTCTGCCGTTTAGCTTTCTGGGGAGTGGCAATTACAATTTGTTTGACCGATGGAATAAATCCCATATCGAGCATTCTATCCGCTTCATCAATAATTAAAATTTCTACTTTGCCTAAGTCAACAAGTTTCTTGCGCATAAAATCAATTAAACGTCCAGGTGTGCAGATTAATATATCGCACGGTTCGCTTTGAAGAATTTTTTGCTGCTTTACGTAATCTATGCCTCCGAGAAGGGCAAGAATTGAACATGGTACAAATTTGCCAAGTCCCCGTGCATCTTTTTCAATTTGAAGAACAAGTTCTCGCGTAGGTGCAAGAATTAATGCCCGCGGTGTTCCGGATTTTCTTTTTTTATCAATCGGCTGTTTAAGAATACGATCAAAGATGGTAACCAGAAATGCCGCAGTTTTTCCTGTTCCCGTCTGAGCTTGTGCAGTAACATCATCTCCTACAAGAGATTTGGGAAGAGTCTCTGCTTGAACTTGTGTACAATACTGAAATCCTAAATCATAAATTGCATGAAGTATTTCCTTCGCAATATCAAGATCATGAAACCGCGTTTTACCATCAACCACAGGAACTTTAAATAATGAATCATCCCACGGTTTCGAAGAGATAATTTGAGCCGGTCGAGCAAAACTTGTTGTAATTGGAAGATTAGGTTTTCGACCTTTTTTTTCGTGACGAAGCCGGTACTCCTCGCGCGTTTCTTTTTTATGTGGTTCGCGCGGATGATGCACACCGCTTGGTTTAGTTTGAGAACGTGGCTTCTGTTTTTGAGCAGATGATTTAGAATCTATTGATTTTGCAGATGAGGCGGCAGAAACAGATTTCGGTTTAGCACCAAATAAAGCTTTGAATTTTGTTATGTATTTTTTAAGCAAATTTAACTACTGATTAGTGATAAAAGCGTGAACTTGCTGTCTAATATAAGCAAAATGAAATTAAAGATTTAGAACACGGATATATGGGCAATTGACATTCCGCGAGGTACAATTGAAAAGTTAAATTTTGCCACGAATGTCTTCGGAAATTTAACTTTTATCAAAAATATTTTCTTTATATAAATTTTCTAAAAATTCCTTCGATAATTAGTCAAAAAGCTAGAATTTGATGGTCGTTGATTGTAAAAAGTGTCAATTTTTTAAAATAACCTGGGAAAAAGAGCGTCCTTACGCTTGCAAAGTATTTGGATTCAAATCTAAAAAAATCCCATCTATGGAAGTTTACTCCGCCGCCGGAAAAGAATGCCTAAAATTTTCTCCAAAAGTTCTAGAAAAGAAATAAGAGATGATCTTTTAGAGTTTCGGTAAAGACAACCAACTAACGTTCTGGTAAAAAGTTATCATTTATTTCTATCACGCCAAAACTTTATATTTACAGCCGAATAAACTGTTAGAGGTCTTTATGAAAAAATTCTTCATCACTTCAATATTCTTTTTCATTCTGTTTACAAATTTTATCTTCGCTTCTTCCGAAGGAAGATTCATGCGCGATCCGGATATCAACAAGAACAAAATTGTTTTTAGTTATGAAGGGGATCTTTGGATTGTGAATTCTAACGGAGGAACAGCGGCACGGTTAACAACATTTCCCGGAGATGAAAACTCTGCAAAGTTTTCTCCCGACGGCTCAACTATTGCATTCACCGGCTCTTATGATGTTCCATCCAATGTTTACACAATTTCAACTGACGGTGGCGAACCGAAAAGAATTACTTACAATCCCGGCGGCGGACAATCAATCTGCTGGACCCCCGATGGGAAACGAATAGTATTCCGGTCAGGTTTTGAAAATTTTATTATGAGAGACGGAAATCTTTACTTCATTGATAAAGATGGTTCCGCACCGGAAAGATTTCCGTTAGAACGAGGAGTACGATGCAGTTTCTCTGCAGATGGGACAAAATTTCTTTACGTGAGAAAAGGACAGGAAGAATATAATTGGAAAAGATATAAGGGTGGATGGTACACAGATATCTGGATGTACGATTTCAAGGAGAACAAATTCACACCAATTACAGACTATGTTGGAAAGAATGCGTATCCAATGTGGATCGGAAAATTTATGTATTTCGTTTCGGATAGAGTTGGAGGCGTAGCAAACATCTTCAAAGAAAATCTTGATACAAAAGAAATTACTCAGATAACAAAGTATAGCGATGTTGATGTAATGACTCCATCGAACGATAAAGAACAGATTGTTTATATGCATGACGGCTATTTGTATCTGCTCGACACAAAAACCGATCAATCTAAGAAGATTGATGTAGATGTTCCTTCAGATAGATGGGAATTGAGAGACCGGGTGATCAATCCTAAAGATTATATTCACTACGCAACTATATCAAACGATGGTCAAAATGTTGCAGTTGAAGCAAGAGGAGATTTGTTTACAGTCCCGGCAGAAACAGGAAATACATCCAATCTTTCAAATTCATCCGGCACACGGGAAATGTATCCTCAAATTTCTCCTGATGGGAAGTGGATCGCATTCTTCTCTGATAAAAGCGGTGAGTATGAATTATATATCCAAAAGATTGAAGGCGGTGAATGGATTCCATTAACAACATCGCTCAAAGAAACAAATTACCATTTACTCTGGTCTCCAGATGGGAAGAAAATTCTTTTCGGTAATAAAGATTTTAAAATCTTCTATGTAGATGTTGATTCGAAAAAACTTGTTAAGGTAGATGAATCAAACCAGATGAAGAATGATGAATTCTACTGGGAAATCAGCGATTATAATTGGTCGCCGGACAGCAAATGGATTTGCTACAGCTTTGTTCAATATAATAAGAACAGCCAGATATTCATTTACAGTCTAGATCAAAATAAGAAGTATGAGGTAACAGATGATTTCTTTGATAACCTTTACCCGTCATTCGACGCAAACGGAAAATATCTCTACTATGTATCAAGCAGAAATTTTGAGATACAAATGGATTTCTATGAAGATAACCACATTGTCTCCGAGCCGCAAAAAATAATGGTTGTTCAACTGCAGGATGGAGAGAATCCTCCTTTTACAGATGCTATAAAGAAAGACGAATCAAAAGAACCGAAAGGTTTTAAAATTGATACGGAAGGATTAATGAAAAGAACTTATCCCCTTCCTTTTGAAGCTGGAAATTATTTTTATTTGAAAGCAGGAAATGGAAAGGTGCTTTGGTGTTCGGTCCCAAAATTTACGGAAGCCGAGTATGAAGAAATATTCAAACCGAAAGGCGCTACAAAATGGGATCTTCACATTTTTGATATGAAAGAAAAAAAAGAAAATGTGCTTAGCGATAAAATCAGAAGCTTCGATCTCTCTACAAACGGTGAACAAA
>JAKAKD010000039.1 GCA_021824635.1 Bacteroidota bacterium | reverse complement strand
GGGAATGAAAAAGTAATTAAAGAATATGTTCAGAAACAAGGCAATGACTATAAACAAATATATAGAACACAATTAGATTTGTTTGCAGTTTAGATACCCCGACGCTTGCGTCGGGGAGCTTCATTAACCGGATATAATTTACGACAAAACTCAATTCGCGTGCAAGAAGTTCAAATGTTTGTTTGGAATGGATTTATAAAAGGATTTCTTGTAAAGACGCTCAATGCCAGTCCGGGTAAGATGGGGGCGTCTCTATTGATTGTTTGATATTGAAAAGAATTTATATAAATGGATGCAAATATTAACTCTAATTGTTTATTTTATACTATCAATTCAAATAAAACTTCCAAAGAGGGCAAATGGAAAAGGTTTTCTTAGTCCTTGATCAATATCGAAATTCTCAAGAGTATAATGACTTTACTGGCAAGTTATACCATTTCCCCAAAAAGTATCTAAATTTTTTCAGTGATGATGAAATTGAGTTCATTTATTATGAACCAAAAAGAAACGGAAAAGGGGTTTACTATGGAACAGGGAAAATCAGCAAATTACCTATTGAAGACAAAAGAGAACCAGGTAAATATTATGTTGAGATAGAAGATTATAAGCCTTTTAATAAAGATGTTCCTTTTGAAGATGAAACAGGACCTAGAGAAACTCCGCCATATTATAATCCGCAAAATGCCGTTCGTCAAATCAAAGAAAGCGCACTAGAAGAAATATGTTTGGATGGAGGTATTCGACTTAGTTTTCACGCCGATGCACACCTAATGAGAGTTTTAGGCGAAGAACTTATCGCAACAGAAAAAGTGGGAATTCTTGAATTAATTAAAAACTCCTACGATGCGAGAGCCACATATTGTAACATTATAATAGAAAACGTACCCGGATTAGTTGAATTACCAACTTCTGCATATGCATACAATGATTTCAAAGGGCCGGTAATAGTTATTGAAGATGATGGTATTGGAATGGATAAAGAGACGATCGAAAAGGGTTGGTTACGCCCCGCATCAACATTAAAAACAAACATAAAAGAAAAAATAAAAAAGGAAAGAAACGAAGCAATCAAAAGGGGAAAGCTGGGAACCTTTGAAGCTCTTATAAAAAACATAAAGAAAGAAAATGGGGGTAGGTTACCCGTTGGAGAAAAAGGTGTTGGACGTTTTGCAACACGGCGTCTAGGTAGTAAACTTATACTTAAAACAAAAGTTGAAAGAAACGATTATGAATATATTTTAGAAATTGATTGGGATAAATTTGATAATTATGATGAAAATCATTCAACAGACTTAGATTCTATAGGCATTCATTTAACAAGAGGAAAAGTTTCCAGAGACTATGGGAAAAGAAAAAGCGGTACTCAATTAATCATATATGGAGGAAGGCCGGGATTTAGTTTAACTGAAAAATTGATAAATGATATTAACCGAACCATTCTTCAATTGAAATCGCCGTACAAAGGACCGGATGACTTTAATGTTTCGATTAATTGTCCACAGATACCTGATTTAGAAAAAGAGTTGATAACGGATGAATTTGAACCGGTATTTTCTTTCAGTGGAATCGTAGATGAAAATGGAGTATGTGATTACGAGCTTTCATTTAATCCCCCACGTTCAGTACCATTACCTAAACAAACAACTAAAAAAGAAGATTATGATTTAAGGACTTTTGAGAAAACAAAATGGGTGTCGGATAATAATGATTTAAGAAAACCAAAATGTGGGCAGTTTTTTATAAACTTAAATGCTTGGTATAGAATACGTCCATGGATAGAGGGACCGAAAGAAGATGCTTTCAAGCAATATCTCGACCAATTTGGAGGAATATCTATTTACAGAGACGGTCTTAATGTTTTTTCGTCGGAAGATGGATCTAAATTGGATTGGCTTGGTTTGAGTACCCGTCACATAAAAAGCGGAAAGAACATATCCTATTATAATTTTATTGGATCTATTGAGCTGGAACAAACCAGCAATATTGATCTTATTGATAAGACAAATCGCGAAGGTCTATTAAATAATACAGCCTTTAGCGACTTGACGCAATTAACGAAAGCCGTAATATTAGCGTTGATTGAGAATTATTATAAATCTAAAAGAGAAAGCTACAATAATTTGTCGGGCGATATACTTAAAGAACCTAAGAAAATAGGTGATGTTTCAAGGCAAGCTGCAGCTATTATAAATGGGATGGTTGAACAGTATACAAAATTACCAACTGAAGTCTTGGCTAATTTAGGAAAGGGGGAAGCTGCAAAAGACAGACTGTTTGAACTCGGATCCTCGCTTAAGAAAATGGAAAAGAGTTTAAAAGCCATGCAGCATGTACAAGATTTATTGACCGAACAAGCTGGTTATGGTTTAGCCGTTTCGGTTTCTGTTCACGAAATTGAAAAACTAACATCGGGATTTTATAATAAAGTTCTTATTGTGGCAAACGGGGGTCAATTATCATATAAACAACAAGAAGAATTAAAGGTTTCATTGGAATCTCTTAAGGATGAATTAAGAAGATTAAGCCCTTTGAGAGCGATCAGAAATGAAGCAAAACAAGAATTTGATGTAATGAAGTCCTTTAGATTTATTAAAGAAGTGTTTAGGAAAAAACTAGAAAAGGCAGGAATAGAATTTGAATTGGAAAATAAAAAAGGATTTCTTCTATACGCACGTTACGGAGCGCTAAATCAAGTAATCGCTAATCTAGTTGATAATAGCATTTATTGGTTGGAAGCAAAACAATGTGAAGAAAGAAAAATCAAAATTAGAGTTGATGAAATAGATAGAATGATAATATTTGCTGATAGTAACGGCGACATTGATGATTCGATTTTACCACATGTTTTTGAGCCCGGCTATAGTTTAAAATCACCTCAAAGCGGACTAGGATTATACATATGTAAGTATTACATCTTCGATATGAAAGGAAATATATATTTGGCGCCCAACAAAGAAAGAATAAAAGAATTAAGCGGCGCTCAATTTGTTCTTGATTTTTCCAAAACACCGACAAAAAAAGAGGGGGTCAAATAGTGGCACATAGTATTTGTCTAATTGATGATAGCATTCCGTTGGGTGACGCTAAACTGTTTATTGATGATACCGGAAGATTAAATTCCTCTAATATCGAATTGCTATTAAACGAAGAAGAAGATAAATGGGAAGAACCAGTAAAGGAATTACTTGAAAATCTAATAAACGACAAAGATTCTTGGTCCGTTTCAGCGTTTAGAAATCCCGATATTTATCTAAATAATTTTGATAAAGAATCATACCTACCGGACTTTATTATTTTTGATTGGGACTATGGTAAAATGTCGGCTCCAACAGAGGAATTGTTAAAAGAAATATTACAAAAGAGTTTTACATTGGTGGCTATATATACTCGATCTGATGAAAAAGAAACTGTTGAGAGAATAATTAAAGAAGAATTTAATGATTACAATAATCGGATAAATCTTATAATTAAATCTGAAAAAAACTCACCGAAGAAATTGATAGAATGGGCCGAGGCGTTATCTAAAAATAATTTTGCCTATAAGTTTAGCAAAGAATTGCGAATCTATAATCGCGAATCAATGGAAAATCTTCTCGTTGAATTTGGTAAACCGGACATTAAAGATTTCATTTGGCTATTTGGCTCGGAAGACAAAGAAAGCAACAAAATTTTACTTAATGCAAAAGATGTTTCAGAAATGATAGTTGATAAATTGAGGGCTGAACTTATTTCTAAAAATTTTGGTGATGAATTACCAATAATTGATGCCAATTATACGCCGACTTGTTCAGAAGAAATTGTGAAAAAAATGTGGTCTCTTCGTCTGTACTACAAGCCCAATGATGGTCTAGTAAGAAAAGGAGATATTGTAGATTATGAGGGGAAAGAAAACATTAAGTATTTAGTTGTCTCTTCTGATTGTCATCTAAAAACATTCTGGAAAAAGAATTTTGGTCATCTAACGGTAATTCCTATTTATAAAGTATGTAAAGAAAATAAGGAATTAGTTCGTAAACTTAAGTTAGCAGCAAGTGAAGGCGAGATAAAAAAAATGAGAGCAACATCACTTGTCAATGTTTCTTCAAGTATTGAAGGACCCACTATATTGCCTTGCATTCCAATCGGCGATAGCTTTTATGATTATATTTTATTTCCTAAAGAGATTTCTAGTATTGAGGTTGCTTTACCGGAAGAAAAAAAAGGAAACCCCAGAATTGTTCCTCTAGACTATTCTCATTTAACAGTTGTGAGAGGAGTTGATCGTATTTCCATTTCAGAGCCTTTCATTACACCTTTAGTAGAACATATTCTTTACAATATTTCGGGGTATGGTGTACAAGACTTCCCCAAAGGACTTCAGAATTCAACGACTAAAAACATAAGCGAGATTTTCTAATGGCATTTATTAGTCTTGATTTATTCTCGGGTGTTGGCGGTTTAACAAATGGAATGGTTAAAGCGGGTTTTAAAGTTATTGCCGCAATCGAAATTGATAAAGATGCAGTAAAAGCCTATAAGCTTAATCACCCTAGAGTAAAGGTTATTGAGGACGATATTAAACAAGTAAAAATTTCAGAAATAAAAAAACTACTTAAAGGCAATGAGTTGGATTTATTGGCGGGCTGTCCGCCGTGCCAAGGGTTTTCTTCCGTTCGCAGAAAGAATAAAAAGAAAAATGTTAAAGATTCGCGCAATTCATTGATCGATGAATATCTTCGTTTTGTAAAAGGATTAAATCCCAAAACAATCTTATTGGAGAATGTTCCGGGATTAATGAATTATTATCGTTTTAAAGATTTTGTAAAAGAACTTGTTGATTTGGGTTATACCAATGCGGCGAATTTTGCCATTGTGAATATGAAAGATTATGAGATTCCTCAAAGAAGAAGAAGATTAACTCTGGTGGCTTCGAGATTAGGCAAAATAAATATTGCCGAGGGCTCAAAGAAAAAAGTAACGGTTAGAGATATTATAGGACACTTACCGAAACCGGAAAATTCGAAAGACGATCTTCATAAAATATTTCCAAAACACACCGAAGAGATTCTAGATAGAATTCAACGAACTCCTAAAAACGGAGGAGGTAGGAAAGATTTGCCGGCAAGGGACACGCTTGAATGTCATAAGAAAGTAAATGTAGGCTTCAACGACATTTACGGAAGGTTAAGATGGGACGATTACTCAACAACAATCACAGGGGGCTGTTTAAATCCTTCCAAAGGTAGATTTCTTCATCCCGAACAAGATAGATGTATAAGCGCAAGAGAAGCCTCGTTATTACAATCTTTTCCGCCGGATTACAAATTCCCTTTGGAAGTTGGTAAAGTTTCTTTAGCATTAATGATCGGTAACTCTCTACCACCGAAGTTTAGTTATCTACAAAGTCTAAATATTAAAAAGCATTTAGAACAATATCTTGACTGATATATTTTCAAAACAGAAGCGTTCCCAAATCATGTCCAAGATTTCCGGTAAGAATACAAAGCCGGAAATTACTATTCGTAAAATTGCCCACTCTCTCGGTTACCGTTTTAGACTTCACAAAAAGGATTTACCCGGCAAACCCGATATAGTTTTTCCGAGGTATAAAAAAGTAATTTTTGTTAACGGTTGCTTTTGGCACGGACATAAAAATTGTACCCGTTCCAAACTACCTACAACAAATAAAAAATTTTGGAAAGAAAAAATTGAAGGAAACAAAAAGAAAGACATATGCAATTACCGCAATCTTAAAAAACTTGATTGGGATTACTTAATAATTTGGCAATGCGAAATAAAAGTCGGTAATCGGAACAAGCTCGAGAATAAAATTCAAAAGTTCTTGGACAAATAATAAATTACTCTATCTCTTTCTTAATGTCCGGCGGTTTAACTTTCGGCGCGGGGACTTCGCACGATCCGCCCGGACAGGTATTAAATATTCCGGTGAACAATGGAAAGATTCCCACGAACCACCATCCGGATTGAGAAATTAATCCGGCAATAATAATTACGGCACCTATACCAATTCTTATTTTCCTGCTCGTATCCATAATAAAAACCTTTCCATATTTTAGTTTGCAGAAACCGTGTTTAATTCTTTCTTAATATTATTTACATACTCGGAAGCGCTTAAAGCGGCAATTGTTCCGTCGGCAACGGCAGTTGTAACCTGTCTATATCTTTTAGCAATCGAATCACCGGCGGCGTAAACACCCGCAATGTTAGTTGCCATGTTTTTATCAACAATGATTTCACCGTAATTGTTAAGCGCTACTTTACCGCCCATGCTTTCGGTGTTGGGAACGTAACCGATGAAAATGAAAACGCCGTCAACCATCATCTCTTTTATTTCTTCTGTTGCCTGATTTTGTATTCGGACTTTCTTCAGACTTTCATCACCGGCAAATTCAATTATCTTCGATTCCATTATGAAGTTTATTTTGGAATTGTTCTTTGCTTCTTCAACGTAATGTTCAAGCGCCTGGAAATTATCGAACTGATGAACAATGGTTACCTTTGATGCATATTTTGTAAGAGAGACGGCTTCTTCCAGCGCAGAGTTTCCGCCGCCAACCACAATAATTTCTTTATCTTGAAAAAAATCTCCGTCGCATGTGGCGCAGTAAGAAATTCCTTTTCCCTTGAATTGTTCTTCTCCCGGAACGCCGAGAGTTCTTGATTTTCCTCCGGTTGCAAGAATGACCGAGTGAGTAGTGTAAACTTCTTTGTTGTTCACTTCAACGGATTTAATTTCGCCTTCAATATCAAGCTTTGTGATTTTTATATTGGATTTAATCACACAGCCGAATTTTTGCGCTTGAGTTTTCATATTGCGCGCAAGCTGATATCCGCTGATGCTTTCCACACCGGGATAATTTGCTATCTCGTGAGTTAAAACCATCTGTCCGCCAACGGCTCCTTTGTTAAGAATCAATGTGCTTACCTTTGCGCGCGACAAATATATCCCCGCTGTTAAACCCGCGGCGCCTGCACCTATTACAATTACATCAAAATGATTTTCCATTTTTACCTCTAATTCAAAATAGCGTCCATCTCAAAGAGCGTTCTTTGTCATTCAGCACTTGCATGCGGTAAGCATGCCTCATGCGGAATCTAAAGTATGTGGATGCCGGATCGAGTCCGGCATGACAAATCGATCTTTGATAACAACCCCATAAATTTTTACTTGCCGAATTTTTCGTCGAGAATTGCAGTTACTTGCTCTCTGCTTTGAATGCTGCTTGTTGCTTTTACAACTTTTCCATTCTTATAATAGATAACAAAAGGAATTCCTTGAAAACCGCGTACTTCCGGCAAATTGCGTATTACTCTAGCATCGGCTATGTCAAATTCCATATCGGCAAATTTCACGTTTGTATATTCGCCTTCGAGTTCTTCCATTACTTCATAAACGGGAATGCACATTGGTCCCATTCTTCCGCAGCAGACCATTACGTTTTCGTTTTCTTGTAAAAGTTTTGCGTGCTCTTGTTCGGAAAGTATATGTGTAAGATTTGTATTAAGCATTTTTATTCTCCTTGTTAAAAATTTCTTCTGTCTATTTGATGATATTAAATCCGGAACGATTCAAGCCTGGTTTCTATATAAGAAGTGAATCTTTTGAAAAAGATTTTCATCTAATAAAATAAAATTGAGAATAATATGAATACTGCCGTTCAACCAAAGGTGATTCTTTTTACAACACCCACATGCAGTTTTTGTAATCATGCAAAAAGATATTTTAGGGAAAAGAATGTCCGCTTTACGGAAGTGGACGTATCGCGAGATCAAAGAGCCGCAGCAGATATGCAGAGAAGAACCGGTCAAATGGGTGTTCCGGTTATATTAATTAATAACCGTCCCGTTATTGGTTTCGATGTTCCCAAAATTAATTCCATGTTAAATATCAGATAAGGAGTAAAACAAAAATGAAGATCAAGCCGCTTGATGACCGCTTGCTTGTTGAACCAATGGAAGAAGAAACAAAAACATCTTCAGGACTTTACATTCCCGATACAGCAAAAGAAAAACCGAGAATGGGAAAAGTAATTGCTGTGGGAACCGATGAAGATTTGCGTGAGAAGATTAAAGAGGGGGACAATGTTCTCTTCGCAAAATACGGCGGAGAAGAAGTTGAAATGAACGGAGCCACTCTAAAAATTCTTCAACGCGCCGATGTTCTTGCCGTCGTTGAAATGTAATTCAATTTCATACCAATGATTGTGCCCCATTTACATGGGGCTTTTTTATTCCCATCCAAAATTTCTCTCAACGGTTTCGGTATGAATAAAGTAACCGCAATTTATATTCGACTGCACTGACGAATAGTTCGACTGAAAGATCTCTCTCCAAAATTTTTTTTATAAATAACCTGTTTTTTTAACTGAATGCTTGAATAAATTTTTGGCATGATCTTTACTCTATAAGAACCGTAGTAATAATTCAATAACAAAATAAAAGGAGTAGTAAAATGAAACGCACAGCATTATTCACAATCGTGTTAGTTTTTTCGGTTCTTTTCTTGGCATCAACAGCAAATGCACAAACAACAGGAAGCGGTCTAGGTAAAGGTGCAAAGACAAATTGGGTTGATGCAAACGGTGACGGTATCTGTGATAACGTCGGTACATCAAGTCAAGGTAGTATGAAATCCGGAAAAGGTTTTGGTAAAAAAGACGGAACCGGAAATCCGCTCAGACCGCAAGACGGAACAGGCTTCGGTGCAAAGAATGGAAATTTAACCGGCACCGGTGTATGTGACGGTTCGGGTCCAAAAGGATCTGCGGCACGCAGAGGCGGTAAATAATTAATTAACCCGGTTGGTTATGAAGAAGGCATGATTACCCATGCCTTCTTTTTATTTTTTAAAACAATTTTAATTGTGGTGACCGCATTGATGTCCATCATCATGATGATGACCTTCGTGCTGATGACAAGATTCACCTGAATCAACAAGTTCTCCTTTAACAAATTCTTGAACAAGAGTATTCACGTTACCATCGCATCCTCGAAAAACATCTATCCCGTGATGATTTAGAACATTAACAGCGCCGCCGCCCATGTTTCCGGCAAGCATAACTGTAACACCCATTTCTTGCAGAACAGATGAAATGTTGGATTTACATCCGCAGCCTTGCGGTGATTCTACAATCTGTGAGTTTTTAATTTCTCCATCTTCAACGGTGAACACAGTAAAAAATTCACAATGTCCAAAATGAGCGTCAACCTGGTTTTCTTGTGTGGTGGGTACTGCGAGTTTCATTTTAATTCTCCTTATTTATTCTTTTGCACTTATGGCAAGTCTCGGTTTTGTCCAAAGAAACATTTTTCCCGGATGAGCCGCAGTTTTTACATTTTACAGCCCGGTTCTCTTTTAATTCCGCCGGAAATTCATTCCCTATCTTAATCGCTTTACCGTTTAGAATCGCATCTACAACTTTATTTCTGGCGCTTTCTACAATGCGCCCGAATGTTGCGCGGGATATTTTCATTTTTGCCGCAGCTTGTTCGTGCGAGTGTGCCAGGTAGTCTGCCAATCGAAGAGATTCCAGTTCATCTATTTCCAGAATAACTTCTTCCAGCTCCGATAACGGTATTGACTGCGGCTTATAGTAGTAAGCCGAGGGATTGCATCTAACGGTTCTATGTTTTTTGTTTCTGGGCATAAAGTTTATAATGAGCATATGCTCATATCAAACTTATGGCTTAATTAATTATTAGTCAACTATAATTTTTGGTGTGAGGTGTGCGGAAGAGAGTTAATTGTTAATTCTTTCCAGCCGTGATCTCAAATGTCTCTCGCTGATTCCGAGTATGCGTGCGGCAGCGCTTTTGTTGCCGTTGGTTCTATTCAATGCTTCTTGAATCATGGTGCGTTCAAACGATTTAATCTTTTCCTCGTAACCGTCGTCAAAATTATACGGGTCCATTTTCTTATCAATTTCCTTTATCTGTGTAAGAGTCGGCAAATCTTCCGTTGCGATGAATTCGTTTCTTGTCATAACTACGTCGCGTTCAATTATATTTTCAAGTTCACGCACATTCCCGGGGAAATTATATTTCATCAGCTGGTCTAATGCTTCCCGGCTGATTCCTTTTATCTCTTTCTGATTTTCCTTTGCGTATTTATTAATAAAATGATCCGCCAAAACAGGAACATCCTCTTTGCGCTGACGGAGCGATGGAAGAACAATCTCAACAACATTTAATCTGTAGAACAGGTCTTCTCTGAACTCGCCGTTCCTTATCATCTCTTCTAAATTTCTGTGAGTAGCGGCGATTATTCTAACATCGGTGTGAATCAAATTACTGCTTCCGATTTTTGGCACATCTCCGAATTGGATTACTCTAAGAAGTTTTATTTGCACCGAAAGCGGAATGTCTCCGACTTCATCAATAAAAATTGTTCCGCCGTTGGCTTCTTCAAATCTTCCGATTCTTTGATTAACGGCTCCGGTAAAAGATCCTTTCTCGTGTCCGAACAATTCGCTTTCGAGTAAGTTTTCCGAAAGAGAAGCAACGTTTACCGTTATAAACGGTTTATCTTTTCTCGGACTTGCAAAATGAATTGCTTTGGCAATCAATTCTTTTCCGGTTCCGCTTTCGCCTCTTACCAAGACAGTCGCTTTTGAATTTGCAACCCTTCCGGCGGTGTTTAATACGGTTTCCATCAAATTGCTTTGAGAGACAATCTGTTCAAACCGGAATTTTTCCTGAAGCTGCTCTCTTAATAATTTGTTTTCGCCGATTAACAGTTTTCTTTCTTTAATCTTTCCAAGAATATTTTCCAATTCATCCAGATCAATCGGTTTGGTCAAATAATCAAACGCTCCTTTTTTCATAAGGTTTACAGCGCTTTCAATAGTGCCGAAGGCGGTCATCACAACAATATCAATTTCCGGGTTTAATTCTTTTATTTTTTGAAGGACTTGCAATCCGTTCCAGCCGGGCATATTAAAATCGGTCAATACAATGTCTATCAGGTTCGATCCGGCAATTTTATAACCTTCTTCTCCGTTGCTGGCCGTGTAAACTGTATATCCGCGCTTTGCTAAAAAACTTTTTAACGATTGTAACTGCGGCTCTTCATCGTCTATTATTAAAAGAGAAAATTTGTTCATATCAGCTCTCATGTATATTGTATCGGTAATTTAATGGTGAAAGTAGTTCCTTCGTCAAGAATACTTTGCGCAGAGATAACTCCGCCGTGTTCGGTAATTATTTTGTGAACTATGCTTAAACCGATGCCGTTTCCTTTTCCTTTTGTGGTGAAGTACAAATCAAAAATTTTGTTCAACTCTTCCGGATTAACGCCTCTTCCCGAATCCGCAACAGTTATTTCAATATTATTTTGATTGTACTGAAAAGTTTTGATAACGATTTTTCCGCCGTTGGGTTGTGAGTCAATGGCGTTCTCGATAAGGTTTATAAATACCTGCTTCATTTGCTGAGTATCCCACTTAACATTGCCGTCATAACCGCGCAGAAGACTCAAGTCAATTTTATATTTAGATAAGTGAGACGAATATTGTTTATCAATATCGGTAAGAAAATCATTCAGACTAAACTCTTCGGCTTTAACCGGCTGCGGCCTGCCAAATTTCAAAAATGTCTCAACAATATCATTTATTCTGCGGACTTCTTTATATACAACACCGGTTAAGTTTTTAAATTCTTCACCGTTTTCATTTACCACAAAATCTTTTCCTAGCTGTTGGGCTATTGTTCCAATTGAGTTAAGAGGATTTCTAATTTCATGTGCGATTGATGAAGAGAACTCTCCCATTGCAACAATTTTGTTGTTGCGTTGTATTTGTTTTTCGAGACGCTTCGTTTCCGTCAAATCCCTAAAAACTAAAATGTGATTTTCGAAATTGTTCTCGTCTGCAAATTTACTTATGGAAAAAAGAAAGATTTTTTCTTTTCCGTTTATAGAGCATTCAACTTCTTTTATCTGTGCCGGAGAGGATAGTAATTCTTCACATTGAATCGAAAAAAAGAAATAATTAAATAGTTTGCCCTTTGCTTCATCTTCGGAAGTAGATAAGATTAATTCCGCGGCTCTGTTAAGCATTTTTATCTTTTTGCCGGAATCAAGAACAATTATGCCGTCGCTTACATTATCTAAAATACGTGTGGAATAAGATTCCATTACGCTATACCGCTGGGATAGGACGTTGTAATTCTGGCGGAGAAAAACAAGAGTTATGGTAACAAAACCGAAAATAAAAAGCAGTATTGTAATAATGAGAATTCGGCGCGAAAGCCTGCTGTTTATTGTGTTTAATGGATCAAGCGATAGCCCAAGTCTAAAAATTCCGACAACTTTATTATTGTAAATAAATGGATGCAGTACTTCAAAGGCTTCCATGTTTACGGATTTTAAAATTCTCCACTTGTATGAATTATCTTTAAGACTGTTTTGAAGAATTGTTTCTTGATCAATATTTTTTAATTCATCAATCTTTCCTGAGCCGGCTATAATTCCTCTTTCATCTTGAAGCACAGCATAAACTAATTGCGGATTTTCTGTTACTTTTTTAAGAAGAACTCCGAAGCCGACTTTTGTCCGGAATTCCATCAGTTCTTCTGCGTCAATGTTAAGAACTATTGCTTTTCTGTCGTTAGTAGCCAGAGCAACGGCAAAGCGCTGCTTAACCAAATAACGAGCCGGTTTTATTCCCATTATTAGCGTGTCGGCATCACCGTCAAAAATCGGCTGAATATATTTAAGCGGATTTTCCTTTTCGTCTTGTAAATTATGAATGTCTTTGTGGCTGCTAAAGATTTTTTTTCCTGTTCTGTCGAAAATATTAATGCGATAGACATTATTCACTTTGGCTAAACGCTCAAGTAAAGCATTGTTTATCATTCTTTTCTCATAAAGCAACTTTACGGTGTTCGCATTGTTAAGAAGCCGCTGCTCTATTTCATCTTCAATTTTGTTGTAAGAAAGTAATGCGTTGTCGGAAGATTTAAGAACTGTCTCTAAAATGGAGCGCCCCTGCTTCTCCATTAATTCCAGCATTTCGCTTTTGCTCTGGTTCAATTCTATTATTGCCGAAGAGACAACAATGATTGCCGTTAAAGAAAAAATTAGGATCAAACTTTTCGGCTGTATTAGCAAATTTTTGAAATGCTTCACTTTTTCTGTCATTTAATGCTTACCTAATTTACAAAAATCTATTTTGGAATATTAAGAGAAGCCTTCATTCGGATTCAATTACATTTGATTTAATGGTCTTAAAATTCAAAACCCAGATTTAAGTTGATCGAATTGTTTATATAATTGAAGGGAACGCTGTTGGATTTATTGTTTATAGTTTGATAACCCAGCCCCAACGAAAGATTGGTGTTACTTCCCAGCGGAATACTTTTCTTTATTGAAAGAGTGAAAATGTTTTGAGTGTCGTTGCGCATTATACCGGTATCGTAATTGTAAAGAGCGTCGTAAATTCCTTGAGAAGGATAGTGCTTTTGATTCAGATAAAATCCTGCTTTGAATTCTAAGTCATCAAAAAATATCTGAGTGAGTTCAAAAGATAGATTATTGCCTTCATAGTTCACCGGATCGTCAAACATTTCGGATTCGTCACCGTAAATCATATTTAGATCTTTCACAAAGGCGCCAAACCCATTCAAAATACTTCTGTTTGTGAATTGTACAGCTAAACCCGTTGTTGATGTAATTGATTGGGCAATTCTTCCGAAAGAAACCAACTGTGTAATCGAAGAAACATTCTTATCAATATAAGTATCTGTTACTAATACGTTGTTCTCGTCAAGATAGGTATATGTTCCCGATTGTATCGGGTTAAGATATTTTTTGAAATTAATAGAGCCGCCAAAAATTAATGTTGTTCCGCTCTCAAAACCACGGTTGATATTTAAACTCAAGTTTGCTTTGTAGTTATCCATTATGCTGATATTTTCATACTTGGTGAGACTGAGATTCGGGGACAGAGTAAAATAAAATTCATTCAAACTAAATTGCTGCCGGTAATACGCTGTAATATTGTAGTAATCGTAGTATGTGTAAATATCTTTGTTCAATCTTTGCTCTGCGTAAATGCCCAAGGCAGAGTTTTCAAAATTTTTCCATGCAGCAAGTTGATGCCAATAAAAATTTCTTTCGGGCACAACATCAAAATTCAGATAACTTCCATAATAACCGAGAGAGATATCGCCAAGATCGTTTTCCAATCCTAAATCAATTGAAGAGAGAAATGTTTTTGTCGCAAGCTGCGTGCGGAAAGGATTATCATTATATTCTTGATCGGTTGATAGTTTAAAACTCCACTGAGCAGAGCTAAGTGAATAGATGGAAAACAATACGATAAAAAAAATATTTACTCTGCTGCTTACAATCTGATACATGAATAACCTCAAAAAAATGGGACTCCTAAGAGTCCCGGTTAACTAAATTTTTTATCCGGCGATCTATTTACCGCCTCTATACCCGCGTCCGTTTGTTCCTTGAGTTCCGGTACATGTTCCGGTTCCAACTCCATTTCCTGTTCCGTTTTGGGGACCAACGCCATTATTACCTGTGCCATTGCCGGGACCGTATCCGCCTTTCCCGGCTTTGCCGCCGCGTTTACCTTTGCCGGCGTTGTCATTAATTCCGTCGCCATTCAAATCAACAAATTTATTCTTCTGAAGTTTTGGACCTTTATAATCCGGGTCTACTCCGTTTGGAATTCCGTCGCCATCATGGTCTGGAGCGTTATCGTTGTAACCGTCCCCGTTCTTATCAACGAATCCTTTGCCATGCTGAGCCGGAGGATTTGGATTTTGTGTTTGTGCGTAGATGTTTGAGTATGCAATAAGAATTGCAAAGAGTGCAATTAGTGAAACTACCTTTTTCATCTTTACTCCTTGGTTATTGTAAATGTTATATTGTTTTGATTAGAATAGGTAAAAAACGTGCCAGGAAAGATTTGTGTGAATTTGGTAAAATTTTATGCGAAGTTTCCAGTAGTGAATTTGATATTCAACCGTAGAGTCGTACGGTTCGTCTATCCGGTCGAATTTTAAAGTCAATTTATGAATATAGAAAAGTATCTCGCTAGAATTGGAATATCGGAAGTTAAGCCGCCATCTTTGGATTTCTTAACAGAGCTGCAAAATCAACATTTGCTCTCAATTCCGTTTGAAGATCTGGATGTACCCGACCGGGATAAAATTGTTTTGGACCTTGAGCGGATCTATCAAAAAATAATCCCGTCAAAGCGAGGCGGCTTTTGTTATGAATTGAACGGGCTGTTTCATTGGCTTTTAACTTCGCTTGGATATAAAGTTGATATGCTCTCGGCTAGAGTTTTTAATCATGAGCGTAAAGATTTAGGTCCTGAGTTTGACCACATGACTCTTCTGGTTCATCTCGAAAAAGATTATTTGGTTGATGTAGGTTTTGGCGATTCGTTCCGTATGCCGCTTGAATTTCCTAACGGTGAACTGTGGGATGTAAGCGGTTATTATAAAATTATCCGCGTGGCAGAAGACGAATTTGATCTGAGGAGGAGAGAAAATTACGAATGGAAGTTGCAGTACAAATTTTCTTTAACTCCCCGTCTCTTTCCGGATTTTGAAGAAATGTGTAAGTATCAACAAACATTTTCGGACTCAATATTTCGAACCAGAATGCTTTGTACAATTGCCACACAGACGGGAAGAGTTACTCTCAGCAATTCATCTTTAACTATCACTGATAATGGGACAAAGACAAAAACTGAATTGAAAAACAAAGATGAGTTTTATCAACTGCTCAAGAAATACTTTCAAATATTACTCAATACAATTTTACCGACGGATGTTTCCAAATAGAAACAAGCGCTTAATCAAAAAAACAATTCATTTGTTTAGAAAGATCTCCAATCTTTTATTCTTGAATCCTCTCTGACGAACCGACATCTTATCATAACTATAGATTAATAAAAAAGGATTTTTACAGAAGTGGATTGTATAGCTTGTTCGAAAAAAATATGTAGAGTTGGAGAAAGTTGTTCTGTAGAAACTTTTGACGGCGATGAACTCAAGAACGAATATCACCTGGATGAAAATCAAAAAATAATTCAGGCCGCTGCCGCACTGGTTGATGACGGGCGAGCCGGTTCTCTTTCGAGAATTCAGGAAATTATCGAGTTCATCCAAAGAGTGGAATATAAAAAAGTCGGACTTGCATATTGTTACGGCATGGAAGAGACTGCTAAGAATCTGAAAAATATTTTAAGAGAGAACAATATCAGGTCATCCTACGTTTCTTGTGCTGTTGGCGGTTTAAAGCAGGACGAAGTAAATGATAAAAGTTGTATTCATAATGTCTCATGCAATCCACTTGGACAGGCCGCCCAACTAAATTCAGAAGGCGTTGACTTTGTTCTCATCATGGGAATTTGTCTTGGACATGATATAATCTTGCAGAGGAATCTGAAGCCCGATTACACAACCGTTATTGTAAAAGACCGGGTTTATAACCACAATCCATTGCGGGAATTGTCACCAAAACAATTTATTAAACCGATAGAAATCTCACAAAATTAGAAGCGGAGTAAATAAAACTCCGCCGCCTCTTTCTCAGCCCAAGTATTTATAAAATCAAACAGTTTTTTGTAATTTTAGAAGAGAGTTGCGGCTATTTGCATTCAATAATTCTCTAACAATAACATATTTTGCGCAAAAAAGAGTTTTGTTTCTTGCCTAATTACTATTTTAGAAAAAATTTTATGAAATCTGAATTTAAAAAAAGCAGCTATCTAATCAGCACAGATAAACGAAAGCTACAGATCAAAATCATTCATAATTTTCTGGTTAATGCTTATTGGTCTAGGGGAATTAAAATTGAGCGGGTTAAAAAAGCAATAAAAGGATCGCTCTGTTTCGGAGTTTATCACAATAAAAAGCAAATTGGTTTTGCGCGAGTAATTACAGATTATGCAAGCTTTGGCTACCTGGCGGATGTTTTTATAATTGAAGAGTTCAGAAAACGCGGATTATCCAAGTGGTTAATGAAAAGTATTATGAATCATTCCAAACTGAAAGATTTAAAGACGTGGATGCTTGCTACAAAAGACGCTCATGGTCTTTATTCTCAATTCGGATTTGTGCCTTTGAAAGAGCCGCAAAAATTTATGCGCAAGCAAAATCCAAAGTATGCCAAAGTATAAAATTTTTTGTTATTATTTTTAGAGAAATTGACCATCATTAATTTTTGAGGACTATCATGAAACGTATTTTATCTGTTCTGATGTTTATTGCCTCTCTCCCTATTTACTCACAAGAAAGAATCAATGTTACGTTTAGAGTTGAAGCTCCAACTTTGAACGACAGCGATAAAGTCTACATTGTAGGAAACGCAGAAGAGATTGGCAATTGGAATCCCGGAAAAGTAGCGCTAGAAAAAATCTCAAATAAAATATGGCAAAAAACACTCGGCTTTACAAAAGGAGCTAGAATTGAATACAAATTCACAAAGGGAAATTGGCAAACAGAAGCATTGAAAGATGATGCAACCGTTCCGCCAAACACAGTTTTAAAAGTTGAACATGATACAACCGTCAGCGTAGTCATAAACAATTGGCGGGATAAATTTAATTTCAAGATAGCCGGACAGATTACCGGCAAAGTTGAGTATTTTAAAAATCTTGCGATAGACGGATTAAAGCCGAGGGATATTATAGTGTGGCTGCCGCCGAATTATGAAAAAGAAACCGGAAGACGTTACCCGGTTCTTTATATGCATGACGGACAAAATATTTTTGATCCGCATACGTCAAGCATGTTTATTGACTGGCAAGTTGATGAAACCGCAGATAGTTTAATTCGCAACGGGGAGATTGAACCAATCATAATAGTGGGGATGAATAATACTGATGATAGGATGGTAGAATATTCGGATACACCACTAGGTCGTCTTTATATGAAATTCATAATAGAAAAAGTAAAACCGTTAATTGATTCAAAATTTAGAACGCTGCCCGAAGCCAAAAACACAGCAGTAGCCGGTTCATCAATGGGAGGATTGATTTCTATGATGTGCGCATGGGAACACCCGGAGGTATTTTCAAAAGCAGCTTGTTTTTCTCCGGCGTTCAAATACAGTAAAATAGATTATGTAAAAAAAGTTTTAGAATATTCGGGCAAGAAAAAAGAGATCTCTCTTTATATAGATAACGGAGGGATTGATCTGGATGCGCAACTTCTGCCAGGAGTTAACGAGATGGTAACAGCTCTTGAGAAAAAAGGATTTTCAATTGATAAAGATTTGTTTGTTTATATAGATAAGACTGCAACACACAATGAGGCCGCCTGGGCAAAGCGAGTGTGGCGACCTCTAAAAATATTTTTCGGTAAATAAAAACTATTTCATCATTGCGTCTCTGTTGGCTTTATATGGAGAACCTTCGAGCCAATTGGGAAATTTATTCGTCATGCTTAGATCATAACCGACTTCGAAAATAATTTTTAAGTCATCAACCATCCCATCGAATTTCCAGATATCCGGTTTATATTCATCAGACGGTTTGTGATAATTTTCTCTCAGCCATTTTGCGGACTGATCCAAACCCCACTGTTTACCATGTTCTATGTTATCCATACCGCTTCCAAAATAGAGAGAAGGAACGCCCACTTTTGCAAAACTAAAATGATCACTTCTGAAATAAGTCCCTTTTTCCGGAGTTGGTTCCGGCACAACATATC
This sequence comes from Bacteroidota bacterium, assembly GCA_021824635.1. Classification (GTDB taxonomy): domain Bacteria; phylum Bacteroidota; class Ignavibacteria; order Ignavibacteriales; family Melioribacteraceae; genus Fen-1258. The sequence continues at coordinate 56,288 of JAKAKD010000039.1, read as the reverse complement.
TTCCATATTCTTTGATTACCTTTTCTGCGTAATCATCTAATCCGGAATCTTTATAACCGGCAAGAGTAATATCTTTTGTTTTTCCGAAAATATTAAGCGCATCCAAGTTTATTACTGCGGCTGTTTTATTTAAGGGAAAAAGAGGATGTTTGGCATAATAATCACTTCCGAGCAATCCCGCTTCTTCACCTGTAACAGAGAGGAAAATTATTGAGCGTTTCTGAGGTTGAGGAAGAGCTGCAAATGCTTCGGCTACTTGTAGTATTCCCGCCACTCCCGTTGCGTTATCTAAAGCTCCGTTTAATATTGAATCGCCCTGTGCGGTGTTGGGTCTTACACCAAAATGATCCCAGTGAGCTGAATAAATAATATATTCATCGGCAAGTTCTTTCCCCGGCAGAACTCCAATCACGTTGTTGGATTTTGTATAAGCAAATTTACTTTTAAACGAAATTGACATATTTGAAGAAAGAATAATGGGTTTAAATCCTCTTTGTGCGGCGGAAGCAATTTCTTTTTTGTAATCTAAACCGGACATTTCAAAAATTTTCTGCGCGGTTTCGGTAGTAACCCAGCCGTTGAATTCGCAGTTGGACATATTTTTGTCCGGTGTTTCTAAGTAAAATCTGGTTCCGGTCCAACTGTTTTCAACAACGCTCCATGGGTATCCGGCGGCATCGGTTTCGTGAATGATTATTAAGCCCGCAGCGCCTTGTCTTGCGGCTTCCTCAAATTTATAAGTCCATCTTCCGTAGTATGTCATTGCTTTACCGTTGAATAAATTTTTATCTCCGGTGGCAAATCCCGGATCGTTAACAAGCACAACAACGGTTTTCCCCTTTACATTAAGCCCGGCGTAATCATTCCAGTTATATTCCGGCGCAACAATTCCGTAGCCGGCAAAAATCATTTCTGAATTTTTTAATGAAGTGTTATCCACAACTCTCGTTGTTCCAACGACAAAATCTTTTGGAACGGAAAGATTCAATGTCTCATTTTTACTTTTGATGACGGCGGCTATTGAATTCAACTCTGTAGTAATCTTTACAAAAGGAATTTCCTGCAAATAACTATTTCCGTTCCCCGGCTGTAATCCAATTTTCTTGAATTGTTCTTCAAGATACTTGATGGTTCGTTCTTCTCCCAGGGTTGACGGAGCGCGTCCCTTAAAATCATCAGAAGCCAATATTGAAATCTTTTCTTTTAATCCATCTGCGTTAATTTTATCCAACGCAGTCTGAACTTCTTTCTTACTATTGCTGCATCTAACTAAAAGTAGGGATGATATCAAGAAAACAACAAAGATTTGATTCCTCATAAATTCTCCGCAATAATTATATAAAAACAAAGAGACGAAGTACTGCCACGAAAAGTAACCAACAGTCCCATGAAAAAATAACAAATTATTTTTGTATTCTTTAAAGCATTATTTATTTAGGCAATTAATTGACAATCGCGCAGATAACTTAAAAATAATTTTGTATTGGTTAACGGATTGATCTAAATTCGCATCGGTATTAATCATTTCTTTCAGACAATTGTATTATTCTTCATGGAAACTAATCAGTTCGATTTTGTGATAGTTGGTGCCGGACTTGCCGGATTATATGCGGCGCTATATGCTTCTCAATTTGGAAGTGTCTCGGTCTTAACAAAATCGACACTTGCTTTGAGCAGTTCATATTGGGCACAAGGAGGAATTGCCGCCGCCGTTGATACAAAAGACTCCGTAAAACTTCATTTTGAAGACACCATTAAAGCGGGAAGAAATTTATGTAATGAAGCTGCAGTTGAAATTTTGGTGAATGAAGGAAAGTCAAGAGTTGAAGAACTAATCTCAATGGGAATGCAATTCGATAAAGAGGATGGTAAAATTGCTTTTGGGCTCGAAGGAGGGCACTCGATGCGCCGCATTCTTCATTCCGGCGGTGATGCAACCGGTGAAGAGCTTGTAAAATTTGTTCATAGATTAGTTAAGAAGAAAAAAAATATTCGAATACTTGAAAACCATTATGTCCAACGCTTGATTATCCGCGAAGACGAATGTTTTGGTGTTCACGCTTACGACATCAAAAACAACAAGTCAAGCATGATTTATGGAAAATCAACAATCATTGCTTCCGGCGGCGGCGCATCTGTGTACTCTCGTTCTACCAACCCACATACATCGATAGGCGAAGGAATATCATTAGCTTATAACGCCGGAGCTCAAATTCAAAATATGGAATTCTTACAGTTTCATCCAACTTCCTTTTACTCCGTTACCGGAGAAACGTTTTTAATAAGCGAGGCAGTCAGAGGCGAAGGCGCTTATTTAATCGATCAAAATGGAAAAAGATTTCTTGAAGAATATGACACAACAGAACTCTCGCCGCGTGACGTTGTCTCGGAAGCAATTATTAATGAAATGAAAAACTCCGGCACGCGGAATGTTTTTTTGGATCTTCGGCATTTAAATCCGGTAAAGATAAAAAAACGTTTCTCGAATATTTATGTTGAAGCATTGAAATTTGGAATAGACATTACGAAAAATCCAATTCCTGTTGCGCCGGCAGCACATTATATGATTGGAGGAATCAAAACCGGACTTGACGGTGAAACCAATATCAGTCGTTTATACGCAATAGGCGAAACGGCATCTACAGGTGTTCACGGTGCTAACCGTCTTGCAAGCAACTCTCTTTTGGAATGTTTAGTGTTCGGAAAAAGGTCGGTTGATCATGCGTTTAATTACAGCAAGCAAAAATTCTTTCATAATTATCCGGATGAAAAAACAAATTTTTATATCGAGGAAGAGAATAAAATTAATTTTTCTGTTGAAAGCGCAAATATTGCGGATCTTCTTTGGCAGAATGCGGGAATAATTCGAAACGGCAAAACTCTCCAGTCAGCACTTCACCAAATTGATTCATATATTTCTATTTCTAATTTTAACGATGAAGAATATTACGGTTTCAGGAAAAGGTGTTTATTAATTCTTGCGCGATTAATTATTTATTCTGCCCTCATTAGAAAGGAAAGCCGGGGCTGTCATATGCGAAATGACTTCATCTCTGAAGAAACGAAATATCAAAAAACAATTGTCATACAAAAAGGGAACAAACCGAAATTTGTTGAAATTTGAACTCGATCAAATAGATGAAACTCAATAGAAAAGAATTAGACAGAATAATTTCCGAAGCCCTGCGGGAAGATATCGGCAGCGGCGATGTAACAACCGATCTGATTGTCCCGAGCAAAACTGTTTCAGAAGCCTTCATGATTGCTAAAGAGGATGGTATTCTTGCAGGATTACCGATTGCAAAGGCGGTTTTTAAAAAACTCGATAAGAAAATTTTCTGGAAAAATTTGGTCAAAGAAGGAGAACACATTTCCGCTGGGACCGAAATAGTTCGGCTGAAAGGATCTTACCGGTCGTTGCTCACAGGAGAAAGAACCGCGTTAAATTTTCTGCAGAGAATTTCCGGTATTGCAACAACAACATCCAAATATGTTGAAAAGCTTGAAGGACTTAAAACGGTAATTCTTGATACCAGAAAAACAGCGCCGGGTCTGCGTATGTTAGATAAATACGGAGTGAAAATAGGAGGGGGAACAAACCACAGGATCGGTCTTTATGATATGGTGCTGATCAAAGATAATCATATTAAAGCAGCCGGAGGAATATTTGAAGCAGTGATACAGATAAAGAATAATCTAACCGGAAAAATGAAAATTGAAGTTGAAGTGACAAATCTTGCTGAAGTGGAGATTGCTATGAATGCAGGAGCTGATATACTCATGCTGGATAATATGTCGATAAAACAAATGAACGAAGCTGTAAAACTCATTGATGGAAAAGTTAAAGTTGAAGCTTCCGGCGGAGTAAATCTAAATACCGTGCGCGCTATTGCGGAGACTGGAGTGGATTTCATCTCAGTAGGTGCATTGACCCACTCGGTTAAAGCACTGGATATAAGTATGAATTTTAAAAATTAATTTGTTAGAACGGGATCTTGAGATGAATGATTTAATAAATGAAATTTTAAAACTGAAGAAAGAAAAGAACGCTGTAATTCTCGCTCACAATTATCAGATTGACGAAATACAGGATATTGCGGATTTCGTTGGCGATTCTCTAGGGCTTTCTCAGCAAGCAGCAAAAACAGATGCGGATCTAATTGTTTTTTGCGGCGTGCATTTTATGGCAGAAACTGCTTCGATCATTTCGCCGGACAAAAAGATTTTAATTCCGGATCTTGAAGCAGGTTGTTCGCTTGCTTCTACAATCAATGCCGATCAGTTGAGGGAATGGAAATTGGAAAATCCCGACGCCTTGGTTGTTTCGTATGTGAATACAACGGCTGAAGTAAAAGCGGAAAGCGATTACTGTTGTACATCGTCCAATGCCGTAAAAGTTGTTCAGGCAATTCCGAAAGAAAGAAAGATTCTCTTTCTGCCCGATAAATTTCTTGGTCAATATGTAATTGCAATGACCGGGCGCGAAATGGAAATTTGGAATGGCGCCTGTCACGTTCACGAAAAAATTGGAGATGTAAATTTTGATGAAGCACAAGCCCGGCATCCCTATGCAGAATTTCTGATTCATCCGGAATGCGGCTGTTCATCGGCGTGCATGTTAAAATCGCAAATTTATTTCGACTGCAAGAATACACATATTTTTTCTACCGAGGGAATGATTGATTATGTCAAAAAATCGGATGCCGATGAATTTGTTGTCGCTACGGAAATTGGGATTCTTCATCGACTAAAAAAAATTAAACCGGACGCAGCATTTTATCCTCTTAGCGAAAAATCGATTTGCGAATACATGAAAATGATCACTGTTGATAAACTTTATGAGTCGTTGCGTGATAATAAATTTGAGGTTAAGATACCGGAAGAGATAGCGCGTAAAGCCTCTCTTCCAATTCAAAGAATGCTGGAAATTGTTTGAATAATAATTTTACTAATCAATATGTGTGAAAAATGAAAATCCTTGTCGGTTCTAAAAATCCGGTTAAGGTAGCCTCGGTTAAAGAATCTTTCGCGAAATATTTTGATAATGTTGATGTGATTGGAATTGAAGTTGAATCAGGCGTGTCAACTCAACCTGTGAACGATCAAACTTTTATCGGTGCACAAAACCGGGCAATAAAACTGAAAGAACTTAATGATACTCAAAATCTCTCCGCCGATTATTTTGTCGGCATTGAAGGCGGGATCACCAAACAGTTTGAAAAGTGGTTTGCGTTTGGCTGTATGTGCATTATTGATAAAGAGGGAAGAATCGGTTTTGGAACGTCGCCTCATTTCGAATTGCCGCAAAATGTAGTTGAAAAACTTTTACAAGGAATAGAGCTTGGCGATGTTATGGATGAAATTATGAATCAGCAGAACACAAAACAGAAACACGGTGCCATCGGATTTTTTACAAATGGTGTAATGAATAGAAAAGAGCTTTACGTTGAAGGTTTGAAAGTCGCTTTAATTCCTTTTTTACACAAGGAAATGTTTTCTTAAAATCTTGCTCATGCTCATGAGCTTGATCTGAAGAGCAAGAACACGATCAAGATCACGAAAAAATGACGAAGGAGAAATTATGATTTTACCAATCTATCAAGTTGATGCATTCACGTCTAAATTATTTGGCGGAAATCCCGCCGCAATAGTTCCTCTTGAAAAATGGCTGGATGATGCCACTCTTCAAAATATTGCAGCAGAAAATAATTTATCGGAGACAGCTTTTTTTGTTAAAGAAAAAGAACATTATCATATTCGGTGGATGACGCCTGTAAGCGAAGTTCCTTTGTGCGGACACGCAACACTTGCATCCGCTTACGTGATTTTCAATTTCATTGAAAAAAATTCTACAAAAATTAAATTTATCTCTAAAAGCGGAGAATTAATTGTTGACCGAAACGGAGAATTACTAACACTAGATTTCCCAGCTCACAAGCCAAGACCTGTGCCGATAAACGAATTAATTAGAAAATGTTTTGATAAAGAGCCGCTGGAAGTTTTAGAAAATGGATTTTATCTACTGGTTGTTTTCGATTCGGAAGATTACATTCGGAATTATCAGCCGAAAATTGAAATGATAAAACGGATACATCCGCATGCAGTCATAATTTCCGCAAAAGGAAACGAAGTAGATTTTGTATCACGAATGTTCGCACCAAACGAAGGAATTGATGAGGACCCGGTAACCGGTTCGGCGCATACAGTTCTTGTTCCATATTGGTCCGAAAAATTGAGTAAGAAAAATTTTCGTGTGCTTCAAGTTTCAAAAAGAATGGGCGAACTTCTTTGTGAAGAGCGCGGAGACCGCGTCACAATCTCCGGTAATGCCGTGCTCTATTCCACAGGAAGTCTATTTTTGAGTTTATAATTAGAATTATTTCCTGCATATTTGCCGCAAGTCTTTTGGCTTTTATTTATCTTTGTTTTTGAAGGGAATGGTTTTTTCGCTAGGGAATTGAACCGTATATGAAAATTTTTCGTGGTATTATATCGCTGCTTTTGATCGGCGCAGCACTCTCATGCGATGCCCCAAGGTTAAATCCGCTCGATCCGCTGAACCCGGATTATCAGCTTGCTTCAATTGAGGGAACAATCCAAACGGCGGCTTTACCTCATCAGCCTATTGCAGGAGTAAAAGTTTTTTGGAAAGCTCAAAATCTATTGGTTGAAACAGATGCTGCGGGAAAATTTTTGATTGATCAGCTGCCGCAGAAACAAGGATGGATCTATTTTGAAAAAGATGGATACAGCAACGATTCTCTTAATATCAATCTTATAAACCAGAGAACTCAGCACGTTGATGCTTATCTCAATTCGATTCCGAAACTTGATAGTCTTGTAATTTACACGAGTGTTGTGAACAGATATCCAACAGTTCAAAGCGACACGCTTTATGTGAAAGCGAAAATTTCGGATCCCGAAAATGATGTAGCTTCTGTTTTTGTACGCTGTACCGAACTGAACATAAATAAAAGTCTTTCGTTTAAATCATCTTCGGGATTCTATGAAAATAAATTTTCACCGGCTGACTTGAATCTGAGTTCTATGGACGAAGGGATAGGAGAAAATTTTGAAATAAGTGTTTATGATAAAACCGGCAAAGAATTTAAAATCGGCTTTTCGACAATTAAAAGAACAATAAGGCAGGATATTATTTTCCAATCTCCCGCAAATCTGGAAGTTGTAAAGAAGCCCGTAAAATTTGTTTGGAATAGATTTTTGCCAGGATTTAATTTCAGTTATAATTTTGAGATTTACACGGAAGGCAATTCTCCCAAATTGGTATATGGACCCGCAAGTTTTTCTAAAGAGAAAGTTGAATTTACATCAGACGTACCGGCAATAAATAATTTACCAGCCGGTCAATATTTCTGGGTAATTTGGGTTGTAGATGATTTTCAAAACAGAGCCCGCTCTTTGCCGGCATCTTTTGTTGTTCAATAAAAATTTGAGACGTTCTATCAATGAGTAATTTTTTCAAAGAAAATATTAATCATATTAAAAATCTTTCTAAAGATGAGTTCGAATCGCTCTATGAATTCACCCAGATACTCAATTCGGCTACCCGCCAGGATTTATTGATAGAAGATGCGATTGATATTGTCATTAACGTAATAAATGCTGAACGGGGTTTGTTTGTAAAGTATGATGAAGAGAACGATAATTTTTCAATTATCTCGGCACGTAAAATTTCCAACGAAACTATTACCGACCTTCACGAATTTTCTTCTGGAATACTTCAGAAAGTAATTAAAGAAAAAAAGCCGCTTCTTTATCATGATGTAATGAGCGATCCTCATCTCTCGCAATTTGAAAGCGTTCAGATACAACGCATTAAATCTGTTATCGGTGTTCCGATTGTTAGAGACGCAAAAGTCTGGGGCGTAATTGTTGCCGATAGTCAGCTGGACCGCCGCGAGTTTACAGATGAAAATCTTTTGTTCTTGAGTTTCTTTTCCAACCTTGTTTCACTCGCACTCGACCGTATTATTAAACTGGAAGAACTGGAAAAAGAAAATCAGATTCTAATCAACAGGCTTCAGTTAACCGAAGAAATTCCGGAAATGATTGGCAACAGTACTGCAATGAGAACTTTGACGCATCTCATTCACAAAGTTGCAATGACAGATGCGACTGTTCTTATTGTTGGCGAAAGCGGAACGGGAAAAGAAGTTGCAGCAAAAGCAATTCATGAACTTAGTAAAAGAAAAGAAAAACCGTTTCTTGCTCAATTCTGCGGCTCTATACCGGATACTCTATTGGAGAGCGAATTGTTCGGATATAAAAAAGGAGCGTTCACCGGCGCCAATACCGACAAACAGGGATTACTAGAAGCAGCCGATAGCGGAACATTTTTCCTTGATGAGATCGCAGATATTTCTACCGCGCTTCAGGCAAAACTTTTGCGCGTATTAGAAAATAGAGAGATTATACGACTTGGCGATGTTAAAGTAAAAAAAGTTGATGCCAGAATTATTGCAGCGACAAATAAAGATTTGCAGGCACTTGTAAAAGATGGTTCTTTCCGGGAAGATTTGTTTTACAGATTGAATGTTTTTCCTATTCGAATTCCTCCTCTTCGAGAAAGAAGAAGCGACATTCCGTTGCTGGTTGATTTCTTTATCAAAAAAATCGGCAAGAAAAACATGTTAATTGATTCAGCGGCAATAAAAAAATTAGAAAGTTATTACTGGCCTGGAAATATCCGGCAATTAATAAATGTAATTCATCGCGCTCTGATTCTTTGCGACGGAGATAAATTACACGCAGACCACATTATTCTTGAAGATCAGGCTGTTGTAGAAACTTTTCAAGGCACGCTTAGAGAATACGAAATGCTGATTCTTAAAAAACGGCTCGAGGAATTTAATCACAATAGAACATTAACAGCTAAATCATTGGATGTTTCTGTTAGATGGATTCAACTGAAACTGAAAGAAATGGGCGAGCAATAAAATGTCTTCTCTTACATCAGAAATATTGTTCGAAAAATTTCAGATAATTGAAGTGCTCAAGAAAGATGAGCATGCCGCCGTATTTCTTGCCAATCATATTTATTTAAGTAAAAAAATTATTCTCAAAGTTCTGAACACACAGAAGCTGCCGGATCCTTCAATGGTAGAGCGTTTCAAGCGTGAAGGAAAAATTCTTGCCAAACTAGATCATCCGAACATTATCAAAGTTCTCGATTTCGGTATGAGCAAAGAGTTCTTTTACATTTCATTTGAATACATTGAAGGAGAATCACTCCGCAATATTTTCAAAACAAAAACTCTTTCACCGGAACAAAAAGAACATGTGATGATCCAGATATTAAAAGGATTGGATTACGCGCACAAGAATCAAATTATACACCGCGATATTAAGCCGGAAAATATTTTTATAGATAAGAACCTCAATGTAAAATTGGGTGACTTTGGATTAGCTCTTTCTGCGGAAGATAATTTTGTAACGAATCCATATTCGATCGTTGGAACGCCGAGCTATATGAGTCCGGAACAAGTGCGCGGCGCAAAACTTACACCCCAGAGTGATATTTTTTCTGCCGGCGTTGTATTCTTTGAACTCTTTACTGGAAAGAATCCTTTCTTGCGGGACAACGTAAGTCTTACGCTGAATGAAATAATGGCTTACGATGAAAACGAAGTTTCTAAATTAGCGGAAGAACAACCGGAATTGATAAAAGACATTCTTTCTAAAATGCTGAAGAAAAATGTGGGTCAGCGTTATGAATCTGCCGAAGAAATTTTAGATGAATTAAACATTCACGTTGATCAACCGACAATTGTAATTAATAATGTTGACCGGGAAGGAAATAAATCAAAACTTGCATGGATCTTTATTGTGGTAATTTTTCTTGGTATAGCAGCAATTTTTGTTGTACCGATGTTGAATCAGCAGAGTCAGAATAAAATTATTTCAGGAAACGATAAAGAAAATGTATCTCAAAATAATAAGTCTGAAGAACCGAATAGCTTGCAGCAGCAAAATTCACAAGCAAAAGATCAAGTGGATCTGAATAAATTGAAAGAACCGGTTGTTAATAATAAAAATCAAGAGTCGTCACAAAAACCGGATGCAAACAAGCCGTTACAGAATGCCAATGCTGACCAAAACAAATCAATTGGTTATGGCGGATTATTTATTTCAGCTGAACCCTGGGTTGATATTTATATCAATGGTGAAAAATTTGATACGACACCTTTGAACAAACCCATAAAATTACTTGAGGGAAACTATACACTAAATTTTGTTAATCCAGAATATCCGCCTTATCCGGCGCAAATGGTGAAGATCAAAGCCGATTCAGTCACACGGCTAAATATAAACCTCAATTCTAAAATGGGATTTATTAATTTCAATTCTAATCCATGGGGAGATGTTTACGTCAACGGTGAAAAAAAAGGACCGACTCCGTTGCGTTTAGTAAGAGTTGCCCCGGGTTTAATTGGGATAAAGATTAAAAGAAGTAATTACAAAGACATTGATACTTTCTATAATGTCCGGGCAGGTGATACACTTAAACTCAACTTTACTTTAAAGAGCAAATAAATTGTTTTGCGTTAAGCGTTTATGTAAAAAGAGTTTTTAAAAAATGAAAAAGACATTACTAATTATATTCATTTTATTTGCTGCTGGAATGAGCCAGGCGCAGCTACGGTGGCGTGTAGTTGGCAAAATGCCTTATCCGGTTTCGGGCGGACAGGTTGTTTATGATATTGCCGCTCAGAGCAGTAAAATTTATATACTGGGCGGATACTCTGATTCACTGCAAAGCGCAGTTGATTGGATTCAAGAATATGATGTAGAAAAAAATACTTGGAAGATGGTTGGTAGGATGCTTCAGCCAAGAGACCAGTTTGTTGCAGATATTTGGAAGAGCAGTATCATGTACTTCGGCGGCACTGTTGATGCCTCAACCGATAAAAATGCAATTGAATCTTGGGATTATAAAATCGTTACTAATCTTGCATCGGTATATGACCGGAATAAAAATTTTGGAAGACTATATTCTACCGGTCAAATTGTGGGAGATAATTTTTATATAATTGGAGGTGACCCGGCTACCGCAGGAGACACGCTCTCATACATTCAAGCATATAACTTAAACGCGAAACAAAATGGAATTTCTTTTAACTCTCCTTCGCCGGACCCGCCGCGGCAGCGTATGACGTTTATAGTTGGCAATAACATCTACATTTTTGGCGGCGTAATAAACGGCGTTATGAAGGCGATTCAAAAATTTAATATCAGTACTCAGACTTTAACCGATATGCCGGAACAATTGAACGAATCCCGCGCTGCAGGCTCGGCAGTTTATAATCCGCTTAGTCAAAAGGGATTTATCATCGGCGGTTATAATGAAACATTAACGGCGTTGAATACAGTTGAACAGGTTGAAATTCAACCGGATGGTTCTTTAAAGATCACACAATCATTACCAATGACATATGCTCGCGCTGGATTAATGGCCGTTGCTTATAAAAATGGGTTTGTTGCAGTCTTCGGCGGAAGAACAGACCGCGGACACCTAGGAAAAGTTGTCCCTTATATTGAAATTCTTGATGAAGGAACGTCGGTTCATAACAATGCTGAATTGCCAAAGCAATTTTCTCTTGATCAAAATTTTCCTAATCCGTTTAATCCATCCACTATTATCAGCTATCAGGTGTCGGCTGTCTGCCAGGTTCAGTTGAAAGTTTTTGATTCCATAGGAAGAGAAATAACCGAGTTGGTTAATGAAGAAAAGACACCGGGCAAATATCAAGTCAGCTGGAATGGCGAAGATAAAAACGGCAACAGTGTTCCAAGTGGAATTTATTTTTATAGAATGACTACAGGTAATTATTCATTAACAAAAAAAATGATTTTGCTCAAATGATAAAGAAAATGTTTCTGATAATATTTTTTCTCATGGGAATCTCATTCGTTTATTCTCAAGAAGTTACGTTCGATAAGGTTCAGCAGGAATATGCGAAGTTCAATTATGACAACGTCATAAAATTTTCCGATCAGTTGATTGCAAAGGGAAATATTAGCGATTCTTTATTGATTGAACTTCATTTGATGCGAGCAAATGTTTTTTATTCAAATGGAGCGGACTCATTAACAAGAAAAAGTTTTGAACAAATCTTGAAGATCAATAAAAAATATATTCCGGATCCGTCAATTACTTCTCCTAAACTAATTTCTATTTTCAATGAAGTTAAAGCCGACTATATTAGAAAAAATCCGGATGCGGAAATGATTCAACCGGCGGATTCTACGAAACCAAAACAAGAGATAAAATATTTAAATCAAGTTCCTGCAGATGGTGCGGTTATAAAAAACTTATTATTACCCGGACTTGGGCAGCTTCATCACGGTAACTTAACCAAGGGCTGGATTAATACGGCGGCATCTGTTCTTAATATTGGCGCTGTAATTTATTTCACAATTGATGCGAACAAGAAACAAGACAATTATTTGAAAGAAACCGATAGCTTTCTCATTCAGCAGAAGTACGATGAGTATAATAAATCGTTCAAATTACGGAACACATTTATAATTACTTACGCGGCGCTCTGGCTCTATAGTCAAATTGATCTTCTCTTTTTTACAAACGAAAATGAGTCAATACAATCGGAGCCGGTTAGCAGCCACATTAATTTAACTCCGTATGGAAATGATTTTCAGTTAAGCTTCCGTATTCCATTCTGACTTTTGCAGCCGTAGGTTATCCCGCTAATTGCCGGCAAATCACATATTGAAAAAGAGAACTCCAGATTGGCCAAGTAATTTCATTGGAGCTATCCAACAAAATTATTTTTAAAACCGATTGAAATCATCATTGGTTAGTTTTCTATTTAATCGGGAATTCATATATTGATACACAAAATTGTATAGAAGAAGTAATAAACTCATATGGATTTCAAATTAGAAAAAATAGGCGAAGTTGCAATTATCCACGTTTTCCTCAACAGAGCAACTCTTGCCAAAGCTATATTGTTCAAAGATTTTGTTTCAGAAGTTATTTCCGGCGGGACAGTTAAAGTTGTTATAGATCTGAGCATTTGCGAATACGTGGATTCAACATTTCTTGGCGCGATGGTTGCGCTGTTGAAAAAGACAAATTCGCTTAATGGGGACTTGCGCTTAGTTTATAATGAAGAGATGCCCTCGTTGGTTTTTGTTTTGACACGTATGGACAAAGTATTTAAGGTTTTCCCCGGACTAGATGAAGCAGTGGAAAGTTTTTCCGGCGGAAAACCAAAGCTTGAGTGGAAATAATTTTAACTCACCGAAGAAACAATTTTATAAACTTTATCATATTGACGCACACGCTCTTCGCACAAAATTGTAATATCATTTCCTTTTGGCGCAGCACATAATTCATTTTCTTCCTGCATCATTTTATCTATTGTCAGTTCTACAACACCTGTTGTGCTGCCAATTATATAAATTGGGTCGCCAGTTTTTAATTCACCTGCTTCTATTCTTATCGACGCTACTCCGCTTTTTTTGTAATAATTAAGAACTTTGCCAATATATTCTTTGCGCGTTGTGGCAATACTGCCGTAAATTTTGGCATAACTTTCAGAACCCGGCTTGCCGATATAAAAACCCGAAGAAAAACCGCGGTTGTACACTTTACCTAATTTTTCAACAAACTCTTTTTTCGTTTCATCGTCGAGTTTGTTCTCAAAATAAAGATCTATTGCCTTTCTGTATGTTGATACAACATTTGCAATATATTCGGGACTTCTTTTTCTCCCTTCTATTTTGAAAGAATCAATTCCGGCTTCGATCAGTTTATCTAAAATATCTATAGTACATAAATCCTTTGGCGATAAGACGTAATCTTTGCCTAATGTCAATTCGAATTTTTCATCGCTGTCAATGATTTGATATTCTCTTCTGCATGGCTGTAAACATTCTCCTCTATTCGCGCTTTTGCCAAAGACCTCGTGACTCATAAAACATCTTCCGCTAACGGCAATGCACATTGCGCCGTGGACAAATGTTTCAATCTCTACATTGGATTTGCTTTTTATCTCTTTGATTTTATCAAGAGTACATTCTCTTGCAAGAACAACACGTTTAGCTCCCAACCGCTCATAAAATTTTACAGTCGCAGAGTTTGATGATGAAGCTTGAGTGCTTATACAGAAGGGCATATTGTACTCAACGCATTTTTGAATCACCGCCATATCCCAGCAGATTATCATGTCAATTCCGGCATCACTGGCGGCGTGTACAATTTTATCCAGCTCATCCAATTCTTCTTCGAACACAATTGTATTAAGAGTTAGATGAGTTTTAACGTTGTGTTCTTTACAATGCGCAACAATTCCCGGAAGATCGGGTAGATCAAAGTTATTTGCCGCGGCGCGCATGTTCAGAGATTTTACTCCAAAATAAACAGCGTTTGCACCTGCTTCAATTGCTGCGTTTAACATTGTCCAATTGCCGGCGGGCGCCAAAAGTTCAGGCTTTTTTATATTATCTTTTTCCATACAGTGCAATAATAAGAAAAGTTGTGTAATTATTTTCTGTTAAGCTATTTTTCATCTCAACAATTTATACATATATGCGAAAAAATTTTGTACTTGCTCTTGCGGGAATTGGAATTGGCGGAATTGGTTTTGGGCTTGTAACGCCCGTAACAGTAATGTTGTTGGAATTAAACCACACACCGAGCTTTATCACCGGTTCAACTGCCATGGCCGGTTATTTAAGCATTTTTATTTTTTCCCGTCTTACAGGAAGATTAATAGACCGGTACAATGTTAAAAATATTTTAACGGCAGGATTATTAATCTGGATGCTTAGCGCATTAGGTCACATTTTTTGGCGCATCTATCCGCTTCTATACCTTGTTAAAATAATAATGGGTATTGGCGGAACTTTCATTTTTGTTTCGACAGAAGTAATGATCAATTATTACAGCGATGATACCAACCGCGGAAAAAATATCGGGTTATATGTTGTAATACTTTCTATAGGAATTGCAATCGGCTCTATGTTAATATGGACCATAAAGCTTGGAAATTGGGTCCCCTTTGTTATCGGCTCTTCAATTGTTCTGATTGTGTTTATAGTTCAATGGGTCTTTATGGATGAAATAAATTTGAAGGGAAAAGATGAAAAGATGCTGAAAATGCCGATAGCAAAGATGCCTTTGATGAGTTTACTTTCGGCATCTATTTATGGACTATTTGAGTCGTCTGTCATCGTTGTTCTTCCATTGTATGGACTGCGGAATTATTTTACAAGCGACCAGGTTTCTTATTTTATTGCATCATTTGTCGTTGGCGGGATTGTTATACTATATATTGTAGGACATGTTGCCGATAAGATTTCCAAATACAAATTGCTTTTAATTATCTCAACATTGTTGGGATTTCTTTTTCTTCTTCCGGTTTTTGCTGAAGAGTTTGTTTTCCTTCTCATTATTTTTTTCTTGATAGGCGGATTTGTTCCCGCCTTTTATACAGTGGGATTAAATTATACCATTGAACAAGTTGAAAAAAAGTATATGACGCAAGCGAACGGCTACTTTGTAATGATGTATGGAGCCGGTACAATTTTAGGACCGCTAATAGGAACTTCGTTAATAGATTTTAATAAACAGTACGGATTCTGGGTCTTTGCATCTGCGCTCTCTTTTTTCTTTTACCTGCTTTTCAAGTTTTATCATAACGCTAATTCCAAATGAAGCATTGTCTATTATTCCTCGCACTAATTTATTATCTTACATCAAAATTATTTATGATTGCTGTTGAATGGACAACAAAGAGGAAAATATTCTTAATAAGATTTGCCAGTTAACTGAAAGTGATGCCGGCCTGGTTTTTAAATCAGAGGGATCTGAAAAAATCATTTTATTCTCACTTGGAGGTCTAATAAGAGAAAACAAAAACCTTCAAGCGGTAATTGCAAAGATTGCGGCAAAAAAGGAACCGACTCTTACGGAAATCAAGCAATCAAGTGCATACAAAGCTTACGTTAAAGAATACGGTTATAAAACGTTCTACAAGGAATTATTTTTAAAAGAAGAAAAATCAAAATACTATCTGTTGTTATTTTCGAAAGACAAGATGCAGGACGCAAAAACAGTTCACTCAAATATTGTTTCTCAATTGGATAAGCTGAAAAACGAAATATTAAAGCCGCAAACTTTGAAGCCGGAAGAAAATCCGCAGCATCTACTTACCGAAGCGGAAATTCAGCAAACAATAAAAGAAACCATAAACAGTATTAATACTGTTTTGTTTTCCACCAGCCCGGATGGAACCGAATTTAATTTCATTACAGAAGCCGTAAGAACGCTTTTTGGTTATTCACCGGAAGAAATTTATCAGAACAAATACCGCGTGCTTAAATCAATTCATGAATCCGATTTTGCGCTGTTCAAAGAGTTCATAAATAAATTAAGAAATAAAGAAGATGCGATTGTTGAATACCGCATGAAAGACCGTTTTGGAAAAGAACACTGGGTGCGTCATTCTGCAAACCCAATTATTAAGAACGATGAAGTCGTTCGTGTTGTTGGAGTAATCCAAGAAATTACAGAAGAGAAAAAAGTTCAGTTGCGTTTAGAGAACTCGGAAGAAAGATTTAGACTGTTGATTGATACTGCGGACGATTTGATTTTTATACTGGACGGATTTGGCTACTTCAGCATGGTAAACAAAAACGGAGCGGCGGCACTCGGATTTACTTCCGAAGAAATGCTTGGCAAACATTTTCTTGAATTCATTGATAAAGAAGATGAAGCAAAAATTGCCGAAGCGTTTAACAAAATTCTGAATTCAAATGGCATTACAACTTTTGAAACGGTCTTCTTAGACCGGTTTGATAAGGGGATTACGTTTGAGATAAGCGCTAAACCGATGATGAACAACGGCGAAGTTACGGGAATGCTTAGCTTCGGGCGCAACATAACAAAAAGAAAACTCGATGAACAAAAAATAAAAGATCTGAATTCCAAACTGATTGAAGCGAACCGCATTATTCTGATAGAGAGGGAAAGGGCGCGGAACAAAATTACTGTGCTCGAAGAAGTCAATAAACTTAAAAATGAATTCATCTCAAATGTCTCTCATGAATTAAGAACTCCGCTTGCTTCAATTGTCGGTTTTGCAGAAACAATTTTATCGGATACCGATCTTCCAAGAGAGACGGTTCATGAATTTAGTAATATTATTCTGATGGAAGGAAAACGTCTCGCAAAACTTATAAATGATATTCTTGATTTCTCGCAACTCGAATCCGGCGAAGAAGAGCTTCAAAAAACAAGCATTGATGTTGCTGATGTAATAGATGAGGTCGTTAAAAATCTTGATGATTCTATCACTGAAAAAAAACTTGTTCTCTCCAAAGAATATCCAAAAGAAAGAATAATAATAAATGCAGATAAAGAGAGAATCTCAAAAGTTCTCTGGAATTTAATTTCGAACGCAATTAAATATACCAACAGCGGCGGAAGAATTTCCGTTATTATACACGATTACGGAAAAGAAATTGAAATTGCCGTTAGCGATACCGGTGTTGGTATTCCGGAAAAAGATTTACCGAATCTGTTTCAAAAATTTAATAAGGTTCAAAAACCGGGCATGCAGATAAGCGGAACCGGTTTTGGTCTTGTTACCGCAAAACAAATAATTGATTTGCATAAAGGATTCATCAAAGCAAGAAGCCAGGTGAACAAAGGAACAACTTTTATTATTAGACTTCCAAAATAGAATTTCAGCCGAGGGTATATTGGAAAAATTAGTTTTTATTGTTGACGACGAAGAATCAATTTCTAAAATGCTTGTACACTGGGTTAAAAATCAGTGGAACTACAATTGCAAAACATTTATTAACGGATCAGATGCTCTAAATGCTCTTTCTGAAAATCCCGATTTAGTCCTGCTCGATATTATGCTTCCCGATATTAACGGAAATGAAGTTTTAAACCGCATTAAAATTAGAAATCCGCAAATTCCAGTGATAATGCTTTCCGCTCAAGGGAGCGTTGAAGTTGCGCTGGAGTCAATTCGCCTTGGCGCGTTCGATTATTTCCCCAAGCCAATTGATAAAAACCGCCTAGAGCCCGCAATTAGAAACGCGATAAAACATTACGATCTTGAACGCGAAGTCGAAAAATTAAAAGAAAATCTTACTAAAGAATACAGTTTCGACAACATCATTTCTGCAGATAAAAAAATGCAGGAAGCATTTAAGATGGTATCGAAAGTTCTCGATAATGATATCACAGTTTTAATTGAAGGGGAAAGCGGAACAGGAAAAGAATTGGTGGCGCGCGCAATACACTATAACGGTAAAAGAAAAACCGCGCCGTTTGTTGTTGTCAACTGCGCATCAATTCCGCGCGAACTTCTAGAAAGTGAATTATTCGGTCACGAAAAAGGAGCTTTCACGGGCGCGCATGTAAGAAAAATTGGAAAGTTTGAACTTGCAAAAAGCGGAACGATTTTTCTTGATGAGATTGGTGAAATGGAGATGGCGCTTCAAGCAAAAATCTTGAGAGTGATTCAGCAAAAAGAATTTGAGAGAGTTGGCGGTAACGAAGTAATTAAAACCGACGTAAGAATTATTTCTGCAACTAACAGAGATTTAAAAGCCGCCGTTGAGAATAAAAATTTCCGCGAAGATCTTTATTACAGATTGAGCTCTTTTCCAATTCACATACTTCCGTTGCGCGAAAGAAAGGGCGATATAGTTATTTTGATTAATCATTTTATAGAGCACTTCAACACAAAACTCAACAAAAAAGTGAAGGGTGTTTCTAAACCGGCACTTAAAATTATGTATGATTACGATTGGCCGGGTAATGTGCGCGAACTTGAAAACACGCTTGAACGATGCATGATTTTAAGCGATGGCGATCAGATTGAAATTGATTCTTTGCCGGCAAACATTGCATCACAGTTTAAAACTTTTAGCACAAGCAACAACGGGGTTATGTTTGGAGAGGACTCTCCAATAATTCCATTTGAAAAATTGAAAGAAGAAGCTATACGCCATGCATTAAAAGTTACCGAGGGAAATATAGTCGAAGCCGCGCGTAAACTTAAAATTGGAAGAGCAACTCTTTACCGCTTAATGGAGAAATACAAAATTGATTCACCGAAAGATTAAAACGGGAACAAAAAATATAAAATGGAAATAGTTGAAGAAATAATTGATGATATAGTAATTGAAATCATAAATCTGGACCGCGCAACCTTGCGTGAAGCAGAAGAACTGAAGTTTAACGTAAATGAGAAAATAACCGCAGGTTATAAAAAAATTATAATTGATTTAACCGCTGTTGAGTTTATAGATTCTACATTTTTGGGAGTAATTGTTAACACGCTCAAGAAAGTTGCAAAGATGGGCGGTGATTTAAAATTGGTTGGCTTTAAACCCGCAATTAAATCTATGTTTGAATTAACGCGTTTGTTCAGGGTATTCGAATCATTCGGCGATTTGCAAAATGCAATAAAAAGCTTTGGTAAATAACATGTTCATTTTAAAAGTAGAAAAAAATACCGGACCCATTAATAAAAACTTATTAGATAATTGATGACACAGGAAAACACAAAATCTTTGATCACTATTCTTCTTGTTGAAGATGAGTTTAATATTGCAAAACTTTTTAATTATAACCTTACCAAAGCGGGATTCCGATGTGAAGTTGCCGGCAACGGAAGAGAAGGTTACGAACTCGCAGAAAAAATTAGACCGGACTTGATTATAAGTGATGTTATGATGCCCGAAGTTGACGGATATGAATTTCGTAGACTCCTTTTAGAAAACGCCGAACTCAAACAAATTCCATTTGTTTTTCTTACCGCCAAAGGGGAAGAAGAAGATATACTTCAGGGGTTCGATCTAGAGATAGAAGACTATATAATTAAAACGTCCAGCCCAAAAGTGGTAATTGCAAAAGTCTCCGCCATATTGAAAAGTTTGGAAAAAGAACGCGTTAAAGTTGTTGATGAAGTTCAAAGAGCGGCGGATTCAATGGGAACCAAAGTTGTTCCGGAAGAATTTCCGCAATTCGAAGGATTTCAAATCAAACATTGGCATATGCCGTTTAAAAATGTTCCAGGCGGAGATTTTATTGATTACTTCAAACTGAACGATGATAACATTGCAATAATTCTGGGCGATGTTATGGGCAAGCGCTGGGGTGCGTGGTATTTTGCGGTTGCTTACGCCGGCTATGTACGAAGTGCCGCCCGGTTTGTTCTGGAATCTTCAAATGATTATCAGCCGAGTCATATATTACAAAAGGTGAACGATTCGGTTTTTAAAGACGAAAGAATTGCTGAGGTGTTCATTACTCTTTCTATAATTATACTAGACAAAAAAAATAAAACTGCGCGTTACTCGGGTGCCGGAGATTTGCCGCTAATCTTCAAATCAAAAGAAGTAAAAAGAATTGTTTCTACGGGAGTGCTACTTGGTTTTAGTAAATCCGGCGAGTATGAAGATATTGAACTTAAACTTGAAAGCGGAGATGAATTGTTTCTGGTAACAGACGGAATTACTGAAGCGCGTAATAAATCCGGCGAACTTTACGGCGAAGAAAGATTAATGCAATTTATCGGCGGACTTGATCACGATAGCGATTCACTTGAGCAGTTGCAAAAAGAAATTTTTGATTATACCGGTGGAGAAATGGATGATGATGTTAGTGTAATTGCGGTGAAGGTATTGTAAGATATACTTAAAACCTTTCAACGATTTACCGGTTATATAAAAATCTCACCGATTTTTTTTCTTAGAAATTCAAAATATTCTTTTGTGATTGTTACCTGTTTGAAAATATCAATCACATCATCTTGTTTTATCTTTTCAAAGTCTTCTCTGCGTGGAGTTATAAACAAACCGCTCATATCAACTGCGGCGGGGCTTATAAGCAATTGTTCTTTTGTGTCGGCAAAAAATTGACGTGGTCTGTGAATTTGACGGGGAAAAATTATAAGCCGCCAAATATCTTCTTGATAACTTGCGGTCAAATTCATCATTGGTTCAATATGTGGCGCCGAAATTTTCTTGAATGCATTTACAAAAGTCTTAAAGGCAAAAAGCAATTCACCCTTATTACGTGATTCGAAAGAGATAAAGTAGCGGAGAAATTCTTCAAAAAATCTCACTTCGATTTTCCCATTACCAATAGCCGCAAGCGGAAGTTTGTTGACAATTCTGTTAAACTCATATTCAATTGGCATAATATTTTTTGTGCCCGCTTGAAAGTGCATATGATCCGGCGCAGAAGAGCCGCACTGAGGACCGTTATAGAAAAGGGTATAATATTTTCCGAGCGATCTTGTGAGATCTAATAACTCCGAAAAATTTCCAATAATGGTTTGTGGTGTGTGATTCCTTTTTGAAATTGTGAAATGTTCCGGAAATATCGGATATGGGTTGGAGAGAATTGAAAAATGTTTATTAAAAACCAAACCGTTCTGTTCTTCCGGAAGGTTATCGGAACATAAAAAACATTTTCTAAATTTAATTGCATTGTCGCTAACATCCGCAGAAGAAGATTTTATTCTATCCGGATTAAATTGAATCTTAATTTCAAAATCATCAAACGTAAACACGCGGGTTTGAATATTTGCTAGATTCTCGTAATTGGTTTTTAATAATGGCCAGGAAACTTTCTGTTCATCGAGCAATTTTTTTGTACGTTCAGCCCACCACTCGTATCCGGAATTTTTTTCTGGTTTCTCTTCGATCATCATTTTGTTTTATTCTTCTTTTGTCTTGCCAGAATTTCAAAGGTTCGGAGACGGTCTTTGTAAATATTGTTGTTGTTCTGTTTGTAAATATCTAGTGCGGAATCTGAATTGCCTTCCCACCGCCTGCAAATATAAATTGGTTCGTAGATTCTTCCAATCTTATAATTACGGGAAATTGTTAAACCAAGAAAATAATCTTCTCCGTAGCTGACATTTGGAATTTTAATCTCACGCAAAATAGGTGTATAAAAAGCTCTTGGAGCGCCAAGCCCATTTATTCTTAACGCATTATTGGCGCCGTTATTGTTAGTCCACTCGCTATGGTTTATTAAGCCGGGCGGAATTTCTTTTAATAAAAAATCAGTTAAAATATATGAACCAATTACCATCGCGCATTTTTCTTTTCTAAAAAGATTAACAACTGATTGCAATGAATTTTCATCTTTATAAAGATCATCACTATCAAGCTGCACGGCAAATCTCCCGCACGATTTATCGTAAAGCGCTTCGTTCCAGCATCCGCCAATCATCAAATCTTTTCTTTTCGGAACATTATGTTTCAACTCTTTATGATTAGTTGCAAGTGAGCGTAATAATTCTGTTGATCCGTCCGTTGAATGATTATCCACAACAATTACGTTGAATGGAAAATCTGTTTTTTGTTTTAATGCAGAATTAACCGCATCTCCAATGGTCTTTATTCTATTTTTTACCGGAATAATAACAGAGGCTTCTACTTCGAAGCCGTCACTAAGCGGCTCAGTCTCTAAAAAATTTGGTTCTAGAAAAGCGTTTATTTTTTTTAGATGATTTGTTGCCGCCTGTTCCATTTCTATTTGAACAATTCTGTTTTTCGGATCAACATAATCAAATTGCTTCTCGCCGGAATTTCGTAAATCGGTTTCCGTTGCTTGATATAAATATTCGGGAATTCTGCTAATTAATTTTTGCCGGGAGAGATTAAGACGAAGATCATAAAGTCCGGCATATTCAAAATTGTGTTCCATTGTTTCTACGGCGGTTTTCAGTGCAGCCGTGTCAATAAAAAGAAGGGGACCAAAATCAAAATCGTCGCGGATGCTTCCTAACTGGTAATCAATAGTTGGATGTTTCTCTAGATTTCCGTTTTTTGTTTCATAAAAATCGGAGTAAAGAATTCCCGCGCCGGTATCATTAGCAACGCTTTGAAATCGTTCAACTGCAAAACTTCCTAAATTAATTTTTATCGGCTTTATTATTATTAAAACAAATCTGGTTTCAGTTGTTTTTGCAATAGATCGTATAGTTTTCGAGCTTTCAATCCGGTCTAATTGTAATACCTCTAAGCCTGTAATTGGCATTCTCGACAAGCCGTGAGTAAAAACTATTATTTTATCAATCGATTGGATTAGCCGTAGTTGGTTAACTAAATCTATTGTTGTCGGTTCATCCACAAACGGAATAAATGCCGTAACCTTTGTCATCATTTCTCTTTCTTTAATAACATGTAACTTATGAAAAAGAGGGAAGACTTTAAATTGGAGTATTGAATGAGATAGTTTTTCGATTGAAACTCAAGATGGAAGTAAAATCTAAATAGAAGAATTAATAGAGGCTCTCAAATAAAAGACAAATCACCCGATTATGTCCAAGGGTTGAGGCCGACGTTGCTATTTTTCTGTAACTTTTGGAAAACCAGAGCCCAAAATTTTCATCACGGAACTAAATTCTCTGAAAATTGCTTAAAAACAGCACTTTCGTTTTCCTAATTATGGCAGCAACAACTCTAAAAGGTTGTCTCTTATACCCGGAAATGATTAAATTTGGGGCGTCAATTTTTGAAGCAAATTAAAAAGTGGTTTAGTGAATCGAAAAGCTCTGACATATTTTTTTATTCTAGTTCTCTTGATAACTACAGGAGCGGCTTTTTCAAAACCCGCAAATAATATGAAATCTTCGCGGTGTTCTG
The DNA here is from genome assembly GCA_021824635.1 of Bacteroidota bacterium. Taxonomy (GTDB): domain Bacteria; phylum Bacteroidota; class Ignavibacteria; order Ignavibacteriales; family Melioribacteraceae; genus Fen-1258. The sequence goes on along the minus strand of JAKAKD010000039.1, from coordinate 32,615 downwards.
GTAATTCGGTTTTGGAAGTAGCAGAAAATTTAACTCTTGGTCTTTCAGCTTCTAATCAGAGTGTTTTACTAACTAATGTAGCCCATAATTCAGAAAACGATCAAAACGGATATTCAGAAAAATTATCAATCTATCTCCTCAAAAATTATATTCTTTCAAATACTTTATTGCCATTTGCAGAGAATACAAGACGAACCAGCATTAGGTTCACTTCGCGACTCAAGAATTAACTCCGCCTGTATTTCGAACTGAAGTTTTTCCTTTACTCCAACTTTAAAACGTATGTTCAACAAAAAAGAGGTAATATTTGCAAAGATTAAAAATAGTTATCATCGTTAGTCTAATAGCCGCAAGCGTAGGGTTTATTGGTTTTGGCGATACGTCTGCGAGCGAGAATAATGGTGCAGCTAAGATAATCATTAGCAGAGATGCTGAACCAAGCATGACGGCTGTAAACTTTAATCAAATGGGAGTTATGACGGCATCATGGTACGGTCCGCGTTTTCATGGAAAGACAACCGCTAACGGCGAACAATATAACCAGATGGCTCTTACAGCTGCTCATAAATATTTGCCCTTTGGTACAATCCTTCAAGTAACAAATCTAAAAAACGGTAAATCCGTAGTTGTTAGAATTAACGATAGAGGTCCTTATATTGATGGACGGGACTTGGATTTATCGAAAGGAACAGCTCTTGCGCTAGGCATGATCGGCAGAGGCGTTATAAGAGTGAAAGTTGCGGAAATTGCTCTTGATACGGAAATAAAGCCAATAGGAACTCTCAATTAATTTCTAGAAAATAGAGGCGCCCAGAGAGGCGCCTTTTTTATATGTGATATTCTAAATCTTGGGGATGAAAATGCTTAGTGTAGTTAATGAATTGTCGTTTGATTGAACTTCTACTGTTCCTTTGTGCAGGCTTACGATTGATTTAACGACAGACAGTCCCAACCCGACCCCTCCCGTTTTTCTTGTGCGCGATTTATCTGCGCGGTAAAACCGATCAAATATTTTTTCAACTTCTTCAGCGGGAATTTTTTCTCCCATATTTGAAACACTAATTTTAATTTTCTCGCCAAGATCTTTTGCGGAAATAGTTACGTTTGTATTTTCATCACCGAACTTGAAAGCATTATCAATAATATTTGATAACGCTTGTTTCATTAAATTGACGTCTATTTGAATAATTAAATTTGGGGCCTTCTCTAAGACCAAGGACATGTTTTTTTCTTGGCCTAAAATTCCCAAGCTCTTTACTATAGAATTTAAGAATGAATTTAACTCGATCTCATGATAGTTAATGTTGATCATTGCATTATCGCTCTTCGAAATGAAGAAAAGATTATCAACAATCTTGATCATTCTAATGGTTTCTTCATAATTGCTTTTTAAAACTTCAATGTATTGCTGCGGAGTTTTTTCGGATTTAAGTGTAATTTCAATTTCACCGCGCAAAATTGTTAATGGAGTTTTTAATTCATGTGCGGCAGAAATAGAGAACTGGTTCATAAAATCTACAGACGTTTTAATTCTGCTAACCATTTCATTCATTTTTTTTACCAACCGCCCGTACTCATCAAAATATTCGCCGCCCGGAATGGTTTCTTCCAAATTTTGTCCGGTGATCTCTTCCGTTTTTTTGATAATAGCATCAATGCGGGAAAGAGATTTTGAGGAGATAAGTGCGCCGCCGATAATTGATATTAGAAAAAAGATTGGAGCGATGAAAATATAAACATCCTTTAGGTTGTTAAGTGTCTGCGAGATATATTCTTTAGAGTATGCAACTATTACAACATATTTTTTCCCTTTTAACTGACAGACTCTAATTGCGCTTCCGGAGAGTTCTTCGTTTTTGTAATCGAACAACGCAGACTTTCCCTTCTTTTCGGGAAATGACAGACTAACCTTACCAAGATTAGCGGTTTTAAAAATTACTTTATTTGATGTCGTAACTTCTATGAATGTGTTTCTGCGGTTGAATACAATTACATCGTAAGCAATATCCCAAATTAATTCGTCTTCAGATTTGTACACGGTGCTTGGCTGAAAGGAGTCCAAATCAATATGTTTTTCTTCAATTACCCTTAGAATAGAATTTGCTTGCGCTTTAAGACTTGAATCCAGGTTCATATGAGAAATGTTATAAATGTAAAAATAAATTACTAAACCGAGTAAAAATTCCATTAAAAAGAAGAGCGAGGAATACCAAATTGTAATTTTGAATCGTGTTGAAGTGAAAAACAATTTAATTTTTGTAAGCATAATTTAGTCGAAGCTATTCTTTAATTATATAGCCCACGCCCCGCACAGTGTGAATCAATTGTTTATCGAAACCGTGGTCTATTTTTATCCGAAGCTTGTTAATATAAACATCAATTACATTTGTGCCGCTGTCGAAATGAAAATCATAAACGTGTTCTATCAGTTTTGTCCGTGTTATAATCTTGTTTTTGTTTCTTAAGAGATATTCCAGAATAGAATATTCTTTAGGTGTAAGTATAATTTCTTTATCCGCTCTGGTTACTTTGTGAGCCACAAGGTCTATTGCCAAATCATCTGCATTTAACAAATTGTCTTTTTGGGTTTCTTTTCTTCTAAGTAAAGCACGCACTCTTGCCGTTAGTTCTTCAAAGGCAAAAGGTTTTGATAAATAATCATCGGCGCCGCTGTCAAGCCCTTCAACTTTATCTTTTGTTCCGTCTTTTACTGTTAGCAAAAGTATAGGAGTGGTAATTTTATTCTTTCGTAATTCTTTTGTAAGCTGTAAGCCATTCATAAGAGGCATCATAATATCGGAGACAATCAAATCGTACTCGTCTGTAAGTCCAAGTTCAAGACCCTCTTTCCCGTTGGCGGCAGTGTCCACTTCGTATAGTTCCTCTTCCAAACCTTTTTTTATAAAAGAGGCAACTTTCTTCTCGTCTTCTACTAATAATATTCTCATATATTTAAGATAAACAAAAAAAAAGAGTTGTTAAACTCCCCAACTACAGATAAAAATTTTCAAGAATCATTACAAATATTTTTATATTACTTCAACTCTTTCATGCAACTTGTGAGGCGGAGATGAATGTACTTTTCTTTTTGGCAATTCCGATAGTTTTATTTTATCTGGCAAGTAAATTTTATGCAAAATGGGTTGCAAAAACTCTGGGAGAAGACGCAAATCATCCAACTCCGGCAGTAACAATAAATGACGGAAGGGATTACGTTCCTACAAAACGCTACGTTGTATTTGCTCATCATTTTTCGGCTATTGCCGGCGCGGGTCCAATTATAGGACCTACAATGGCGGTTCTATACGGATTTATTCCCGCATGGATGTGGGTTGTAGTCGGCGGAATTTTTCTTGGTGCGGTTCATGATTTTACAACTATGTTCATCAGTCTGCGTGAAAAAGGAAAATCGATTGCGGAGGTTGCAAGAACCACTCTTGGCAAAACAGGTTTTAATTTGATGATCACTTTTACAATTATGATGCTGCTATTGGTTTGTTCATCTTTTTTGAGTGCAACTGCAATTTCTTTAACATCACTTTGGCCTCTTGCAAAACTCGGTGTTGAAGGAACCGATACAATCTTAAAAACAGTAACATCCGATGGAATTACTTATGGAAGAATCGGAGGCATCGCTTCAACCTCTGTAATTTTTATAACATTATGTGCGCCATTTCTCGGCTGGCTGATTCATAAGAAAGAGATAAGAACATTATACGCTTATCTGCTAGCTTCCGTAATCTGTATTATTTCTGTTCTTCTTGGAATTGAATTTCCGGTTTCATTACAGCCATTTCATTGGATGATAATAATTTCAATATATGTTTTGATTGCTTCTGGAACACCAGTTTGGGTAATTCTTCAACCTCGCGATTTTATTAATGTACAAATTCTTTACGGCGGGATTCTTTTAATGGCAATATCTTTATTGTTTGTGGGATTCGGCGGCGCAGTTGTCTCACTTCCAAGTTTTAATTTTGCAGAAGGAGCAAAAAATCTTGGCATGATTTGGCCAATGATGTTTATAACAATCGCATGCGGCGCAATTTCTGGTTTTCATTCGCTCGTAGGCGGCGGAACAACTTGCAAACAACTTGAAAAAGAAACCGATGCTCGCAAAGTTAGTTTTAATGCTATGCTTTTGGAATCGCTGCTTGCTATTTGTGTCCTTCTTGCAATCGGTGTTGGGTTAAGTTTTGTGGATTATAAATCTATCGTCTGGCCCTCGGATCCGTTGGTTAAATCAAATCCAATTTTAGGATTTTCTTTGGCTGCGGGAAATTTATTTCATCAAGGTTTGGGAATACCGATATCTCTTGGTACAGTCTTTGGGATTTTACTTGTTGAAGGATTTGTAATTACAACTCTTGATGCGGCAGTTAGATTGAACAGATATTTATTCGAAGAATTGTGGGTAATTCTTTTTAAGAATCCAAAACCATTCTTTAAAAATTACTGGTTCAATTCTTTATTGACTGTAATTTTCATGTTTGTTCTTGCTTATTCAAATGCATTCTCTGTTCTTTGGCCGATTTTCGGAACCGCAAATCAGCTTCTTGCCGCTCTGGCGTTAATAACCGTTGCAAGCTGGTTAGTCTTGAAAGGGAAAAAATATTTCTTTGCGCTCTTTCCGGCTCTATTCATGATTGCGACAACTATAACGGCTTTGGTTATTTTGTTTTTTGATTACGTTAAGAAAGGCAATTACATTCTTATTGCAGTGGATTCTTTTCTTTTCCTGCTTTCCCTTGGAGTTGTATTTCTGGCGGTCAGTGTTTTCTTGAAAAAGAATAAAAAAGTAATTGCATGATAAAGATTGATTTTTAAAGTCATGTTTAGACTTTTTCTATATGGATAAGAGTTTCTCAAAAATTTGAATTTAGCCTGTTCATGAATGCCGGATTAAGCCAGGCATTACAAAAAAATATTTTTGAGGAAGCCACACGAGCAAAATAAATTGCCGATATTATTTTAATAGCCACAACACTTACCTTTCATATATATCCTCAATATGTCTGTTTCTCTGAATTGAAAAAAAATTAGAACATTAAATTTTATCTCCGCAATTCGGATTCTGGTTATATTTAGAGGCACTAATTTATGGAGGATGGTAAATGAAAACTTTTTCAATGAAAACGGATGCTTTAACAGGAGAAAACTATTTAGAAGTTTATCTGCACGGACAGCAATTAGTAACGGATCCATTTCTAAATAAGGCATCTGCTTATAGTGAAGAAGAAAGATTAAATTTAGGACTAGCGGGATTGCTTCGTCCGGCGATCTCGGGAATTGATGAACAAAGACAGAGAAGCTATGAAATGTACAAACGCAAACATGATGAAATTGAAAAGTACATTTTTCTTCAGGGGTTACTTAACAGAAACGAAACCTTGTTCTACAATCTGCTTTGTAACAATCTGATTGAAATGCTGCCGATTGTTTATACTCCCACAGTAGGAAAAGCATGCTTGATGTTAAGTCACATCACAAGGGAATACCGCGGTATTTATATCACACCGGATAACATCGGTAACATTGATAAGATTTTTCAAGGAATCTCTTTGCCCGATGTTTATTTAATTGTTGTAACCGATGGTGAAAGAATTCTTGGTCTTGGCGATCTCGGTTCAGATGGTATGGGTATTCCTGTTGGTAAAATTAATTTATATGTCGCGGCGGGAGGATTACATCCTGCGGGTTGTCTACCAATCAGTTTGGACGTTGGAACAAATAACGAAAACCTTCTCAACGACCCACTTTATCTTGGTTACAAAAAGAAGAGACTGGAAGGAAAAGAGTATGATGAATTCATTGAACGGTTTGTTCTTGGAGTGAAACGAAATTTTCCGGATGCATTACTTCAGTGGGAAGATTTTGCGAAACATAAAGCTTTTAAACTGCTTGAGAGATACCGCGATAGAATTCTATCTTTCAACGATGATATTCAGGGAACCGGATCAGTCGCGCTTTCCGCATTAATTACTGCAATGAGAATTAAAAAACAAAAATTCTCCGAGCAAAAATTTCTAATTGTCGGTATGGGACAAGCAGGTTTTGGTATTTCTTCAAACATTCAGAATATGCTGGTAGAGGAAGGACTTTCAAAAGAAGAAGCGGCAAGCAAAATATTTGCGTACGATGTATGCGGACTTCTCTTAGAAGATACTCCCGGCTTAACCGAAAATCAAAAACGTTTTGCACAGAAACGTTCCTCAGTGGCGGATTGGAAATTAGAATCCAACGATTCAATTTCTTTGTTGGATATAATTCGCAATGGCAAAGTTTCGGTCTTGATTGGAGTTACTGCAAGCAGCGGACTTTTTAATTCCGAGATCTTAACACAGATGGCAAAGAATGATGAACGCCCCGTAATATTCGCTTTGTCAAATCCAACTTCAAAATCGGAATGTACACCGGAAGAGATTGTAAAAGCTACAAATGGAAAAGGATTATTTGCAATGGGAAGTCCATTTTCTCAATTTGAATTATTAGGGAAGAAATTTGTTACTTCTCAATGTAATAATCTTTACATTTTTCCCGGAGTAGGTTTGGGAGCCCTTGTCAGCCGTTCTACAAGAATTACCACAAAAATGTTTTTAAAGGCAAGCAAAGCAATTAGTGATTTGGTGACCGAAGAACAATGTAACGAAAATATGTTGCTGCCGGATTTAAATAATATCCGGAATGTTTCTTTTCATGTAGCCAAAGCAGTGGCAATTGAAGCGCGCGATTCGGGTTTGGGACGTTTATTAAGTAATGAAGAATACGATCGCGTTATTAAAAAAGCTCAGTGGGAACCTCAATATTATCCCTTCAGATCGGGGATAAAATAAAAGTTACAGACTGAGTAACGAAAGTTCTTTAAAATAAAAAAGGAGAGTTGTAATAACTCTCCTTTTTTGATAAAGCAAAAACAAATTATTTTTTTACCGCTGGTTTAGCAGCTTCAGCTTTCTTTTCTGCAACTTTCTTTGCTGCTTCTACTTTCTTTTCAGCTGCTTCTTTTTTCATTTCAGCTTTCTTCTCAGCCGCTTCAACTTTCTTTTCAGCAACTTTCTTTGCCGCTTTAACTTTCTTCTCGGCAACTGGTTTTGCAGCTTCTACTTTTTCAGCTGCAACTTTCTTTGCTGCTTTAACTTTCTTCTCAGCAACTGGTTTAGCTGCTTCAACTTTCTTTTCAGCAACTTTCTTTTCTACAGCGGCTTTTGTTGCTTCAGCTTTCTTTTGTGGTTGAGCTTGAGCAAAAGCTACTGATGTAAAAGCAACTAATACTACTAATGCAACTAACTTTTTCATTTGGTACTCCTTTGTTTTGTTAAATACTTATAAAATTTACAGAAGGAACATATGCTCCTTGAATTAAGAAATCCTTAAAGAAACATTAAAAAATGTTAATCTTTGCAAAGTATGAAATAAGCGTAAAATAGCATGATTTATAGAAACAGAATAATTATCTTTAAACGGAAAACATTCAATGGGATGATATGACAGTATTTTTCTCAAAAGCATGCGAGCTGGGTCTTCAAGCCGTACTGTTTTTGTCCACTAAAGAAAAAAAAATCTATAATGCCGAAGAGATTTCTACGGAATTAAAAGTTCCAAAGGAATTTGTATCAAAAGTATTACAAATTCTAACTAGCAGCGGAATAGTGGGATCCAAAAAAGGAAAAAATGGCGGTTTCTTTTTGGCAAAAGAACCAAGCGTAATAAAGTTAATTGATATTGTTGAAGCTATAGACGGATTGGATGTTTTCAGATCATGCGTTCTCGGTTTTCCCGGATGTTCTCACGAAACACCCTGCCCGGTGCACCATCAATGGGGAAAGTTGCGCGAGGAAGCTTATAATATGTTAAGTGAAGAAACCTTAGAAAATTTAAGAGAGAAGACCACAAGCAAAATAGCTTCATTGTAAATTATCGTTTTAATTTGAGGATTAAATGAGAACACCATTAAGAAACGAAGAACAGATAATTTTCGAAACTCACAAACATTGGTTTGTTTTAATATTCCCTTTAATAATTACACTTATACTTATTACATCATCAGTCGTTATATACATTTTTGCAAAATTAGAAATAAAAATATGGTGGCATTTCATAGTGCCGCTACTTGCTTTGGTTTACTTTATCTATAAATATTTTTCGTGGAAATTTGATTTGTGGGTAGTTACGAGCAACAGAGTTATAGATGAGTCGGGTGTATTTACAATCACCTCTAAAGAAAGCCCGATTGATAAAATTAATAACGTATCATATCAGCAGTCCCTTTGGGGCAGAATGTTCGGTTTTGGAAATGTGCAGATTCAAACGGCAGCGGAGATGGGAGAGACAAGTTATACTTTTCTTTCGAATCCGCAGAAATTGAAAGAAGCACTTTCCAGCGCGCAGGAATTGTATAAAGATTATCAAATGAATAAACAGGCATTTAAACTTGCCGATGCTGTTGACGGAGAGATTGGTGAAGAAATGAAAGAATGCCCATACTGTGCGGAAAAAATTAAAGCGAAAGCAAAAGTTTGCCGCTACTGCAAAAGAGATTTATAATTTCTTTACGGCTTCGATAAACATATCTTTAGAACTACCGCTGTTAAATTTGTCTCCTGCAAAATTTTTCATGAACTTTATTTTCCCAAAATCCGCTGTTTCAAGATAAAATTTGATCTCATTTTTAGTATGCGGAAAATGTTTTGTTGTAACAAGTTGAAAATCTTTTGGTGAGTTTTGCTGAAACGAAAGAATGTTGAAGTCAAGATCGTTCTTGCGAAAATCGTAAAACCGGATAATAACTTTTCCATCCCTACTGGCAATGTTATTAATTCTTCTGTTCTCTTTTTTTAATAAGCCGTAATTTAAAATATGAAGAAAAACTTTCCCTCCGGGTAAAAGCAGATTATAAATTTTCTTAATCGCTTTTTTCAGATGTCCGTTATCTAAATGTGCAATTGTATTTCCAACCGAGACAACATTATTGAATTTTCCGTTGTAACTTTTCGGTAAAGACGCGAATGAATGCGTTTGAGCTTCTATATCAACTTTATATTTTATCGAATTCTTTTTCACTTCTTCTATCATTTTAGGTGATATATCAAACGCGGTTACATCATGTCCATTTAGAGCCAGCGCAATCGAGTCCAGACCGATTCCGCAGCCAATATCTGCACTAATTCCTTTCTCTGAAAATATCCTTTGATACGCACCCTTTCGCAATTCCAGATTTTTTTCGAAGTCAATCATCTTTTCATAAAAGTCTGATACACTATTGTAAAAAGTATCCGATGGAAGAATAAAGGTAGATTTCATTCCCGTTTTTCCTTTTGAATTTTCGGTGGCAATTTAACCTGTTTCTTATAAAGTTATTTGTGCAAAGTTTCACTAAGAAATATAAAAGCTCGATCAGAAGACCGAGCTTTTTTTATACCGGCTAAATTTGCTTACTATTTCTCTTTACTAAAAAATTTGATTGATAAGCGAGCTATAAAGTAAACTAAAACAATTACTCCTATTGCAAAAATTGTATCACCAAAAGCTCTTGTCCAACGCAGTGTGTCCATTAATGGTGTCTGCAAAAATTCGGAACTTCTCGCATACCAATAACCGTATTGAACAGAAGCCCAAGTCTGCATTAAGCCAACCGGAAGCAGGCTGAATGTTACCATTGCAAATAATCCAAAATTGATTGACCAAAACGAAAACTTGAGCGGCTTTTCGTTCCATTCAATATCAGGTCTTATTGCGCGCAATGTAAAGAGCATTAAACCGATTCCCAGCATTCCATAAACACCAAATAACGCCGCGTGCCCGTGAACTGGTGTTGTATTTAATCCTTGCATATAATAAAGAGCTATAGGAGGATTAATCATAAATCCGAATAATCCCGCACCCAGCATATTCCAAAACGCAACAGCAACAAAATAATATATAGGCCATTTGTATTTTAAAACCCATTCTTTAGATTTTGAAATACGAATATTATCCCATGCTTCATACCCAACAAAAATTAGAGGCACAACTTCGAGTGCACTGAATACAGATCCTAAAGTCAACGCAATCATCGGCGTACCGCTGAAATATAAATGATGCAGTGTGCCTATTATACCGCCGGATAAAAATATAGTCGAAGCAAGAACTGTCGCGCGAGCTGTAGTTTTTATACTAATTAATTTCAAGCGGGCAAACAAAAAAGCAATTACAACTGTGGCAAATACTTCAAAGAATCCTTCAACCCAGAGATGTACAACCCACCAGCGCCAATATTCCGCAATGGCTAAATTTGTATGCTTACCGTACATCAAAGCGGCGCCGTAGAAAAGCGCAATAGCTACCGAGGAAATTAAAAATAATGTAAGAATTTGTTTCTGATCGTCTTTCTTTTTCAATGCTGGTTTTATTGCCCTTACCATTAAAACTAACCAGAGAAGTAAACCAATGAAAAGTGCAGCCTGAAAAAATCTTCCAAGATCAATATATTCATATCCACTATGACCAAATAAGAACCAATTATTGTCTGACATTTTGTTCATAACACTCAACCATTCGCCAGCCATCGAACCAAGAACAACAACAAGAAGAGCGCCGAATAAAACATTTACCCCTAGTCTTTGATATTTGGGTTCTACACCGCTAACAGCGGGACCGATGTAAAGACCGGAAGCAAGCCATGCAGTTGCGATCCAAAAAATTCCTAATTGATTGTGCCATGTTCGTGTTATGGTATAAGGCAGATATTTGGCTAATGGAATTCCGTAGAAACCGTTACCTTCTACTCCATAATGCGCCGTTATTATCCCCATAACTATTTGAAGCAGCAACAATCCGGAAACGACCCAAAAATATTTTATTACAGCTTTTTGAGAAGGAGTTAAAACAGATCCAAGTAAAGGATCGTCTTTCGGAACATCGCCGAATGGTTTTTCTTTTTCTTGAGATCCGTAATACCAAATCATTCCTCCTATACCGGCAAGAAGCATAATAATACTTACTCCCGTCCACACGACTGCATCTCCTGTCGGATGGTTATCAACTAATTCTTCATGCGGCCAGTTGCTTGTATAAGTGATCTCATCATTTGGTCGGTTTGTTGATGCTGCCCATGAAGTCCAGAAGAAAAAAGCACTTAGCTTACGGAGTTTCTCTGGATCGGTTAGTGAATTTTTTCGAATGGCGTATTCATTTCTGCCGTTTGAAAAGACATCGCTGAAATATTTAATATTATCCTCAATAGCTTTAGCTCTTATCGGATCAATTGTGATAGTTCCACTTGTTTCGTCGAAACTATTTTTTCTAAACAGCTTTTGTAATCTTGATTTTAATGCTGCCTGCTCTTCGTTGCCTAGTCCGGAATATTTTTTCCCGGATTGTGCCTCTGCCCAAAAATTTAGAACAAACATAGATTCTCTGTGAAGCCAATCTGCAGTCCAATCCGGCGCAACATAACTGCCATGTCCCCACACAGAGCCGACTTCCATTCCTCCAAGCGCCTGCCAAATGTTTTGACCCTCTTCAATATCACTTTTGGCGAAGATCGTTTGTCCCCCTGTTGTAAGTATTTTATTCGGGATAGGAGGAGCTTGTTGATAAATTCTTGTACCCACCCAACCAAGTACAGAAAACGATATAACAATTACCGATGCAAATGCTATCCAATATTTTTTCATTTTAATCCTGCTAATAGTTAGAAATTGTTTTAAGTAAATAGTTTGTCTATTAAATACAGAACCGGTGCTTTCTCTTTTCTAAAGCACATTATTTGTTTTCGTTCATCAAATTTTCCTCTAACTCAATTGCACGCGGGAATAAAATATTGTTTTCCAAATGAACATGTTTGTGCAAATCTTTCTCGAACTCGTCAAGCTCTTTATATGTAACTTGAAAAGTTGTGCATGCGTCCGCGGGCAAAGTATAGTTATTAGTCAATGCTCTAATCTTTTCCATTGCGCTCCCCGCAGAAACGTGTTCTGCTTCCATCTGTCTGATCGGATTTTTAATTGTCCCGTATCCGCCGGTTTTGGGTTTTTCGTTGAATCTTTGAGATTCCGTTAGATACTTTATGATTGGAAAGAGAATGCGTTCTTCTTTCATCATATGACTCATCATTTCTTCTGCGACAAGTGCAAATGTGTTTTGAACTTCTGCAATGTATGAATATTTTTTCCCGTGTGCATGGTTAACTTTCATTAAATGAGCGGTAATCTCGGGAATTGCTTTTTTTACGTATGCATGATGATTGTTAACAATATATTGTGTTAGAAAATTCAAATCCCACTCGGAATACCGCTGAGATTCGGAAGAAATAGATTGATTTACTTTGTTAAGCTCTTCTAAAAATTTATTGTTGGAGATTTGCTTCTCTTTAAGTGCTTCTTGCAAAGGACGGTTACCGTTACAACAGAAATCAATTCCAAGTTTTTCAAACAACTCTACCGCATGAAAATTTTCCGTTACAACGTCTTTCACTTTTAATTGTGAAAAGTCGTTTGTTGATTTTACTGATAATGTATTCATTTTACTGCTCCTTACTTTTATTAATTTCTTCTATTACATCTTGAACATCCTGATTCAGCCCAAAGTGTTGATATGCCACTACTCCATTTTCGTCTAAAACATTAATAATGTTTGAATGTGAAAAACTTCCGTCCGGTTCCTTCTTATATTTGAATCCTAAAACAGCCGCCAATTCGCTTATGCCGTTTTCATCACCGGTTAACAAATGCCATCGTTTCAGATCAAGCTTATTGTTCTTTGCATATTGTGTTAAAGCTTCTGGAGTATCTCGTTTTGAATCAATTGAGACCAAGAGAAAGTCCACATCATTCCGGTTAATTTTAGATTCAATTTTCTTCATGTCATTTACAATTAGTGGACAAGCATATGTGCAGTTTGCAAAGACCATAGCCATAATTTGTTTCTTACCTTTTAAATCATTCAGAGTAATTTTCTTTCCCGCTTCGGTTTTCCAAACGGATTCCAATTGGTAAATTGAATTATCATTGGCTTTATCATTTTTCAAATTTGCACAACATGGTTTCATTTCAGACGATGTTTGTTTTACCTGTTCAAGTGGTGCGCTCTCAACATTTTTTACTCCAATTAATAAATAAAGAACAACGCCAAGAAGAACCACACTTACAGTCGCCGAAATTATCAAAGCCTTTTTCATTTTGTTTTCCTTTCTTCTTTGTAATCTTTCACACAACGAAAGCCGAGATTGCTCGTTGTGTAATTTGCTTTCAAACTGCTTCTGAATGCAGAGCGCATAAATGCCGGGTAATTTTTGAAATCGGATGCATTCACAGAACCGCTTCCGCAAAAAAGATTTCTTTCCAATCCGCTGTCACCTCGGGATTCTCCTGTTACAAGTGAACTAAAGAAATCAGATGTCCATTCCCAAATCAGCCCGTGCATATCGTAGACACCCCAATAATTTTTCCCTCTTGAACCTACCGGAGAAATCTTTTCCGTTATCGGCCGCGAGTACCATTCAAGTATTTGTTTAATATATTTCTGATCTTTAGATCCGTCCGGTTGATTTGAGCTTGCTTTTGCTACTAATTCCCATTCCGCCACTGACGGCAATCTTTTTTTGTAATACTCGCAATAAGCTTTTGCCGCAAACCATGAAATATTCGTCACAGGTCCGTTCGGCAGAACATTTTTTCCTAATTCCAAATCGCTTTTCCAATTGCTTAAATAGTTTTCATCTGCGAAAAGTTTTTTTGCGTTTGATCTTTTCCATTTGGGATTTTCTTTTACAAATTTTAAAAACTGTGAGTTTGTTACCGCGTATTTATCAATGAAGAATGGCGCTACTTTTATTTTTAAGTCATTATTCTTTTCACCGTACAAGGGAGTATAAACGCCGCCGCTAATCAACATCATATTATTTGCCGGATTAATTTTATCGCTTTGTGCAAGCAAGGCGTTAATACTAAACATTAAAAAGAATAAAATATTTTTCGTTGTTTTTCTCATTTCTAATTACTCGATACTAAATACTATTTCTTTCCCGCTCTAACTTTTTTTACATCTTCGGCAGAGACGGAAACATCTTTGCCTGCAAATTTCTTATAAACGTAAGTTAATACGGCAGCCGACTGAAGATCGCTAAGATTTTGTGGAGGCATAATACCGTTGTATGTTTTGTTGTTGACCGTCAATTCACCCGTTCTTCCGGCAATAACATTTTTAATCGCTTCTTCTTTTGAATGTGTTTTAAGCCAATCAGAATTTGCAAGTGGCGGAAATACATTCGCAATTCCTTTTCCGTCTGCTTGATGGCACGCAACACAGCTTTGATTGTAAACGCTTTGACCCATATTTAACATTTCTGTTGGAGAAGAGGCCTTAGACCCTTCTGCCATTGCTGTCTTTAAAAGATTTTCATCAACCTTGCTGTCACCCGTTGAGTATTTTGAAACATAACCTTCTTTTCCGTTTTCCTTATTTAGCTCGCCGGTAAAAGGGTTAACACCGCCGGTAGTAGAAATAGAGCCTGAATAAAGTTCATCTTTCTGTTTACCTGAATAAATAGTTTTATCTTCGGCTCCGCTAACAGTCAGCATTCCAAGAGCGCCTTTATTGAATGCCCGGAAGATTGAATGATCAACCATTATAAAATTTCCAGGTACATTAACTTTGAATTCTACAATTGATGATCCTCCGGAAGGAATCAATGTTGTCTGAACATTTTTCTGAACCGCAATATTTCCTCCTTCACTGTAAACCAAATCAAAAATTTCTCCAATAACATGGAATGATGAAACCAAATTCGGTCCGCCGTTTCCAATATAAAGTCTAACTCTTTCACCGACATTTGCTTTCAATGATTTATCGCCTACCATCGAACCAACCGAACCGTTGAATACGACATAATCCGGTGTTTCGGTTAATGCCTTTTGCATGCTGAACGACTGCAGACCGGCATCGCCGTAATTTCCTTCTGTATAAAATTCGCTTTGCATTACATAATATTCACGGTCAACGGGGGGCAATCCTTCCTTCTGTTCAACTAATATTAAACCGTACATTCCGTTTGCAATGTGCATTCCAACCGGAGCTGTAGCGCAATGGTAAACAAATAGTCCCGGATTTTTTACTGTGAATGAAAAAATTGAAGTGTGTCCCGGGGCTGTAAAAGAAGATGTTGCGCCGCCTCCGGGTCCCGTTACCGCGTGCAGATCAATATTGTGAGGAAGTTTATTGAGCGGATGATTGTGAAGATGAAATTCAATTAAATCTCCCTCGCGAACACGAATAAAACTTCCCGGTACGTCGCCGCCGAAAGTCCAAAAAACATATTCAACTCCATCGGAAAGCTGCTTAATAACTTCTCGCACTTCTAAGTCAATAATAACTTTAGTCGGATGTTTTCTTGTTATTGCATGAGGGACGTACGGTGCTTGTGTTAATTGCGCATGTTCTTCTCCGATTATTTGATCGGATGATTCGCCACCGCAACTTATTATTAGAGCGGAAAGAACAACTATTAAAATTATTCCGAGTATTATAATTTTTGATTTCATTACTTAATCCTTTTATAAAAGAAAGAGAACATCTTGTCTTATTATATTACAAAAAAATATTTTTCCGTCTAATGGATTTGATGTTCAAATCCATTGCCCAATAAAAGAATTTTAATTCCGATTACAACTTAGTTAATCTCGGACAATCGGTCAAGTTAAATTTTTAACGTGTCCTCTTTGTCCGATTTAATATGCTTATGCCGAATAAAAGGGTAAAATCTGGGGCGAAATTATTTTGAAACTAATAATTCACTGATCAATTTAAACGGGAGGTTTGTAAAATTTTTCCGGTATTACTCAAGACCGTAACCATAACTTGTATGTTGCTTTTTGAAATATCAATTGCTTGTTGAACCAAGTGCACAAGACCGCCGCAACATGGCACTTGCATTATCAAAACTGTGATAGATTTTAAATTTGATTCGTTGATCATCGTTACCAACTTTTCAAGATAGATTTGTTTGTTGGAATCTAATTTTGGACATGCAATTGCGAGCGATTTTCCTTTTAAAAAAACTTTGTGAAAATCCGGATAAACAAAACCGCAGCAGTCTGCTGCAAGTAAGAAATCGGAATTTCTATAATATGCAGCTTGCGGCGAAACAAGATGAAACTGTATTGGCCACTGCATCAAATGAGAAACACGGGAATCTTTCAAATCTTCATTATCGTCAATGTTTTCAATATTCATCTCTTGAGAACCAGAGCAACCACAATGAGATGTTTTTTCTTCAAGTTCTTTAGCCGAAAGAGGGTTTTCAATTCCACTGTCACGTAAATATTCAAGAGCGAGCGTTAAGTATTCAAATTCTCGATGATCACGCAAATGTTCAAGATGAGCTTTAATAACATTTACACCGCCGGCGGTAATGTATTTCATAACTTTCATTTCATCATAAGGTTCAGCTTCACGTTCCTCAACTGTTAATGCACCGGGCGGACAGTTTCCAAGACAAGCACCGAGCCCGTCACAAAAAAGATCGCTGATCAATCGAGCTTTACCATCTATTATTTGTAGCGCACCTTCACGACATTCGGGGACACAATTTCCGCAGCCATCGCATTTTTCTTCATCTATTTTTATGATTTTACGAAGCATATAAATTCCGATTTGATAAACAGAGTTTTTTTTCTGATATTAATATAGAAACTTTTCCGTTTGTTTCAAAAAGAAGTAGTGAAGGGAAATAAGTTAAAAGAAAGTGTAATGGTATGAAGTACATAAAAAATATAGAAAAGCCGATTCAAAAAATTAGATTTGCCGTTCAGATTGCATTTGTAATTCTCTGCATCTGGATTGGAATTGAGTTCTCACAATTTATTTCATATTTGGAATCGAATGGATTGGGAGAATTTCATCAGAGACCGCCGGGCGCAGAAGGATTTCTTCCGATAAGTGCATTGATGAGCGTGGTTTATTTTATTCAGACCGGACAAATACACAATGTTCATCCCGCAGGATTTTTTATTTTTCTTGCCATTGTTGGCGTCTCTTTAGTATTTGGAAAAGCATTCTGCAGCTGGATGTGTCCGGTTGGTTTTATTTCTGAAATGGTGGGAGACTTTGGCGACAAGATCTGGAAAAAACTATTTAAACATAGAATTAGACTTCCGAGATTTATTGATTATCCACTACGGGCAATAAAATATTTGCTGCTGGCATTTTTTGCATTCGCAATATTTTCCATGACGGAAACCGCGCTTGCGTTTTTTTTGAGTGACGCCTACAATATTGCCGCTGATATAAAAATGTTTTACTTCTTTGCGGAGATCTCCCGTTTCAGTCTAATTGTTATTGGCGTTTTATTTCTGCTTTCTGTTGTTATTCGAAATTTCTGGTGCAGATATTTATGTCCTTACGGTGCATTACTTGGATTGATTGGATTTTTAAGCCCGAACAAAATCAAAAGAAACGCTGCGAGTTGTATAGATTGCGGATTGTGCGCAAAAGCGTGTCCTTCATTCATAAAAGTTGATAAGATTGTTACTGTTCGTTCTGACGAATGCACTTCTTGTTTGAATTGTGTGGATGCTTGTCCGGTTGCGGATACTCTTGAAGTCAAAAATATATTTGGGCAGAAGAAAGTCTCAAAAAAAATAATTGCAGCCGGAGTGGTTTTAATTTTTATTGCGATAACCGGAATAGGAATGCTGACGGGACATTGGCACAATAAAGTTTCCAAAGAAGAATATTTGTTTATCCATAAACATTTAAACAGCATCGGGCACCCAACAAGCCCTTCCGAAATAAAAGAACTTAATAGATCTACTGAAAAAGGGAAAGCTAAAGCAGAAGAATAAATTAATTAAGATAATAAGTTTGTAATGAGTCTTTCTCATTACAGCAATATTAATTTTATTATTTTTGAGGCGGGATTAACCGCCTTTCCTTTTAAACAGCGGAATCAAATCCTTTATAAAAATAACTAACTGCAGACATTCTAAAACTATTATTGAACAGGACAAATGAAAATTATTTATACTTTTTTCCTCATCTTTCTAATTGCATCTCAGATTTACTCACAAGCAAAAACTGATTCTCTTAGAACATACAATCTAGGCGAAGTAATTGTAACATCTCAGCAGAGCAACATTATTAAATCATCCAGTGTTTTAGATGTTCATCTCAACGCAATAGAATCTGTCAACGGAACAGATATTTCGAAAGTTATCGGATACGAGCCGGGAGTATTCGTATCAACTTCTTCAAAGAACGAATCGAAAATTTATTTGCGCGGTTTCGATCAAAGAGAAATTTCCGTTTTTATAGATGGAATTCCTATTTATCAACCGTACGACGGACTGGTGGATTTGAGCAACATACCAATTAATACCATCGAAAAAATTACGATTACAAAGGGAATGCCTTCATTGCTTTACGGAGCTAATTCAATGGGCGGAACAATAAATCTTATTTCCAAAGTAAATGAACGGATGTTTGCGGTAGATATTAATTTGGAATCCGGTTTCGCAAAAAAAGGATCGGTTGGTTTAAATGGAACAATAGATAAAATATTTTATTCTTTGAACGGTACGTTTTCAAAATCCGACGGATTTGATCTTCCCAAAACTTTTTCAGCTGCCAGAAATGAAAACGGCGGAGAAAGAAAAAACAGCCAATTTGAAAACCGCGGCGGGATGTTAAAACTCGGTGTTAACGATTTACTTAATTTTGATTTGGTTTACACACTTATGTTGATTGATAACGAAAAAGGAATACCAACAGATATTTACACTTCGAAACCACGTTACTGGAGATTTAATGATTGGAAAAAAACCGTTAACAATCTCATGTTCGGAACTATTGTAGGGAATGACTTTGTGATAAAGGGGAATCTGTTTTATGAACAATTTAAAAATGTTTTAGATTCTTATGATGATGCAACATTTACAACACAAACAAAGCCATACGCATTCCGCTCAACTTACGATGATCATTCTCTCGGAATAAATTTAACATCTTCTGTAAATACAAGACCAATAGGATTAACAAGATTATCATTTTCTTACAGAAAGGATGTTCATAAAGAGGAGGGAAATTTTAACCAGGGATTCAAAGATTATGAAGCTGATAATTTTAGTTTAGCGGCGGAACAGGATTTACAAATTGGCAGCGATCTGTGTGTTATAGCTGGCGCGGGTCTGAACTTGCTAAAGCCGGTTTACGCTAACGGAGGCGCGCTTAGATCATCAACATCTATTTTTAATGGAAACTTGGGAATAAATTTTAGTCCGGATGAAAAAATTAGTATTCACGCGAATTTAGCAAGCAAAAGCCGGTTTCCAACATTGAAAGAATTTTATAGCGAAACCGCCGGGCGTTATGTTTCTAATCAGAATTTGAATCCGGAACAAAGTGTGAATGCAGAAGCAGGTATTTCATACGTGTATAACAAACAAAATAACATTGGCATGACGTTTTTTTATTCTGCAATTAAAAATCTGATTCAAGAAGTTCCAGTCGGAGGAGGATTAAAACAATTTCAAAATATTGGCAAAGCCGTTTTCGCAGGTCTAGAGTTAACCGCGGATTATCAATTGGAAAATTTTAAGATAGATTTTAATTACACATATCTTTCCGCTAAAAACAGATCCGATAACGCCGCAACCGACATTCTTGAATACAGGCCTGAACACTTGCTTACTTTAATCCCTTCTTACACATTTGAGTTCGGACTTAACCTAGGCGGTGAAATTTCTTATACGGGAAAAGAGTACGGGGTTAATCTCGATACAAGTGCGTTTGTTCCAATGCCAGATTATTTGCGTTTGAATTTTAGAGCATCGCAAAAAATATTTAAAAACTACGCGCTCTACTTAAGAGTCAACAATATATTAGATAAATATTACGAATCGGATTATGGTTATCCGCAGCCAGGAAGAGAATTTATATTTGGAATAAAAATTAATTGGTAAAAAAAAGCCGGAGATTTTAATTTACAATCAGAAATAAATAATGGTAGAAAATGAAAATTGAAAATGTACCGTTTACAGTTGTTGATTGGAACGAAGTTGTTCCTAAAGAATTTCCGGGAGAAACTGGAAAAGCATTCTGGAAAACTTTTGAAGCGGGAAATGTTCGGGTTAGAATTGTAGAATACTCTCCCGGCTATCTTGCAGATCATTGGTGCAGCCGCGGTCATGTAATTTACATTTTAGAAGGTGAATTGATTACAGAATTGAAAGACGGAAGAGTTTTTAAATTAACACCGGGAATGAGTTATCAAGTTGCGGACGATAATGAACCTCACCGCTCCAGAACCGAGACCGGAACGAAAATGTTTGTTGTTGATTGATCAAGAAATGGAACACCAATGCTGAGTAAATTTTATTCGCGTAAAGGAAGGACCGATTCTAAAAATAGATAGTTGCAAGATTTTAGAATAAATGTATTGGAGAAGAAATGAACGCAAACACAAAATTTGGTTTCATTCCCGTTTCAAGTTCTATTACTCAAACACCGATAGAAGAAATGATCGGGGAACTTATTCCTTCGCTTCATTCACTCGGCGGAGAACAACTTACTGACGAAATGATAAACGTTCCATTGCCGGTTTATTATTTGATCGTTACCGGAGGAACCGAAGAAAAAGTTTTGACTCTCCAACAAGAAAGAGAAAAATTTGCTAAAAATGAGCCAGTGCTATTACTTGCTCATCCGGGGAACAATTCTCTTCCTGCGGCGCTGGAAATATTAGCGCGGCTTAATCAAGATGGTGAAAAAGGAAGGATCATTTATCTTGATGACAATACAAATAAAGGCTGGCAAGACGAACTAGAAAAAATTATAAATCAGCACACTGTTTTTAATCAACTGAAGAATACAAAGATTGGATTAATCGGTGAACCATCCGATTGGCTTGTGGCTAGCATTCCGGAATTATCTACGATTAAAAATGTGTGGGGTCCAAGCGTAATTAAAATAGCTTTGGAAGAGCTCAAATTACTGATTGATGAAGTTAAGGAAGAGCAGATAGGTGACGATTTACATTCATTAACAGTTAGGGCAACGGAAATAAAAGAGCCGTCAAAAAAAGAAATGAAGAGCGTTGTAAAAGTTTACGCGGCGCTAAAACAATTAATAAAAAAATATGAACTTACAGCTGTTTCCGTGCGGTGCTTCGATTTAGTTGTTGACTTAAAAACGACAGGATGTTTTGCGTTATCAAAATTAAATGATGAAGGTATAGTTGCCGGATGTGAGGGCGATCTTGTATCAACGCTTGGAATGCTATGGGCAAATTTTTTAACAGATCAAGTCGTGTGGATGGCTAATCCTGCACAATTAGATGAATCAAACAATTCAATATGGTTTGCTCACTGCACGGTTCCAATTAGCATGGTGGAGAATTATAAATTGCGTTCACACTTTGAGTCGGGACTTGGTGTTGGTATTCAAGGAGAATTATCAAAAGGTAAAGTAACAATTTTGAGATTAGGCGGGAAAAATTTAGAAAAGATTTGGACCTCAAACGGAGAAATTATTGAATCCGGATCATCGGAAAATCTTTGCAGAACACAAGTGAAGGTTAAACTTCACGGATCGGCAAAAGCGTCTGATTTACTTACCTCACCGCTCGGGAATCATGTTCTGCTGATGCGTGGCAGTTATGCGAAAGAATTGACGGAGTGGTGGGAAACGTTTATTGAGAAATGAACATTGTTTAATGATGAGGACATCTTTATAAACTTATTTGCATGATAATGTTCTCAATCATACTAAACTATTATCTGATTTTTTACGATAATCTAAGTAACAATGGAAACGATTTATGAGAAGACTATTAATTATTACGATTATAATTAGCCTCGCTCTTTCTTTTAGCGCGTGTTCAACTGTATTAAACACAACAACACAAGAGATAGGATTGAAAACCACACCGACCAATGCAAAGATTACTATTGACGGCAAAAAATTCGGAATGTCTCCGCAGCAAATTAATGTTGACCGCGGATCTAATCATGTAATTAAATTTGAGTTGGAAGGATACGAAACGTACGAAACACAGATAACCCGGAAAATTTCGTTTTGGTTTTGGGGAAATGCACTCAACGGATTTATTCCCGGAATGCTTGTAGATATGTTTACGGGGTCGATGTATAATTTGTTGCCTGAAAAAATAGAAGTAGAATTAGTGCCGGCAAAAGTAGTTGTCCCGGTAAAGAAGAGATAAAAAATTTAATTGTTTTTAAACGCACTTTTATATTTATCATAAAAAGAATCATCTGCAGGAAGAGCTCCCTCTACGGTACATATATCTCCGGCGAATTTGTTTGCGATCTTATTGATCTTTTCAATTTTCCAGCCATGTAAATAACCAAGACAAAGAATTGCAGAATAAGCATCTCCAGCGCCCAAAGTATCAACAATTTTTTTTACCGAAGACTTCGTTTTGTTTGAACCATCTTTTGAAAATAAATACGCGCCCTCCTCTCCAAGCGTAATACATAATAAATCCAAATTGTATTCATCAACTAATCTTTTAGCTGCATCTTTTATTTTATACTCTCTTTTAAACAATAACCCGGTAATGATTTTTAGTTCCTCTTGATTTGTTTTAATTACATTGCATTTGTTGAAAGTGGTAGAAATCATCTGCTCGTTAAAAAAACTATGACGAAGATTAAGATCGCTGAAGTATTTAATTTTTTCATTAAGAAGATGCTCAATAGTGCTTCTTGTAGTAAAACTTCTTTGCGATAATGTTCCGAAGTAAAGCAAGTCGGTTTTTTTTGCAACTAATTTTTTAATCTCGTCTGTTAATTCTATGTAATCCCAGGCGCTTTCCGGTGAAATTGTAAACTGAGGAACTTTGTTCTCCAACAGCCGCAGATTCACTTTCCCGGTGGGATAATGGGGATCAACTGAAATATTTTTGCAATCAAACTTCTTTGATTTTAAGAACTTGAGAATTTCTCTGCCGTTTTGATCGTCTCCAACTTTCGAAACAAAATTTCCTTGCCCGTTTAATTTCCAAACGTGATATATAAAGTTAAACGGGGCACCTCCCAGTTTTTTATATTCGGGATAAACATCATGTAATATTTCGCCAATGGAAGTTATTCTGAAATTCATATTTCACTTTTCCTTTCCAAGAAAAAATCTCGAAGAACATTTTATTTTTTTCGTTCTCTGTTTTCTAGTCGGTCTTTATCCTGTTCTTTTGCATCGCGCATCATCTCTTTAACGTTATCAATTTCCGGTGATTCTTTCAAGGATTTCCAATCAAACTTTTCATCAAGCGGGTCGAGTGCTTTATGAGGATCAAAAATCTTTCTATCTATATCTAATGCAGAGTAAGGAGTAAAATCAGGTTTGTCCGTAAAGAAATCGGCAAGATCATTTGCGCCGGCATCATATTGATTTAGATATGGTATTCCGAGCACATTCCAAAATGATTTGAAGATGCTTCCGAAACTATAGTGAATATGGCTAACGTAATTTCTCTTAACATAAGGGGAGATAACCATCAATACACTTCTGTGTGCGTCAATATGATCAACACCATTCTGAGCATCATCTTCGGTAATTACAATCAGCATATTTTTCCAATACGGGGTATGAGAAAGAAATTCGACAAAGCGGCCTATAGCAAGATCATTATCAGCCATATAACTTTCCCGGAACGGGTAACCTGCGGCGGGTCGCTCTCCGGCACCGTGATCGTTAGGTACAATTGCAGTTATTACGGAAGGCATCTGCTTGCCTTCGCCAATCCATTTTTCTTTAAACTCTTTGATAAACATGTCCGCGCGGAATTGATCCGGAATATTTGTGTTATACGTTGCATACATTCTTGAAGAATTATTATAAAGCGGAGCGGAAACGGGAAAGTTCACGGTTGATTTAACGCCGGTATATTTAAAACTTTCGTGATAAGCGCCCGGTTCAAACATTAAACCGCATCCGAAATTGAAAAAATCTTTTTTATTGCGCGCAAGATGATCCCACAGTGTGCCGGCTTCATTCATATCTTCAGGATAAACAGCGCCCGCCGCACTGTTCATTCCAAAGACACCCGGTGCTTTTGAATCCTCTTTGAAGTCTCTGTTGTTTCCGTAATTAGCAGGTGTTGTTGTTTCTACCCATTCATTGGGATAGTTATTTGCAAGCCAGCGGTGCCCATCAGCCGAAACATCTGAATCAACGTAAAAATTATCGGAGATGGCAAACTGCTTTGCAAGTTCCAGATGATTTTTCATTACCGTTGTGTTTTCCACCTCAAGAGTTTTCTTTCTATTGGTGAACGAAACGTTTCTTCCATAACGAGCTAGTGTTGAATCGCCGTCTCCTTTTTCAATTTGCCCGAATATTTCATCGTAAGTTCTATTCTCTTTTGTAATAAAGACGATATGTTTAATCGGACTTTCTTTTTCCTTGGGGAAAAGTGGAATGGGATTATTTTTGCGGTCATTAAATTTTGGTGAACTTGATTTATCAATAGAAAAATTATTTTCAACTACTTTTTGCGTGAGTAATTTCAATTCGTCATCATTAGGTACGTCAATTATATTTACAGTTCCTTTCATTAGGTTGCCGATATAACTTCCTTCCGGTCCGGATTTAAAATTTACGCCGCCGTTTGGACCGCTGCCAAATCCTTTGGCATTTGCGATGAATAATTTTTTCCCGTCGTTACTCACTTTTAATTTTGCGGGAAACCATCCTGCTGGAATATGTCCGATAACTTTCATTTTGTTAATATCAATAACAGCGATTGCATTAATGCCGGACTCGGCGGCATATAATCTTTTTTGATCCGGTGAGAGAACTAAACCGAATGGAATTATTCCGCGGAAATTTTTTAACCGTTCATCAAGATTGAGCTTAATTGTATTAACAACTTTTTTCTTTTGAATATCAATAACAGAAATATCATCGTTTGTTCCATTGCTAACGAACGCAAATTTATTTGTTGCCACCAAAGAGTTGGGGCTTGCGCCGCCAATTGCGGGAATACCTTCAATCATTTCGCCAATCTGATTTCCCGTTTTGATTTTAGCTGTAACGTGAATATTATTTTTTTTGTTTTCGAGTATAAACACAGAGAATGCATCGGGCGAATGCGGATCGCCAAGTCCCGGTACGTCCAATTCCCCGACTTTTATACCGTTTTCAGATTCTTTGGATAGGTAGGGGAATGCCGGAAAATTGAGCGCTTTCTCATTCATGTTTTGTTTTGTGATTCCCTTGATCATTTTGTATTCATACATACCTACATTCGCTACAAAAATATTTTTTTCGTCTGGTGAGAGTGCAATACCAAACGGATATCTTCCCACCGGAACGCTTTGAATTAATTTTTTTGTTTTAGTATCGGCAGCAACCAATCTAAAGTTTATTTGGTCTACAGCGTAAATTGTTTTTCCGTCTTTGGATAAAATTAAATCTCCGATGTAACCGTGTGTGTAATCTGTTTGATTATCTTGAAAAGAACAATTGATGGAATCAATTTTGTCTCCGGTTGATATATCGAACAGAAATATTTTATTTGTCTGCCCGCCAGCCACGTAAACAATTTTGTTGTCCGGCGAGATTGCAAGCCCCATAAATACCGAAGCCAAGACTCCTTTATCTGTTTGCGCGCCGGGCGGAACTTGTTTTACTTCCGGACTATCTCCCAAAATATTTTTGATAATTGTAATTGATAACGGCTCGGTTCCGGAGTTTGCAGTAACTATAATATTCCCATCCGGACTAAGCGCTAATCCATAAGGATGTGGAGCAGTTAAAATATTTTTTCCCAATGGAGTAATAAATCTTCCGTTGGGGATTATTGTTGTGCCGGTTTGATTGATCTTTGTAAATTCTTTTTTTGCCGGTGCGGAAAAAACCCAAGGATCATACTTGGATTGAGCGTTAAGCAAAGAAACTGCCGCAAGAATCGTAAAAAATAATTTTTTCATCTTTTTGTTCTTTTATTATTTGTGTTAATGAGTTTATCTATTGAGGAAGTTAATTCTTTCTTCTGATTTGAACAATAACCGCACCAATGAAAGCAATGAACATTCCGATTCCTTCGCCAATAGTTATTGATTCACCGAGAAAGAGCCAGGCAAGCAATGCAATCTGAATCAACATCGTTCCGTTAATTATGCTTGATTCCATTGCCGTTAGGTTACGTAAAGTCAAATTCCATATTGTGAAAGCAAATGCGGTGTTTACAACCGCCAGCCAGATAAGAAAAAGAAGATTTGTAAAACTTATTGAAGGTAATCCTTGAAAAGTAATTCCGGTTATCAGCATTACAATTGAACCAATGCCCATGCTGATTAATGTAACTGTGACCGGATCAAATTTTCCGGTCCGGTTTATGCGGCGTCCTAAGATTGATGATGCCGCATTTGCCAGAACTCCGATTGACATCACAGCAATTCCCAGTGCTCTGCCTGGCGGTAAATTCACGGGATAAAAATAAACCAGAATTCCGACAATAAATAAAAAGGTGCCCGACCATTGAAGAATGGTTGGTTTTTCTGATAAAAGAAAAATTCCCATTATGGCAACAATTATTGGCGTGAAGTTCAGAAGCAAACTAACTGTAACTGCAGGAAGGAGAGAGAGCCCGATAAATTGTGTGCCCTGCGTAAATGTGTAAAAAAGAAAACCGAGTAGAGCTAATTGAATCCAATTTTTTTTGTCTAAACTTTTTATTTCAGCAATTCTTTTTTTAGTCAACGCAAATGGAAGAAGGCAAAGAAAGGCGAGTACATAACGCAAACCGGCATATGTTAACGGCGGAATATCACGCAGTCCCCACTTAATTATTATGAATGAAGTTGACCAAAGAAATGTAACCAGGAGAGCAAGAAAAATTGCTGCTGTTCTGGAAATCGGCTTTGAAAAAATATTTACCTCGATTTTTTATGTATGCATGAAAATCACTTTTCAGTAAAAAGTTTTATGGCATAAAACAGAAGAAAGACTGCAAAAATTTTTTTTATAATGGTTTCGGGTAAATTTACAGCCAACTTTGAAGAGAAATAACTTCCGACGATAAATGTAATAACCATAAGACCAGCCGCTTGTAAATTAACGTAACCGGCTTTATAATAATTAAGTACAGCGAGAATTCCAATTGGAGGTAATAATAATCCGAGAGAAGTTCCCTGTGCTTCTTTTTGTGAATAACCTAAGAATCCAACTAGCATTGGAATAATTATAATGCCGCCGCCGATTCCTAAAACGCCGCTAACTACTCCGGCAGCAAGTCCAATCAACAATAGAATGAGTGTTTCGTTCATATATCAAGTTCTCAATTTAATTGAAAATGTTTTTGCAATTATAACAAATTATAGACAACAGGTTAAAGCAGAAAAAATAAAAATTCAAACCCGGACGATTCATTGTGCGATGATATTTCCCATCAGCTATTTCATTAAAATCCATCCGTTTGGATCTACAATGAAGTCTGCGCCTTCAGGTATATCTATTTCGCCTTTTCCATTCTTCATCTCAACGCGTAGAATTTCTCCTGCGCGTTTAACTTCAACTGGTAATACGAATGGAAGATTATTTTCAGTCTCCCAACTCAATTCAATTTTATTCACTGATCGAACAGCATTTAGTTTGGGTAGAGAAGCATGTCTTAAATATACTTCGAAGAACCAATCCAATTTTTTGTCGGAAATTTTTTCGGCGATCTCAAGTAATTCATCGGTTGTAGCAAGCCGGCATTGTCTGCCGTCAGTAATTATTTCCATCTCTTCGGTTAGATAAGCCCATCTTCTCAAAACTTTAAAAAATATTTCATCGCCAAGATAATATCTAAGAGTATGAACAATCCAAGCTCCTTTATAATAGGTATCATTGCTGTAACTTTCTCCGGATGTTTTTTCTCCGCGCGGCGCAACAGGCACTTTATTGGCAAAGTGTTTTATGCTTTTCATATAACGAAAGTAATCATTTTTGCCAAAAACCTTTTCGAGATAAAGCGGCTGCATGTAAGTTCCAAGACCTTCGTGAATCCAGAAGTCGCTCCAATCTTTACAAGTTACAAGATTTCCCCACCACTCATGAGAGAATTCATGATTATGAAGCCAGTCAAATGCAAATTGCGGATGATTTTTCCAGCCGTATCCGTAAGCAATTGCAGTTTGCTGTTCCATGCCAAGATGCGGAGCTTCAACGACAGCATATTTATCTGCACGGAACGGATATGGTCCAATGAGTTCTTCGAATACTCTCATGTGAGTTAAAAATTGTGGCGCGTGTTCTTTTGCTTTATCGTAACTCTCCGGTAGAACCCAAACTGTGAATGGAAATTTTTCTCCAGTTACACTTGTGTAATCATAATCAATTCGTTTGTATGGCCCGAGATAAAATATTACTCCGTAATTATTGATTGGAGTTGAGACAAACCAGTTCCAAGTTTTTGTTCCGTCTTTGTTGTCTGATGAAGAAATAAATTTTCCGTTACTTACCAGAACTAAATCTGCGGATGCGGTAAAATGAAGAGAGACGGAATCCGGTTCATCCGAAGGATGATCTTTGCATGGCCACCAAATATCGGCTCCGCCTCCTTGACAGGTTAAAGTCGCCCAATCTTTTCCATCCTTGCTTTTGGCGAGAACAAGTCCGTCATCCCACGGCGGTTTTTGCGCAATACGAGGCATTCCTGCATAAGTAGTTTTTATTGTGAACGTTTCTCCCTTTTTAACAGTTGCCGGAAAATTGATCCAGACTTTGTTGCTGTCATGTGTGTACTTCAAATCAATTTCTTTTTTGTCTTTTGTAATTGATTGAACGTCGTCAATTTGATATCTGCTGTCGAGGTCAATTAAGATTTTATTTAAATCATTTACGGCAACAGCGCGCATGGTTACACTGCCGCCAATCGCTTTTTCTTTCAAATCAATTGTCAGATTGATATCGTAGAATTTAACATCGTAGCATGCTTGAAAGGGGGGAAGCTTGCCGCCGGAATCTTGTGAGCCGAATTGAGCAAAGAGATTGATAGTAAAAAGAGAATAAATGAAAAAATATTTTGAGAGAGTTTTAATGGAACTTCCATTTAATGAAAATTTCTTTTGAAAGATAAAATACAGATTGTGAGGATTCAATTAAAAACAGGAATATTTTGTTGTTCTAGATAACACCCTAACGGCAGATAGCACCATGCTGAACAAAACCAAATTAATAAAAAGATGTTTATTTAAGCAAAGCAATCAGCTATTTTATATGTGGAAATTAAATAGTTCTTGAATTCATGATAAATTTATACACAACAAGTCTCCGCAGCAAAATTCTACTCGGCTTTACAGTCATTCTGCTTATTATGTTCTTTGCAACACTCTGGAGTATTTACAATTTTTATTATCTGAACGAGTCAATAAAAAAAACAATGCAGGAAAATTATACAAGCATTATTGCCGCAGATAATATTGGAAGGACATTAGATGAACAGCTTCAAGCAATTGTTATAATGTACAATCAAAATTTTGAACGCGGAGAAAGACTGTTTCAAAAGAACAGAGACGACTTTTATTTCTGGTATGACAGAGCGCGCGTATCTGTTATTACTAAAGAGGAAAAAAACATTTTAGACTCGCTTAATGTAGAATACCAGAATTTTCTTAAAGATATATCAGACAATATTGATTACAATATTTATCGCGCAGAAAAATATCCTGCACTTAGAATAGACTACGTCAGATTTGTAAATGAAATTCAGGCAATCAAAAAAATTAATTATGGAATATTAGAGATTAACCATCTATCGTTGAACAGTTCGGTCGCTCATGTAAAAGACATTACTCAAAGCGCAACGATTGCAATTCTTATAATTCTCTTCAGCGCAATAGGAATAAGTTTAACGTTCGGATCTCGTTTCTCCGATTACATTGTTAAGCCTATAACAAGACTGCGTGAATCCGTTACTCATATTGCCGAAGGACATTTCGACGAGCGGATAGAGATTGATGAAAACGCCGATGAAATAAATAGTCTGGCAGAAGAATTTAACAAGATGAGTGAGAAACTTCAGGTCTATGAACGCCTAAATCTTAACAAAATTTTATATGAGAAGAAAAAATCCGAACTCATTATTGAAAGCATGAATGAGCCGGTTTTGCTGGTTGATGAATATTTTAACATAATTTTATCAAACAAAACATTTAACGAATCTTTTCCGCCGGAACTTTTTGATCTTGGGATAATTCAAAAGCTTCTCTCGCCGGATAAAAATATTCATAACGGCAAAAAATATTCCGATCAAGAAGAAAGATTTTTGAAAGACGATATTATGAAAGTCAAGGATAGAGACGGCAATCAAAAATATTTTAAGGTAATAGCTGCGTCACTGGAAATTCCCGAAAGCGAGATGAAGGGAACGGTAATTGTTTTCAACGACATTACCAAATATCAAGAGTTAGACAGAATGAAATCCGAGTTCGTTGCCAAAGTTTCTCACGAACTGAAAACGCCTTTAACATCATTGGGAATGGCACTTGGTATTATTGAAGATAAAATTGTTGGTGAACTTACGGCTCAGCAGAATGAACTGGTTCTTTCCATGAAAGAAGATTATGAACGGCTGAATAAACTTGTATATGAAATTCTGGAACTTACCAAGCTTGAATCCAGTATAGGTCGTGTAAAATTCGAAAAATTTGAAGCACATAAACTTGCCCAGCATATTCTGAAGAAATTTTCGATTCAAGCAAAAGAAAATAATATTACTCTATTAATTAATGATGAAAGCCACGAATTAAAAATTAACGGCAGTTACGATAATATAATCAGCGCCATTGAAAACTTAGTTTCAAATTCACTAAGGTTTACACCTAAAGGCGGACAAATAAATGTTAAATTTTCGAAGGCGGAAGAAAATTTATTAATAGAAATTTCCGATACCGGAATTGGCATTAGTCCGGACAATCTGAAAAAAATATTTGATAAATTTATTCAAATTGATGATACGGCGCCCGGCAGCCTTGGGCTTGGTTTATCAATAGCCAAAGAAATTATTGAACTTCACAATGGAGAGATTAAAGCTTTCAGCGCTTTAGGGCAGGGAAGCACATTTCAAATTAAATTACCGGCAGCATAATGTATAAGGGAAAAATTTTAGTAATAGACGACGAAATTAATATTTTAAAAACAATCGAACTTTCTTTGAGTTCTTCGGGATATTCTCCGGAAGTCTTTTCAAATCCCGTCCTTGCTTTTGCAAGAGCCAAAGAAGTTTATTTCGACCTTGCGTTTATAGATTTAAAAATGCAGCCGATGAACGGATTGCAAGTCCTAAGCGAGATTAAAAAAATATCGCCGGACACGACCGTTGTTTTAATGACAGCGCACGGATCAATTGAATCTGCTGTTGAAGCAATAAAAAATGGCGCATACGATTATATCACAAAACCATTTACGCATAAAGAATTTATTCATATAATCGAACGTGTATACGAACACCACCGCTTGAGCAAAAAAATCAAAGGGCTTACATATCAGATAGAAGAAAAATTTGAAGACGAAAATTTTGTTGTCTCTAACTTGACGATGAAAGAAATTCTAAAAACCGCAAAAGATGTAGCGGACAGCGACATTCCCGTTTTAATTGAAGGAGAAAGCGGTACAGGCAAAGAGGTTCTAGCGCGGTTCATTCATAAAAACAGTTCTCGCTGCAATAATCCTTTCATTACTATTAATTGTTCTGCCATCCCGGAAAATCTTTTTGAAAGTGAATTATTCGGGCATATTAAAGGAGCGTTTACAAACGCAATAAAAGATAGAATTGGAAGATTAGAACTAGCCGATACCGGAACGGTTTTTTTAGATGAAGTGGCTGAAATTCCAAAATCAATGCAGATAAAACTTCTCCGGTTTCTTCAAAGCATGGAATTTGAAAGAGTGGGAGAAAGCATAACTCATAAAATTGATATACGAATTATCAGCGCTACAAATAGAAATGTAGATGCAGATTTGAGCACCGGAATTCTGCGGGAAGACTTCTATTTCAGAATTGCCGGAATAAAAGTAAAACTTCCGCCTCTGCGCGAAAGAAAAGATGAAATTCCTATACTGACCGATTATTTTATTAAAAATTATTCTAAAGAAAGAGAGATTATTATTTCTGACGACACAAAAAAACTTCTTTCGGATTATGACTGGCCCGGCAACATTAGAGAATTAGAAACGGTTATAAAACGATTACTTGTATTTGCAAAGGACAATATTATTAAGTCGGAATACCTTCCTTCCGAGATAACGCTATTTAAACCGAAGCACGTTGATTATCCAAAACAAAAAATTGAAGATCTCGAAAAAGAGCATATAATAGAAACATTGAAGATAGCGCTCAACACAAAAGAGGCGGCAAGAATACTTGGTATTTCGGAAACTACACTTTGGAGAAAAAGAAAGCTATACGGATTATAATAGATAGAACATTTTTTTCTTATAAGAGATTACGCTTAAAAATATTTACGAATTAGCCATTATTTCACGGCATTTCAATATGAAATTCTTATAAAGTATTTTAATAGAACATTTTATTTTCCCTTGATTGCAAAATGAAATCCCCTTACTTTCACTCTGCAATTTTTTTCCTTCTAGTTTGATCGTGAATTCTACGCTTTCCGTGATTTTGCGAAATT
>JAKAKD010000017.1 GCA_021824635.1 Bacteroidota bacterium | reverse complement strand
ATAGTAATAATAAATTTATAGATGAAATAACAAAAGAGCTTTATACTAACTCAATAGAAGAAATAAAAACAAGCGCTTCAAAAGAAAATCTTACTTCTAGAGAAAAAGAAATTTTTATGTTTATTGGAAAAGGCTACGGTAATAAAGAAATAGCCGGGGAGATTAGTGTTGATGTTAAAACAGTTGAAAAACATAAATCAAACATGATGAAAAAATTGAACTTTAAAAAAGTAAATCAATTATATCTTTATGCTGCTTTGCAGATATTAAATATGAGCTTAATGATTTTTTATATCCTTCCCGACGATATGTTTTAACCCTCGCTATATAATAAAACATTGAAGGTTGCTTTCTAAAACCTTCAATGTTGCTTCCTGACTTGGCAAAACTTTAAAATCGGGGAATCCCTAATAGAAATTAAAGCTTTGTTTTTTTTAAATTGTTACTTAAATAACTGAAGTTACACAAGATGATAAAAAGTGTGTGTCGGGGCTGTCCAAAAAGTAGAGTAGAAGTCATTGCGAGGAGTGAAACGACGAAGCAATCTTTTGTTTTTAATTCAAAATTCAGATCACTTCGCTCCACTCGTGATGACAAAATTACTTTTTGGACAGCCCCCCAGCATCCCCAAATAACCCCCAAATGGTTCCCACTTTCGTGGGAATGACAATACATGACATTATTATGAATTTCTGTATAACTTCAGCTAAATAAGAAGAATTAAAAATTATCAAAGGGATTTCGTTTGTTTTTTTTCAAAAAGGGAATTTCCCAAATAGGTACAGCTTTTAGTAATCAGCTTTCCGATACTGCTTATCTTATAAAACAGGAGAATAAAAACTATAACAATTTAATAGATAATATTAGCGCTTTTGTGGTTAACAACAGTGCTTCTGCCGATGAAGATAGATCTCTTGTTCCCAAGTATAGCACTCTTGCTGCCGGCAATAGCACTCTGGAGAAAAAGAATAGTGATCTTGTTGACAATAAGAGTGCAATTGTTCGCAACGAAAGTGGTATTGCTGCCAACAATAGCGGTATTGTTCCCAAGAATAGTGCTTTTGTTGGGAAAAATAGTGGAAGTGTTGCCAACAATAGTGCTATTGTTCCTAAAAATAGTGCTATTTCCAACAGAAATAGTGGAATTTGGTCGAAAAAAGAGTATTTGATTATATATTTTTATGAGGCTTTAATGAGAGTTCTCTATTCCCTATTGCTTTTTTGTTTTTCTTTTATCCCTAACTTTCTTGCTGCTCAAACATTTAGCGAAGGAAAACTTCATAATGAAATAGAGTTTAAAATTGGAGAAGAATTATATCGAAAAGCTCTTGTTGGAGGTATTGGGTATAATATTTATATGTCAAAGCATATAACATTTACACCTCAATTGGAAGCAGTCGGTTTACCCATACTTACCGGTACTGTAAGATTTGAAATTCATGTTTCCAAGGAAATAAAAATTATACCGGAAGCTGGCTTGGGAATAGTTTTTCTGGGACTCTTTTCTTCAACAACAAGTACATGGGGTGGACTTGTTTCTTACAAGATTAATGAAGACTTGAATTTATTTTTTGAATCAAAGATATACAATATATATGGAGATATAGTAGCTATAGGTTCATCATCTTTCAGAAAAATGGGAGTAAAAGAATATCCACCAATCGTTTTGATGTTTGGAATTAGATTTTGAAAATGGAGAAAGTGGAATTTTTATTTGACTAAATATCAACCAAAAGTAATAATTATAGAGGTAAAAAAATGCAAAAGTCAAAATTAATAATGATTATATTTTTAATAGAATTGTTATTTGCATACACTTTATATGCACATGATCAGCATGTTCATAAATATTTAGCTGAACAAGGATATTATCTATTGAAAATGAATCTTGGTTATTCAATACCATCAATGGAAAATAATTTAGGCATTATTTCCGAGGGGGCTTTTATAGAGGATAATGAAGATATTGTATTTCATTATAAAGATTATATTGCATTTGATAATGCTTTAATTTCTATATCACATTTTTGGGATGCTGACAATGGAGATTATACAAAAAATTATTTTGATGTTGCTTGGCATGAATTTACTGGTAGAATAGGTCCATATGAAAACGCATATACAAAGTTAATGGCATATGCAAATGGTGGATGGATTTATACTTTTTCTATTACTTCACAATATCTTCGTGTTCAAAAACCAAATGGTGATTGGCTGCAACTATGGGATTATACGCCGAACAATATTTCTCTTTATTATTATTCATTAATAGATTTATGGAAAAACAATAGAATGCATACTGCTCTCATAGGAAATTATAAAATGAAAAATGAGAGAACAGGGAATTGGGAGTATTATGATGGAGAAGTCTATGTAACAGATGAGTTTAAGAATCAGGTGGTTTGGGAATTTTTAGAAAGGATGTGTCATTTATTAGGAGATATGAGTATTCCGGCACACGCTCATCGAGATGAACATGGTTTACAAACGGATCGATATGAAAATTGGGTCGCAGATACAAAGTATCTCTCATGGAGTTATCAAAATTCAGGTAATTATATTGATCCTTATTTCTATAATAGTTCAAATCCATTACATTCACTGATGTATATTACTCAACAAACAGCTGACCACTTTGGTAGTAGCGGACCCTATGAAACAGTTGGAAATAATGATATCTTTGGCAATTATTCAACTATGGAACATTTTTTCCTATATGGAGAAACAGGAAATTATCTTCCGTCACTTGGAGAACCAATGGGGGTGGTTAATGACTATACTGAAGAATCAAAACTTATAAACATACGTGACAAAACACTGCCTTTGGTAATTCGTGCCACAGCAGGTTTATTATATTGGTTTGCAAAAGAAGCCGATTTATTTCCTAAACCTTTAACTGCAGTAAATGTACTTGGAGATAATATATTATATTCCGAGATGACAGGACATTGGTATACAACATTAACAAATGGTATAGCTCCATTTACTTATAGTTGGGAAATGAAATTCGCAGGTAATGAGTTATTGGCTTCTCAAAAAGTTCAGCTTTCCAGTATTATAAAACCAAATTTGCCTCCAAGTAATTATTGGATACCAACCGGTACAAATTCACCATACTATTCAACTACTCAAAATCCTAACGACATTAGGGATTTTTATTTGCGATGTACTGTTACCGACAATACAAACACAACAAAAACTTCTAATGAATTTTATGTAATAGTAAGCCCCGATCCACCGCCGTTAGGGAAAGAGATTGCTTCCAATAATAAAGTACAGTCTAAGTTAATGGAAGAAAAAGAAATTGAAGATAATTCATTGGGTAACTATCCAAACCCATTCAACCCAACGACAGTTATTAAATACTCATTAAAAGAAAAAGATAAAATAACTTTAATAGTTTATGATATGATCGGCAAAGAAGTAGTAAGACTTGTTGATGGTATTCAAAACGAAGGTGAGCATTCAGTAAGCTTTGACGGAGGTAATCTGCCAAGCGGAATGTATGTCTATCAATTAAAGGGAAATTCCTTCACCATAAATAAAAAAATGTTATTGGTCAAATAAATTTTAAAGATACC
>JAKAKD010000082.1 GCA_021824635.1 Bacteroidota bacterium | reverse complement strand
TGACTACGGATCAGAAGGTTTGGGGTTCGAATCCCTACGGGTGTACTAAGAAAAGCTCGAATATGAAATGTATTCGGGCTTTTTTTGTTAATGCACACCAGAAATTCACCATGACTTTTTGCCGTTGTATGTACTTTTGTTCCGACTTTGTATGTACTTTTACATTAGTACAATGCACTAAAATTATTTTTCGATTTCAATATAATGAAATGACCGAATAAGAAAAAGAACCGGAAGTCTCAACAAATCGGGAAAAAACTTAAGCAGCTTCCGATTTTGCTATAACTTCTGTTTGTGAAATATCAAACACAATTGCAGTAAAAAAGTGAACATCTTCCTCATCAGAAATCATTTCTGAATTATCTTCTTGCTTTGCTTTAGATGGGACAAAAATTAAAAAACCGTGTTCGCCTTTTCGAACAATTCTACCGGCTTTCTTCCATTGTTGAAACCCGCCAACAATAGAAAAGCTTATTTCTGACTGAGCAACTAAAAAACATTGATTGTGAGGTGCACAAAAAGTCCCGCATTAACGGGACTTTTTATTTTAGCAGAATCCAAAATCAAGTTTTCTTATATTTGTAACTAATTATAATTATTCCGGAGTAATTTTTGGAGAATATTCGTGTTCGTTTCGCACCAAGTCCTACCGGCTATTTGCATGTAGGAGGACTGCGTACTGCTTTATATAATTATCTATTTGCCCGCAGAAACAATGGTAAGTTTATTCTAAGGATTGAAGATACTGACCGTAACCGATTTGTTGAAGGCGCTGTTGAAAATTTAATTGAAGCACTAAAATGGTGCGGTCTGGAATTTGACGAAGGTCCAGAAGTTGGCGGTTCTTTCGGTCCATACATGCAATCGCAAAGACTTGATATTTATCAAAAGTATGTTCAAGAGCTGATATCAAATGGAAATGCATATTATTGCTTTTGCTCTCAACAACGTCTTGAAGTATTAAAAGAAGAACAACAGAAACAAAAATTACCTCAAGCTAAATACGATAAACATTGTCTTACTCTAAGCAAAAAGGAAGTTGAAGAAAAACTAGCCAACAAAGATCCGTTCGTGATTAGACTAAATATTGAGCCGAATCATAGAATTATTTTTGATGATATTGTTAGAGGAAAAGTTGAATTCGACAGTAATAATGTTGATGACCAGGTTTTAATTAAAAGCGATGGATATCCGACTTATCACCTGGCAAATGTAGTTGATGATCACTTAATGCAGATAAGTCACGTTATCCGCGGAGAAGAATGGCTCTCGTCTACTCCAAAACATGTTTTGTTATACGATTCATTTAAGTGGGAAAGACCAATATTTGCTCATCTCCCGTTATTATTAAATCCTGACCGTTCCAAACTTAGTAAAAGACAAGGCGATGTTGCGGTCGAAGATTACCGTACAAAAGGATTTTTAAAAGAAGCGCTAGTAAACTTTGTTGCTTTACTTGGCTGGAATGCCGGCGATGACCAAGAATTTTATTATATGAATGAATTGATAGAAAAATTTACTCTCGAACGGGTTAATAAAGCCGGTGCTGTCTTTGATCTGGAGAAATTGAATTGGTTAAATGCGGAACATCTACGTAAAAAATCTAATGAAGAGCTTTTTATTTTGCTCAAGCAAGAAATTCTCAATTCTCAATTCTCAATTAACAATTACAACGATTCCTACTTGCTTCGTGTCATTGCCGCAATGAAAGAACGTGTATCGTTTGTTCATGAATATTTGACAAAGTCACCATATTTTTTTGAAGCCCCCAAAGAGTATGAAGAGACCGCAGTTCAAAAAAATTGGAACCATGAAACTCCTGCTCAACTGCAGAAATTATCAGATGAATTCAACATACTTGTAAATCCGGAGAAAGAAGATTACGAGCACGCTCTTCATAAAGTTGCGGAAGAGTTAAATGTTGGGAAAGGAAAACTAATTCATCCTTTGCGCCTTGCTGTTTCCGCTACGAGCACAGGCCCGGGTGTATTTGATATTGTCGTTATTCTGGGAAAAGAGGAAACAATTTCGAGAATTAAGAATGCTTTGGAGAAAATTAAAATCTCCTAAGAAGCATCTCTAATTTTTAACGGATAACTTGCTGTAAATGTAGTTCCCTCCTCTTTAGAGGATGTAAAAGCGATAGAACCTTTCAGGTACATTTCCGTTAAGAATTTCATACTGTATAATCCTAAACCTCGCCCGGCTCCCTTTGTTGATACTGAACGATTGAATAGCTGATATTGAATGTTTTTAGGAATAAGCATGGAATTATGTACGCTGAATGTTACCATATTGTTCTTTAATCCGCAGTACAGATTAATCGTATCATTTTCATTCGAGGCTTCGATGGCATTCTTAAGCATGTTGTTTAAGACTCTTCCTAAAAGTGTTTCATCGCTTTCAAAATAAATGTTTTCACTATTGGGAGAAATGCTAATGGTTTTTTTATTTAACAAATCAGCGCGGTTGAAATAGTTATAAATACTCTCAAAAAAATCTAATGATCCTATCTCTGAGATTCTTAGATTAATTTTACTTTTATCTGATGTAAGAAGATGTTTATGAGTTCGTATCTCATCAACAATTCTGCTTGAAATGCTTGCAACAATCTCTAAATATTGTCTTGTTTCGGTATTCTTAATGCTTTCCGGATCTATCAGTTCAATGAAATTATTTAGATTGCCGGCAGTATTAATAATATCATGAAAAAATATCCGTTCTATCTGCTTACGTTCAGTAATATCCTCAAATATTCCCACGCCGCCATTTATTATTCCATCTTCCAGAATGATGGGGGCAAAATTAACCCGTACCGGTGTTATCTTACCGGAAATTTTGGAAACGATATCTCCTTCATAATGCCCAACAGTGCCTGAGAGCGCGCTTTGAATAGCAGAAACAAGATGGCTATCTATTACATCTGTAAGAGATTCTCCAATTATTTTGTCCTTTGCTAAATCAATGATGGAAATAAAATTGTCATTGCACGTTGTAATCTTGCCGTGTGAATCGAAATGCAAAATTCCCAACGGTACATTTGAGAACAACAATCTGTACTTCTCTTCGCTTTCACGCAGCGCATCACGCGTTAATTTTAAGTCAGAAATTAGTTGAGCAATTGTATCAAGTTCTTCAATAGTTTCAGGATTTAATTCGATATCTGAATTGATAATTTCTTTGACATTAGCGGAAGTTATGTTCCCCAAAGACTTATTAAGCATAATATTTTTTATTAATTATAAAAATGATACGATACTTGTCTTGTATCTTTAATTAACTTGTCTTACCCCAGCTATCTTTCAATGTAACCGTTCTGTTGAATACTAATTTATCATCAGTAGTAAATTTTGTATCAACACAAAAATATCCATGTCTTTCAAATTGAAATCTACCTCCGCGTTTAGAGTCTTTCAAAAATGGTTCTATCAAAGCATTGTCTAAAATTTCCAACGAATTAGGGTTTAGAAATTCCAAAAAACCTTTTTCTTTATCTGCATCTGGCGCTTCTACAGTAAAGAGACGGTCGTATAAACGAATCTCGGCTTTAAGAGCGTGCTTTGCAGAAATCCAATGAATAGTTCCCTTCACTTTCTTTTTGCTGGTTCCGGTTCCGCTTCTTGTTTCGGGATCATAAGTACAACGGAGTTCTACAACTTCTCCTTTACCATTTTTGATGACTTCTTCGCATTTTACAATGTAAGCGTAACGCAAACGTACTTCTCCGCCAGGTACTAAACGATGAAATCCTTTCGGCGGATTTTCCATAAAGTCTGTCTGCTCAATATATATTTCATTTGTAAATGGAATCTTGCGTGTTCCCATTGACTGATCTTCAGGATTGTTAACTCCTTCAAGATCTTCTTCGCCAACATAATTAGTTATAACTACTTTTAATGGTCTCAGGACAGCCATAGCGCGCTGAGCATGCTTGTTTAAGTCGTCCCGTATAGCGTATTCAAGCAGAGCAATATCTGTAAGAGCATCGCGCTTAGCTACTCCTATAATCTCAGCAAAATTTCTAATTGATTCAGGTGTATATCCTCTTCGTCTGAATCCGCTAACAGTAGGCATTCGCGGGTCATCCCAGCCGTCAACAAAATTTTCTTTTACAAGCTGCAAAAGTTTTCTTTTACTCATAACGGTATAACTGAGATTTAACCGCGCAAATTCTACCTGTTGAGGATGATGAATTCCAAGTTCATTGAGAAACCAATCGTATAACGGTCTGTGATTTTCAAATTCTAGTGTACATATAGAGTGAGTTATACCTTCGATTGAATCTTCCAATCCGTGTGCCCAATCGTATGTGGGATAAATACACCACTTGTTTCTCTGGCGATGATGTTCATCATGAACGATGCGGTACATGATCGGGTCGCGCATATTAAAATTTGGGGAAGCCATATCAATTTTTGCGCGTAAAGTTTTAGAACCGTTTAAAAATTCTCCTTTACGCATCCGTTCAAATAGATCGAGATTTTCATCTACACTTCTGTTACGGTATGGAGATTCTTTACCAGGTTCAGTTAAATTTCCGCGTGTAGAACGGATTTCGTCGGCGTTAAGGTCATCAACGTAAGCTTTTCCTTTTTTGATTAATTCGACAGCCCATTGATACATCCGTTCGAAATAATCGGATGCAAAGAGAATTCTGTCTTCAAAATCGCCGCCAAGCCATTTAACATCTTCGATGATAGAATCAACATATTCCTGTTCTTCTTTTTCCGGATTTGTATCATCAAATCTAAGATTAAATTTGCCTTTATAGTCACGGGCAATTCCGTAATTCAAACAAATGGATTTAGCGTGGCCAATATGAAGATAACCATTCGGTTCAGGCGGAAAACGTGTGTGAACTTTACTGCCCCATTTATTTGTTTTCAAATCTTCATCAATAATCTCATAAATGAAATTTTTCGATTTTGTAGATTCTGCTGGATTATCATTAACGTTATTGGGATTGCTCATACCTTCTCTATAATAATTTCAGTGCAAAATTACATAATTAGTTATCAGTGCTCAAATAATTAAATCTAATTGATCAAATAAATGAATTGCTTATGATTTGGAAGAAACAATGATTTATAAGTAAATATTTATGCACTGTACTTCAAGATAAGAAAATCTAATTACAGTAATTAAAAAAATCCATCCCCCGGCTATAAGGGATGGATTAGGAGGGATTTATTGTGGAAGATGTAATGAGCATCGCCGGTTGAAGGTGGTATTATTATAGTTTTATTAGATTTTAACTTTTGATAGATCTAATTTATTTATACATACTAACGCTCCGGTAGCCGCGCGATGCTCGAAATTATTTCTTTTTCTTCGGTTCCTCTAATCTGCATACATTGGTTCATAATTTCTCTCTCGTTGCCTACCTTTATTTTCTATTGGAGGATGAATTTTTTCATTACCGGCTTCGAGTCTGCGCTTGTTCATTAGATTCCAAAGTTCATTTGTTCTTCTTAATTCTTCCATTGACATATATCCATTTGCAATCTCAATGAATTCAAGGTTACTGAAATTAATAATACTGCAAACATGTTCATTTATTAACTCTGAGACATCCTGAGCAAATTTGCCAAGATCGCTATATGAAATTTCGGATCTTTGAAATATGAAATAACCGGTTTCTAATGTGTCGGGAAGTAACCAGAACTTTGTGGACCACCTAGATTCAAACAACAATGGTCTATTACTTTTTTTATTCATATGACTCCTTTGATAATTGTTCGTATTGAATATAAAAATGGAAGGATTAGAAGTATATAGATCCAAAGAATGAAAAAGGGATTAGAAATTTTAATCCGAGGATTATATTGATCTAAGAAATTTGATAAGTATAGGTGCTAAGATGAAAAATTTGTTTGATGGGAAGTTGACAGAAAGTTTTAGAGATAATGGCACAAAAAAAGGCTGATTCCGTTTTAGAATCAACCTATTTTGTACCGGAGGCCGGACTCGAACCGGCACGAGGTTTAAGCCTCACTGGATTTTGAGTCCAGCGCGTCTACCAATTCCGCCACTTCGGCATTTGTTTTCGTCAATCACAGCGTGTTAAGAACAATTTTTGTGAGCGCAAATTTATAAAAATGATTCATGGAATCAAATTTCGAAATCAGAAAATTATTTTAATAAATCTTTGGGAATATTCTCGGAATAAACAATGTCTTTTTACGCAATTATGAATCTAACGCGCCGGTTAATAAATTTATTATCTTCTGTTGATCTTCTTTATTAAGCGTAAAGTGATCCATGGATAGCATTTTATGATCATCGTTATACTTGAACCACACAAATTCTTTTTGCTGTTCAATCTTGGAGATTATACCTCTACCAAACGAATTATGAGAAATTTCATGTCCAACTATTTTGCGTTTTGTAATCTCATCTATCAACAAATTAACAAACGAATAAAGTGAAACACCGATAGCTGTACCGTATATTTTATTGAATCCCTGCCTGGTCAATTCATCATTTGTTCTCAGAGAATATCTGATGGCATCCCTTAATTGTGCGCCGGTAACTTTGTTATTCTTTTTATTACCGCCTCTTCTGTTAAAAGAAATCAATGCATCTGTCACTATAAAATATTCAAGATATTCTTCCTTAGGTTCTTTATCAGAATTGAGATATGGAATTTTCTTATTCTGTTGGATAATATCATGAATCATCTTGAAAATCTGGTTAATCAAGAGTTCTTCTGCAGGTAAGTATATTTCTGAAAATGTTTTCATTTCTTCCATTCTATTACTCTCACATTATGGTTATTTTGTTTTTATCTCCGATTAAAGACTGTGATTCGTCTTTTGTTAGGTAGAGCCATTAGCATTTATTATGATGCAATAAAAAGCATTTAAGTAATAAGCTAATCCATTCTCATATATAAAAAACCCGATTTCCTTTGGAAACCGGATTTTTGTTTATCTAATTGTTTTTTATAAAACTAAAAGATATTCTACTTTCCTTTTGCTCTTTCAACTATAGGTCTCTTGTCGCCTTCACGATTAAGTTTTTCCAGAATAATATCGGCTTCTTTAGGCGGTACATTAAAGAAAGAGAAAGCATCGGAGATCTGAATTCCGGTAACTTTAGAAGGGTCAACATTTGCTTTCTTTTTGAGCATAGTTAATAATTCTTTGGGATTTAGATCATCTTTTTTACCGCGAGCGAAAAACATTCGTGCTTTTCCTTTATCGCTATCAAATCTTCCTTTACTTTCGGATCTTTCACCACGTTCCGTTCTACCGCCCCTTTCAAATCTGCTTGGGC
The DNA here is from genome assembly GCA_021824635.1 of Bacteroidota bacterium. Lineage (GTDB taxonomy): Bacteria > Bacteroidota > Ignavibacteria > Ignavibacteriales > Melioribacteraceae > Fen-1258. Next base: position 11,653 of record JAKAKD010000082.1, on the reverse strand, counting down.
GTTCAGATTTTTCGCCGCGTGATGAGAAATCTCTTTTACCTCTAGCTCCATCGCGTGCATATTCTTTTCTTCCCATCGGTCTGTCGTCTTTCCTATCAAACGATCTTCTTCCTTCAAATAGATCATGAATCTTCGCGTAATTTTCTTCTTCCAGTTCATTTTGATATGTGTATTTGATCAATGCGGCAACAACATCTTCCGGGTTATGATCTCTGATCATCTCTTTGGCAAGCGTAATGTAATTATGTGCAACTCCAACTTCCATCATCGCTCTCAATTCTGAGGCAATTTTTTCTTTCTTAAAGTTGATTACATCTTTAACAAGCGGAATCCTTGCTTTCCGTATCTCAGTCTGAGTAAAGTTTTTTATGAACATTAGTTTACGGTGTTCTTCTGGGGAAATAAAAGTGATTGCAGTTCCCTCTTTACCGGCACGGCCTGTTCTTCCGATTCTGTGCAGATAAGCTTCCGGATCTTGTGGCAATGCGTAATTAATAACGTGTGTCAAATCATCTATATCAAGACCACGTGCAGCAACATCTGTTGCTATTAATACGTTTATCTTTTTGTTTCTGAACTTAGTTAAAATCTTCTCACGTACATTTTGAGAAATATCTCCGTGCAGACCTTCAGTGTCATAACCTCTGTCAGATAATTTTGAAGTTACATGATCAACATCGTGTTTAGTTCTGCAGAAGACCAATCCATAGAAACCAACAGTGGTGTCAATAATTCTACATAGTGCATCCAATTTATCGGATTCTTTTACTTCGTAATAAATTTGTTCGGTTAGCTGTGTGGTTTCTCCGGAATGTTTTGTCCTTATAATTTCACGCTTGCCCATATATTTTTTTGCGAGCGTAGATATTCTTTCCGGCATTGTTGCCGAAAATAATAAAGTCCTTCTGTTTGGATTTGTTCTACCTAGAATATCTTCTATATCGTCAACGAATCCCATATTAAGCATTTCATCGGCTTCATCAAGAACAACAAAAGAAACTTCCGAAAGCACCATACTTTTTTTATTTAAGAGATCAATCATGCGTCCGGGTGTTCCAACTACAACATCAACACCTTTCTTTAATCTTCTAAGCTGAGTGTCATAAGATTGTCCTCCGTAAATTGGTGCTGCGTGAATATTTTTATTACCGCGCAGAGAATTAAATTCTTCAGCAACCTGAATTGCAAGTTCACGAGTTGGAACAAGAACTAAAGCCTGCAAATGCCCAGCTTTAGCTTTCAACTGCTCAATTATTGGAAGTGCGAATGCCGCAGTTTTTCCGGTCCCGGTTTGAGCTTGACCGATTAAGTCAATTTTATTTTCTAAAATAAGCGGAATTATTTTTTTCTGAATTTCTGTTGGTTCTTCGAACCCTTTCATATGAATTGCATGAAGAGATTCTTCCGACAATCCTAATTCTTTGAAGCTACTGTTAATCATTTAAAGATATTCCTTACCGTTGATAAATATTTTTTAGACCTTGTGGTTCTCTTAGATTGGTTGTAGATGGGCACAAAGTTGAGAAGAACAAAATCTATTCTGAAGAGTCATTCAAAAATGTTCTTACGGGTGCAAATATAGGGCAATTTGACTTGATATCATAGGTAATTATTTCAATTGATATTAAAATCATACCGTCTTAAATATAAAAAAGCCGCCGATTTCTAATGAAGCCGGCGGCGCTTGGACTAAAAAGAAAGTTATTACAGCAGTGTTTTATAACTTTGTAGCATTTTCATATAATTAGCACGTTCAAAAGCTGCCGGTTCTGCTATTGATTTTTGACTCATACTTCCTTTCATCAATGAAACGGATGCGTATTCTTTCTCTTCCATCCAGTTCTTCATTTTTGATAGAATGTCGGCAATTCTTCCAACTCCGTTCGTCAATAATTCTGAACAAATCATAGCAACGTCAGCACCAGCCATCATTGATTTAATAACATCGGTATGATTATGAACTCCACTGGTTAAAGCAAGATTAGCTTTTATGTTTCCGTGAAGAATTGCAATCCATCTTAGAGGCAGACGCATTTCCCAATTTGTGCTCAAAACCAAATTCGGAGTTACCTCAAGTTTATCGAGATCAAAATCAGGTTGATAGAATCTATTGAAAAGAACTAATGCGTCAGCTCCAGCATGATCTAATTTCTGAGCCATGTTAGACATAGAAGAAAAGAATGGACTTAATTTAATTGCAACCGGAATCTTTACATTCTTTTTTACTTCTTTCAAGACATCAACATACATAGTTTCTATTTCGGAACCTGAAGTAAGTGGATTAGTTGGTATGTAATAGATATTTAATTCAATTGCATCTGCACCGGCTTGTTCTATGTTCTTAGCATATTTAACCCAGCCGCCAGAACTAACACCGTTTAAACTTCCAATAACAGGAATGTCTACAGCTTTTTTAAGATTAGCAATATGATCAAGATATTTTGCAGGTGTAAGATGGAATTTATCCTGCTCAGGAAAATAACTTGTTGCTTCTGCGTTACTGTTGTTGTGATAAGTTAAATAATGATCGAGTTCACCGGATTCATGCGTGATTTGTTCTTCAAACAATGAGTAGACAACAACGGCAGCGGCGCCGGCGTCTTCCATTGCTTTCACAGTATCAACACTTTGAGATAGCGGAGATGCTGAAGGTACTAACGGATTCTTCAGTTTTAATCCCATGTATGTTGTTGAAAGATCCATACTTGCTCCTATTTTAAAATTTTAAGATTCATGGGTGAGTCGTCCGAAGGACTCCTTCGGAGAAGAATCTCTTAATTGGATTGAGATTCTTCGCTCTGCCACGGAATAAAATTAATTATCTTTTTTTTCACCATCGTTAGAGACTTGCATTTCAGACATTTGTTCGTAGAATTTCCATTTTTTTAGAACTTCCGCCTGCCCTAATTCCAACAAATGTTTTGCTTCTTGCGGGTGAGATTTTGTTAACATCTTATATCTGGTTTCATTATAGATATATTCTTCTAGTTTAATTTTAGGCGCCTTAGAATCAAGTTTCAAAGGATTCTTACCATCTAAAACATTAAGCGGATTATATCTGAATAATGGCCAGTGACCGCTGTCCACGGCAAGTTTTTGGCTTTCCATACCCTTTGCCATATTGATTCCGTGTGCAATACAGTGGCTGTAAGCAATGATGATTGAAGGACCATCATAAGCTTCTGCTTCTAAGAAAGCGCGCAGTGTCTGAGCATCATTTGCGCCCATAGCTACTTTTGCAACGTAAACATTACCGTATGTCATTGCCATCATTGAAAGATCTTTTTTAGCAGTGGTTTTTCCAGCAGCAGCAAACTTAGCAACTGCGCCATAGCTTGTTGACTTAGACATCTGTCCGCCAGTATTAGAATATACTTCTGTATCAAGAACTAAAATGTTTACATTCTTACCGGATGCCATTACGTGATCAAGTCCTCCGTAGCCGATATCATAAGCCCAGCCGTCGCCACCGATAATCCAAACCGATTTCTTAACAAGATAATCTGCAACTTCTATTAACTTCAATGCGTTCTTAGATTTTATGTTTGCAAGTTTTTTCTTTAATTCTTCAACACGTTCTCTTTGCTCGTAAATTCCGGCTTCATCTTTTTGAACTGCATTTAGAATTGAATCAACTAGTTCTTTACCAATTTCTTGAGAAAGATTTGTCAGTAATTCTTTTGCAAATTCACTTTGTTTATCAATCGAAAGTCTCATACCCATTCCAAATTCGGCATTATCTTCAAATAATGAATTTGACCATGCCGGACCGCGCCCTTCATTATTTTTTGCCCAAGGTGTTGTTGGCAAATTTCCGCCGTAAATTGATGAACATCCGGTTGCGTTTGCAATTACAGATCTATCTCCAAATAACTGAGAAACCAATTTAACGTATGGTGTTTCGCCGCAGCCGGAACAAGCGCCGCTGAACTCAAACAATGGCTGTTGTAACTGTTGTGCTTTTATTACCGCTGTGTTTATCAAACGTCTATCTAGTTCAGGTAGTCCGAGGAAGTACTCAAAGTTATTACGTTCTTGTTCTCTAATTGGAATTTGAGGAACCATGTTAAGAGCTTTGAATTTTGTTTCTTTTTTATTTTTAGCTGGACAGACTTCAACGCACATTTCGCAGCCGGTACAGTCTTCTACTGCAGTCTGGATTGTATATGCATAACCTTCCGGAAATTCTTTTCCTTTGGCTTCCATCCATTTGAATGTAGAGGGTTTTGTTTCAACAAATTTCTTATCATAGACTTTAATACGAATTGCTGCATGAGGACAAACCATAGCACATTTACCGCATTGAATACACCATTCAGAATCCCATGCAGGAACTTCGAGAGCAATATTTCTTTTTTCCCATCTTGTTGTTGCCGAAGGGAAAGTACCGTCAACAGGCATTTCACTTACTTTTACATCGTCTCCTTTACCTTCAAGCATTTTGCTCAGTGTTGTACGGACAAATTCAGGTGCCTTGCTGGAAACGATTTCAGGAATTTCAATTGAGCTTGTAACTTTTGCCGGCACTTCAATTTTGAATAAGTGAGCAAGAGTTTGATCAACTGCTTCAAAGTTCTTCTTAACTATCTCTTCCCCTTTTGCACCGTAAGTTTTTTTGATTGATTTTTTAATCTGCTCAATCGCTTCATCTTTTGGTAATATTCCGGAGATTGCAAAGAAGCATGTTTGCATGATTGTATTTACTCTGCTTCCCATACCGGTTTTGTTTGCAACAGCATAACCGTCAATAACGTAGAAATTTAATTTCTTGTCAATAATTTGCTGTTGAACACGAATCGGCATTTTATCCCAAGTTTCGTTCGTTCCGTAAGGACTGTTCAACAAAAATGTTCCGCCTTCTTCAATATTTCCAAGTACATCAAATTTTTCCAGAAGACCGAATGTATGGCATCCGACAAATTTTGCGGTTTGAATTAGATAAGTAGAGCGGATTGGTTTCTTTCCAAATCTTAAATGAGAAACTGTTGTAGAGCCGGATTTTTTAGAATCGTAAACAAAATAACCTTGAGCGTAATTATCTGTTTCTTCGCCAATGATTTTAATTGAATTCTTATTTGCACCAACTGTTCCATCCGCACCAAGTCCGTAGAACAAACAGCGTACAACATCCGGTCCTTCAGTCATGAAATTAACATCGTAATCAAGACTAGTAAATGTAACGTCATCATTTATTCCAACAGTAAAATGATTTTTCGGCTCAGAATTTTTCATGTTATCGAAAACTGCTTTAACCATTGCCGGTGTAAATTCTTTTGAAGACAAACCATAACGTCCGCCAACTATTTTTGGCATCTTAGCAAACGGCGGATTGTTTGAACTCATGGCTTCTGAAATCGCTGTTACAACATCAAGATATAACGGTTCGCCTAACGATCCGGGTTCTTTCGTTCTATCTAGAACAGTAATTTTTTCAACAGATTTCGGAAAAGCTTCTAACAAATGTTTAGCGGAGAATGGACGGTACAATCTAACTTTAATGATGCCTATTTTCTCTTCCATCTTCTGAGCCAAATACTCAACAGTTTCTTCGGCAGCTTCTGCACCTGAACCCATGAGAATAACAACACGCTTAGCATCCGGTGCGCCGTAATAATCAAACAAGTGATATTGTCTGCCGGTAATTTGTGCGAACTTATCCATTGCTTTCTGAACAATATCCGGACATGCATCATAAAATTTATTAACAGTTTCTCTTCCTTGAAAATAAACATCGGGGTTTTGCGCAGTTCCGCGTATGAATGGATGTTCAGGACTCAATGCCCTATCCTTAAATTCTTTCACTTTCTCGTCATCTATCATCGCGCGGATATCATCATCAGTCAGTTCTTCCATTTTCATTACTTCAGCTGATGTTCTAAAGCCGTCAAAGAAATGAACAAAAGGGATTCTTGATTCAAGTGTTGCTCTATGAGCAATTGCAGCAGTATCAGTGGCTTCTTGTACAGAGTTTGAAGCAATCATACCAAAACCGGTTTGCCTTGTTGCCATAACATCGCTGTGATCTCCAAAAATAGAAAGAGCTGCTGCGGCAATAGAACGAGCACTAACATGAAATACAGCTGGTGTTAATTCTCCTGCAATTTTATACATATTGGGAATCATTAAAAACAAACCTTGTGATGCTGTAAAAGTTGTAGTCAAAGCACCAGTTTGAAGCGCACCATGAACCGCACCGGAAGCACCACCTTCACTCTGCATCTCTGTTACACTTGGTACAGTTCCCCAGATATTTTTTAGTTTCTTTGCAGACCATGCATCCGACAACTCTCCCATTGTAGATGATGGTGTGATTGGATAGATGGCAATTACCTCACTCACACGGTACGCAACATGAGCAGCTGCCTCATTTCCATCAATTGTTATTTTCTTCCTTTCCATATTGTTCCTCAGATTTATATTAGATACTATTTTAACTTAATAAACAACTTTGTGGACAAATATCTTGCCATTAAAAAGAAAAATATTCTTTGGTAAAAACTCATTTTACCAAGCTTATCGGGCTGACAAAAATAAAATCTGCTGGTTTTTAGAAATTTTCGGTTAACAAATCTTATTTGTAAGAAATCTTTAAAAAAGCAGGTGTAATAATAGATATTCTGCGAAAGAAAATAAAGACTCGCTTATCTAATAATTTTTCTGTTTAGTAACTTTTCATTAATAAAAATGGAAGAGATGATAAAAACTATCTGATATTTTACGAAAAGCTCTGAAATGAACCTTACTTTTTGACAAACTGAGAAAGATTTGAAGGCAAAATTATAATACTCTTCTTATATAGTAGTCTTAATTAATGAGTGGAAATCTGCTGATAATGATGTCATTTTGTAAAAATGGGTTAATTCTGTTGTAATACTGATAACTGCTTTAAAACATTGCATCAACAAATTCTTCTGCGTTGAATTCTTGAAGATCTTCCATTCCCTCACCTAAACCAATGTAACGGATCGGGATATTCTTTTCCGATGCAATTTGCAGAACAGAACCGCCTTTGGCAGTACCATCAAGTTTAGTAATTATAACGCCGGTTAGATTAGAATATTTATTAAATTCTTCAAACTGCATTATTGCATTTTGGCCTGAATTACCATCAACGACTAAAAGACATTCGTGAGGTGCTCCGGGAATCAGATTAGAAATAACTCCGTTTATTTTGTTCAGTTCCAACATTAGATTTTTATTATTGTGGAGCCTTCCGGCTGTATCAATCAAAACAATTTCGTAATTGTTTGACAAAGCAGATTTAACAGTTTCATATACAACAGCTGAAGGATCTTTCGATATGTCTTCTATAAGATCAACACCGGCTTTTGTAGCCCAGCTTTTTAACTGTTCATTTGCCGCAGCTCTGAAAGTATCGGCTGAACCGATAATTACTTTTTTCCCTTCAGTCTTATATTTATAAGCCAGTTTTCCAATTGTTGTAGATTTTCCTGAACCATTAATACCGATAATTAAAATTATTTTTACTTTATTCTGGTCAGAAAGTGAATCTGCTGAGGTTTTCTTCTCTTGCGGCTGAATGAGTTTGACAAGTTCTTTCTTTAAAATCTCTTTTATCTTATCAAGCGTTCTATCCTGCTCTTTTAGTAATGCGGATTTAGCATTGTTGATTAATTGTTCCGTTAGCTTACTACCTAAATCACTATTGATTAAAATTTCTTCCAGATCATCAAGTGTGTTTTCATCTATTTTAACTTTTCTGGTGATTACTTCTGAAATCTTAGTGGTTAGATTTTCCCGAGTTCTTGTTAATCCTTCTTTTAATTTTTTCAGATTAGAGAATAGTTTCATTCTTTTTCCAGTTTAATATTTCTTTTGCCCGTAATGAATAACCAATAATTGAAGCGAAACATAATGTGATAGAGATGATCATAACTCCTTGATAAATAACGCTTAATTGATTTAACCGGAGTAATGTTATTATGATAAAAATTCCAATTGAAAAAACTGTTGCTTTTCCAAGAAGATTAGATGGAAGGACCTTTCCGATCTTTTTCTTTATATATAATCCGCCAAGAAAAATAAAAATATCTCTTAGAATGATTAACCAGAAGAAGAAAGTTGGAATCATCTCCATAAAAAAGAGATTGACAACAATCAAAGCTACAAGAACTTTATCTGCTAAAGGATCAATTATTTTGCCAAGTTCTGATATTTGGTTTCTCTTGCGCGCCGTATATCCATCAAGAAGATCTGATATAAAAGCAATTAGAATAAGTATAAGAATGTAGTATCTGTAATTATCGTCAGTTCTCATCAACTGAAAAAGAAAGATTAAAGGGATGAATAATAATAGCCGAAATAAACTTATCAGATTTGGCAAAAGATAAATTTCTTTTAGAATTTTATTCATGTTTCTAATTAGTCTTCGTAAACATTTTTAGTAATCAATTTGTTAATTGCTACCGGATAAATGCCGGAGAAACAAGCCGTGCAAAAATTATCCGGCTGATGATCTACCATTGCTTCCAACATTTCATCTATTGTAAGATATTCTAAAGTATCCACATCAAGATATTTGCGTATTGCTTCGATATCAACATTAAATTTATTAGCAATCAATTCCTCTTTAGATGGAAAATCCATTCCATAATAACAAGGGCTAATAATCGGAGGTGAAGAAATTCTCAAATGAATAGCTTTAGGATTAGCTTCACGCAATAATTTAACCAACTGTTTTGAAGTTGTTCCTCTTACAATTGAGTCATCAATCAAAACAACTGTTTTGTTCTCAAGAACACCTTTTACAGTATTGAATTTAATTTTTACTCCTATTTCCCTTGCGCGTTGACCTGGTAAAATAAAAGTTCTGCCGATATAGTGACTGCGGATCAAACCGATTTCAAGTTTTGAAGATACACCTTGTTTTGCCAGTTGAGTCTGGTAACCAATCGCCGCAGTGTTAGAACTATCCGGCACACTTATTACAATAATTTTATCACCGTCTTTATCAACGGCGGGATGTTTTTCAGCAAGTACTTTCCCTAATTTTCTTCTCATCTTATCTACATTAGCGCCGAAGACTCTGCTATCAGGTCTGGAAAAATAGATATACTCAAAAACACAATGTTTTTTCGGAAAAGTTTTTTGATAAATGTTTATAGATTTTACAATTCCTGAACTGTTCGCCTCGTTATCAATAATCACCATTTCGCCGGGTTCTACATCACGCACATATTGCGCAGAATTGATATCAAGAGCACAAGTTTCTGAAGTAACTACTAATGAACCATTAATCTTTCCGACACATAAAGGCCGGAATCCATGCGGATCTCTTGCGCCAATCAATTTGTCATTTGTTAAAATTACTATACTGAATGCGCCTTCAACTTTTTGGAGAGCTTCTTTTATTTGATCTATTTGGTTATCAAGTTTGCTTCGCGCAATCAGATGCAGAATTACTTCGGTATCACTCGTTGTTTGAAAAATTGCTCCGTCATTGACCAACTCTTCACGCAATTCTTTGGCATTTGTCAAATTACCGTTGTGCGCAATAGCCAAATTACCCATCCGGTAATTCACTGTGAAGGGCTGAATATTTTTGGATGAGTCGGAAGAACCGGTTGTAGAATAACGGTTATGACCTATAGCGCTAGAACCTACAAGAACATTCTCAAATATTTTATCATCGTTGAATATTTCCGAGACTAAACCAAGATTTCTATGCACATTAAAAATTGGTTTACTTTTTTGATTATATGACAAGGAAACTATTCCTGCTGCTTCTTGTCCTCTATGCTGCAAAGATAAAAGTCCATAGTAAGTTGTTAATGCAGCATCTTTGGCATCAAAAATTCCGAATACGCCGCAATTGCATTTTGGTTTATCATTCATAAAAATATTCTTCAACAATTATAAAAAAGGCACATAAAATTGTGCCTGTATACGCGTGTGTCGGAACGGCGGGATTTGAACCCGCGACCCCTTGAACCCCATTCAAGTACGCTACCGGACTGCGCCACGTTCCGTTTCTAATGTAGAGTTTATATATAGCAAAAAACTTTTTATCTCTTCCAAATCTTTTTTAATCGTCCGCGGTGCAACTACTTTTGTATTGGCTGTATTAGATTCTACTGAAGTAGAGACCGGACTATCTAAATGCAAATCAGCCATAATTTTCTTTGCACCTTCAATAGTATATTTTTCTTCACGAAGAAGTCGTTTAATCTGCAAAATAAGTTTAATGTCTTTGTTCGTATAAATTCTATTGCCCGCTCTGTTTTTACCGGGTTTTAGTTGTTCAAACTCTGTTTCCCAATAGCGAAGTATATATTGTTCCAAACTTGTGAGTTTGCTTACTTCACTTATGGAGTAATACAATTTTTTCAATCCAAAGTCTTTCACTTCATTAACCTTTTTTTACTAATGGAAAATAGGTTTTGTTATTTGAATCCGCAAGGATTTCAGATCTAAACTATGAATAAGAATTATTTTTTTTCTGATAAAAAAAATTAGCCGTGTTCTATCATCTTTGACAAAGAATAAACAGCAGCAAAATAACTGATCTCCTTTAATCCAGATATATAGCCTGTAACCTTAGAAGTTGTTATCATATTTTTTCTAAAACCTTCTCTCGATGCCAAGTTCGAAAGATGCACTTCAATTTTGGGGATTTTCAAAGTTTCTAAGGCATCTCGCAAACCAACGGATGAATGTGTAAATCCTCCCGGATTGATAATAACACCATCAAATTTATCAGCGTTCTGAATCTGTTCGATCAGTTCATTTTCTGAGTTAGACTGCACAAAAGTAAAATTAATTTTAGGAAATTCTTCACTAAGTTTTTGTGAAATTATCTCTAATGATAAAGAGCCGTAATTATTGCTTTCGCGTTTTTCTATTAGATTTAAGTTTGGTCCGTTTAGTATTAATAACTTCATGACTTATCCGTTATCTCATCAATAATTTCTCTAATCTTGGGCTGAATAAAATGCTCATTAATTCCCAAATCTTTTAAGGCAGTTGTAAGAATCATTATTTTTTTTTGAAGAGTAGAAAGTTTATTAATAACAATCGTTTTATCTTCACGCACGATGCAATAACCTCCTTTGAAGTCTCCCCTTTCGAATCTAACCTTAGCACCCATTTCTTGTGCTAATTGTTTAAGATCCTGGAGGATAGTTTCATATTCCTTCTCTTTAATTTTCATTTTTTTTTCTTAATGGCTTGAATAAAGCAAGAAAAATAATAGCGAAGAATGAAAAAATCTCAATCAAAGAAAAACTGCTGAGTTCACTCATTCTGTTTTTAATTAATTCTGAAATAGCATTTATCTGCATAGAATCTGCCATTATCATCCGAACAATTTTATAATCAACGGTGGATAAATAAATTTCAAAAGGTGCTGTTATTAAAAGAATAACTGTGATTGCAAATAACCATCCTTCATATTTGATCTTTATCTTTGATGTGAAGAAGAAGATCATGTATGAAAATAAAAATGTAATATAAGTAACAATGTTTAGAACAATCAGCGGAAGAATGGTATAATAAACAGCATTTAAATTTTGTTCGTTATAAGTAGATTTGAAATTAATTCCCGTGGGTTCGAATAGTTGATAAATAACTATCTGACGTGCTACATAACCGCCCAAGAAGAGAGAAAAGAAAAGGATGGTTATAAATAAAAATG
>JAKAKD010000078.1 GCA_021824635.1 Bacteroidota bacterium | reverse complement strand
TCACTAAATACCGCAACATTTTTTCTTAATAAAATAATTCCCAACGCCATTGAAACGAACGGGAAGACAATATCATTCGGAAGTATAAAAATTCTTTCACCGCTTCTAAATCCTATATAAACAAGCGCAAAATGTATTCCGGCAAGAATTAATAAACCGCTTAGAACAGTTTTGAAGTTTTCTTTTCGTTGTGAATGAACCTCATCGTCTGTTAATTGTTTTGGTTTTTGTTCAATCGGTAAAAGTAGAGTTGTAATTATATACGCCACCGCGCCCCATCCGCCAAGCAGAACAGTCAGCAAGGCAATTATGCGAACTGTTGCTGTATCCATTTTTAAATATTCTGCAATACCGGAACAGACACCGGCAATCACAACATCGCTTTTTGAGCGTTGCAGTTTTTTTAAAGGAATAGGTGATGGCTCATTTGCCATCTGATCGAAAAAGTTTTGTTCGTTGGAATTTTTTTCTTCTTCATGCATTGGAATTTATTTTTCTTTCATTTTACCGAAAATTAAAATCAGAATTAATTCTACATGATTTCATTAATAAATTATAAGTAAAGCTTGACTATTTTCTCTATTACGAGAGATCTTATTTCGAATATATAAATTTATGTTTAGGGGCACAATAAATTGACAGCAATGATTTATAAAATCCGTAAACCCATACTAGAGGCAACCAGCTCAGCCGTAATCTCAGCGCTTCTGTTGCGCGTATCAAGAATGGGGTTAACTTCTGCAACTTCCAGTGACGACATGCACCCGCATTCGGCGATTGTTTCCATTAGTAAATGCGCTTCGCGGTAACTCAATCCGCCGCTGACGGGAGTTCCAACTCCGGGCGCTTCAGACGGATCAATACTGTCAACATCAAAACTGACGTGTATATGCTGAACTCGTGATTTATAATCTTTTAAAATTTTATTTATAATAAAATTTATTCCTTTGCGGTCAATCTCGGTCATCGTATAAACTTTTAAGCCAAGCCGCTTTATGGTTTCTCTTTCTTCATTATCCAGACTTCTGATTCCAATAAATGTAACATTCTCTGGCTTTACTTTTGGCGAGAGTCCGTGAATTTTAGTCAATAATTTATTTCCTAAACCAAGCGATGCGGCAACGCTCATTCCGTGAATATTTCCCGAAGGAGTTGTTTCTTCCGTATTCATGTCTGCATGCGCGTCAATCCAAATCAATCCGAGTTCATGCTTCTTCTTTTTGCAAAACGAAGCAATGCCCGCAAGAGTTCCGATTGCCATTGAATGATCTCCACCCATGCACAGAGGAAAATGATTTTGTTCAAGAGATTTTTCAACGCGCCGCGCAAGCAGTTCGCATGTTCTAACAATTTCGCTAAGGTATTTCAATTTGGGATTTTTAATTGTCTGTAATTCTTGATTGCGTATAAATAGATCGCCAAGATCTTCAACGGTATAGCCCAGATTTTCCAAGCGCTGTCTTATGTTTGCAATACGAAGCGCTGACGGTCCCATATCCACACCGCGCCGATCGGCGCCAAGATCCATCGGAAATCCAATTAAGTCAACATATTTACTCGGTAAAACGGTTCTCATACTGCTTTCCTATCTTAATGTGTAAAGCAATCTAATAAATAAATTGCAATGATTTTCCGGAAAGATAAACATGTGCAACTGCTGATCTATTCGTTTATATTTCAATAAGAATATAAAACATTTTATATCTCCCACATTAAGTCTAATCATGATGAGGTTAATATGATTAAAAAATATTTTCTTCTAGATGAACTTGGCACTACAATTAAACAGGAAATTCTTGCTGGCGGAACAACCTTTGTAACGATGGCGTACATCATCATAGTCAATCCAAAAATTTTAGAAGCTGCCGGAATGCCGTTTGGCGCTTCGATGGCTGCAACAATTTTGAGCGCATTCTTTGGAACATTGATCATGGGCGTTTATGCCAAAAGACCATTTGCAATTGCGCCTTATATGGGAGAGAATGCTTTTGTAGCTTACACTGTTGTTAATGTTTTGCATTACAGTTGGCAAACGGCGCTCGGCGCAATTTTTATAGGAGGAGTTTTGTTTACCCTTCTGACTTTGCTAAATATTAGAAGCTGGCTCGCAAATGCAATTCCCGAAAGTTTAAAAATAGCTTTTGCTGCCGGTATTGGATTGTTTTTAACTTTTATCGGATTGAATGAAACCGGAATTGTAAAATTAGGAGTGCCCGGCGCTCCGGTACATGTCGGAAATTTTCATGAACCGTCCGTTCTGCTTGGAATATTCGCCTTTCTTTTTATCGGTGTTTTAATGATCAAAAAAATTCATGGGTCAATTCTAATCGGAATTCTTCTCACAACTTTGCTCGGATTTTTGTTCGGAGTAACAAAATTTCCATCTGAATGGGTTAGTATGCCCCCGGATATTCGTCCAGTGCTTTTTCAACTAGACATTCTTGGCGCACTAAGCTGGGGGTTCTTTTCTGTAATTCTGGTTGTCTTTGTAATGGACTTTGTAGATACGATGGGAACGTTGCTTGGTCTTGGTTATAAGGCAAAGATGCTGGATGAAAAAGGAAATTTGCCCGATATAGAAAAACCAATGCTGGCAGATGCGCTTGCAACAGTCTTTGGTGCACTCTGCGGAACAACAACAACCGGTGCTTATATTGAGTCGGCTGCGGGAATTGAAGCCGGTGGTAAATCCGGATTGACGGCAGTTGTAACCGCAATTTTATTTCTATGCGCATTATTCTTCGCGCCTCTTTTCGCAGCTATACCGCCTTATGCTTATGGCGCTGCGTTAATAATAGTCGGTTTGTTGATGATCTCTCCGGTATCACATCTCAAGTATGATGATCTTGCCGAAACAATTCCGGTCTTTATTACAATGACGTTAATGAGTTTTACTTTCAATCTTGGAATTGGTATGACAGCGGGATTTGTGGTTTATCCGTTAACAATGATGGTTGCCGGAAGAATAAAAACCGTTAGCACCGGCATGTGGGTTCTGTTTTGCTTTTCGGTTTTGTTCTACATTTTTTATCCGTATTAATAATTGATTTCTATAACTGAATTGAAAACAGAATCCTTTAATGAATATGTTCATCTAATAAACAGTTAAAAAAAACAAGAGGATTATTTTATGGCGACCAAGAAAGCATATGTAAAGCAGATTAAAGGCGTAACATTTATGGGCAAAACCGATTCCAATCATTGGGTGCCTATGGATGGACCTGAAAATTTTGGCGGAAGCGATGCCGGAACACGCCCTAAAGAATTAATATTGCTTGCGCTTGCGGGTTGTACTGGAAGCGACGTTGCGGTTATTTTGCAGAAGAAAAAAATTAATCTAGACGGTTTTGAAATTAATATCGCTGCCGATGTTCAAGAAACTCATCCTCAAGTTTTTACTAAGATTCAACTGGAATATGTTTTTTACGGTGAAAATATTCCCAAAGAAGCCGTTGAAAGAGCAATTGAACTTTCACAAAATACATATTGCAGCGTTACTGCAATGCTTAAAAATTCGGTTGAAATTACTCATTCTTATAGAATAGAAAATTCAAAATAGCTGGTTGTTGTAAGGTGAATTTTTGTTTCGCGGCGGTGTTGAATCTTGGATTAAAAATATTCTTCGGGAATTGGTTTTCTGCCGGCAAATCCATCTTCGAGACCGTGATAGAAGCGGATAGAATCTTCATCGCTGCGCCAGCATAACAAAACATCCTCGCCGTCAATTACAGAGGGAAAATCAACAAGCCCTATCTGGAAATTCCAATCCTTAAAGGAACAGCCAATCTCATCCAGTTCTCTAATGAATGAATCAATCTGTAAAACAAGCTGCTGAATATCTTCATTGTCTTCAATTTTTCCATTTAGAGAATCCGAAATTGTTTTTATTTGGAATGCATTATCTAAAATGTCGCGCACAATCTGTTTAACTAAAGGAAGTGTTTTCTGTGCTTCGTTTGGGCTAAAATATTTTACTTCGGTCTGTGCCATTCCTTTTCCGGTTATTACTAATCTTATTAATGAATATTTGGGAGAAATAGTTCCCTAACAGATTAGCGATTTTAAAACAACTTGACACGGCTTTGCTTATAAGTTATCTTGATTTAGTAATATTATAGGTAGTAATAAAAATTTTGAAGACAACAAAAAAATACGGCAAGAAAATAGATTTAGCACTTAGCACCTGGGTTAAATTAGCGCGCGCTTATTCATCGTTTGATAAAAAATCATCCGAGAGCATTAAAGAGTTTGGATTAACCCAGCCGCAATTTGCTGTTATTGAAGTTATCGGGCATTTGGGACCACTAAAGATTGGAGAACTATGTGATAAAATGCTGGTAACCGGCGGAAATATGACTTTGGTTCTTGATAACATTGAAAAACTTGGTTATATAGAACGAGTTCCGAGCAGAGAAGACCGGCGCGCTATTAATATTCAACTCACTCCGGCCGGACAAAAATTATTTGAAGAAGTCTTTGTTAAACATGCAGAGAACATTACACAATTTATGTCTGTATTAAACGCAACGGAACAAAAAAATCTTGGCGACCTTTTGAAGAAATTAGGAACCGCACTTAAAAAGAAAAAATAATTTTTTTGCTAAATTAATACTAGTTCGTAATAAACGAATTAGTAGTAACTATAAATAATAAAAGAAAGAAGTCGTATGATCGATATAAAAAGAAGTAATGAACGGGGACACACTCAAATAGATTGGCTTGATAGCTATCATAGTTTTTCTTTTGGCGAATATTATGATCCGTCAAACATCCATTTTGGTCCCTTGCGGGTAATGAATGACGATACTATACAGCCCGGTGAAGGTTTTCCAACACATCCGCATCGTGATATGGAAATTGTTACAATAATACTTGAAGGAACGGTTGCGCATAAAGATAGTTCCGGCGGAGAAGGAACTATTACTGTTAATGAAGTCCAACGAATGACTGCCGGCAGCGGAATTTATCATTCAGAGTTCAATCCCTCGGATTGGGAGATTCTAAAACTTTTACAAATATGGTTTATTCCGAATAGGCAGGGACTCACACCTTCTTACGAACAGAAAAAATTTTCTCATGATGTGAAAAAAAATATACTGCTGAAGGTTGTAAGCGGGAATAAAGAAGAAGGGGTTATTTTCATAAACCAAGATGCGGAAATTTTTCTTTCTGATCTTGAAGATGGAAAAGAAATCACTCACAAATTAAAAGAGAGCCGTGGCGCATACATACATTTAATAGAAGGAGCTGTAAATGTTAACGGTGTTCTTCTTTCAAACGGCGACGCGGTTGAAATAACCGGAGAGGAGAAAATAATAATTGCCGCTACTGCAAGTTCTAAAATCATTTTGTTTGATATGGCGATGAATTTTTAGCCCGGTTTTCTTTGTCTTTCCAGCTAATACTCTTTATTTTACCCCCGTAAAACAATAATAGTAGGGGAGTCATGAAAAAGGTAATATCGGCAGTTATGTTGCTTCTTTTGGTTGCATTCATTTCGAATATCTATGCACAATCGAGCAAAAATTTTTCTTTCAAACCGGAAAAGCCGAAACCGGGAGAGAAAATAACTATCACTTATAATCCCGCCGGAAGTAAAATTGAGAAAGCAAAAAATATCAGCATGCTTGTTCATTCATATGGAAAAACCATCTATTCAACGAATGAATATGACCTTAAGAAAGAAGGCAAGGTTTGGGTCGGCAGTTTTTCCGCGGCTGATACATGTGCGGGAGTTGTTCTTCGTTTTACTGACGGGAAAGAATATGACAACAACGGATCTAAATGTTTTCCTATCCGCTTTTACGGTAAAGACGGCAAATTAGTTAAATACGCGTCCGGCGGATTAGCTGTGGGATATATTAATTGGTTCGGCGCATTTAACATTGATTCAGATCCGGAAACAGCATTTAAATATTTTCAGGAAGAACTTTCATCGTATCCAGCCTCTAAAAAAGATTTCTTTTTCATGTATTATGCTGCTTACTCAAAAGTTGATAAAGAAAAAGCCGCGGAATATTTAAATACGGAAGCCGAAAATTTTGAGAAGACTCTAACTCAAAGCGAAGAGGATCTTTCTTTTTTGATTCAGCTTTATAGAACATTGAAAGCAAAAGACAAATATGACACCACACAAGCTTTGCTTCTGGAAAAATATCCTACCAGTTCCGCCGCTGAAATGATAAAATTTAGTGAAGTTTATGGAACAAAAGATGCCGTAAAAAAAGCAGAGCTTGCAAATAAATTTAAAGAGCAGTTCCCTAAATCACAATATCTTGCTTATCTATTTCCGGATCCGTCTCAAGCATTAATTAAAGAAGGAAAATATGAAGAAGCTTACGAAGCAATTAAGAAGAACGAAAAAGCAACAAGTTCTTCTTACAATAACTTAGCTTGGGCGATGTTTGAAAAGGATGTCAACTTACCTCTTGCAAAAGAAATTGCAGCCAAAGGTGTTGAGCTGAGCGGTAAAGATGCGCAATCAACTGATGTAAAGATTCCTCCTTACTACTCAGAGAAAGAGTACAAAAAAATGATGAGCGCATCAGCTTACCTTGTTCTTGATACATACGGCGCAATTCTTCTTAAACTTGGCGAAAATGCCGAAGCATTAAAATATTTGGAACAAGCTTATGATCTAGACGGCGGTAAGACTGCAGATGTTAACGAACGGTATTCTCAAGCCCTGGTTGCTAACGGTAAATATGCCGAGGCAACAACAGAAATGGAAAAATTTATTTCCGACGGGAAAAGCACTTCTGCAATGAAAGATTTATTGAAGCAAACTTACACAAAAGCAAAAGGATCGGATGCCGGGTTCGACAAATATCTCTCCGATTTGGAATCTAAAGCAAATAAATCAGCTCTGGATGAAATGAAAAAAACAATGATAGATATGCCGGCTCCAAAATTTACTTTGGTTGATTTAAAAGGAGATAAAGTTTCTCTTGCAGATCTTAAAGGTAAAATTGTAATTATTGATTTTTGGGCAACCTGGTGCGGACCATGCAAAGCATCTTTTCCGGGGATGCAGAAGGCAGTTAATAAATTTGCAAACGATCCGAATGTGAAATTTTTATTTGTCAATACATGGGAAAATAATGTTGATGATAAGAAGAAAAATGCTCAGGATTTTATCACACAAAATAAATACACATTCCAAGTTTTATTAGATAACGACAATAAAGTTATTGAAAGCTACAAAGTGAGCGGTATTCCTACTAAATTCATTATTGATAAAGCGGGGAATATCCGTTTCAAAGCAGTCGGCTTTGACGGAAGCGACGATAAATTAGTCAATGAATTGTCTACCATGATATCATTACTTCAATAAATCTGTCAATAATACCTTAGTGCTTTAGTACTAGCTAAAGCACTAAGAATCTTCTTAATAACCGGCATTTTCAGTAAATCTCTTCAATTCCATTTTACAATCATTCCTATAAGTGCTAATTTTCATCAGTAAAATTTTGAAACTATGGAGTAATTATGGCTGTAATTCGTCCCTTTAAAGCCGTCCGCCCGTCCGAGAAAGTCGTTCATCTAGTTGCCAGCGTTCCTTATGATGTTGTTAATAGAGAAGAAGCAGCAGAACTAGCAAAAGGAAATCCGATTAATTTTTTACGTGTTACACGCGCAGAAATTGAGTTGAAAGAAAAAACAAATGTTTATTCGCATGAAGTTTATCAGCGTGCCAAAGAAAATTTTGACCGCTTAAGAAATGAAGCGCCGCTAATGCAAGATTCAACACCACATTTCTATATTTATAGACTAACAATGGGAAATCATTCGCAGGCTGGAATTGCGGCAACATTTTCTGTTGATGATTATGAAAAAGATATTATCAAGAAACATGAAAAGACACGCAAGGTAAAAGAAGATGACCGTACTAATCATATTATTACAACAGAAGCTCAAACAGGCCCGGTTTTTCTGACTTATAAATCGGTTAAGGAAGTTGATCAAGTTGTTAATGATACAATAGAGAAAAAAATTCCCATCTATAATTTTATCACTCATGATGGAATTAAACATGAAGTTTGGATTCTGCCGGACGATTACACAAACACCGTTATATCCGAAATAAAAAAAGTGAAAAACCTTTATATCGCCGACGGGCATCATCGAGCCGCAAGCGCAAGCCGCGCTCAAAAAGTTAAGATGGAACAAAATTCAAATCACACCGGCGAAGAAGAGTATAATTATTTTATCGGAGTTTTATTTCCAGCCGAACAATTGAAAATTCTTTCTTACAACCGCGCAATTCGCGATTTGAAAATGGACAAGAATGAATTTTTGGAAAAAGTAAAAAAGAATTTTTCCATCGAAGAAACCAATTCTCCAAATCCGCCGTCGGAAAAAACTTTTGCAATGTATATTGATAAAAAATGGTATCTATTAAAACCGAATGAAAATATTAAACCCGGTAAAGCAGTTGGAGACAAACTTGATGTGAGCTTGCTGCAAAATTATCTGCTTCATCCGGTCCTTGGAATTGAAGATCCGCGTACCGATACCAACATTGATTTTATTGGCGGAATTCGCGGTACCGAAGAGTTAGAGAAAAGAGTAGATAACGGCAAAGCGGCGGTTGCATTTTCAATGTTTCCCGTTTCGGTTGACGACTTGATCAACATTTCTGATGCTGGCGAAACAATGCCACCTAAATCTACATGGTTCGAACCAAAATTGAGAGATGGTTTGTTAGTACATGTGATATAAAAAATAGAACGCGGATGACGCGGATTAAACGGATTTGCACAGATAAACAACGGAGTTAAAAAAATGGAAAAACGTATTTATAATTTAAGCGCCGGTCCGGCAATTCTTCCGGAAGAAGTTTTGCTAGAAGCACAGAAGGATCTATATAGTTACAAAGGTTCCGGTATGAGTGTTATGGAAATGAGCCACCGCGGAAAAATATTTGACGCTATTATTAAAGAAACCGACGCGGATTTAAGAAAACTTCTTGGCATTGATGACAAGTTCTCAATTTTATTTTTACAAGGCGGCGCAACATTGCAATTTTCTATGGTGCCGCTGAATTTAATGCCGCCCAAAAACAAAGCTGATTATATTGTTACCGGTGCGTGGGCTGAGAAATCGGTTAAAGAAGCTAAGCGTGTAGGTGCTGTTAACATTGCCGCCACAACTAAACCGGAAGGTTTTGTGCGCATCCCTAAACAATTAGAATTGAAACTCGATCCGGATGCATCGTATGTTCATTTTACATCAAACAACACAATTTATGGAACTGAATGGCGCACGGAACCTGAAGTCGGCAATGTTCCTCTTGTCTGCGATGCATCGTCAGATTTTCTTCACAAAAAATTAGATATGAACAAATACGGTTTAATTTATGCCGGCGCTCAAAAAAATATTGGTCCCGCAGGCGTTACTGTGGTTATTGTTAGAAAAGATTTGTTGGAAAGATCTTCTGATAGTCTGCATACTTACATGAATTATAAAATTCATGCTGAAAACGAATCTATGTACAACACACCTACAACGTTTGGAATTTACATTGCGGGTTTAGTTTTTAAGTGGTTATTAAATATGGGCGGACTCGATGAAATGTACAGACGCAATGTTGAGAAGGCAAATATTTTATACGATGCATTTGATACCAGCGACGGTTATTACAAAGGAACAACAGTAAAAGAAGACCGTTCATTAATGAATGTAACCTACAGATTGCCGAATGAACAATTGGAAGAGAAATTTATTAAAGAAGCTTCAGCCAAAGGATTCAGCGGATTGAAAGGTCACCGTTCGGTAGGCGGAATACGCGCATCAATCTATAATGCATTCCCGAAACAAGGTGTTGAAGCGTTGGTAGAGTTCATGAAGGATTTTAAGAAGAACAATTAATTTTTTATCTGTAGAAAATTAAAGAGGCTGTCTAAAATATATTTTTGAGACAGCCTCTTTGTTTTTAAATCGTAATTTTCAGTTGAACATCTTTTATAAAAATTAATTAGCAGCAGCTAAGTACGGAGTAATTTTACTAACTAAATGTTGTTTAGGAACGGCGCCTATAACAGCATCAACCATTTTTCCATTCTTAAAAATGCCGAGTGTCGGAATGCTCATAATTCCGTATTGACCGGCAACGTTGAAATTTTCATCCGTGTTTAATTTTACCACTTTCAGTTTGCCAACCATTTCATTAGCAATTTCTTCAACTACCGGCGCAACCATTCTGCACGGTCCGCACCAAGGCGCCCAAAAATCTACTAATACCGGAGTATCAGATTTTAATACTTCCTGTGAAAAATTGGCATCTGTTCCTTCTATTAAGTTTTGCATTGTATTCTCCTTGTAAAATAATTATGTAGTGATTTGATGCGTGTAATTTTGAAAGGATTCGAAGATGCAAAACTAGTGTAAAATAATGAGCAAGAGCACAAATTAGTCTTTCATGCTCTTGCTCGTAATCATTATCTTTTACAGAGTTACCGGTTTTCCGTCTTTATCTAACAATGTCGGATCGCCGAGACCAAGTTCTTTCAACTTATCAAACTGTGTTGCTTTATCGCCAACGATTACATAAATCAATTTATCCGGATGAATAAATTTCTGTACCAGCTTTGTGTGTTCTTCCGGAGTCATTTTCTGAACCATTGCTTCACGCTGTCTAATATAATCGAATGGAAGATTATACATTACAACCGGCTGAAGCATCCCTGAAAGCTGCATAAGAGTTTCAAATCTGCCGGCGTCGCTCTTTAACAAAGTGCTCTTTACTTGTTCAAGATCATCTTTAGAAATTTCATCTTGATATTTTTTTATTTCGTCACGAACGATCTGCGTTGATTCAAAAGTGGGATTAGCTTGAACTGCGGAAGATGCAAGAAATAGTCCGGCATAAGAGTTTCCTGTAAATCCGGAGCGTGCGCCGTATGTGAATGATTTTTTCTCGCGCAATATCATATTCAATATTCCATTGAAGTCGCCGCCGAGCCGGTGATTAATAACTACCGCTTTATAAAAATCCGGATCAGCGCTGTTCGGTCCTAAATGTCCGGCAAAAACTTGAGATTGTTTTGCTTTAGGTACATCTATAAAATAAATTCCCGGTTTTGCTGAAGCCGCAATTTTTACATCCGGAATTTTAACATCTTTTGCTTTCCAATCTTTCAAACCGTTGAACAACGCTACTGCTTTTTCTTTTGTTATATCTCCAACGATTGTAATTTTTGCAACGGACGGGGAAAAATACTTATCATAATATTTCTTCAAATCATCAAGAGTAATAGCTTTTACAGATTTAATTGATCCGGCAGGTTCATTCGCTAAAATATTATCTGTGCCGTAAACCAATTTGTCGAATACGCTTCTGGCAATAGATGTTGGTGCAGTTTCAGTTCTCTTCAATCCTTCGATAGTCTGATTTTTTGCGAGTTCAAATTCATTAGCATCCCAGCGCGGTTCAAACATCATCTCTTTAGCAAGAGCAAATGTTTCGTTCAATTTGCTTGCAAGACATCCGCCGGAAATTGTTATTGATTCTGTTCCGCCTTGAATATTAATGTTAGCTCCAAGATCTTGAATTGCTTCTCTCAACTCTACCGGAGTTTTTGTTTTTGTTCCTTCATTCATCAATCGAGCGGTTAAAGAAGCCATGCCGATCTTATCGGGATTGTCCAGCAGCATTCCGCCTTTTAAAATTATGGAGAATTGAACAAGCGGCAATTCGCTTTGTTTAATTCCGTAAACTGCAATTCCGTTTTTAGTTTTATCTTTCCAAATTTTTGGAAGAGCTACAACCGGATCCGCTCCTTTAACAGGTTCTTTTGTTCTATCAATCTTAGATGGAATTGGTACATAAGGCGCGTTAACGATTTCTTTCTTCTTTGTTCCTTGTTTCTCAATTGATTCTTCCTGAACTACCCATAGTTTTGAATCCGGAGCCGCTAAATCTGCTTTTCCTTTTGGAACTATGCTGGTGATTAAATAATTCTGACCTTTGATGTATTTGTTATAAACTCTCCACACATCATCTTTTGTAACGCTCATTCTGTCTTTAAGATCGGTCGCCATATAATCCGGCGAACCTTTAAAGATATTATAATCGCCAAGGCGCATTGCTTTACCTAAAATGCTTGCGCTTGAATTGTAAAAACTATATTCGATTCCGGCTTTTTGTCTTTCAATATCTTTATCTGTAAAGCCGTCCTTTTCAAATCTCAAGAATGCTTCTTTAACCGCCGCTTCAACATCACCTAACTTTACTGTTGGAAAAGCGGTTATGGAAATATCAAAAGTGCCTGCAACTTCATCGCTTCCTTGACGAGCCATTATGTTAGGCGCAAGTTTTTTCTCTTCAACAACCACTTTGTACAAAGGTGATTTTTTACTTCCTGCAAAAATGCGTCCGAAGAATTCAAGAGCGTAAGAGTCTTTGTTAAATTCTTCAACTGTAGGAAATTCCATTCCCAATCTTGGTGCGTTTGCAAGATTGTCTTCGCAATATGATCTAACGGTTTCTTTTAATACAGCCGGAACTTTTGCGAGAGGAGCCGGTGCCGGACCAGATTTAATTTCTGCGAAATATTTGTCAATCCATTTTTTTGTTTGTGCAACGTCAATATCACCGGCAACAATTAATGTTGCATTGCTTGGTACATAATACTTTGCGTGAAAATCAAATACGTCTTGCAATGATGCCGCTGCTAGATCTTCCAGTTCGCCAATTACAGTATGACCGTAAGGATGCGTTGGCGGATACATCAGCTTTGTTGACATATACTGGCTTTGAGAATATGCTCTGTTATCACCCTGACGTTTTTCATTTTGCACAACATTCTGCTGTGTTACAAATGTTTCCTGATTAACTTTGCTTAGAAGGAAACCCATTCTATCGGATTCCATCCACAAAGCCATTTCAACAGCATTCTTAGGAATTACTTCAAAATAATTTGTTCTGTCAGTATTTGTTGATCCGTTAACATTTGATGCGCCTGCGGTTTGTAATTTTTTAAACCACTGACCTTGCGGAATATCTTGTGATTCGTTGAACCGCAAATGTTCGAACAGATGCGCGAAGCCGGTTTTGCCTTGAACTTCTCTTCCCGAACCAACATGGTAAACAACATAAACTGCCGCAATCGGATCGGATTTATCAACATGCAGAATTACATTTAATCCGTTTGAGAGTTTGTATTTCTCATAAGGAATTTTGAATTCCTTTTTCTTTTCACCGCCGAAAAGCGTTATGCTAAAAGATAAAATCAAAACAATAAATAAATATGAACGGTTGTGTTTCATTATTCCTCCAAGGAATTATTTGTTAATTGATCTATCTGTGTGAAAGATTTTTTGAAGTCATAATAAAGAGTGAGTTAACAATTTTAGTGCGATAATTTAGCTCTTTTTAACTATTGAAAGAGAAAGAAAAATGCCGTTAACAATTTTTAACAAATGGAAAGGATGATTTTTTTTTATCGCCAATAGACGGCCATTAAATTTAATTTTCACACTGGGAATTGGATGTAGAGACAGTTAGAGTGTATGTAAATAATCTTTCGAAATAAACTGAATAGATCAAGAGCATGATCAAGAGGAAGAACAAAAATACACCATGCCCGTGATCTTGCTCTTAATCGTGATCAACTTTTAATAGCTCAATCACTTCATCATGAATCTTTCCGCCGGTAGCAATAATATTGTTTCCTTTCAGCGCATCGTTTCCGCGATAATCTGTTATTGTACCGCCGGCGCCGCGGATAATTGGAATGAGCGCTGTTAAATCCCAAGGACTCATAATCGGGTCAATCATAATATCGGCGTAACCTGTTGCAACAAGATAGTAACCGTAACAATCGCCCCATTGTCTGTAGAGTTTTACTTTGTGGACAAGTTCATCAAATTTTTTTATGTTTTGATATGTTTCAATGTTAAGCTGATCTGTTGTTAGAAGCACTGCATCGGAAAGATTGTTGCATTCTCTAACATGAACTTGTTTGCCGTTTAATTCGGTTGAGTGATTATCTCCAATTAAAAATTCATTTATAATCGGCTGGTTGATAACGCCGAGAATTGGCTCGCCGTTTTTTAATAATGCTATCAGTGTTCCGAATGTAACCGTTCCGCAGATAAAACTTTTTGTGCCGTCAATGGGATCGAGAACCCATTTGTATCCCGCGTTAGGATTGTATTCTCCAAACTCTTCGCCGAGTATGCCATGATTAGGATATTTCTTCATAATCATCTCGCGCATAAATTCTTCGGCTTTTTTATCGGCAATAGTTACTGGTGATAAATCGGGTTTGTTCTCAACTGAAATTCCGGTACGCCAGTAATGTTTGATTATCTTTCCGCTTTCATCGGCAAGCCATTTGCAGAAATGTCTAAACTCATTCAACTCTTGCATATCATCACCATAGTTTGTTTGAGCATCGGGTTCTAATATATTCGTTTAACAATTCGTTCACAAAAGTTATATTTTCGTATTGACAATGAATTTAGTAAAAGCAAATAGCGCCAGCATCAGCCGTGCCGCGGAAATTATTAAGAACGGCGGACTTGTTGCATTTCCAACCGAAACGGTTTACGGTTTGGGCGCTGATGGTCTAAATTCAATTGCGGTTGCAAAAATATTTGAAGCCAAGAAACGTCCTGCGTTCAATCCATTGATACTTCACATCGCGGATAAAAGTTGGCTGAAAAAATTTTCCGATATAAAAAATGAAAAAATTGACAGGCTGATAGAAAAATTCTGGCCGGGACCTCTAACGTTAGTATTGCCAAAAACAGAAATTGTCCCGGACATTGTTACATCGGGCAATACGACTGTAGCTGTTCGTATGCCGAATCATTCCGTTGCGCTGCAGTTAATAAAAGAATGCGGAACGCCGATTGCCGCACCGAGTGCAAACAAGTTCGGTCATTTAAGTCCAACGGAAGCATCGCATGTTGCAAAATATCTTGGCGATAAAGTTGATATGATACTTGACGGCGGAAAATGTTCGGTTGGTGTGGAGTCAACAATAATTCAACTTCATGAAAATGAAATTTATCTGCTGCGTCCCGGCGGATTATCAAAAGAAGATATTGAAAAAGAGATTGGTGAAATAAAGACCGGAGTTATTAATCCAGACAAACCCAATGCACCGGGACAACTTCCGTTTCATTATTCACCGCAGACTCCGTTGAAATTTTTTAATAAGAAGTTTCTTGATGAAAAGAAGAAAATTGGAATGCTCTTTTTCAAAGAGAACAAAATAGATTTTCCGTTTGCCGGCACAAAATTTCTTTCACTAAGCGGGGACCTGCGTGAAGCCGCAACAAATTTATTTTCAATGCTTCATGAGCTTGAAAAAGAAAATTTCGATCTGATTCTCGTTGAGCCGATCGAAGAGAAAGGATTAGGACGGGCAATAATGGACCGGTTAAAAAAGGCAACAAACAAATACAATGTATAACACTTGTATAAAATTCGCCGTTGTCAAATAAGTTTATCAATGCTGAAATAAAACAACATGAAATTTTCTTTTATTTGGTAGTCGGGAATCTCTATATTTACACCCAAAATTAATCATAGTTGATATGAGCAAATTTGCCGGCATAGACTTATCATCAATTCATCTTCCTGGAACAGAAGATCAATCTTTAGTTCAATCGAAATTGTTTCTTCATACATTCAATTCAATAACAGAATGTATTTCCATTACAGATATGAACGACATAATTATTTATGTCAATAAATCGTTCGCATCAACGTACGGGTATAATGTAAATGAACTGATAGGCAAACATGTTGAAATATTACGATCGGCAAAAAATGATCCGGAAGTACTAAAAGAGATTCTACCCAAGACAATCCAAGAGGGCTGGCGCGGCAGAATCTGGAATAAAAAAAAGAACGGTCAAGAATTTTTTATTGAATTGTATACTACAATAGTGCGTGATGAGAAAGAAAATCCGATAGCTCTTGTTGGAGTTGCACGCGATTTAACCAAACAGATTGAAGCAGAAGAAAAATTAGCCGAAGCTCAAAACAAGTACAAAGATTTATTTCACAATATTAAAGCCGCAGTTTATGAAAGCACCCCGGACGGGAAATTAATTGATCTAAATCCGGCTGGAATGGAGCTTTTAGGTATTAAGTCACGGGATCAGCTTGCCAAAATTGATATTACACGTGATTTATATCTTAAACCGGAAGATAGAGCAAGCATTCACGAAGAGGTAGAGAAAAATGGGTATGTAAAAGATTACGAGTTGAATTTGAAAACTCTGAATGGTGAAATCATTATAGTACGTGAGACATCTACAGCAATAAAAGATAAATCGGGAAGAGTTGTTGCGTACCGCGGAATATTAAGAGACATAACGGAAGCGAAAAGAAACGAAGATAAGCTAAAGCAACTAGTGGAGAGATTGGAATACGTTAACAATCAGCTTCATCAATCGGAAGAAGAATTAAAAAGCACAAACGCCACAAAAGATAAATTCTTTTCAATAATTGCGCACGATCTTAGAAGTCCTTTTAGTTCGTTATTGAGTTTTTCCGAGTTTCTGGTTGAAGATATTGAAACTTTGGAAAAAGCAGAAACAAAACTTTTCGCCGAAAAAATTCATGAAGCGGCTCAAAGTGTTTTTAGTCTTCTCGAAAATTTACTCCAGTGGTCGAGAATACAATCCGGCAAAATTCCATATAACCCCGCCGGTTTCAATATAACTGCCAAAATAAATCAGGTTATTAAGCTTCTTTCTAATAACGCGGATAATAAAAAGATAAAGATCGTTAATGAATGTTTGAACAACACGGTTGTATTTGCCGATGACGATATGCTCTCATCGGTAATTCAAAATCTATTATCGAACGCCATCAAGTTTACCAACATTGGCGGCGTAATTGTTTTCCGTTCCAACACTTTAGAAGATGAAATAGAAATCTCTATTACAGACAACGGTGTTGGAATGAAAGAAGAGGATATAAAAAAATTATTTCGGTTAGATGCCCATTTAACTACTTATGGAACTAATGAAGAAAAAGGAAGCGGATTAGGATTACTTCTTTGCCAGGAAATGATAGAAAGAAACCGCGGTAAAATCTCTGTCGAAAGCAGACTAGGTAAAGGAACAACTTTTTCTTTTACACTTCCGAAGGCTTAAACCGATTCCGGTCTTAATTTCGCAAGCGCATGTCTTAAAAAATTTGGTATTACTATTTTTTGTGTAAGTTTAACTCCGTTCTCTTGTCCAAGCAAATTTAATATCTCAGAAAATTTTTTCTCACCGTATTTAGAAATTATCTCTTCTTTCCTTTTGGGTGCGCAAAAGCTATTAAACTTACTTGCTGCGTCTGCTTCGGGATGAAATTGAGTTCCAACAAATTCGTTATTAATGCGGATAGCCATCATAGCTCGTTCTAAAGGAATATGGGGACGCTCTTTTTCCAAGCACAAAATTTGCGCGCCCAATTCACTAAACATTTTTTTATTTGGCTGAACCACCTGCCAGCTTCGGGAGTCAATACTGTAAAATGGATCGGGTAAATCCTTAAGCAAAATATCTTTGCTACCTGCTTCGGTTTTGTGAATGGGCATAACACCAAAAGATTCCGATTCTCTTTGATTTACTTCGCCAAGCTTGAAATAACGGACCATCAATTGAAATGAATGACAGATAAAGAAAAAATATTTTTTCTTCGAATTATTCTGATTGTAACTCCAAACAGAATCTAATAGCGAAAAATATTTTGCTTCCCAGGCGCTGCCTTCGCCGTCCCAAGGACTGCCCGGACCGCCGGATGAAATGTAAATGTCGTAACTCAATTCCGGAGCCGCGCCTGAATAACGCGTATCGAAAATTTTATAATCAACATGAATGTTTTTGTAGTAACTGCCTGCTTCATTAAGAATGTTTGCAATACTGGTGATAGCTTTAGTCTCTTCGTTGTTGTAAAGATCAATAATTGCTGCACGCACTTTGTCTAATTCCACACTTGTTCCTTTGTGATAATATTAATTATCAGAAGCGGATATCCGTTCAACCGGACATCCGCTTGATCAAAATTTATTTTAATTGTTTTAAAATTTCTTCTATCGCTCTATCAAGCTGTGGATCTTTATTCTCCAGCCGGTCTTTAAAAGAAGTTTTAACATAGATATCCGGCTTTACTCCGGTATGTTCCAGGTCTTGACCATCTAAAGTGTAGCATCCCCAAGACGGCAAGCGATAGAATGATCCGTCAACCAAAGATTTGCCAGATGTGAATATTATCCACCTATAACTTTCAGTACCGATAATCTTACCAAGACCGAGCTGTTTAAATCCCGCACTTGTCATTTCCGCATCACTTAAACTCTGCTCGTTGATAAGAAGAACAATCGGTTTTGCAGCCGGCGCAAAATTCGGCTGAACAGTAAACTTTCCTTCTCTGTATTTCCATTTCAAATACGGGCGCCTGGAAAGAAAATTTAAAACGTCATCGTGAACATTACCGCTGGTGTTATATCTGAGATCAAGTATAAGACCGTCTTTATAATGTTCGTCTGTTGTCATGTCTATGATAAAATTATCAAGCTCTCCTTCGCCCATATTTTTCATATATGCGTAAGCAATTCTGTCTTTTGACTTTTCGTCAACATATTTTTGGTTCCAGTCAATCCATTCGTCATAAAGATTTGATTTCAGTTCGCCATTTGATTCCGGATGAATCTTAACATCGAATTTATTATTAGCTCGCTGAAATGTAAGCGTTATCTCTTCCGGCATTGATGTAGAAGTAAAATATTTATCCCGGCTTACCGATTTATCAATCTCTGCGCCGTTAAATGCCACAAGTTCATCTCCCGGCTGAATTGCATTTCCTTTTTTATATGCGGGAGAATTTTTGACAACATACTTTACTGTAAATGGATTATCGTTATCAAAAATAATTCCTGTTTCAAACGTTACTGATTTGTAGAACACTTTCTCTTCTTCACCATTTGAAGTAAAACCAATATGAGAGCTGTTTAACTCTCCGAGCAGATCGCTCAATAATATTCTAAGATTTGCGCGATTGTTAACAAAAGGGAGAAATGACGAATAGTAATCCCGCATTTTTTCCCAATTCACGCCGTGAAATTTCTCATCGTAATAATTTTCGTCAAGATTCGCCCATGTTTCATAGAACATCTGTTTAAACTCAGAGGCAAGATTTCTGTTGAATTTAAATTCTGTTTCAACCGGAGTCAATTTGCTTGCCGAGAAATCAAGCTTGTAAATTTTTCCGCCTGTCTCTAAAAAATAATTGTCTTTCAATTTACAGATCACATAACCGCCGCCTTTTGCGCCTTCAAATTTTTTGGTCTCCGGTTTATCGAACGGTTTCAAAATCATCTGATAAAAATTATTTTCTCCTTCGTGATTTGATACGAAGAACAAACGTGTTTCATCTCCTTTCTGATATACGTAAGGAGAATTTTGATTTCCGGTAAGTTTTGCAACAGGTTCCCAGCGGTCTTTTAGATTTGTGTAGTCAATCACCACTTTAGGTTTTACTGTGTCTTTCTTCGCATCCTTTTCGTTAACAAATAATTTTTCGTAACGGTCGGATTTAAACTCTTTGTCTGTCAACTGAAGTGCAATCCGGTAGATATCGTCATTAGAAGTACCGCGCGGATAACTTGCTTTCAACCGGTCCGTTTGAAAATAAATATATTTTCCGTCGGGCGACCATACGGGAGAACTTTCGGTAACTCCTGTCTTGGTAATTTGAAATGCTTTGCCTTCTGTGAGATCGTAAACAAAAATATCCTTCTCAAAATTTCTCATTGCAGTGTAGAGAATAAATTTATCGTCGGGCGAAAATTGAGGATCGTCATTGCTTAGAGCCCAGAATTCATCGGTAACAATTGTTTTGGATGAAAAATCCTTCAGGTCAAGAACGCGTAACTCATCTCTTCCGCTTAGATAAGCGGCTTTAGTTTTATCGTTGCTTAATATAAT
>JAKAKD010000074.1:1821-3906 GCA_021824635.1 Bacteroidota bacterium | reverse complement strand
TCATTTTTTAATTGTATGTTGCCATTAATGCCGGATGGAAAGCTGAATGATTTTTGATTAAGTAGTTTTCCATTATTGTCTTGGACTACAACGTCTATATCAACTGGCGTAAAATTACCAACAAAAGATTTTGCGTTATATTCAAAAAACTCTTTGCCGATTTTGTCCTCTGTGAAGTTTACAATTCGTTGAGAAACGAGATCACCAATAAAGAAATAAACTAAGACAAGCATAACAATTAGTATCGGTATTCCAGTTTTTGGATTCAGCGAATAGCGACCGAACAAATTGAAGATTTCTCCTTTTTTGGAATCTTCATGTTCTACAACATCAATAATTTCATTTACCCGGTTTCTTCTGCCGATATAAATTTTTTCCCGTTCGTTTGCGGTACCATTAGTAATATTATGCTTCTTGGCGATTGATTCATCGCCTTCTAAAATTAAAAGTGAGTCGCTTTGCGGAATTGATTTTGCCATTACTTGCTGAAGTATAAAATGCAGATCAAGTTCTTGCTTTCCTGTCCTGGCTTTCTCAATCGCTTCGCCAATTTTATCAAATCCAATTTTATCTACAGCGGCAGTTTCATAAACTTCAACGCCCAATAATTCGGAAAGTTTTTGAGTATCAATTTTAATTTTTCTCTTTTTCAACTCATCGCTAAAGTTAAGCAGCACAGAAACTTTCTTGCCCATATCTATTAACTGGAGCGTAAGAAAAAGATCACGATCGAGGTTAAGAGCATTAACTACATTAAGTATAACGTCGGCAGAAAGTATTATATCACGTGCAACTTTCTCTTCATCGTTGAATGAACCAACTCCATAAATGCCGGGAGTATCAAAAACATCTTTTCCCTTATAATTGCTTTTTGTAATTGAGACCGTAGTGCCCGGAAAGTTTGAAACATCAACGTACATTCCGCTCATGTAATTGAAGATACAAGACTTGCCTACATTGGGGTTTCCCACAAGAACAACTTTATGTGTGGAATTGGTTTCTTCGTCAACAAGAAGTGAAGAAGTGATTTTATTGCTGTCAAGCTTTAGTATACTATCGGATTTCATAACAATCGCTTTACTGAAGAATAATTTTAATTTTTTTAGCTAGATCAAAACCGAGTGCAATTTCCTGACGATTT
Organism: Bacteroidota bacterium; assembly: GCA_021824635.1. Classification (GTDB taxonomy): domain Bacteria; phylum Bacteroidota; class Ignavibacteria; order Ignavibacteriales; family Melioribacteraceae; genus Fen-1258. The sequence goes on along the minus strand of JAKAKD010000074.1, from coordinate 2,765 downwards.
TTTTGTACTACAATTGTTCCGCCGGGAAGCCGTTCTATACATATTAAAGTGTCGCCTTCGGAAATACCGAGACGGATTAACTGAGATTTTATATCTCCGCTCGGAAGTTTTACAATTGTAATCGGATTTCCTTTTCTAGCTTGATCTAATGTGCTATTTGGCATTTTTATTCTGCTGGCAATTTGCATTTGTGCACTTGCCGAAAATATTGAATGAATATCCGCTTGCATCAAATCCAATTTCTTCAGAGATCGTTTTTACTATTTTCTGAATCTTCGGCTCTGAAAACTCTATAATTGCGCCGCAGTTTGTACAGATCAAATGATCATGACTTGTTTTGTTGATGTTCGATTCGTATCGTGTTTTATTTTCACCAAAATTTCTTTTTAAAAGAATACCACATTGCGCTAACAATTCAATAGTATTATAAACAGTTGCCCGCGAGATGTTGGAGTGGCTTGTTTTCATGCTGATATAGAGCTCATCAGCTCCAAAGTGCCCTTCATAATCTATCGCATGATCGAGAACCTCAAATCTTTCCGGCGTAATCCGATTGTCACCTCTTTTTAGAAAGCGGCGAAACTCCTCGTGTGCATCTTCCCTTTTCATCTTAGAAATTAACCACTATTTGGATTTAGTCTTCATAAAGATAGAAAGATTTATTCATATCTAGCAACAATTCAATCGTTTTTTTTATTGTAAAAATCGCTCCTTTAATCTTAGCGACTAATAAGCTATTTTTAATATGCAGTTAGACAAAATTCATTTAATTGAACTTTTCAATCACACATAGAGGTTTATATGTCAAAGACATTCGAAGTTATAGAAAGAGTTGGAGTTTCAACCGAAAGTATAGCGCAAGCAGTGAAAGATGTTGTTCTTGAAGCTCATGCCGAAAAGAAAGTCGGCTGGTTTGAAGTTATTGAACAACGCGGCAGAGTTAC
>JAKAKD010000074.1:0-1721 GCA_021824635.1 Bacteroidota bacterium | reverse complement strand
AAATTGGAAAGAAAGCACCTGCCTTTTCTCTTAAGGATGAGAACGGGAAAAATGTTTCGTTAAATGATTTTAAGGGAAAGAAAGTCGTTCTCTATTTTTATCCAAAAGATATGACTTCCGGTTGCACTAAGGAGGCATGCGATTTCCGCGATGCTCTTCCTAACTTTCGGAAAATTAAAGCTGTTGTGCTGGGGGTTAGTATTGATTCAACTGCATCTCATAAAAAATTTGCTGATAAATATGACTTGCCATTCACATTGCTTAGCGATGAGAAAAAAGAAGTTGTTGAAAAATATGGCGTGTGGAAAGAGAAAAGCATGTATGGCAAGAAATATATGGGAATAGAACGCACTACTTTTATAATTGATGAAGAAGGAAAAATTCAAAACATCTTTCCTAAAGTGAAAGTTGACGGGCACGTTAATGAAGTAATGAAAATGCTAAAAGGGGAATAAATGATCTTTGTAACGCGTCGTGAAATTTTCAGTTCGTCTCACCGTATTTATAATCCAAATTTTTCCGAAAATGAAAACGAACGGATTTTTGGAAAATGCAGTAATCCAAATGGTCATGGTCATAACTACACTTTAGAAGTTACTGTAGCCGGAGAGGTTGACCCCAAAACCGGTTATGTGATTGATCTTAAACTTCTCAAAGAGATCATTATAGAAAATGTGATTCAGAAAGTTGACCACAAAAATCTTAATCTAGATGTTGATTTCTTAAAAGGGAAAATTCCTACTTCCGAAAATATTTGTGTAGGAATTTGGAATCAGTTGATTGATAAAATCCCTTCCGGAAAACTTTACTCAATCAAACTATACGAAACAGAAAATAACTATGTTGAATATAAAGGCAAGGAATAGCTGTGAATTACGAAGTGATAGAAAAATGTGTTAGAAATCTTCTTACTGAAATTGGCGAAAATCCTGATAGGGAAGGATTGAAAAAAACTCCTAACAGAGTAGCAACAGCTTACGAATTTCTTACACAAGGATATAATCAGAACATTGAAGAAATTCTTAATGGAGCCATTTTCAATGAAAAATATGATGAAATGGTAATTGTCAAGGATATTGATTTTTATAGCATGTGTGAACATCACCTTCTTCCGTTTTTTGGCAAAGTACACGTTGCGTATATACCCGACGGCAAAATAGTTGGTTTAAGTAAAATACCGCGAATTGTAGATGTGTTTGCGCAGCGCTTACAAGTGCAGGAAAGAATGACTCAGGAAATTGCAGACACAATTGACAGTTTTTTGAAGCCGCGTGGCGTAGCCGTCGTTGTTGAAGCTTATCATATGTGTATGATGATGCGCGGTGTTCAAAAACAAAATTCTATTACAACTACCAGCGCAATGCATGGTGTTTTTACTGAAGATGCAAGGACAAGAAATGAGTTTTTAAAACTTATTTCGAAAGAGCGAATTTGATGAATGATAAAAAAAATGCTGTATGGGTTACAGGCGCTAGTTCCGGAATTGGAAGAGCTCTTTCGATTGAGTTTGCGAAGAACGGATTTTTTGTTCTGGGAACGGCAAGAAGAAAAGAACTGCTGGATGAATTAAAAAATTCATTAGGCGAGTTTAGAGATAACTTTGAAGGACACCGGCTTGATCTTTCCGATTTTAATTCACTAAATAAATTCTACAATAAGATTTCTTCGCGTTATCAAATTGATTGCCTTATAAATAATGCAGGCACAACCTCTTTCAAAAA
>JAKAKD010000087.1 GCA_021824635.1 Bacteroidota bacterium | reverse complement strand
TTGCCAACTACGAAGCGGTGATGCGCGATATAACCGTCATTTGTCAATATTCTCCCGACATGGTAATTCTTGACGAAGCGCAGAAAATAAAAAATTACGATACAAAAACTTCCTCCGCGGTAAAATCAATTCCTAAAAAACATTCTTTGGTAATTACCGGAACGCCGCTTGAAAACAATTTACTCGACTTGTATTCAATAATGAATTTTATCGATCCCGAAGTTTTGGCGCCGCAGTGGGAATTCTCGATGAACCATTGTTACTTCGATAAGACGAAGAAGAACCAGATAACCGGTTACTACAATTTGCAGGAGCTTAAAAATAAATTATCCGGTTACATCATCCGGCGCGAGAAAACGGATGTTATGAAAGAGCTGCCGGCAGTTCAGGAAGTTATCGTTCCGGTTGAACTGCATCCCGCACAGCAGGAAATTCATTCCGGCTTTGCAAGATCGCTTGCTCCAATTTTGCACAAGAAACACAAAACCGTTTACGACATGCAGCGCATCCAACAAATACTTACCAATATGCGTATGGTATGCGATTCGACTTTTTTAATAGATAAAGAAACGAACCATTCGCCCAAGCTGGTTGAATTGGAAACTATTTTGCTGGAAAAGCTGAATATCAAAAACCGAAAAAGAAAAGTGATCATCTTTTCAGAATGGAAAACAATGCTGCATCTAATCGGCAAGATGCTCAAGTCGAACGGAATTCCGTACGTTACTTTTTCCGGAGACGTGCAGGCAAACAAAAGAGGTTTTCTGATTGAAGAGTTTACAAATAACCCCGACACGCTTGTGTTTCTTTCCACCGAAGCGGGCGGCCTGGGATTAAACTTGCAGTTCGCAGATACGGTTATCAATTTCGATTTGCCCTGGAACCCGGCGAAAAAGAATCAAAGGATCGGACGCATAAATCGTATAGGGCAAAAAAATCCAAAGCTGACGGCTGTTAATATGTTTGCCCTTAACAGCATTGAGCATAATATCGCAAACGGAATTGTCGTAAAGGAAGCTTTGTTCAATGCTGTTTTAAATAACTCCAACTTAACGGAGGCGGTCGATTTTGCTGCCAAAGGAAGATCAACATTTATCGAACAGGTTCAAAAGATGATACAACCTGTTGAATCGCATTCGACCATCGTTGAAGAACCAGGCGAAAGAACAGCAGAAGATATTATTAACGGGGCCGGCGAAGCTAATGAACCGGTTCAACTTGAAGAAGCAACCGAAAATATTGACGCAGTCGTCGTGGCTGACAAAGAAATTACCGACGCTCATTTTAAGGAATCTACTGAAGAATTATTTAAACAGCCGACTCCTCAGCCGTATGAAATTGAAGCTACTTTAAACCAGGGAATGCAGTTTCTGAACGGTATATTTAAAATGGTAACAGGCAAAGAATTAATTACAGAAGAAAAAGGGATAACTGTAAACCGCGAAACGGGCGAAGTGATTATGAAATTCAAGCTGCCGGGATTTTAACCTTTCTCTTTTACGTAACGAAACATGATCAATGAAAAGTATTAAGCGGCTATTTCTATTCCTTGTTCTTTAACCACGGCAATAATGGGCGACATATCGTCTGTCAGGAATCTTTTTTCACCAACGATAATTGGCTCAATTTTATGTGCCGTCCTTTGCGTAGATAACCAAATTGCAGGCATGTATTTATCCGTATCTCCATCAAATAATGGGGACACCAACATCAAATCAATATCGCTCTCTTCATTTGCAGTATTATTGGCTTGGCTGCCGAAAAGAAATGCCTTTGAAATATAAATTCCTTTTCCCGACAACTCACGCAAATAATCTTTAACTATCTCTATAATTTCCGAACTAACCATTCAAGTAATTCCTCTGTTTTATTCAAATACTCATTTGCTATTTCTTTGGATGGTGTTGCAAGAATATTATCTGGGTATCTTCCTTCGATTTGGTACTTCATTAAGTTTACCAAAGTTAATTTATGTTCTTCAGTCAAAGATAATTTGGTTTTCTCCATCAAATAGATTAAATCATGCGTTTTAGGGGCAAGCATTTCAGTACATTTGACAAAATTAGCCTTCAATAGTTTTTCAATCGTCAAATGACAGAAGAACAGACCATGAATAAACTTATTATTTTTTATTAACAGTTCAGCTGTTTCAAAATCCGATAAGGCAGTGGTTTTCCAATATTCAACCTGTTTTTCTATATTAAATGCGCTCAAAGACTTTTCTTAAATTTTTTATTTTGGTGTAAAATACGTTATTGAAAAGCATTTTACAACTATACAACGACGGCATTCAAGTTAGCGCGATGTTGATTCAACCTCATTTTACCAACGGGAAAATTACCACGCAGTTATATTTGCTTCTATTTACAAAAGAAACTTTCTTAGTAAATGTTTTGTATTAAGCATAAATTTGAATAGACCTTTGGAAGATCACAGAATTTGAAGAGGAAAAAATGCCATTTAATTTCAACAAGTTTACGGTTAGAGCGCAAGAAACAGTGCAAAATGCAATTGAGATCGCACAGAATTATAACAACCAAATAGTAGAACCGGAACATATACTTGCTGCGATGCTTCAAGACCCATCAAATGTTGCTGTTTCAATAATCCAAAAATCCGCCGCCAACATTAATCCAATGAAAATTAAAATAGGTGAGTTGCTGGAAAAATTGCCGAAGGTAACCGGTGCAGGAATTGGAAATCAGCAATTGTCAATTAATACCTCGAAACTATTCGACAATTCTGCAGAAGAAGCAAAAACACTTAAAGACGAATACGTTTCGAACGAGCATATACTTCTTGCCCTCAGCGAAGATAAAAGTGCTGCAGGAAAACTTTTAAATGAAAATGGAATTAATAAAAATATTATCCTCTCGGTGTTGAAAGACATTCGAGGGACACAACGCGTAACCACACAAAATCCTGAAGATACTTATCAAGCATTACAAAAGTATGGACGAGATTTAAATGATCTTGCACGATCAAATAAACTCGATCCGGTAATAGGGCGTGATGAAGAGATCCGCCGTGTACTTCAAGTCCTTTCACGTCGCACAAAAAACAATCCCGTGTTAATTGGCGAACCCGGTGTTGGTAAGACTGCAATTGCCGAAGGTATAGCGCATAGAATTATCAGCGGGGATGTTCCTGAAACTTTAAAGACAAAACGAATTGTTGCTCTTGATATGGGCGCGCTTGTTGCCGGTACACAATTCCGCGGACAATTTGAGGAGCGGGTAAAAGCGGTTGTTAAGGAAGTTCAAGAATCAGCCGGCGAGATAATTTTATTTATTGATGAGCTTCATCTGCTTGTAGGGGCGGGAAGGGCAGAGGGGTCTATGGATGCAGCAAACATTTTAAAACCCGCACTCGCTCGCGGTGAACTTCACGCAATTGGTGCGACGACACTTGATGAATTCAGAAAATATATAGAGAAAGATGCGGCGCTCGAAAGAAGATTTCAGCCGGTACTTGTTGCCGAGCCGAATGAAGAAGATTCAATTTCTATTTTGCGTGGACTTAAAGAACGGTACGAAGTTCATCACGGTGTACGCATTACTGATGGCGCAATCGTAGCAGCGGTGCAATTATCTCACCGTTATATAACAGATCGTTTTCTCCCCGATAAGGCAATTGATCTGATTGATGAATCCGCCTCTAAATTAAGAATCGAAATTGATTCAATGCCGGAAGAACTTGACGCAGTAGAAAGAAAACTTAAACAACTTGAAATTGAAAGGGAAGCATTAAAAAGAGAAAAAGATTCTGACTCAGCGATCCGGCTTGAAGAACTTCAAAAAGAGTTGAGTGAACTTGAAGAAGAACGAAATAGGCTGAAGAGCCATTGGCAGCTTGAAAGAGAGAAGATTCAAAAAATCCGATCAATGAAAAGCGATATTGAAAAAGCCAAATCCGATGCCGAACGTTTTGAGCGTGAAGGAAATCTCGGTAAAGTTGCAGAGATACGTTACGGTGTGATAAATGATCTTGAACGTAAAATGAAAAAAGAATCGGAAGAACTTAACACAATTCAGAAAAACAATAAAATGCTCAAGGAAGAAGTTGATGCGGAAGACGTTGCGGAAGTGGTAGCCAAATGGACCGGAATTCCGGTTAGTCGTATGCTTGAAAGCGAGCGAACAAAATTAATTCGGCTTGAAGAAGAACTCCACAAAAGAGTGGTTGGTCAGGACGATGCAGTTGCCGCCGTGGCGAATGCAATCAGAAGGTCGCGAGCGGGATTGCAGGACGCACATCGCCCCATCGGCTCGTTTATTTTTATCGGTACAACGGGAGTAGGGAAGACAGAACTTGCACGTGCGCTTGCAGAATTTTTATTCAACGATGAACACGCAATGATACGAATTGATATGAGCGAGTACATGGAAAAGTTTTCCGTCTCGCGTTTAATTGGAGCGCCTCCGGGATATGTCGGGTACGACGAGGGCGGACAATTAACAGAAGCTGTTCGCCGCAAACCGTATTCCGTTGTTCTTTTGGATGAAATTGAGAAAGCACATCCGGATGTTTTTAATATTTTACTGCAAGTTTTAGATGACGGACGACTTACTGATAACCAAGGAAGAACAGTTGACTTCAAGAATACAATTATAATAATGACATCAAACCTCGGCTCGCATTTGATTCAAGAAAAATTGATGACAATGGACGAAACCAATTTTGAAAACATAATGGGTGAATTACGCGTTAGCTTAACTCAGCTGCTTAGACAAACAATTCGCCCAGAATTTCTAAATAGAATTGATGAAGTGGTTCTCTTTAAACCATTGCTTAAGAATGAATTGAAACAAATTATAGACATTCAGCTTCAGAAAGTGGGAAAGATGCTCGAAGAAAAAAATATTGGATTTGAAATAGACGAAGACTCAATTGATTTTCTCCTTCAGCATGGATACGATGCAACATACGGCGCTCGTCCATTGAAACGGACGATTCAAAAATTTATTGTCAATCCGCTCTCCTCTGAATTACTTATGAATAAATATGAATCGGGCGATACGATTGTTGTGCGCTATCCGGGCGCGGGAAATTTAGAATTTGCCAAAAAATAGATTTGAGAGGAACTGTACTTTATACAGTTCCTCAAATTTTTCCGGTACGGTTTATTTTGTATCAATTTCATTATAACAGTAGTTTAAATTAGAACGTCACGATGGCTGCTATGAAGTTTTCCAATATTATTGGTTTTGTTATTCTTTTTTATTCAAATCTTTTTTTAAGTGCGCAAACCACATCTTCAGTTGAAGGAAAAGTTGTTGACTTAAAAACCGGAGAGCCATTGGCGTACGTAAATGTCTTTCTCTCTCAGACAACAATTGGAGCAACTACAGATTTAAATGGAATTTATAAGATTGGAAAAATACCGAACGGTAAATATGCATTCGTTGCATCAATAGTTGGGTATGAATCAAAAGTAACGCCAATTGAATTAAATAATAAACAAAAGTTGGTTGTTAACTTCAGCTTAGAAAGATCTGTTTGCGAATTCAGCCAGATAGAAGTTAAAGGTGAAGTTCCTACAAAGTGGTTCGATCAGCTTGAGATATTTAAAAAGCTCTTGTTCGGCGCCAATATTTATGCAAGAAAATGCGTTATCAAAAACCCTTTTCAAATTGATTTTAAGGAAGAAGGGTCGAAACTTATTGCAAAAGCACGCGAGCCAATTATCATTTATAATAATGCACTTGGATATAAAATTGAATGTGTTCTTAAAAATTTTTCTTACGATTTAAACAACAAGGGGGTTAGTTATCAAATCTATCCGTCGTTTACGGAACTTAAAACCGCCGCCACCGATTCTGCAAAAGAATATTTATCCAACCGCAAAGAGGTTTATTTCGGCTCACTCGCTCAGTTACTATCCTCTCTTACCGCTAACAATTATAAATTTAGAGATGAAGGATTTGAGTTAACTACTTCAGATGGTTTGATTAAAAGAGCAAACGAAATTGTTATAAGCGACTCGGCAAGAGGAAAATTTTATCTAAAACTAAAAGGTTGTTTACAAATTAAATTCTGGAACTATGGAATTCGAAACAGTTCTTTGCTTTGCTTGAAAATGGGAATTGTAGAATTTGATCCTTCCGGTTATTTAATTAATCCGGATGAATTTACTTTGAGCGGTGCATTTGCGAATGAGGGAATAGCGACGATGCTTCCCCGTTTTTGGAAGTTGCCGGAAGAAGAAAAAAAATAATATTTATAATAAACATGCCGTAAAAATTTATGGAGATAATAATTGTCACAACCGGAAATACAAGAAAATTCATCCGATAAGAAAATCATTAACACTTATTAACATTTTTTTCAATCACATCAGAACAAACTTTTCTATTTTTCACTCTATTAAATTTCTAATTATGGTGATCAATGCGAATTTCTATTTCTCGGCTTCCAATTCTAAAAAGAACATTTTTTCTTCTTTTCTTCTTTCCATCTTTTCTTCTTATTGCACAAACAAAAACAGCGCATGCGGTTCGTGTAACATCCGCGCCAATTATAGACGGGTCGCTTGATGATGCGGTTTGGCAAAAAGCAGTTCCGATAAAAGATTTTAAACAGCAGGAACCAATTGCCGGTTCTCAACCCTCTTTTCAAACCGAAGCCAGAATTGTTTATGATGACGATTATTTTTACGTCGGTGTTATGTGTTACGATAACGAGCCCGATAAAATTATTGCACGTGAGTTAAAGTGGGATGGAAGAATAGGCAGCGATGATAACGTTAAGCTTCTGTTGGATACATTTAATGATAACCGCTCTGCATATTGGTTCGGAACAAATCCGCTTGGCGCGCAAGACGATGCTCTTCTTACCGGTTTCGAAATGAAAGACTTTAATGAAGCTTGGAATGCTGTATGGGATGTTGAATGTAAAATTCTTAACAATGGCTGGAGTGCAGAATTTCGCTTTCCATTTTCTACTTTCAAGTTTTACAATAAAGAAAAACAAGTTTGGGGATTTAACATCGAGCGCGTTATTCGCAGAAAAAACGAAACTGTGCTTTGGACTTCCATTGGACAAAATTTGGGTTTGATTAAAATTGCAGAGGCGGGCGATCTGGTGGGAATAGAAAATGTTCAGCGCGGAAATCCAATTTATCTTAAACCATATTTTACTGCCGGAGCGCAATTCATTAACGGAGATAAAAAATATATTCACGAGCCGGGGCTTGATGTAAAATACGGAGTAACGGAAACTCTTTCTCTCGATGCAACAGTTAATACGGATTTTGCCCAGGTCGAAAGCGACCGTGCAAGAATTAATCTCTCTCGCTTTCCTTTATTCTTTCCCGAGAAGAGAGAATTCTTCTTGGAGGGAATGAAAACGTTTGATTTCAACCTGGGTGGAAGCAATAATCTTTTTTACAGCAGGAGAATCGGCTTAAGCGGCGGATTACAAATTCCAATAATTGTCGGGACTAAACTTGTAGGACGGGTTGGTGATTTTGAAGTCGGCGCAATCAATATGCAGACGGCAGCAAAGGATGAAGAGCCAACAACAAATTATTCAGTAGCCCGCGCTAAGTATGATCTCTTCGGCTCATCATCAATCGGGTTTCTCTTTACAAATAAGCTTTCGAGCAAGGGTTACAACAGCGATATTGGAACGGATATGAATTTTGCATTCAATGATTTTCTTGGTGATCAAAATCTAATTGTTCATGCCGGCATTGCAAAAACAGATGAAAAGGATGGCGCAAAAAATTCTTGGGCTGGTAATTTCTTTGTTGATTTTCCAAACGACTTAATTGATACATATCTCGGTTACAGATTTATTCAAGGAGGTTTTAACCCGGCGATGGGTTTTGTTTCAAGAAAGAGTTTTCAGCAGTTAACATATAACTTACAATTTTCGCCGCGGATTAATCGGTACGGTATAAAAAAAGTTGAATTCGAAGTTTTTGAATCAAGCATGTATTACGATAACAACGGCAATCTTCAATCCGCTCAATTTACTATGAGTCCTATTGGAATTGAAACCGAGAGCGGAGATCAATTGGGTTTTGGCATTCATAGAACATTCGATAAACCTGACGAAGATTTTGAAATATTTAACGGCACTCAAATACTTGCGGGAAATTACTGGTACACTACTTACGGCGTATCACTTAGAACATCGTCTTCAAGAAATATCTATGGAGAAGTAAACTATAACCGGGGCGGTTATTACAACGGTACAAGAAATTCTTTTTCTTCAGGCCTTGCTTTGGTTGCCAACCAGCATATTACAGTTTCAGGCGATTATTCTTTCAATCAAATCAAGATAAACAACAGCAGTATCAACACACACGAGATCGGTTCGCGGCTGACTTATAGTTTTTCAACTAAATTTGCATCTTCAATCTTTGCGCAGTGGAACAACGAAGACAACGAAGTGAACGTGAACTACCGCGTCAACTGGAAACCGAAGGTTGGAAGTGATTTTTACCTTGTGATAAATCATTTGCTTTCAACAGAAAATAAAATTCGCTCTAAAGATTTTGCAATTCTCGCTAAGTTTGTGTGGCTTATAATTATCTAACTATGCTCTTATTAATTTTTGATTGTTTTTTGATCTTGCTCATGATCTTAATCTTATATTAGTTTGTAACAGATTCCTAAATATCTGTTTTCGATTTGAACCGGAATTTTTTTTGTAAGTCTATTCTTAACAAGAAACACTAATCATTGTCTGGAAGAAATAATATGAGAAAAATAATCTTCTTCATTATGATATTTTTAGCAGTTATGATCATCTCTTACTTTATCGCTACAACTATTAGCGAAAATAATCTTAACAATAAAGTTGCAGAAGAAACAAACGAGATGTTTAATAAAGTAAAAGATGTGCGTCCGCAAAAAGTAACAGAGGCGGAGATAAAAAATCTTCCCGAATCTGTGAGAAGATGGCTGAGATATTCGGGAGTGATTGGCAAAGAAAAAGTTGTAAGCGTCCGCTTAAAGCAAAAAGGTTTTTTCCGGATGAAAGCAGATAAAGATTGGATGCCGTTTGATGCGGAAGAATATTATACGGTTAACGAACCCGCTTTTATCTGGCGTGTGAAGATGAAAATGGCGCCGTTTTTTTATGTAACAGGAAGAGATCGGTATTACGACGGAAAAGGGAATATGCTTATCAAGCTGGCATCTATTGTTACGGTTGCCGATGGAAAGGGATACCAAATTGATCAAGGAACACTTCTTCGTTTTTTAAATGAAATGATGTGGTTTTCTTCGGCGGCATTAAGCTACTATATCAACTGGGAGGGAATAGATAAAAATTCAGCAAGGGCAACAATGACTTGGGGTGACGTAACCGCTTCAGCAATCTTTATTTTTGATGATAAAGGTGCGCTTGTTACAATGGCCGCCGACCGATATTGCGATGTTGGAGACGGTAAATTCAAATTAGAAAAATGGGCTACTCCAATCGAGGCTTATAAGAAAATTAATAATATTCTGATCCCTTATAAGGGAGCGGCAATGTGGAAATTCAAATCCGGTGATTTTGAGTACATAAAATTGGAAGTAACCGATATTGAATACAACAATCCTTCTCTTTATGAAGAATGAAAAAATAAAATATATTGCCTTGCTTCGCGGAATAAATGTCGGTGGTAAAAATTTAATCAAAATGAATGACCTGAAACAATTATTCGAATCTTTGAAATTCGAAAATGTCCGGACTTACATTCAAAGCGGAAATGTTTATTTTGAATCTACCGACAAAATTGAAAGTGCAATTACAAAAACATTAGAACAATCACTTCGCCAGGTTCTTGGCGATGATGTACTTGTGTTCATCAGAACAATTGAAGAGGTGGAAGCAATTGTAAAACTCAATCCGTTCAATAAAATTAAAACTGCTCCAAGCATAAAATTGTATGTTAGTTTTTTAAATGAAGAATTGAAAAAGAAGCCTAAACTTCCGCATATATCCCAAAAGAAAGATGTTGAAATAATCGAAATCAAAAAAAGGGAAATTTATTCTTTAACTGTGGAAATAAACGGAAGATTTGGTTTTCCGAACAATTTTGTAGAAAACGAGTTCGGGGTTCCAGCAACAACCAGAAACTGGACAACTGTTTGCAAATTAGTTGAGTTCCGCCATAATAATTAATCACGCTTCTCAATTCTCATTTCAATTATTATCTTTACTGCATACTTAACAAAAAGTAAAAAATGGACTCAAAAGAAGAAAACAAGTTGCCGGTTCTCTTCATCGGTCACGGTTCGCCTATGAATGCAATCGAGGAGAATGAATTTTCGAAAACGTGGAAAAAGATTGGAAGTGAATTGCCGCTACCAAAAGCGATTTTATGCATCTCTGCTCATTGGTTTATAAATGAGCTGGCTGTTACCGCAATGGAGAAACCAAAAACAATTTATGATTTTTATGGATTTCCAAAAGAGCTATATGAAATAAAATATCCGGCGCACGGTTCACCTGAATTTGCAAAAGAAACTTCGGAATTATTAATTGATGAAAATGCAAAGTTAGATATGGACTGGGGATTGGATCATGGAACGTGGTCGGTATTGTGCAGAATGTTTCCCGATGCGAAGATTCCAACATATCAATTAAGCATTAATTACGCGATGCCTCCAAAATATCATTTCGAAATTGGCAGAAAGATTAAAGCGTTGCGCTCCAGAGGTGTTTTAATAATTGGAAGCGGTAATATCGTTCATAATTTACGAATGATGAAATTCGATAATGCACCATACGATTGGGCTCAAGATTTTGATTATAATTCAAAACGATTGATCGAAAAAAGAGAATTCGAAAGTTTAATTGAGTATTCCAATCTTGGAAAAGAAGTGCAGCTTTCGATACCAACACCGGATCATTATTATCCGTTACTCTATGTACTTGGCTGCGTCTCCAAAGATGAGGAGATAAAATTTTTCACAGAAAAAATAGACCTTAGTTCAATTTCGATGCGTTCATTAATAATTGGTTAAAAAGTTTAAAACAGCTTTATGCAAAAAATAAAATTAGAATTACTCTCACCGGCAAAAGATTTGGAATGCGGAATTGCCGCAATTAATTGCGGCGCGGACGCGGTTTACATAGGCGCGCCAAATTTCGGCGCACGTGCCGCCGCTGGTAATTCAATTAATGATATTTCAAAACTTGTTAAGCACGCACATAAATTTGGTGCAAAGGTTTACGTTACTATCAATACAATAATTTATGATAACGAGCTTGAAGAAGTCCGCGATCTAATTGCCAAGCTTTATAACATCGGAGTAGATGCAATTATTTTTCAAGATATGGCTTTGCTGGAAATGGAAATTCCGCCCATTCAGTTATTTGCTTCCACACAAACACACAATTATGAATTAGACAGAATCAAATTTCTGGATGAAATAGGAATCAAAAGAATAATTCTCGCCAGGGAATTATCGCTCGATCAAATAAAAGAAATCCGAAAAACCGTAAATGCCGAACTCGAGTTTTTTATTCACGGGGCTCTATGTGTTTGTTTGAGCGGTCAATGTTATATGAGTTATGCAATAACCGGAAGAAGCGCAAACCGCGGAGAGTGCGCCCAGCCGTGCAGAATGGAATACACACTGATTGACCGGAACGGAAAAGTAATTGTAAAGGAGAAACATTTGTTATCCCTCCGCGATCTTGATCTTTCCGCATATTTAAATGATTTGATAGAAGCGGGGATCACTTCGTTTAAAATAGAAGGACGGCTGAAAGATATCGGTTATGTAAAAAACATCACTTCGTATTACCGGCATAAACTTGACGCAATCATAGAACATAATTCTTCGCTTGAAAGATCGTCTTCCGGTTATTCAATAATTTCCTTTGAACCGGATCCGGAAAGAACATTTAACCGCGGATACACTTCATATTTTATTGACGGCAAAGATGAAAAAATCTCTTCCATTGATTCACCAAAATCAAAAGGGAAATATCTTGGAATTGTTTCCGGTGTTGATAGAAATGGTTTTACAATTGACACGCGCGAGACAATTGTTAACGGCGATGGTATCTGTTTCTTTGATGAAGAGGGCGAGCTTGTTGGTATGAATGTTAATCAAGTAAGCGGCGACACAATTTTAACTGCCGAAAAGAAAGGGATTGCGGTTGGAACAGCCGTTTATAGAAATTATGATCACGCTTTTGAAATTGAATTGAAGAAGGAATGTGAAAGAAAAATCCGCGTTAATGTTTTGATTGATGAAACGAAAACCGGTATGCGTATTACTGCAGTTGATGAATCCGGAATAAAGGTTGTAAAAACAGTTGATACCGAAAAAGTTATTGCCGAAAATGGAACAAGAGCCGTTGAAATATTTAAAAAACAATTTTCAAAATCCGGCGAAACCATATTTGAAGTTCTCGATGTAAAAGTAAATTTCAAACAGCCGCTTTTCTTTCCGGTTAAAGAGATTAATGAATTACGCAGAACAGTTTTAGAATTGCTTGAAAAGGAAAGAACGAAGAAAGATAAAATTGAAAATTGCGAATTGAGAATTGCAAATTACCGCTTGAATAAATCCACGCTTGATTACAAAGCAAATGTTGTTAATAAACTTTCCGAAAAATTTTATAAAGAACAAGGCGTTGAAGAAATAGAAGATGGATTTGAACTTCAGAAAAAATTTTCCGGCAAGACATTAATGACTTGCAAATACTGCATAAAAGGGGAGCTTGGCTACTGTCCGAATGATTCCGATGAAAAACTTGATGAGCCGCTTTATCTTTCAAACGGCGGAAAAAAGTATAAACTCGTTTTTAATTGTAAAGATTGTAAAATGGAAATCGTGCACGAGTAAAAAATAATTATGGTTGCCGGTTATTGGTTCAGCATCATTCCGCTTAATTTCAGCAAATCTTTTTCACTCATTTTTGCAATGAACCGCGCAGAGGCAAGTCTGCTTTGCGCGGTGGTGTAATTTTTCTGAACATCTCTAAATTCAAGCGGTGACAGACTGCCAAGATTTAGTTGATCAATGGCTAAGTCTAAATTCTCTTTGGCAACGGAAACGTTTTCATCTTCTAGTTTCAATATCTCCAAATTCTTTTCATAATTTTTATATGCAATAAGCATATTTGATTCTAAGAGAGATCTGCTTTGCCGAAGTTCAATATCACTTTTGTCTAATGATATTAAAGCGTTTTCATGCTGAAGCTGTGTTGTAAATCCGTTAAAAAGGTTCCACGAAAAATTTAAACCGTAATTGTAACCGTAACTTCGGTTGGATTTAACCAAGTTTGCATCGGATTGAGATTTCTGGTAAGTGTATCCGCTTGTCAAACTTATAATTGGAAAGTAATCTTTTCTTGATAAACTGACATCGTAAGAAGAAAGAATTTTATTCTTTTCATATTGCAAAACAGTAGCGTTGTTTTTTAGCGCCGCTTCTTTCAATTGATCGAAAGATAATCCTTCTTTTATTTCAATAGAATCGTCAACGTCAAAATCACCGGCGGAGTCGCGAGAAAGTAAATTATTAAGAGTAACTTTTAAACTGTTTATAGTAACCTCTTGAGCAAGAAGGTTTGATTTGTCGGAATTCAAATCTACTTTTGCCCGCAGGACATCAAGCCGAGACGCCGAACCTACAGAAAGTTTTTCTTCGGCAAGTTTAACACGCTCTTCGGAAATTGTAATACTCTCTTTTGCAACGCGGAAAAGATATTTCTGTCTAACCAAGTCGTAGTAAGTTTGAATTACCTCGGAGAGAGAATTTTCTATTTGATTTCTTAACTGAATCTCGCCGAGTTCTTTGTATTCTCTCAATTTTGAATATGATGTGAACATTTTAAATCCATTAAAAAGAGTCCAGCTTAATGCAATGTTAGCATAAGTAGAAGTGGAAGCCGCTTCGCTTTTATCAACGCTCGTTCCGTCGGAATAATCTTGTTTGGTTTTGGTTACTGTTCTGGTTTGAGATCCGGATGCATCAACTCTTGGCAAAAAGCCGGCGTTTCCTAAAGAATAATTATTGCCGCTGATTTCTACATCTCTCTTTGCAAGATTTATATCATAATTATTTTCAAGCGCAATTTTAATTGCATCGTTCAGAGAGAGTTTCTGCTGAGAGAATAACATTGCTGCCGATAAAAAGAAAAATCCAACTGCTGAAAAAACTTTGGTCTTCACTTAAATCTCCATTACTGCTTTGAATGATAATTTATTTTGCTTCCGTAACATTTGAAACGCTCTTTGATTTTTCCGAGAAGTAAGTATAAACCGCCGGAATAACAAAAAGAGTTAGAATAGTTGAAAACGCTAATCCGCCAATAACCGCAATACCCATTGATACACGGCTTTCGGCTCCGGCACCAAGCGCAAGTGCTATTGGCAATGTTCCGAGAATTGTTGCAAGACTTGTCATCAAAATTGGACGGAAACGCAGAACAGCCGCTTCTCTTACGGCTTCAACAACAGAAAGCCCTTGAGCCTTTTTCTGATTTGCAAACTCAACTATTAAAATTCCATTCTTTGTAACAAGACCGATTAACATAACCAGTCCGATCTCGCTGAAGATATTCATTGTTTGATTGAAAATGAATAACGACATAAATGCGCCGGCAATTGCAAGCGGAACAGTAAACATAATAATGAATGGATCTCGAAAACTTTCGAACTGAGCTGCTAGAATTAAATACAAAAGCGTTAGCGCAAGAATGAAAGTGAAAAGAAGACTCGATGAACTCTCCTTAAAATCTTTTGATACACCGGTGAGCGCTGTTGCAAATGATTCATCCAAAACTTTTTCTGATATTTTATCCATCGCAGTTATACCGTCGCCGATGGTTTTTCCGGGAGCTAAGCTAGCGGAAAATGTTGCAGATACATAGCGGTTGAATCTGTAAAGCTGCGGAGGACTGCTTTGCGTTTTAATAGTAATAAAATTATCAAGCTGTATCAATTCTCCTTTGCTCGATTTAACATAAAGCGATTGAAGGTCAAGAGGTTTGGCGCGGTATTCTTTTGCTATCTGACCAATTATCTGGTATTGTTTTCCATTCATAATAAAATAACCGTAACGCTGTCCGCTTAATCCAAGCTGTAATGTCTGTGCGATATCTACAACGGCAACTCCAAGTTCCCGCGCTTTCGAGCGGTCAATTTCGAGCGCGAGTTCCGGTTTGCTGAATTTTAAATTCACGTCCACTTGTGCAAATGTAGGATCTTTTCTTGCTTCATCTAAAAATTTTGGAATAGCATCTCGCAATTTTTCAATCGTTGGCGCTTGTACTACATATTGAACAGGCAAACCGCCGCCGCGTTGCGTACCAATGGTTTGCGCTTGAACCACGAATGTTCTTCCATCGCTTAATCTATTAACTTGCTTTGTTAAGTCATCATAAATTTTTTGTTGAGAGCGTGTTCGTTTATCCCGGTCAACAAGCATAATTCTTATGAATCCGGAATTGTTTGTTCCGCCGCCTCCGCCCGTTGCTACTCCCATCAATGTTGATTCTGTCTCCGGTACTTTATCTTCAACAATCTTGTAAAGTTTATCCGTGAAATTGTATGTGAAGTTGTAAGTTGATCCTTCAAGGGTCGTTGTACTGATACGGAGTTCGTTTCTATCTTCTATAGGTGCTAATTCTGTTTGAAGCAAAGGAAAAATTATAAATGCGGCAACAAGCGTGGCACCCATTACTGCAAATCCAAGCCATCGTTTATTAAGAAATTTTGATAATGCTTTTTCATAACCTGAAATAAATTTCACAAAAAACGGTTCCGTCATTTGATAAAATTTACTGTGATGTGCGCGTCGTTTGATTATTCTTGAACTCAACATTGGCGTAAGCGTTAGAGCAACAAAGGCAGAGATAATAACAGAGCCGGCTATTACAATTCCAAACTCGCGGAATAATCTTCCGGTTAACCCTTGAAGAAAAATGATTGGAAGAAATACAACGGCCAACGCAACTGTAGTAGAAATGATCGCAAAGAAAATCTCAGCCGATCCTTTCATTCCGGCTTCCATAGGATCCATTCCGTCTTCAATTTTTTTGTAAATGTTTTCCAGAACCACAATGGCGTCATCTACAACAAGACCAATAGCAAGCACAATACCCAGCAGAGTTAAAACGTTTATTGTGAAGTTCATAAAGTACATAATAAAAAACGCGCCGATGAGAGAGATCGGAATTGCCAGAATTGGAATTATAGTTGTGCGCCAGTCTCTCAGGAATAAGAAGATGATCATAATAACTAGTATGAACGCAATAATGATTGTCTCTTCAACTTCACCGATTGATTTACGGATATATCTTGTTGAATCGGAACTGATATCAACTTGAATGTCCGCAGGAATATCTTTCTTTATCTGTTCAACTCTTTTGTAACATTCATCCGCAATATCAATATGATTTGAACCGGGTTGAGGTGTAATAACCACGCCGATCATCGGAATGCCATCCCGCTTAATAATTGAGTATTCATTCTCCGGACCCAATTGTGCATAACCGATATCTGAAAGGCGAATGAACTGACCGCCATCCTCTCTAATAATAAGATTATTAAATTCTTCGGGAGTCATCATTCTTCCCTTGGTTCGAATTGTCATTTCGGTGTTTGTGCCTTCAATTCTTCCGGAAGGGAGTTCAACATTCTCACTGCTAAGTGCGGAACGAATTTCTGCTGCTGAAACTTTTAGTGAAGCCATCTTATAAGGATCTAACCACAAACGCATTGAATATCTTTTCTCGCCAAAGATCGAAACTTGACTTACACCCGGAATTGTCTGCAGTCTTTCTTGAAAAATATTTTGGGCTATCTCGGAAAGTT
This sequence comes from Bacteroidota bacterium, assembly GCA_021824635.1. Taxonomy (GTDB): domain Bacteria; phylum Bacteroidota; class Ignavibacteria; order Ignavibacteriales; family Melioribacteraceae; genus Fen-1258. The sequence goes on along the minus strand of JAKAKD010000087.1, from coordinate 3,926 downwards.
CAAGCAGATTTCTGGAATCGCTTTTTAATGTGAAGTACATGATGGGACTAGCATCCGCATCCGCTTTTGTAACAACGGGCGGATCTGCATCTGGCGGCAAATTCCTAACAGCACGAGAGACTCTGTCGCGAACATCATTTGCGGCACTTTCCAAATCAATATCAACATTAAACTCCACAGTAATTTGGCTGCTGCCATCTCTACTTGTGGATGTGATTGAACGAATGCCGGGAATACCATTTATGCTTGCTTCAAGCGGTTCTGTAATTTGCGATTCAATTACGTCTGCATTTGCACCTGTATAAGAAACACTTGCCGTAATTATTGGAGGATCTATACTGGGATACTCGCGAACTCCTAAATATGTAAAGCCGATTATACCAAGCAAAAGTATTGTAAGCGACATAACAATTGATAATACAGGACGGTGTATACTAAGTGATGAAAGACTCATTTTTCTTTTCTCATTTTTATCATTCTGATGGCGAGCTTCTTAAAGCTGCTGCCGTTGAATCTCTTCTTATTATTTATTCTCTGCGTTCATAATTCTTACTTTAGCCCGCGGGCGAAGCTGCATTACACCAGTCGTGATGATTGTATCGCCCGGCGCAATTCCGCTTACAATTTGCACTTCATCTTCTGTCCGGATTCCGCTTTCAACTTTTTGAGGAACGGCAGAACCATTTTTGTATAAGAATACGCGTTCGCCGCTGATATCAAGCGCCAAAGCTTGTGTTGGAATTGTGATTGCATTTTTTACATCGTTCAATGCGAGTGTTATTCCAAGATACGAACCGGGAATCAATTCACCACGCTCATTCGGGCAGATTGCGCGAACCTGCAATGCTCTTGTTGCCGGATCAATCTTTGGTTCAATAGCGTAAATCTTTGCCTGATATGTTTTGCCCGAGGATGATTTAATTGATATGGGGTTACCTACGGAAACTTCAGTTGCATATCTCTGCGGAATAGAAAAATTAATTTTTACCGGATTAATATTCTGAAGAGTTGCTATTCGTGTTGAAGATGAAACGTAACTTCCTTCACTCACATAACGTAAACCAATTGTTCCGTTGAAAGGCGCGCGTATTTCTGTTTTTGCAATTAGTGCTTTTAGATTTTCAATATCGGCTTTTGCTGAATTCAAATCATTGAGTGCAACATCGTAAGTCTCCTGGCTGATTCCTTTTTTCTCAAGAAGAGTTTTTTGGCGGTATTCTTTATCTTCGGCAAGTTTTTTTCTGATCTCGGCTTTTTGCAGTTGTGCCTGAAGGTCGGCGTCATTTACCTTTACGAGCAAGTCGCCCTTATTAACTTTTCCGCCTTCTTTAAAATTGATTGCGATAATTTTACCGGAAGTTTCCATTCGCAGTTCTACTTCTTCGTTGCTGATTACCGATCCGGAAATTTGTAGTGTGTTTTCAAACGAAGATGGTTTTGCAATTTGCACATTAACGGCAATTACCGCTCCGCCTTCTCTGCGTACTCCGGCTCCTTCTGCGCCAACTTCTTTTTTACTGCAAAATCTTGGCACTATTAGTAATCCTAAAACTACAATTACAAATCCAGCTATTGATATGTTTTTAACCGACTTACTATTCATAATAATCTTTTCCAAAAAGTTGATTTCATTTTACATTTTTGACCACAAAAATAGGAATAAGCTGACTTCCATCTCTGTTAAAATATGTTAAGAGGGAATTATATTATGGATTTAGTCACATTAATTACAATTCTAAAATTTATTTCTTTAGATGAAGAATATTTAAAGCGGTCAAGTTTGAATGCCGCTATACACATTATTAAGTTTCTGTCAACAATTTTTTCTATTGATGAAAACAATTCTTCTCCTTGTCGCAATCGCATTCGGCATTATCTTTCCTTACGGAAGTAATTATACGTTTCTTGTCCGGTATTTATTGATGCTAATGCTTTTCTTTTCTTTTTTAGACGCCCGTTTAGAAAAAGAGATAGTCAGAAAAAACCATTTTGTAATACTCATTACTATAATCATCAGCTCGATATTAGTCTATTATATACTGAAACCGTTTAGCTTAGTTCTTGCTCAAACTGCCTTTGTAACGGCAATTGCCCCAACGGCGATTTCTGCGCCGGTTATTATCAGCTTGAAAAAAGGAAAAGTTGAGTTCGTTTCGTTTTCGCTTTTGCTTAACAATGTCGTAATTGCACTGCTCATTCCATTTTTACTGCCCGTCTTGATGAACAGCGATTCGGATATCTCTGTTGGAAATGTTTTGCTGCCTATCATCATTACATTGCTGGCGCCATTTGCTGCGGCACAATTAACTAAAAAATTTCTTCCTAAAATATGGCGTGTATTAGTCGGATGGAAAGATTCATCATTCTATCTTCTGATTATTAACATCTATGTTGCAACATCGGAAGCTTCGCAATATCTCCGTTCCGGATTGACAAGCGAAATAGAGATTGTTCTTTTAATTTCACTTACATCCGCTTTACTATGCATTCTATTCTTTTCATTGGGCTGGTTTATTGGAGGAAAAGAATTCGCATTGGAAGCAAGTCAATCATTAGGTCAGAAGAACAACGCGTTCACAATTTGGATTTCACTTTCATTCGTGAGTCCTATCGCATCTCTTGGACCAATATTTTACGTGCTTTTCCAAAATATTTATATCTCTTGGGAATTATTTAAGAGCCACACATCCAGTAAAGCCATAGAATAATTTTTTTATTTCATTTTTATATACCAACTAAAAATAAATTCCGCTAAATTAAAGACGGCACATCCGTTTAACTAATCAAACAAGAAAGGAATTACAAAGATGAAGTTTTTGAAAATTCTTGGTTATATAATCGGGGGAGTAGCTCTTATCATTATTGCATTTGTAGTTTATTTCAATTCATCCTATCCAAAAGTTGATCCGCCGTCAAATGAAAAAGTAGAAGTTACTTCTGTCAGACTGGAACGCGGAAAATATCTTGCTAATCACGTTACGGTATGCATGGATTGTCATTCTACACGCGATTGGTCTAAATATGCAGGACCGATTATGGCTGGAACGCTTGGCAAAGGAGGCGAAAAATTTGACGGACCCACGGCAGGTGTTCCCGGTATTATTTATGCTAAGAATATTACTCCAGCTGGAATATCTAATTTAACAGACGGTGAGCTGATAAGGGCTATTACTTGCGGTGTTACTAAAGATGGGCGTGCGCTTTTCCCCTTGATGCCTTACCTCGGTTACAATCATCTTACAAAAGAAGATTTGTATTCGATCGTTGCTTACATTCGTTCTCTACAACCGATTAAAAATGAAGTTGAAGAGGGTTCAATAGATTTTCCCGTCAACATGATTATCAAAACAGTTCCGCCAAAATCTTTTATTCCTTCTCCTGAACCGGATAAAACCAACACGGTTTCATTTGGAAAATATTTGGTTACAATAGCAAGCTGCGGCGATTGTCATACGCAGATGGAAAAAGGAAAGCCAATTGTTGGAAAAGAATTTGCCGGCGGTTTTCCATTTCAATTTCCGGGAGGAGTTGTAAGATCTGCAAATATTACACCGGATAAAATTAATGGAATTGGTTCTTGGTCAAAAGAAGATTTCGTTAATAGGTTTAAATCCATGGATCCAGAAAAATATCCGCCATCAGAAGTTAGTCCGGAAGAATTCAACACTCCTATGCCGTGGACAATGTTTGCCGGTATGTCTAATGAAGATCTTGGTGCTATCTATGATTATCTGCAAACATTAAAACCGGTTTCCAATGTAGTTGTAAAGTTTACCCCGAATAGATAATTGGGTATTTCCATTCTGAATATTATGACAAAGTCAAGCGGTTTTAAGAAGCAAAGGATTCACCGATTGATAATTATTAATAAAACTAGTTTTAGAATTAATAACAGCACAAGTGATTTTTAAGATTTTATTAGCAAT
>JAKAKD010000105.1 GCA_021824635.1 Bacteroidota bacterium | reverse complement strand
GATGTGAAGATTCTCTTCCATCTAATTTAGAATCGCTAAATAAATTGTTGCTCAGAGTTAAAATTTAAGAACTTAATTCCTTGATGAGCGTGGAATTATTGTTTCGCTTACGTTCAATATTTTATTGCACGTATAATAATTTCAATAATAATTGAAATCTCTTTTAACAGTCTAAGTGCGGGGCCGACGAGACTCGAACTCGCGACCTCCTGCGTGACAGGCAGGCGTTCTAACCAACTGAACTACGACCCCGTGAAAGAACAAGCCGTTTTTAAGGGCGGACAAAAATAGTAATTAAAGTATATCCAAAGCAAGAGTTTATAATTTTTCTGTTCCGAAACTTACACCAACGGCACTTGCGGCTAATACCGCTTGATCTTTTGGTTTTACCAACTTCTGGCGTGCAATTGCATCTGCAATTCGGACACTTTTAATTTCCGAACCTTTTAAAGCAACCATCTTTCCAAATTGTTTTTTAACAGCAAGCTGAATAGCATTTGTACCGAATTTCGTTGCCAAGATTCTATCATATGGCGATGGACTTCCGCCTCTTTGTAAATGTCCAAGAACAGTATAACGTGTTTCTAATCCGGTATTGTCAGATATCATTTTTGCAACATATTCTCCAATCCCGCCAAGTTGTATCGGATCGGTTCTTCTGATGTCTTTTGCTTTTGTAATTAATGTTCCGTTTTTAGGTTTAGCGCCTTCGGCAACACAAACAAGACTAAACCTCTTTCCGCTCATATTTCTGCGGAGAACTCTATCGTAGACTACATTCCAGTCGAATGGAAGTTCTGGAATTAATATAATATCTGCACCGCCGGCTAAACCGCCGTTTAGAGCAATCCAACCCGCATATCTGCCCATTACTTCAATAACCATTACGCGATGATGAGCAGACGCTGTAGTATGAAGACGGTCTAATGCTTCCGAGACAACCGAAATTGCGGAATCGTGTCCAAATGTTTGATCGGTTGCTTCAAGGTCATTGTCAATTGTTTTCGGGACACCAATAATATTCATTCCCATCTTACTCAGCTTATCTGAAATATGCATGGTTCCATCGCCGCCAATAGCAATCATAGCATCAATATTCCATGCAAGATAATTTCTCATGGCATCTTTTGAACGGTCAACTATTTTTATCTTTCCATTAATTTCTTCGGGCCAATGAAACGGATCTCCTTTATTAGATGAGCCAAGAATTGTTCCGCCTGTTGCTAAAATTCCGGAAACATCTTGATTGTATAGTTCATGAGCTTTCCCTTCAACCAGTCCTTCAAATCCGTCAAGAATGCCAAGCACTTTTAAGCCCATATCCTGCGCCGGTTTTGTAACTCCGCGTATTACCGCGTTCAAACCAGGACAATCTCCGCCCCCGGTTAAAATACCAATCCGTTTTACTTTTGTTTTAGTCACCTTTTTACCTGTTACTTATTTTAAAAACATACTATTAATTTGCTGATTATTTTCTGACTTCAGAATTATTTTATCTTAGCAAAAGTCTTGAAATGTAATTTTCCAAGTTCGCTCAATTTTTCTTCACCAATTTTTTGAAGTAATTTTTTTGCGAAATTTTCAGTCTCTATTGATGAACCTTTTGGCAAAACCAATCCTTTTTCGGCATGAGATTCAAACCAGTCTACAAAACTATCTCTTGCAAGAATTGATGCCGCCGCGACTCCAATATACTTTTCGGCTTTTGTCTCTTGTATAAATTCAACATCAGAATGTTTTGATAGAGAAACGACATCCAATTCTTTCTTGCTGAATTTATCTGTGATTACAAATTTACACAAAGTATTATCGAGCAAATTATCAATTGCTTTAGAATGCGCCCAATTTAAAAGTTTGTTCAGGTTATTGAACTGCTTATATAATTCATTGTATTTGTGCGGGTTAATTCTAACGATTTCAAAATTTGCGCCGATAATTTTTTTTATTTCTTTTGCTAAAGAGGCAATCTTATAACCGCTTAAATCTTTGCTGTCACGGACGCCAATTTTTGAAAGTTGTTTTCTTGTTTCTTCATTTACAAAAACAGCAGAGACAACTAACGGTCCAAAAAAATCTCCTTTGCCGCATTCATCTGAGCCGATATATTCTCCCGGCTCCTTAAATTGAGAGTCTATCAAATCAAGTTTCGGTTCATCAAGTATTAGACTGTTTATAGTTTTATAAAGGCTGGAGTTATCATCACCTTGAAGAATAGTTTTTACACCTTTTTTGCCGAAGTAAACCTGAATCTTAATTTTTTCTTTTCCGCTATTAGCAGTGAATTCATAATTATAATCTTTCTTAGACAACGGCGAAATGGAAATGCCAGCTTTTTTGCACTGATGTTGCATTAACATTATTTGATTTTTGGCTTTCTTTTCAATCATCATTCGCTGGTTCGAATCCTCTAAAAAACATTTTATGAAATTATAAATCTTTACAATTAACTGCCGGGCAATTTTAAAACAACACTATGGAGAACAACGGTAAAATTAAGACCGATTGCATTTTATGCATGTGCCGCGCAATATTAAATCGGTATCTATGACAATATTTTTATTCTGAAAATTACCAATATTATCAATGTTATCTAGAAGAAGTTCCATAGATTTTGCGGCTAACTGCTCTGTTGGTTGATTGATGCAACTGAGCGGAGGAGATAAAAAATTCTGCACTTGAGAATTTCCGAAACAAATCAAATCAATGTCATCCGGAATTTTCATTCCAACTTCTTGAGCCGCCATATAAATTCCAATTGCAACCGGATATGTTACGGCAAGAATTAGATCGGGAAGATTTTTTTCGTGATATAATTTCATGAAAGAATCATAACCGCTTTTTTCTCCGAAGTCTCCTTCTAAGATCCAATCGTAATTTATTTCCAATCCATGATCGCTCATCGCTTGTCTGAAACCAAGCATTCTTTCCCGTCCTATATTAATATTAGTATATCCCGCAAAGTGACCAATTCTTTTGTATCCCAGTTTAATCGCGTGATCAATAACTTTATAAGCGCCGCCTCTGTCATCTACTGTAACGGTGTTGCAGTTGCTCAAATTTGGTATGCGGTCCATAAACACTAGCGGTACTTGCCTGCTGGTTGCCGCTTCAAATATTCCAAAATCTTCTGTGTCTTGAGAAATAGATATTATTATTCCATCAACTCTCATGGAAAGAAGAGTCTGAATTTGTTTCTTCTGCATATCAGCATTTTCTTGTGAAACTGTAAGAAAGACTTCGTAATTGTTCATCCTTGCATAGCTATAAATATGGTCCATAATTGAACTGAAGAAATGATGAGCAATTTGCGGAAGGACAACGCCAATAGTATTCGATTTTCTTGCGGCTAAATTTCTTGCCATAAAATTTGGAGAATAGCCTAATTCGTCTGCGGTTTTTTTTATAAGTTCAGCTGTATTGTGCGAGATATCCGGATGCCCGCGCAATGCCTTAGAGACAGTTATAATTGAAACACCCAATTTTTGGGCAATGTCGTTTAAAGTTACCAGCTTAGGTCGTATTTTTTTATTCATTTATCGGCTTCTTCCCAAATAAACTATTATTTAACATAATGAAATTGACAATTAAGAAACAGTATCAGAATCTTATCGGATTGCAATATAAAAAGTGAAATGTAAATGATATTCTTCTTCTTAAAAATTTGATTTTTAGTTAACGGATTTAGTAAATTAAAGTAGTGATTCAAACAAACAGCGCCATTATGAAAATTTTAAGGCGGGTCAATTTTTTTGATCCATTGTTATTTTTTGTATTGAAACATAAAAATGAAAACACGGTATAAGACTGGTTTCAAATTTATTCTTTTTATTTTATTTTTTATCAATTCATTCCTCGAATCTCAACAGTTAGCGCTACCTAAACAAGATTTAACCATAGTTTCAGAAATAATTAAAGTTAATGAGTTTGGATCTCGTTACTCTAGCGGTCTTTTCCGATCAAATACAAAAAATATTATTATATCATACCATTCCATTTGCAATAATATGAGTGTGGAATGTATGTTGAATGATAATGTAACTCTGTCAATAATAACCAAGTTTAGACTCTTCGATAAACAAACACATTTTCCAAGAGTACAAAAAAATAGAAAAGTTTGTTTTCAACTAACTAAATTCTTCACATAAAATAAACGAGGAAAAATATGACAAAACCAAAACAAGTAAACTTATTGGCAAATTTTTGCAGCAGCAAAATGAGCCATTTAAGTTTAACACTTAGTAGAAATCGTCTATTATCCGCGAAATTTAAAAGACGAAACAGTTACACAGTATTTAATAAGTTCGTGATTGTTTTTGTGTTTTTGATGATGCAAGCGGGATCGCTTCTTTTAGCGCAGGAGCTGGAGATACGTGGAAAAGTAACAAATGCGGAAGATGGAACCGTATTAATAGGTGCTAATATTTTAGAGAAAGGAACTACAAACGGGACTGTTGCAGATATTAATGGAGAATTTAGATTAAAAGTAAAAAAGGGTGCTGTACTAGAAATATCTTTTATAGGTTTTTTAAAAGAAGAAGTAAAAGTAATAGATCAAACATATTTGAATATTGCATTAAAACTTGATGTTAAGCAATTTCAAGAAGTGGTAGTAGTAGGAATCGGGTATGGAGAAGTTAAAAAAGCCGATGCTACCGGTTCTGTTACAGCTATTTCAGCAAAGGATTTCAGCCAGGGAACAATTACATCCCCGCAGGAATTGCTTATTGGAAAAGCGCCGGGCGTTGTTGTTAATTCGCTTGGCGGTGCTGCAGGCGCAGGAACTAAAATCCGTATTCGCGGCGGTTCGTCCATACAAGGCAATAACGATCCTTTAATAGTGATTGATAATATTCCTTTGGAGAGCTCGGGAATTTCGGGTATGGCTAATCCGCTTTCAACTATTAATCCAAATGATATTGAGTCAATGACAATTCTGAAAGATGCCTCTGCAACAGCTATCTATGGTTCAAGAGCTTCTAATGGTGTTATTATCATAAAAACCAAAAAGGGTTCATTAGCTGGAGAAGCAAAAATGACTCTAAACTATAACGGCAGTTTTTCTTTGGCAACTCATGACAAATTATTATCTGTCTTTACAGGAGACGAATTCAGGGCATTAATTGCAGATAGGGTTGCTAACTATGGTTTGACTTCTGCAGCACTAAGCGTATTGGGAACGGCAAATACGGATTGGCAGAAAGAAATTTACCGAACTGCACCTACAACCGAGCACAATATAAGTATTAGCCACTCTATAGGTTCAATTCCGTACCGTGTTTCGTTGGATTATTTATACCAGTCGGGAATTTTAAAATACAATAGTATAGATAGAAAAAATGCTACTCTTAATTTGACTCCATCGTTATTGGACGGCAGTTTGAATATGGATTTAAATGCCTCGCTTTCATTGATAAATAATAATTTTTCAAATAATGATGCGATTGGTTCTGCTCTTGAATTTGACCCAACACAACCAATTAAGAATGGTAACACAAGATATGGTGGCTATACGGCATGGACGGAAATCAGCTCTGGCGATCCAATCAACGGCGTACCAAATAATATTGCGACTCATAATCCTGTCGCTCGTTTAGAATATCGCGATAATACATCTGATGCAAAGCGATCTATTTTTGGTGGTAAATTTGACTATAAAATTCCTTATGTACCTGATTTGAAGGCAACTTTAAATCTTGGCTATGACTACTTTAAGACAAGTGGGAAAGATATTACAAATACTTTAGCTTCCTGGTCATACAGAGAACCGGAAACTCAAATCAGAGAGTATACTCAGACAAAGAAGAATAGTTTGTTGGATCTCTATCTAAACTATAAAACAGAATTGGGTTTTAACAAAATTGATTTAACTGGCGGGTATTCCTACCAGCATTTCTATAATGAAGGAGAAAGTTCTAACAGAGCATGGGACCCGACAGTCCCGGGTGCACGTACAACACCATATAAAAATGAGTATTTTCTAATTTCATTCTTCGGCAGATTGAACTACACATTATTCGATAAATATCTATTAACAGCAACTTTAAGAGACGATGGTTCCTCAAGATTTGCTGAAAACAATCGTTGGGGTCTGTTTCCGGCAGTTGCGGTAGCCTGGAAATTAACCGAAGAATCTTTCATCGGTAAATCGGATATGGTTAATGAACTTAAACTTCGCCTTAGCTGGGGAAAAACCGGACAGCAAGATGTAGGAGGTAACTACTATCCATATATTCCAACTTACACAGCCAGCACGTCTGGCGCTTATTATCAGTTTGGAGATAAATTCTATTCTACACTACGCCCGGATGCATATGATGCAAATTTAAAATGGGAAACCGTAACTTCATTAAACGCTGGATTAGATTTTACATTACTAAACAAAAGAGTATCTGGTTCTATTGAAGTGTACAAGAATACTTCTGATGATTTATTAAATAGTATACCTATTCCAGTTGGCAGTAACTTTTCTAACTATTTGCTTACAAATGTAGGTTCAATGGTAAATAAAGGTGTAGAAGTTGGTTTGAATGCTACTCCTATTCTAGAGAGGGATTTTTCGTGGGAACTTGGAGTAAATTTGACATATAATAAAAACGAGATAACCAAATTAACCTTAACTGATGATCCCGCATATACCGGAGTCAATACAGGTGGTATTTCAGGCGGTGTTGGAAATACAGTTCAAAAATATATTGTTGGATACCCTGCAAGAGTATTCTTCTTGTTTTCTCAAGTACTTGACGCAAACGGCAAACCTATTGAGGGTTTGTACGTTGATAAAAGCGGTCAAGGTGGTAACGTATCCGGTAATGAGTTAAATAAATATTATTTTAAATCACCCAACCCTGATTATTTAGTAGGTATATCTTCTAAAATAAACTATAAAGATTTTGATTTTAGCTTCTCTGGCAGATTGAGTTTAGGCAATTATGTTTACAATAACAACGCATCTAACAGAGCACTGTATCAACAAGTTTATAACCAAAGCGGATATTTGTCAAATATCTTAACAGATGTCAGAAAGACAAATTTTACAACAGCTCAGTATTGGTCTAGCGTTTATTTAGAAAACGGATCGTACTTCAAGATGGATTATGTTAGCCTTGGTTATAATTTCACTTCCATATTCGGTAATAATCTTAGCGGACGTCTCGGATTATCAGTACAAAATGTTTTTACAATCACTAAGTATACCGGATTGGATCCCGAAGTTGATAACGGTATTGATAACAACATATACCCACGACCACGCACCTACATGTTGTCAATTTCTCTTAATTACTAATTTTTAAGAAGGAAAATAAAAATGAAAAAAATTACTTTTTTAACTGCAGCAATAATTGCTACATTCTTATTTTCATCTTGTGTGAAAGATTTGAATGTAGAACCGATAGATCCAAATGTAAATACATTAAACAATGTATTTAAGGATCAGGCAGCATATAAACGAGCGCTGGCTAAGTTATATGCTAGCTTTGCCATTAGCGGGCAAACTGGCGGCGGCGGCGGAAGCCCTGATATTCAAGGTATTGATGAGAACTTTGGTAATTACATTCGCCAATATTGGGGCTTACAGGAACTTTCTACTGATGAAGCAATTATTGCTTGGGATGATGCCACAATTAAAAACTTTCATTGGCAAACCTGGTCGCCAAATGATGTGTTTATTACGGCGCTCTACTCAAGAATATTCTATACTATTTCAATTTCCAACGAATTCATTAGAAATGTGGACAGCAAGATTGGTTCGGTTTCCGGCACTTTTCTTAGTGATTTGAAGGCGTTTAAAGCAGAAGCTCGTTTCTTACGCGCTCTTTCTTATTGGCACGCAATTGATCTGTTTGGTAATGTTCCTTTTGTTACCGAAGCTGATTTACCGGGCGCATTTTTCCCCAAAAGAATTACTCGTTCTGACCTCTTTAAATATATTGAAAGTGAACTCAAAGACATTGAGAACGATCTTGTCCCTGCAAGACAAAACGAATACGCAAGAGCAGATAGAGGAGCAGCGTGGTTTTTACTTGCAAAATTATATTTAAATGCAAAAGTATATATAGGCACAGAAAAATATACTGATGCACTCACTTATATTAACAAAGTAATTGCTGCGGGATATACATTAGACCCAAATTATGCGCATTTATTCGATGCTGATAATAACACAAGCCCCGAAATTATTCTTCCAATTGCTTTTGATGGACAAAACACTCAGCAATACGGAGGAATGACTTTCATACTACACGCTTCGAATGGCGGAGGTATGCCATTATCTGGAATAGACGGCGGCTGGGGTGGAATTAGAACTATTAAAGATTTTGTTTCCAAATTTAATATAAGCGAAAGTAATTTTGCTTCAACTACTCAATACCAAAGCAGTGACAAAAGAGGAATGTTCTTCTTTGATAAATCTAACTGGCAATGGGATATAACCAATGTAGGTACATTTACTCAGGGAATAGGTGTAACCAAGTTTAAAAACGTTACTTCAACCGGAGGACCTGCACCAAATGCACACGCTACTTTTGTAAGTACAGACTTCCCGATGTTCCGCTTGGCTGATGCTTATTTAATGTACGCCGAAGCAGTACTTCGAGGCGGTTCAGGTGGTGATATGGCAACTGCTGTTGGTTATATCAATGCTTTAAGACAACGCGCTTACGGTAACAGCTCAGGAAATATTACCAGTGCTAATTTAACATTAAATTTCCTATTGGATGAACGCGGACGCGAGTTATATTGGGAAGGTCACAGAAGAACAGATCTAATTCGTTTTGGACAGTTTTCCAACGGCTCTTATGTTTGGGAATGGAAAGGAAATGTTAAAAATGGAACTCAGACAGGTTCTTACAGGGATTTATATCCAATCCCGATAAACGACCTGAACGCCAATCCGAATTTAATACAAAATGCCGGCTATTAAAAAAAATATAGTTAAGGAAGACAAAAATGAAAAAAATAAAAATAACATTAACAATATTTATAGCAGCGCTTGGTTTTCTGTTATCCTCTTGCGCAAGAGACATAACCGAACCAACGATTAGCTCAAGTCCTACAAAGTCAACACTTGCAGATTTATCATTAACAGTTGCATTTACTGTAAATAATGCAGATAGTTTAATAACATTTTCTTGGTCTGCAGCAGATTTTGGCTTCTCTTCTTCTACTTCTTATGCTCTGCAATTATCACCCAAAAGTGATTTTTCCAGCAATGTAGCTACCCTCTTTACAACTCAGAAATCAAAAGGGATGGCAAAAGTAGGTGATATAAACACCTTAATATTGTCCTGGAATTATGCCATTGGGACACCCGTTACCGTTTACTACAGAATAGCCGCATCAGTTAGCTCCTCTGTAGCAACTGTTTATTCCGATACCAAAACAAAGAGTTTTACTCCCTATGATGCAGTGATAAACTACCCGATGATATATGTGCCTGGCGCATATCAGGGTTGGTCTCCAGGGGCTGATAATGGAAGATTGTATTCATACGGCTTTAACTCTCAATATGCTGGTATTATACGCATTAAAGATGGTACTAATGCTGCGAGTGAATTCAAAATTACTGTTAATCCCAATTGGAATGGACCAAACTATGGCGGTACATTAACAAAAACTGGTAATAATTATGCTGGTACGCTTGACGCAAATGGTGGTAATTTCTCAGTTAGCGCAGGTACTTATGCGATGGTTGTTGATGTAAATGCAAAAACAATAACATTAACCAAAACAGATGATTGGGGACTTATTGGTGATGCAACACCTGGTGGATGGAGTACAAGTACTCCTATGTTCTATAATGGGCAGCGTAAAATGTGGGAGATTACAACTAATCTTACTGCGGGCTCTTTTAAATTTAGAGCCAATGATGCTTGGGATCTTAATTATGGTGATACCGGCGCAGATGGTACTCTGAATGCAGGTGGAGATAATATAGCAATAGCAACTGCCGGAAACTATCTAATCCGGTTCGATCCAGTAAAGCTAACTTATACAGTTAAAAAGAACTAAATGATTGCTTAATCAAGAAAGGCTGTCTCAAAAGGACAGCCTTTTTTGTTTTAAAAAGACAATTAACCCAAATTATTTCAGCGGACAGATTATTATTTGATACGGGTTAAGAGTTAATTGATTTTTATTATTGCTCAGGTCAATCATTCTTCCACTTACTAAATCAGTCATCACTTTTGTGTTCAGTAAACTTTTAATCTTAGCGGAAGAGATTGATTTTTTCTCGGCATTGTTATTCAATAGAACGAATATTTTTTTACCATTAAACTCTCTTGTAAAACCTAATATTCTGTTTTGATCATCAACGTAATTAAAATCCACATTGCCCAATGATAAAACTATATTTTTATTTCTTATTGAAATAATTTTTTGATACCACTTAAAAAGAGTTTTATCGAACTTTACTTCATCTGCCGGTCTCGGTAAGCCGAACGGATGAGTTGTTTCGGTTTCATATTTTAATTCTTTCCAGACCATTGGTTTGCGGCAATCGGGATCATCACCGCCCCACATACCGGCTTCATCTCCATAATAAATTTGCGGTGCGCCCGGTAATGTGAATTGTATTCCAACAATCAATTTTTGTTTCTCGCGTTCTTCAGCATTCGGTTTGCGGACATCGAATGTTTTTGTTTGTGCAGGATTACCGCCATGATCATAAAGAATATCCGGATTAACAATTTGAGATGAAATACGTTCTACGTCGTGGCTGTCAAGCATATTCATCATTACATAATTATTTTCTTTTGGATACTGACGATACAAAGTGTTGAGGCTGTCAATAAACCCTTGTGGACCAATTTGATCTTTTTTGTTTATAACGAAATTTTTAACATCACGTGCAAAGCGGTAATTCATCACTGCATCGAACTCATCACCTTTCAGCCACGGTGAAGCATTCATCATTTTATAATTCTTCCAATCATCCCACCAAATTTCTCCAACAATATATGCGTTTGAATTTATTCCTTTCACCCATGTTCTAAATTCTTTCCAAAAATTGTGATTAACCATTTCCGCAACATCTAAGCGCCAGCCGTCAATTCCGTCATTTGGATTTCCATCTCCATTCGGATCCATCCATCTCTTAACAATTTCGTGAATATGTTCGCGCGGACCTTTTACAATTCCGTTTTCATCCTCGCGGATTTCAGGAAGATCTTTTACACCAAGCCAACCTTCGTAGTCAAATTTTTTCCCGGTTGAAGGATCATCCCACGATTTAATTGTGTACCAATCTTTGTATTTAGATTTTTGCTGATTTTTAACAATATCTTGAAATGCCCAGAAAGATGTTCCGGTATGATTGAAAACCCCGTCAATTATTATTTTCATTCCGCGTTTATGGCATTCGCTGATTAATTTTAAAAAAAGTTTATCTGCAGTTGTCCATTGCCAGGTTGAAGGATCGCCGGGATTTTCTTCTGCCCAAATTTCTCTATCTTTTTGCGGCTCCGGTCCGAAGTTGTTATCTATATGATGATACATAGAAGCATCGTACTTATGAAGCGAAGGAGATTCAAAAATTGGATTCAAGAAAATTGCATTAACACCCAACTCTTTTAGGTAATCGAGTTTATTAATTATACCTTGAATATCTCCGCCGTATCTGCGGACACCGGCGTTCCAATAAAAATCTTTTCCCGTTTTAACTTCCCATGGCTGCAATTTATACCAATCACTTGTCCATGGATGATTTTGCCATCCTTCAGGAACAAAATATGGCCACGCGCCTTTCATATCTTCGGGTTTTGGATCGTTGAAGATATCGCCGTTGGAAAATCTTTCGGGAAATATTTGATACCAGATTGCTTCTTTTGCCCATGCCGGAACACGGTCTAATGGTTTTTGCTGTTGCCCAGATGCATAAAGAAAAGTAATCATTACAAACAAGGTAACATATTTTACAATTTTCATTTTTATCTCACTTTTTAATGTGTTCTTAAATTACGCTTGTAATATATTTATCTTTACATAGAATGATAAAGTAAAAATGAATCCATTAAGTATGGAGAATTAAGTTTTTTTTTTCTATTGTTGTGGGCGCTTTTTTGAAAAGTGTGTTGTAAATGGAGAGTTGGCAGAGTGGTTGAATGCGGCGGTCTTGAAAACCGTTATAGATGTAAGTCTATCCGGGGTTCGAATCCCTGACTCTCCGCGAAAGGCTTAAAACAAATTGTTTTGAGCCTTTTTCATTTTAAAGAAATTGTTTGAAGTTGAGGGTTTTGACTGGATAATTAAGAAATAGTTGTCAAAATAGTTATCGTTTTGGGGTAAGTGTTTTAAGGAGGCAAAAGCCGTTTTTGATAAAAAGCTTTAATAAACCCTTAAACTTCAACAAAAAGGGCGTCAATGAGCTCCGAACAGCGTTCTGCCCCCCATTTTTAGGATCAATTTTAAGCGTTTGGCAATCTATTAAGAGTAAGTGCTTGGAAAGCTGTATCAAAACTTCCGAAAGGAATCTTGAAACTATAAGCAAAAGTTGTAATGATAAATATTAGATTTATTAATTATTCATCTTAACAACAATTTTTTTCTCTTTCCCTTGTTCTATTAGTTTAAGCAACATGATATTAGTTTGTCTACCATTCCTTTCCACAGCAACCTGACATTGAAGAAATTGTCCAGCGGCTATTAAAAATAATGCAACTATGAAAACACTCAGCCCAATCAACAATATTGGTAAGAGAAATCCATAACCAACTTTTTCAAAGCTTAAGTTTAATACCACATACCCAATTACTATGGCTCCTATAGCGCCTACAATCCAGCCAATTATATCTAAAACATTGCCAAGTGTTAACATACCTTTGAATTGAATTGGTGCATCTTCTAATTCTTCCACTTCACAACTTACATCAGCACCACAATGGGGACATATTAAATCTGTTTCGTTGATATCTTTTTTGCAATCAGTGCAAAAAAATTCCTTTTTGTTCTGTTCTTCCACGGGCTACTCCAACATTGTTTATTTAGAATTATTTCTTTTTGTAGATTTTTTACAGCTATCTTCTCAATTCGAAAAATAATCTGTATAAAAATGATAGGCATCCAAATATCCTTTTAGCTCATCATTTGTTCTAAAATTTCCCACAAGTGTTTGTATGTATCGCCAATCTAATTTTTCCACAGAATCTTTAGTCAAATAAAATTGGCAATGAACCGTTTTATCGTTACCAGTTTTATGTCCATAAGAATTACGTATCTCTTGTAGAGTAACTATATAAACATTTATAGATTTAGCTTTGGGTATTTTCTTGAAAATATTTCTTGCAGGTTTGAAAATACAGTCGAGGGCGTTTTCTAAACGAATGTTTTCAACGGTTACAGACCCGCCAGACATTTCAACAACAGGTATAGACCACTTATATGATTGTTCATTTAATTCTAATGTAATATGAATCTCGTTATTGTCATCAATGGAAGCGCCTTTGAAAAATGCAGTTTTTGATGAAAAAAGTTGGCGGATTGATTTTGATATGTCTGTAGACTGAATTTTAGCTTCATTTACCTTCATAGGAACGAAGAGGTTATCGGAAATAATAGTATTTTCCTTCTTTTTGTCGTTAGCAAAACTATTGACAGATTGTTCTAAAACAGAATCACCATTTACTTCAACACTATCGGGAGTTGATTTACTTATGACAATAATGCCAATAAGTATCAAGCCCGCAAATACAAGTCCTACACTTACTAATTTTAATTCTTTACTTTGAGTATCAAATTTTTCAAGTGTTTTTATAATAAATTCATCAAACTTTTCTATGGAAATCTTTTTCATATTTCCTCTTTATGCTTATTAATGTATGTCCAAGAATAATAAGGTAGTTTAAATTGCATGAACAATGTTTACAACAAAACATAATTGTTATTTATGATGCCACCAAATTCGAATATTAGTTATAATATATATTATTACTGCAGCTAAAACTAAAAAGACTCCTGTCCTTGCACCAAAATGACCAGCTTGACCTATAATTAATGCTATAATGATAAGTACGATAGGGTAAATACATCCCTGTTTTTTTAATTTCTTACTTGTTAATTGAACAGTTGTAATTTCTTCCGATTGATTAAAATTTTTAGAGATAGCAGTTATTGGTGCCCCACATTTTGGACAAGATTTAGCTAATGTTGAAACATCATTATTACATTCTGGGCATTTCATTAAAGCCATATTTCCTCCGAATTGCAAAAATTTATTTTAAACCACATTTTTCTCTAAATTATTACTTATATAATTTAGTCTTTACAGTTTAAGAATCCTTTTTAAGCTTTTCTTTTTCCTCAATAGATCTTCTAAGAACACTGGTTTGATATTGTGAGTTGGAGACTAACCGTCCTAAACCAAAAAGGAAGATAGAAAAGATGAACAAGCCTACGCCATACTCAATAAGGGTAGATGGACTCAATGAAGTCCCAAGAGGAACAAAGAGTGCTAATACAGAGCACACTAAAAGTATTACTGCAATTATTGAAATTATTATCCCTAAGAAACTTCTGTGAGAATTTTCACTTTTCATTTAACCCTCAAATTTAATGTTGTGAATTTTTGTTTACTCTGACGAATACGGAATTATTTCTATTTTAAATTATCAATTCATTTCTTTTTATCAAAGATAATTGTAGACTATAGTCCGTAGACTATCCGTCACCCCATGAATATGTTTTCTTCATGGATTACAAAGTTTATAAAAAGACTTTTGGTAAAGTGCTTCAATCTATTAGATTGAAGAAAGGATTTAGCCAAGAAAAGCTTGCTTTAGAATGTGAACTGGACCGTACATTTATTTCTATGTTAGAAAGGGGATTAAGACAGCCATCATTAACGACATTAGTAAAGATTGCAAACACACTTCAAATAAAACCTTCAAAATTACTGCTTGAAACAGAAAAGAAAATAACAAAGGTTATTAAGTAGATTAGTTTCAAAACTTTGGTTGATTTCTAATGTGAAATAAATTTCTTCATTGGTTTATAATTATCCAGGAGTTGCTTCATATCATTTTTTATTATGTTAATCATTACAGCAAATTCTTTTTCATTACCAGCATTTACCAGCACTGCTTCAACATACAATTTATTATCTGGTTGTAGATAATACTTGCTTAACAATGCACCTTTGTTAAGATCATTTATTGCTGTTAGTAAAACATTGCTTTCTTTAATTGCCTTATCGTTGAGCTCTTTGATGTTTCTAACTATGATACAATTCTTTGCAATTTCAAAATACAGCCGTGGAAAACCTTTCTTCATTGCAATAATACTTTTATTCTTTTGAACCTCCTTAACTTCAAAATTATTTTTTGTTAATAAATTTGTTAAAGTGGTTATTGGTTTTACAGTTTGCATAATACCTCCGGTTGTTTATTGATAGATATATTATAAATAAAAAAGTGGGCGAAAATACAGAAAGAAAACTGGGCAGAATTATATTAGCATATCAATTGGGCAAGGTGTTTGCCCAGCCCAACTGTTTTTGTCGAGACTACAAAATTATTATTCTGTTAAATTCTGGCAAAGTATTATATTTCACCAGTATTGTATTCTCCAGATTCGAAGTTATGCCAGCAACTTTGTTCTTATGCTTATCCTATTCTGTTCGTCAATTGTTTCTACTACTAACTTTACTTGTTAATTTATTATTGTATAAACCATGCCTCAGCAAGTCTAGGTATTGTCTGCTGGCTGTTCTAAGTTTGCCTTTGAGTAATAGCTTTTTAATTTGCGCTTGTGCTTCCAATATTGTGTATTCATCATCAAAACATTCTTTTGAAGCTTGGATAAATAGATTAACAAAATTGCCTATTATTTTTCCGTTTTTTTTGTACCGATATACTTTGTTCTTACTATCAAGAAATATTTTATACTTTTCTTTTGATCCGAAAGAAACAAGAATACTTCCATCCTCTTCTTTATTGTAAAAAAAGTAATTTGCAATTCCAGACATACTTACAGCTCTTTTTAATGCTTCATAAAAAGAAATACCAAATTTTTTCCCATCTTCCATTTTATTTTCTCCTGTGTTTTATTTTCACGCCTATTGCGCCCTATATACTAATAACGTTTTTTCTTTTAAAAAGTTTTCATTTTTGCAATAATTATTATTTTATTATGTGCATTGCTTATGCTTTCATTAGAAGTGCAATATGTTGAAGCACACAACCGATATTGAAATAATATGGAGCATTATAAAATGAAGTTGAAAAAAGAATGAGTGCTTAAGAATACAAGGCTTTAAAATGAATATCAGAGAGCTTTTGCAGAAATGGCAACATGTAAAATTACAGAAAGTGATATGTTTTGCATCAATGATTTAGCTGCACCTAATATGTAGTGGAGGTAGTGAATAGTTGTGTTGAAAAATAATAATACAAATTGTTGCAGAGGGAACTGGGAAAAGAGAAGTTAGTTTGTATACTGAACCTTACGAATAATTATGAAAGTAATTTTTATTGATGTGAACTGAAAGTGGAACATACTAATTGAAAAAACCTTAATAGAGGCGTTTTAAGGCTGAATAAGATTGTGAAAGAATAAAGCTAGGGATGAAGAAAGAAAAGGCTGCCTGGAGTTTTGTGGAACATTTCAGATTAATCGAGTTGAATTATTTATCCATGCAATTGAAAGCGGTTACGGAATCTAAAATATGGAACCAGTTTAAAGCGGAAATTGTAGTGAAGCAAGATATACAAATGGGCAAGCGAATAACTGGAAATAAAACTAAGAATAATTGGCAAGAATTATTAATGTTGCTGGTTGAAAATAATATCCGGCTTAGTATAAATCACTGAATATTATTCTGCTTAGGGTTAGATGAAAGTGGTGTAGTATTACAGTTTGTGTATTTGTTGAAAGTGAATGAAAGAGTAGCTGAAGAATAAACTGTTTTAATGTTATTGCAGAAATTGTAATACGGAGATAGATGAACTGGAAGTAAGAGATTGCAGAGTAAATTGAATTGAATGATATAAAGGAGTGAAGTGAAAACAAGCGCAGGAGCTGTTTAAGCGCTAGAAATTTGTGAAAGATAAAAAGCCCCCCTTTGATAAAGTAAACGTCTTAGAGGGGCTGATGTGTTTGTTTTAGATTAAGTTCTGTGATAGGATTGTATAATAAAATTGGAAAATGTTTGGGTGCACGATACATCCCTTTTTTTTATTACCATCCTGTTATTTTGTTATACATATATCTTTATTAGATATAATAGACCCCTTTATATATATTAACAAACATAAAGATGAGCAAGCTTTTTGTAGTACACAGAACTTACTTTTATGGCAAAGCCCCTTATATCAGTTTTTGTCTTGCGACTCTCAATAGTTGAAGCAAATTCTTTTGCATTTTTTATACTTTTTCTAATTCTACTTCTTACTACGGCGTCTCTCACATCGTTTTTTAAGAAGGCTTCAATATTTTTAGCACCATATTTTTGCACGCCCTTATATTGCAATAATTTAGAAAAATCCTTTGGTTGTAATAATTCAACGGAAGGAATAAAATTCAAGTCTATAACTCTGGCGGTTAAAACTTTTTTAAAGTAACCAAACCATGATTCAACTAATAGATCTAAAAATCTGTCATCTTTAAGTGCAAGAATTGTCAATGGCTCCCTTGAATCATATTTAATCACATCTTTAATTTTATTTCTTATTTGTAATTCATATCTCAATATTTCGTTAGATAAATTTTTATACTGAACAGGAATTGCTGCTCTGTGCTGTCGCATTTCTAACAATTTATCATAAAACGATAGCGTAACATTTTTATTAACATATTTAATATTTCCATTAGTGCTTAATATCTTATCGAATCTATCAAGCATATCAAATTTTGACATATAGTGATGGGCTGAATGTTTCATAGTAAAAGAATGAGCAACATCAACACGAGATAGTAATATTTGATTGCATGGAATATTTAATAATTCTATAAATGCATCAACACCAATATTTAATTTTTCACGAGGCACATCTTCAACATTATTTTCCTGAATAAATTTGGATAGACTAAAATTAATCTTAGTGCTATTTCCGCCTATAAGTTTAAGATGGCTTTTGCGAAATATTAATTTCGCACCGTTGTAATATTTCACTACTTCTTTTTTCATTCCTCGTTCAATAGATTCTCTTGACGAGTGGATTCTAACAATTATAGTATCAATCATTTTACTTCTCCAATAATTAAAAAAATAGTCCTTTGTAGAAGTAAAAAACGTTTTTTAAAAAAAATAGTTTCAGAAAATGAAATAATATTTCTATTATAATAACGGAGGGTCTTACTATGTGTGTAATATAGTTATTCTATTAAACGTAACAAAAGAATTATGCTTCATATTGTATTCACACTTTGCAATAAATCATCGTTTCGAAGGTGGGAGTAAATTTCGGTGGTCTGGATATTTGCATGCCCTAATAGCTTCGATACCAAATAAATATTAACCCCACTTTGTACAAGCCAACTTGCAAAAGAATGTCTTAAACTATGAAAATGTAAAAGGGGATTAACTTTAGCTTTTATAACGTAGGATTTGAATCTGGATGAAACATGAACATCCATATTTCTACCAGCATAAGTAAACAAATTATCATTGTTAGAATGTTTCTGCATTTCTAATAGAACTTCATAAATATTATCATTAATAGGTACACTTCTAATTTTCTTAGATTTAGTAATGTGTGTACGGTTATCAAGTATAATATTTCTGCTCTCAAAATTAACCTGATTCCATTTCAATGTAAGTAATTCCATTTGCCTTAAACCAGTATTTGCCGCTATCATTACTAATCTTTTAAATTCTTTATCCTCTATAACCTTCAGCAGTTTATCATACTCCGGTTTTGAAAAATACAATGGCTGTTGTTGTGGTAGCCTGTATTGTTTAATTCCGGTGCACGGATTTACTTTAATATAGTTTTCTTCCAGTGCATATCTAAAAGCTGCCTTCAAGTTTATCAAATCTTTTCTTGCCTGATAAACTGAACTGGTTGATAGACGGTTTTCCAGATATTTCTTTATATCATTATTAGTAATAGTGTCAAGATTTACGTTGCCAATAGATTTCTGGAAGAAGTTAAGGGTGGTTCTATAAACCTTCATAGTTTTGTAAGCCTTATTAATTTCAGCATGGCGTAAAAACTGAAATGTAAACTTCTTCATATCAATCGTTTGTATTTCATTGCTATTTCTTTTTTCTACTTCTTGTTGAAAGCTGGTTAGAAATTTGTAAGCATCAGCCTTTGTTTTCTTTTTTGTTGAAATTGTTTTGCGCTTACCATCTTTACCAGAGTAGTAAATATGATAGAATCCATTTCCACGTTTAATTAAAAACATAATTTTACCTTTAGTTTGTTAAGAGGAGTTAATTATCAAAAGCGGTTGAAATAGTTACTGTTTATTGGGAAGTAATTTTGTAACACTGGTCTAAAACGGTTTTATAAACCGTTAATAGTAAATTATGAATATATAATCTAAGAAATCTTAAATTTCAAGAAATAGTTTCGTTTGGATAACTCTTTTTAGTTAAGTTATTGCAGCAGTTTGTGGACGGCTAAACTTGAAAACCGTTATAGGTGTAAGCCTATCCGGGGTTCGAATCCCTGACTCTCCGCTAAAATGAAATTAAGCCTTAATTCAAAAGAATTAGGGCTTTTTTCGTTTTATTTTGTATTAAAGAGTATTTTTAAATAAAAAAAAGTAGAAGTTATTTTTATGATTTTATCAAGCATAATTTACAAATCAATTAAGACGCCTAATACCATAATCCAATACGTCTTCGGCGTTGCACTCTTAGCAGCAGTCTTATTGCTTCTTCCTTTATTGGCAATGTTGATCACCAAAGAAGTGGACTGGAGCTTATTCGATTTTGTTGCTGCATGGATACTCCTGTTTAGCGCTGGGTTCACTTATAGAATGGTGGCAAGAAAGATGAACAATATTATGTACAAAGCCGCTGTTGGTGTTGCGGTCGGGACGTCGCTCCTCCTAATCTGGTCGAATCTTGCCGTTGGGCTCATCGGAAGCGAGGACAATCCAGCTAATTGGATGTATATAGGAGTTCTCGCCATCGGTTTTTTAGGCGCTATAATAGCGCGATTACAACCAAAGGGTATGTATCGAGTTTTGTTCTCTATGGCATTCGCTCATGCGTTGATTGCAGTAATTGCACTTATTGCACATCTGGATCTGTCAGCAGAAAGTTCCGCGATCGAGATCTTAGGTGTAAATGGATTCTTTGTGGTTCTTTGGATCGGATCGGCGTTGTTGTTCCGGAGTGTTAAGGAAGCGCAAATGCCGGTGAATTCAATTCTAGAATAATAATATGCACTGCCACGAAACATTATTCAATCCGTCACAAAAAATTGACAGATTGATTTGAAGATTGTGCTGAGTCTTTAAACATCATTCGAAAAATATTCGGGATACTTTAAAGACATCACTTCTTAAAATGTTAACGATTCAGAACAAGATTAAAAAACTTTACAGGTCGCATAGATTTTCTTACTCTCCGCTACAAATTTAAAGCCTATAATAAAACGATTATAGGCTTTTTCTTAATATTCTTTCCTATCTAAAATACTTTTCCTAACTATTCTCTATTAGGAGGTTCGAAAAAATACTTCTCGGTATAAAGTCAAACTTAGTTGACATTCAGAGACTCCGTTATTTATTAAGCTACTTTTTGATGTTCAAGTTTTAACTCTGCTCTTAACACCGTTCTTAGTAAATGTAATTTTTCATAACGATTTATTCGTCTCATCTTTTTCTCTATTTCAATAAGTGCAACAGCAACCCAACGAGCTCGCATATCTGAGTTTACACAGCGTTTTACTTTTCTGATATACTTAGCAAATTGGGAGTTCAGATTTTCTATCAGGTTGGTTGTTGTAAATCCACGCCCAAGTATTTCCACTAACCCAAGACGATGTATCGTTAGCGTTTCTTCTAATCCTTCTTCAAGTGAATTGGCAGCAGTCCGATTGATTCTTTTCAACTCATCTCTTACTTCTAACAATCTTCTTTTTGATGTTTCATAATCCGGTTCGTCATAAGCTCGCTGAAGTTTGCCTCTGTAAATATCTCTCTTTTCTTCTGGTAAATAACTGACTACATTTTCTCGCTTGTGCCACCTGCCTACCGCACATAGGCGTCAACTTAAGAAAAGGTTGCCGTTTGTTAAAAGAATAGTAATTTTTAGTCATCATACAAAAAAGGACTATTCAATGAAAGCAAACAGCAACCGCAGAGAAAGTGGGTCATATATT
>JAKAKD010000073.1 GCA_021824635.1 Bacteroidota bacterium | reverse complement strand
CGCACAAGCTATGAAAATCCTTGAAGGCGGAAGAATTTCTATTGCAGCTTTAAGTGTTGGCTTAGCTCAAGGCTGTCTGGATGCGTGCATCTCCTATTCAAAAGAAAGAAAACAGTTCGGCAAAACTTTATCCGAGTTCCAGGCAATACAATTTAAACTTTCCGATATGGCAAGCGAAATTGAAGCCGCACGATTAATGACTTTCAAAGCAGCCCGAATGAAAGACCAAAATAAAAATATATTGGATATCGCTGCTAAGGCAAAACTTTTTGCAAGCGAGGTTGCAACACGCGCCGCAAACGAAGCAGTTCAAATATTCGGAGGCTACGGTTTTACAAAAGATTATCCGGTAGAAAAATTTTACCGCGATGTTAAGCTGTTAACAATTGGCGAAGGCACATCGGAAGTTCAGCGACTCGTTATTTCAAGAAACCTTTTAAAGGATTAATTCGAAACTCTTATGACACAAATCGGTACGCAAATAAATCAGAACGAGACTTTTCTGCGCAGAGAAGATTTTCATAAAAATCTAATTAGAAAGATCAATGCTGTTAGAGAAACGATTAAACTTGGCGGTGGTAAAATAGCAATTGATAAGCAGCATGAAAAAGGAAAACTAACTGCACGTGAGCGTGTTGAAAAATTGATTGACAAAGGGACAACTTTTTTTGAGCTGAACACTTTTGCCGCACATGATATGTATAAAGAATATGGCGGCGCACCAAGCAGCGGAACGATTTTCGGAATTGGAAAAATTCACGGAAAAAATTTTGTAATTGTAGCTAACGACGCTACTGTTAAAGCCGGCGCTTGGTTTCCAATTACGGCAAAGAAAAATTTACGCGCGCAAGAAATTGCAATCGAAAACAGATTGCCTATAATTTATTTAGTTGATAGCGCCGGAGTATTTCTTCCTCTTCAGGAAGATATTTTTCCGGATAAAGAACATTTTGGAAGAATCTTCCGCAACAACGCAATTATGTCTTCAATGGGAATTCCGCAGATTGCCGCAATCATGGGGCCATGTGTAGCAGGCGGCGCTTATCTTCCCATCATGAGTGATGAAGCATTGATTGTTGAAGGAGAAGGTTCCGTTTTTCTTGCAGGCTCTCATCTTGTCAAAGCTGCAATCGGAGAAGAAGTTGCAAATGAAATTTTAGGAGGCGCTCGCGTTCAATCGAATATCTCCGGCGTTACAGATTATATTATGAAGAATGATGATGAATGCCTGACTCAAATTAGAAGCCTGGTTAGCAAGTTCGGAGAAAATGAAAAAGCCGGATTTAACCGTGTTGATTCTGCCCTACCGAAATTTGACACAAAAGAAATCTATGGTGTGATTGCGGAAGACGGATCCAAACCATACGATACGTACGAACTACTCGCGCGTTTAGTTGATAACTCTGAAATTGATGAATACAAATCCGGTTACGGAAAAAGTTTGATCACCGCTTACGCGCGTATTGATGGATGGGCTGTTGGAATTGTTGCCAATCAAAGGAGTGTTGTAAAAACCGAAAAAGGTGAAATGCAGATTGGCGGAGTGATCTACAGCGATAGTGCCGATAAAGCAACACGCTTTATAATGAATTGTAACCAGAAAAAAATTCCTCTCGTCTTTCTTCAAGATGTAACCGGATTTATGGTTGGAAGTAAAGCCGAACATGGGGGAATAATTAAAGACGGCGCAAAAATGGTAAATGCCGTAGCAAATTCTGTCGTTCCTAAAATTACAATCATAATTGGTAATAGTTTTGGCGCAGGCAATTACGCAATGTGCGGCAAAGCTTACGATCCCCGTTTTATCTTCGCATTCCCGAATGCTAAGATTGCTGTTATGGGAGGAGCGCAGGCAAGTTCTGTTCTTCTAGATATCCGTTTAAAACAGATGGAAAAATCGGGAAAAGAATTCACAAAAGAACAGAAAGAAAAATTGCTGAATGAAATTATGCAATCGTATGAAGAAACAAGCATTCCGCTCCATGCGGCGGCGCGGTTGTGGGTTGATGAGATAATTGACCCCGCTCTTACTCGTGAATATATTTCATACTCTATAGAATGTGCGAATAATAATCCGAACATACCCCGTTTCAATCCCGGCGTTATTCAAACATAGAATAACGTGGACAAATTCATTCGAAATAAATTCATGATCTTATTCTTACTCTTGATCATGATATACTCACCAACAAAAGCACAAACAGAATACGATAAATCTTTCTATGGCGGATTATTTTATCTTACGAACTATATGGCTTCGGATGAATTCAAGCAGTTCTCCAAAATTCATAATGACTTGGAATCTGTAGATTTTATTTATGAAAAAGCTTTGAAATTTTTTGACGGTGACAAATCCGAAACATTCTTCTGCCTAACATTTGTTTTTATTCCATACAACAAAATTGAGATGAAGCTTCCTATTTTTGGTACACGTGTAAGAATTCCACTTCCCTCACCGCCTCAAAAAATATTTAATGAAAAATTGAAGAATACACCGAAGAAACTATTTTTCGATTCGCCTAAGAATGATTTTGGAGACAAGGATAAACTTGCTCACTTTTTTGCGAATGCTTTCCTTCATTACAACGTTAGCATTTTCAATTTGTCTGAATTTCTCGGTATCTTTGTTGAGTATTTCGAACAAGGATTTTTTCTTCAAGGCGGTTACGATAGCCGGGATTTAATAGCAAACCATCTTGGCGAATTGTTTGCTGTAATGACTCAAGCAAATTCAAATGCAAGACCGTCTGAAGCATTAAAAGTTTATCAACTACTATATTTAAGAATCTACCCATGAAATCAATTTTAGTTATTGACGACGAAAGAGAAATTTGCGAAAGCATCAAGATGATTCTTGAATACGAAGATTATCTTGTTGACTACACAACCGATTCATACAAAGGATTACAGAAAATTGAATTTGGTAATTATGATGCTCTCCTTCTAGATATACAGATGCCCGGTAAAAACGGTTTTGAAGTTTTAAGCTGGCTTCATGAAAAAGAGATTGACATGAAAGTAATTATGATCTCCGCTCATGCAAGTGTTGAGAATGCAGTTAAATCAACTAAACTCGGGGCATTCGATTTTCTTGAAAAACCAATTGACCGTGACAAACTCTTAATAAGTGTCCGGAACGCTGTTGAACAATCAAGTCTTGTAAAAGAGAACAAGAAATTAAAAAGTGAACTCTCCGGTTCTGAAATAATCATAGGCAACAGCGTTGTCATTCAAACTATTCACGAAACTATTTCAAGAGTTGCTAAGACCGATGCAAGAATTTTGATCACCGGAGAAAATGGAACCGGAAAAGAACTAGTTGCACAGGAGATTCATCGTCAGAGCATCCGTTCAAATAAAGAATTAATAGAAGTTAATTGCGCCGCGATCCACCATGAACTGATTGAATCTGAATTATTTGGACATGAAAAGGGCTCTTTTACCGGTGCCGTAAAACAGCATATTGGAAAATTTGAACAAGCCAACGGAGGAAATCTTTTCCTCGATGAGATCGGCGATATGAGTCTGCAAGCTCAGGCAAAAGTTTTGCGGGCTATTGAAGAAGGAAAAATCGAAAGGGTTGGTGGTAATTCTAAAATAGAAGTTGATGTTAGAATTATCTCCGCTACAAATAAAGACCTCCAAGAGGAAATTAAGAAAGGAAACTTCAGAGAAGATCTTTTCCACAGATTAAATGTAATTCCGATTCACGTTCCCCCGTTAAGAGAGCGGAAAGATGATATTCCTCTATTGATAGAGCACTTTTCGAAAATCATTTGCGAGAAGAATAAATTCCCTCAAAAAAAGTATTCCGATGCTGCGTTACGAACACTTCAGTCTCTTACTTGGAAAGGAAACGTGCGAGAACTTCGTAATGTCGTTGAACGTATTGTTATAATGGTTTCAAAGAATGAGATAACTGAAAAAGATGTAGCGATGTTTACACAAAGTTCCGGTTCAAATGTTGATGATCTTCTTAATATCTCAAACAGCTTTCAAGAATTTAAAGAGAAGGCAGAAAAAGCTTTCATTATAAAACAACTTAACGCCAACGGATGGAACATAAGCAAGACGGCGGACATACTAGGCATTCAGCGAAGTCACCTTTACAATAAATTAAAGAAGTACGAAATAGAAAAGGAATAGCCATGGGAGAAATCACCGCAAAACGGGATCCCGCAAATGGCGGGACAATTTTTTCCAAGATTATCCGCAAAGAGATTCATGCTCAAATTGTTTTTGAAAATGATGATGTTATTGCTTTCAAAGATATCAACCCACAGGCACCGGTTCATGTTATTATTATTCCCAAAATAACCGAGATCGAGACTACACGCGATATCGAGCCGAAAAAACATGATTTTCTTCTCGGAGCATTATACGAAGCTGCAAATAAAATTGCCAAAGATCTTGGCGTAAGTGAAACCGGTTTTCGGTTGGTTTTAAATTGCGGTCCCGACGCCGGGCAAGAAGTTTATCATCTCCATTTGCATCTGCTTGGCGGGCGCAAGATGAACTGGCCACCGGGATAAAATTAATTGAAAATTGAGAATGGATAATTGCGAATATCTCAAGTAGGCTAATACAAAAAAAAATTACTTCAAAGCTTTGTCAGAAATATCTTTTCTGTATTGCATTCCCTCGAAACTAATTTTTGAAAGAGCTTCGTAAGCCATTCTTTTTGCATCGGTTATATTGTTCTTCTCTGTAAATGATGTAATATTTAAGACTCTTCCGCCATTGGTTAAAATTTTTCCATTTAGTTCTTTACACCCCGCATGATAAACACTTACATTCCGGGATACATTTTCCAAACCGTCAATTACAAAACCCTTTTCAAACGCATCCGGGTAACCTCCTGAAGCGGCAACAATACAAACGGATGCGCCGCCATTATACTTAACAGCATCTTTGTTAATTTTACCAGATGCAGCGGAATATAATAGCTCAACAAAATTCCCCTCCAACAAAGGAAGAATCACTTGAGTTTCCGGATCACCGAAACGGCAATTGAACTCTACAACTTTTGGTCCTGAACTAGTCATCATCAATCCGCAATAAAGACAACCGATAAAAGGCATTCCCTTTTCACGCAAAGCATTTAAGGTTGGTTCAATAATTTCTTTAGCAATTATACTTAGATCCCTATCATTTACAAATGGAGTTGGAGCATACGCGCCCATTCCTCCGGTATTTTTCCCTTTATCACCGTCAAATATTCTTTTATGATCCTGTGCGGCAGGAAGTAATATAAAATCTGTTCCATCGGTTATTGCAAAAATGGAAGCTTCTTGTCCAGACATAAATTCTTCAATTACAATTTTATCTCCGGCACTTCCAAAAGAACAATTTATAAAACATTCTTTCAAAGCTTCTTTTGCATCATCAAAAGCCTCTGCGATCATAACACCTTTGCCCGCGGCAATACCATCTGCTTTAATTACTGTCGGATAATTGATTTTATTCAAATAGCTTATGGCTTCATCATAATTTTCTTTATCGAATACTTCAAAAGCGGCGGTTGGAATTTTGGATTTCTTCATTAAGTTTTTTGCGAATGATTTCTCCCCTTCAATCCGAGCGGCTTTTTTCGATGGACCAAAAACTTTTATCCCTTCGTTTCTTAATTTATCCGCCAGCCCGTCTATCAATGGTTTTTCTGGACCAATCACGACAAGGTCAATTTTATGCTCCAGACAAAATTTAATTATCAATTCATGATCATCTTGATTGATCTGAACATTTTCTCCAACTTGTTTCGTTCCGGTATTTCCCGGAATAATATAAAGTTTTTCAGTCCCTTTACATTCAGCAATTTTGACTGCCAACGCATGTTCTCTTCCACCGGCTCCGATTAATACAATTTTCATCATTCCGCCTTCAAATAAAACTGAAATGCTTTTGTCAGTTGTTCAGTCAGGGTAATTCGGTCATGCTTTTGCACAAATTCTTCGTTTGGAACAGGTAAATTCTTCTTCTGAAACAAATCATGAATCTTGATTATCGTTTCTTTTATCTCTTTAATATCATCGGGCGCAGTAATAAATGAAGCACCGTATTCTTGTAATGCCGACTTAGCTGTTCCTTCAACCACGCACCCTAGAATCGGTTTTCTCGTGCCAAAATATTCGTAAAGTTTGCTTGTGGAAATTGTATCTGCGTTTTGAATTTTTCCAATCATCATCCACAAAACATCGCTTGCTTTTATTCTCTTCACTGTTTCCTTATGTTCCAGATAACCATGATCTCTGACAAATTCATTTATACCAAGGTCTGTAATAAGTTTTTTATTTTCTTTGCGAAGATATCCTATAAATTCCAATTCAATATTAGCTGCAATATCTGGTCTATCTACCGAAAGTTGTTTGAATGCTTTTAGGAAATATTCCGGTGTAATATTTTCATAAAATATACCTGCATAGGTTAATTTCATTTTATGAGAAGATTCAATTTTTTCTTGAGAACTTTCAAAATCTGCCGGATCAAAACCATGCGGAATTAACATCACGTCATTAAAAGAGAGAAAGGGATAATTCAACAATATTTTTTCTTTAATCTTTCGGTTGATCGCCACAACTTTATCTGCCGCTCGTAATGCTTTGTATTCCAATTTCTTGTGTTTGTACCGGTGATATGGAGTCGGATAAAATGCGAAATGATTTCCATACCAGAGATCGCGGTAATCTACAAAAAGAGGAATTCCGAATTCCTTTTTCAGTTTTGATGCGGTTACAAATCCAGAATATGGGGGAACTGAGACAAAGATGATATCAAATTTTTCTTTCTGCAAAAGTTCTTTAGCTACTTTATAAGCTTTCTTTGCCCAAGAATTTTTATTGTCAGGAATGAAAAATACTTTACTAATTCTTGATAGAGTTCTACGAATAAACTCTTTAGGCATACTTACAGTATTGTACTGTTTGCCAAGAATAGCATTCACATCAAAAGCTTCCGTTCGAATGATCTTGACTCCGGATTCTTCCGCTTCTTTGAGCAAAGAAAAATCGTGTGCAAAATAGGCAACATTACCTGTGGTTATAACTGTCGGTTCCCAATTATAACTGCTCATATACTTTGTAAATTTTAGCGTTCTCTGAACACCACTTAAACCGAGCGGAGGATAATAGTAAGCAATAACGAGTACTTTGAACATAGGATATTATTTATTTATGAGTAATTATTCTTTTACACCGCTCAATTTTTAATCTTTTATATTCAATTGACATTGAATTAGATTTTCTTAGTCATCTGATAATTAGGAGCTTCTTCAGTTATTAAAACATCATGAGGATGACTTTCCCGCAAACCGGCATTCGATATCTTGACAAATTTTGATTTTGTTTTAAGATCTTTGATGGTCTTTGCACCGCAGTAACCCATTGCCGCTCTCAATCCACCTATAAATTGGTAGATTGTATCAGACAAAGATCCTTTAAAAGGAACGCGTCCTTCGATTCCTTCCGGAACCAGTTTCTTAATATCAGCTTCTACATCCTGGAAATAACGGTCACTGCTTCCCTGCTTCATTGCGCCAAGCGAACCCATTCCACGGTAAACTTTAAAACTTCTTCCTTCAAATAAAACTTTTTCACCGGGGGTTTCATCAACACCTGCAAGCATTCCACCCATCATGACTGTATCCGCTCCGGCGGCAATTGCTTTTGCAACATCACCGGTTTGTTTTATTCCTCCGTCGGAAATAACCGGAATATTTTTCACTTTCAATGCATTTGCAACTTCCAGCACAGCGCTAATTTGTGGAACACCTACGCCCGCAATTACACGTGTCGTACATATGGAACCGGCACCAATTCCAACTTTAACAGCGTTAACGCCGCAAGCCACAAGTTCAAGAGCCGCTTCTTTTGTTACTATATTACCGGCAATTAACTGAGTATGTTTAAATTTTCTTCTAATTTCTTTGACCATTTTCAATACACCTTCTGAATGACCATGGGCAGTATCGAGAACAATAACATCAACATTAGATGCGACTAATGCTTCGACTCTTTTTAATGTATCTGATGTTACACCAACACCTGCGCCAACTCTTAATCTTCCAAGTTCATCTTTACAAGCATGAGGAAATGTTTTTTTCTTCATGATATCTTTGTATGTGATAAGACCTTTGATTATTCCTTTCTTATCAACGACAGGAAGTTTTTCGATCCTGTATTTATGAAGAATTTTTTCTGCTTCGTGCAAAGTTGTTCCGAGAGGTGCCGTAATTAAATTTTCTTTTGTCATCAATTGACTTACAAGTTTGCTTCCTGTTCGTTCAAATCTCAAATCTCGGTTTGTAAGAATACCTACTAATTTTCCTTTTTCATCAATTACAGGAATTCCCGAGATATGATACTTCGACATTAGTTCTTCTGCATCTTTAATCGTCCTATCCGGAGTAAGAGTAATCGGATTTACAATCATTCCGCTTTCGGACCGTTTTACTTTATCAACTTCATCGGCTTGTTTATCTATTGACATATTTTTATGAATTATTCCAATTCCGCCTTGAGCTGCCATGGCAATTGCCATTTGCGATTCAGTAACCGTATCCATTGCTGCAGAGATAAATGGAATATTCAATTTAATATCTCTAGTTAAAAATGAAGTTATGTCAGTCTGACGAGGAAGAACAGTAGAACGAGCCGGAACAAGAAGTATGTCGTCAAAAGTTAAACCTTCGAAATCAATTTTATTTTTAGCCATTTTAACCTCACTTTATATACAAAAAAGACCATGGAAAGTGGTCTCAATTTTTAATCAAACGCTGCAAACCCTGTTATATCTTCACCAATGATAAGAGTATGCATTTCGTGTGTGCCTTCATAAGTTTTTACAGATTCTAAATTTTGTGCGTGCCTCATTACCGGATATTCATCTAAAATTCCGTTAGCGCCATGAATCTCGCGCGAAATACGCGCTATCTCTAAAGCTTTCTCGCAATTATTTCTTTTAGCCATTGATACTTGTGTATGTTTTACTTCGCCTTTATCTTTCAACCGACCTAACTGCAAATTGAGAAGTTGTGCTTTAGTAATTTCAGTAAGCATGTAAACTAATTTCTCTTGTGTCATTTGATATGCCGCAATCGGTTTGCTGAATTGAATACGCGACTTTGCATAGTTTAATGCCGAATCATAACATGCCATCATTGAGCCTACAACACCCCAGGCAATTCCGTATCTAGCTTGATTTAAACACATCAATGGTGATTTCAATCCTTTACTGCCCGGTAAAATATTTTTCTCTGGAATAAAAACATCTTGAAAGATTAATTCGGAAGTAACGGAAGCTTTAAGAGAATGTTTCCCTTTCATTTCGGGTGCGGTAAATCCTTCAGTTCCCTTCTCTACTAAAAATCCTCTCACTACACCATCAAGCTTTGCCCAAACTACAGCCACATCTGCAATCGTTCCGTTTGTAATCCACATTTTAGCGCCGTTAATTTTGAATCCGCCGTTAACTTTCTCAGCGCGAGTGACCATTCCACCGGGGTTAGAACCAAAATCGGGTTCCGTTAGTCCAAAACAACCAATCTTTTCTCCGCTTGCAAGTTGCGGCAGCCAATAATCTTTTTGTTCTTCACTGCCGAATGTAAAGATTGGATACATCACCAATGATGTTTGAACAGAAACAAAACTCCTAATGCCGCTATCGCCTCTTTCTAATTCCTGCATTACTAAACCGTAAGAAACATTATTCATCCCGGCACATCCATACTTTTGCGGTAATGTAATTCCAAAGAGACCGAGTTTACCAAGCTCTTTTACAAGATGAAGCGGAAATTTTTCTTCGCGGTAATGTTTTTCTATGATTGGAATGATCTTGCCATCAACAAATTCACGGACGGAGTTGCGCACCATTATTTCATCTTCTGCCAAAAGAGTTTCTACATTAAAATAATCTACTCCGGTAAACTTATTCATTGATTTTTTTAGAATTTGATTTCAAAAATAGTAAATGTAGTATAGAAAACAATAGCTGTATCTATTCGTTTTCAGGGTTCAAATCATTCAAGACTTTTAAGATTAATTCAGATTCGAAGCCGCGAGAAGTAAGGAACAAAAAGATTTTCGATTTCAGTTTCTTCTCATCCAATTCTTTTCGTCTAAGCGACATCATTTTTCTCTGTGCCAATTCCATGGCTTGATCATAACTTAACTGAGAATCAACATTCAATAAAACTTTATCAATAATCTTTCTATCAATTCCCCTCTTGAATAATTCAGCTTTGAGTTTATTGACACCGATTTTTTTCTTGACCAATCTTTCTTCCAAATAGGCAATTGCAAACTGTTCGTCATCAAGAAGATTATTATCTGTGAGATCCGACAAAACTCTTTGGATAATCTCTTTAGGATATTTTTTCTTTATGAGTTTGATTCTCAGTTCGGAAGTCGAGTGATGTCTTCTCCCTAGTAATCTAAATGCCGAATC
Organism: Bacteroidota bacterium; assembly: GCA_021824635.1. GTDB lineage: Bacteria > Bacteroidota > Ignavibacteria > Ignavibacteriales > Melioribacteraceae > Fen-1258. The sequence goes on along the minus strand of JAKAKD010000073.1, from coordinate 72,849 downwards.
TTTTATTTTTAGGAAGTTACTTTCAGAAATTAACCGCTCAAAGAACTTTTCATCAATAGTATCGTTTTTTCGAAGACCATTATCAAGCACAGTACGGTAATCGAAAGTTATCGGCTCTCTATCATCAAAAATAATTACAACATTATTTCCCTTCCGCTGCAGAGCAGTGATGATCATCTATTACTTTTTCTTTGATTTAGTTTCCGTTTCTTCTTTCTCTTTTACCGGTTTGGAATGTTCTTCTTTAATCATTCCAAGAGCAGCTTTAACATCTTTCTCAAGTGAACTAAATAGTTCAGGGTCTTCCAGCATCTTAGCTTTCAATTGGTCGCGTCCTTGATAACGATTCTCTTTGTAGGTAAACCATGAACCGCTTTTGTTAAGAAGATTTTTCTCGCTTGCTAGATCAATAATTTCTCCGGCTTTGCTTATACCTTCATTGTAAAGGATATCAAATTCAACTTCTTTGAACGGCGGCGCAACCTTGCTCTTTACAATTTTTACTTTTGTTCTATTGCCAAAAACATTTTGTCCGTCTTTCAACGCACCGACTCTTCTAATATCTAATCTAACAGAGGCATAAAATTTCAAAGCGTTGCCTCCAGTTGTGGTCTCCGGATTTCCGAACATCACCCCGATCTTACTTCTCAATTGATTTGTAAAGATTACACAAGTTTTTGATTTACTAATTGCGCCGGTCAATTTACGAAGCGCTTGAGACATCAACCGTGCCTGCATTGCCATTTGCGGATCTCCCATATCGCCTTCAATCTCAGAGCGAGGTACAAGAGCTGCGACAGAATCAATAACAATTATATCCAGAGCATTGCTTCTAACAAGTGTGTCAACAATTTCAAGTGCTTGCTCTCCAAAATCCGGTTGCGATAAGAGAAGATTTTTTGTGTCAACATTCAAACGTTTTGCATAATTAAGATCCATTGCATGCTCTGCATCTATGAACGCCGCAAGTCCGCCTGCTTTCTGAGCTTCTGCAATAATGTGAAGACACAATGTAGTTTTGCCCGATGACTCGGGACCGTAAATTTCCACTATTCTTCCACGCGGAACTCCGCCAATACCTAATGCAAAATCCAATGTTAGCGATCCTGTAGAAATTGATTCGACAGCATTTATAACGCCGTCTCCCAATTTCATAATTGTGCCTTTTCCGTAAGTTTTATCTATAGAAGCAATAGTTTCTTCTAAAATTTTTAATCTGGCGTCTTTATCAGTGGCCATGTTTCCTCCGTTAGTTTTTCAAATAAAATTTTTTTAGTGATCTATAAACCGATCCGCTCGGTAATAATTTACTTTCGAAAAGAGTTACTGTGTTTGCCTTAAATTCAATTACGGGAAGTTTTACGTGTGTCAAAGATACTATTTTTTCTGAATCTTCATATCCACGAAATCTTAATAAAGTAATATGCAATTTAAAGTTCCTTTTTTCTTTTTCAAATCCAAAATCTGCAAATGAAACGTCAATTTCATTAGCCAATTCCAGAAGTTTCTTATTTTCATTCAATCCAATCCAGAGGATTTTATACTCATCTCTTCTTTTGAAAACACCAAACTCGCTAAAACTTAATTTCAGACTATCATACGCGTCAATAATTTTTTCCAGGTTATTAGAATATTCGCCAATCATTTCTGAGTTAATATCGCCAAGGAACTTTAAGGTAAGGTGTAATTTTTCTTTCTCTTCCCATCTAACATTTCCGATTTTGCCAATTTTTTCATCTCTAATTTTAAGAATTTCCGAAAGGGAATCATCCGGTATTTCGAGCGCAATAAATGCTCTAATCTTCATAAGAAATTCCGAGAAGATTTTTTCTCAGCATTTCAAGAGCCGCTTGAGATGTCCGATCTTTATTCAATAATCGGTCATCGCCGAAATGGTATTCATATGCGGTACAAATAGTGGCATCGCAAATACCAATATAAACCAATCCAACCGGTTTGGTTTCTGTGCCACCAGTCGGCCCCATAATACCAGTAACGGATAAACCAATATCTGAGCCGCTGATTGCTTTAACACCTTCAGCAAGTTGACGGGCAACTTCCATGCTTACCGCTCCATATTTCTGAATCGTGTCTTCATCAACATGAAGTAATTCAACTTTTGCGGCGTTGCTGTAAGCAACAATGCCGCGCTCCAAAAATTTACTGCTTCCGCTAACATTAGTTAGACGATTATTTATCAATCCGCCAGTACAAGATTCAGCAACTGCAATTTTAAGTCCCCGGTCAATTAATAATTTTGCAATCACACCTTCAAGCGTGTCATCATTTTTGCCATAGATATATCTTCCGACCTTAGCGCGTATTTTTTGTTCAATTTCGACCAATTTATTATTTGCTTCCTCTTCTGTTGCACACTCGACAGTAATTCGAATCTTAACACCAAATTGACTCGGAAGAAAAGCCATCTTAGCGCCTTGAAGAAGTTCATCTATATTTCCAAGTCGGTCAAAAAGATTAGATTCCGGAATTCCGGTAGAAAGTAAATTGCTGATTGATATGTGGCTTTTCCTTTCCAACATTCCACTAAGTTTTGGAATGACAAAAGTCTCCATCATATTTTTCATTTCATGCGGCACACCCGGCATGCAGACAAATATTTTTCCTTTTTGTTCTATCCAATATCCAGGCGCGGTACCTCTTCTGTTGCGTATCGGTACAGCAATTTTGGGTACCAGCGCTTGACTGCGGTTTGTTTCGGTTAATATTCTCGCCCTTGATTCAAAAAACTTTTTTATATCGGAAAGCACTTCTTCATTTTCGACCAGTTCTGTTTGGAAGAAATCAACAACACATTTTCTTGTAACGTCATCATGTGTGGGACCTAATCCGCCTGTAACAATCACGACATCATTGGAATCAAGTGTACGTTTGAATTCTTTTAGAATAATCTCTTCATCATCGGGTACAACACTTGAGGCGCTTACTTGTATTTGTGAATTCGTTAACTTTTCACCAATGAATGCAGCATTGGTATTAAGTGTCTGTCCGATCAATATTTCATCGCCAATAGTAATAATGTGTGCTTTCATTTTTTATTTAACCATAATGTTAAAAAAGTAAATTATTAATTGGATGGAGATAAAAGAATAAATTGCCGCCATTACATCATCAAGCATAATTCCCCATCCACCTTTAATACTTTCTAATTTACGAGCGGGAAAAGGTTTTACAATGTCCATTGCACGCCAGATTAAAAATGCTAGAACTATCCACCAAATTTTCTTAGGAAGAAAAAGGAGGGTAATCCACATTCCTACTACTTCATCTATTGTGCATTCTTTGGGATCTTTACCGTAAAGTGCTTCAAATTTATCCCCGATAGGAACACCGATTAGAATAAATAAAGAGATTAGAAAAATCATTAAAGAAGGATTTTCAAATCCAGGTACCAGATAAATTATCAACGCCGCAAGACTTCCCCAGGTGCCGGATGCAAACCGTATATAACCGGTATAGAATCCTGAGCCGAGAAGTTTTTCTAAAAAATTAATTTTCACCTTTAATCAGCTTTTTAATTAAAAAACGATTACTGAATATATAAGTAATGCCGGTTATAACTGTAAATAAAGTTATTAAGAACATTGTAATATAAATGCCGACTGGATTCAGAAGGAAATCAAATAAATTCTTGTAAGTAAATTGTAATGTTTCAAAAGTCTTTAGTGTGTAGATCAAGAGTAAGTAATAAAGAAAAAACATCTGTAAAAATGTTTTCAACTGCGCTGTTCTAGTTGTTGTGAATGTAACTTTTCTGAAATCTGCATAAATCCGAATTAAAGTAATAAGAAAGTCCCGAATTATTATAAGCAGCACCATCCAGAATGGAAGAACGCCAACAATAACAAAAGCAACAAAAGCGGTTGATGTTAAAATTTTGTCTGCAAGCGGGTCCATAAATTTTCCCCACTCGGTAATATAGTTGAATTTACGGGCAAGCCAGCCGTCGTACCAATCTGTAATTGCAGCAACAAGAAAAACCACATATGATATTTGGATTGTCAACGGTTCGCCCATAAGGAACAGCACAAGAAAAACCGGCGTTAGAATTATCCTCAATATTGTTAATTGATTTGGGAGAACCATAATGTGAGTTTATAATTTCCTTTATAAATCGGAGATTTTTTTTAAGTAATTGAAATCGTAAATGCCGGTGTTATGATTATCCGCCCAACTAACTCCAACAGCATAATTGCCTACAATGTTAATACTTTTTAGAACAATTTGTGCATCAGAAAAAACTTTTATGTAATCATGATGATGAGTATCTTTTTGTGATGTACAAATAGCGCACGGGCAAAATCTTCTTAAATCAGCAAGTGATATTTTGGTCTCGGAATTATCATCCCACTTTATCTGCAAGTATTTTTCTTGAACCTTTATTTCAACCGGGGTCATCCTTAAATATTTTCCCCGGTAATTTTCAGCAACGCTTCCTGATATTTTTTGCTTGTGTTTAGAATTACTTCTTGAGGCAGTGCTGGTGCCGGCGGTTTCTTGTTAAAATTAACAGAGAGAAGATAATCGCGCACATATTGTTTATCAAAACTGTTTTGAGTCTTCCCTTTTTGATATTCATCCAGCGGCCAGAATCTTGACGAATCCGGTGTAAGCAATTCATCAATCAAAATAATTTGCCCGTCGTAATAACCGAATTCCATCTTTGTATCGGCAATTATAATTCCTTTCTTCAAAGCATACTCGGAAGCTTTTGAATATATTTTTATTGTTGTCTCTTTGATAAATTCAAACGCATCTTTGCCTATTATTTTAGTTGCTTCTTCGGCAGAGATATTTTCATCATGAAGACCTATTTCAGCTTTTGTTGAAGGCGTAAAGATCGGTTCGGGAAGTTTTTCAGATTCGACTAATCCTTTCGGCAATTCAATACCGCAAATTTTTCCGGTCTTTTGATAATCAATTAAACCGGAACCTGTGATGTATTCTCTTACAATACATTCAATTGGAATTAATTCTGCTTTCTTTACCAGCATTGAACGGTTGCGCAATATATCTTTATAAGTCTGACATACGGCGGGATATTCATCAACATTCATAGAGACAAGATGATTCGGAATTATCTCTTTTGTGTAGTCGAACCAAAATTTAGAAATGCGGTTAAGTATCTCCCCTTTTGAAGGAATTCCTTCGTTCATGATTACATCAAACGCTGAAAGCCGGTCTGTGGAAACAATTAGATAATATTCGCCGACATCATAAACGTCCCGTACTTTACCGCGTTTGAAGAGTTTTAGATTGGTAAAATCAGTTGTAGTGATTGTTTGGAATGACATATTTTCCTTTCAATTTTGCTGCAGAAATATAAATAGTGCAGGTGCAGGATTCAACTAAATATATACATGCCTTTAGCTATTCTAATACATACTAATTTTGAACTGTCTTAATTCTTTATCTATTTTTTTTGCGTCACCAACTAATGTATCCAGAAACAGCCAAAATTTCTTACTGTGATTTTTGATTTTTGTATGTGCTAATTCATGAAGAAGAACATAATCAATTAAATGATCCGGCAGACGCATTAAATGAATGCTGAGATTTATATTATTTCTTCCGGAACAACTTCCCCACCGGCTCTTAATATTCTTAATGAAAAGTTCATTGAATGGAAGTTCAAACCTGTCCGATAAATCATTGAGCCGTTTAGGCAGAAACTCTTTCGCCTCTTCTCTATACGCAATGTTAATTCCTTTCCTTATTGTTTTCTGTATTTCGAATGACTTTATATCCTTTCCAAAAGGATATTTAATCATTATCAATCCGTTTTTAACTCTTGCGGAAAGCCGATTGTTTTTAGATGTCTTCAACTCCAATTGATGATTTCTTGTTTGGAATTTTGAATTCTCATCATAAATAGAAAAAGATTTTTCATAGGTTCGCATTTTTTCAAAGTGTTCTTCTATCCATTTTATTTTTTCATGAGCTAATTTTTCGCCTTCGAAAAATGATACTTTTTCCGGTATCGTTATACGAACACCTTCAAACGGTTTAACGGAAATATTCATATAGCGTGAACGTTCACTTTTTTGAAGAAGTATCTCTATTTCTTTCACTTGTATAATCTTTGAGGACATCAATTTTATGCATCCGGACTTTTTGAGGACAAATGTAGATAATTATTAAAATAAAAAAGGGATGCTTTCACATCCCTTTAATTCTTTTGGAACAAATCACTATCGAACTTCCGGCAATATTTGTGATGACATTACAAATCCATCCTAATCGGCAGAATAATTGTAGGCACACCACTCCAATGCAAATTTCTCTGAATTGCAAAAGCAGTTTCGTTATGCAGAATCCGGTGATAAAATTTTTCTACTCGAAATGCAAGCTTACCAGAAAATATCATTGACTTTCTAAATTCTTTTGCTGTGTTTTTGCATAATTCAGTAGCAGATGAAACAACATCGGTTCCTACTTCTAATCTGTAATCGGCAATAAAACCAAGTTTGCGGGATAACTCAACATATTGTTTCAGCGAATCTTCAACAGCTTTTTTATGATCTTCCAAACCTTCCTCGCCTTTAAACATTCCTTGATTGACAACTGCAACCGATACAAAAATAAAATTTTTATACAATCCGGGGAACTGTTTTAAGATTGTTAAAAATGTATGAACTCCAAATCCATTATATCCGCTAACAAGTTGAATCGCTGTCATCTGTTTAGGATCCACCGGATCTGTATTTTCTTCTCCATAAGTAGGAATTGAAGTTAAAAGTTCATCGAACTTCTTTTTATCCTGTTGAATTTCATTATAGTGTTTGCGAATGATGTAACATAATACAATCACAAAAGACGTTATAATTAGAGTAAGCCAGCCGCCTTCCAGAAATTTTTCGAAGATGGTGATAATTAATATTGTAACGCACAATGTTAATCCGGTAAGATGAACACTCAAATGTTTTTTCCATTCTTTTTCTTTTTTCCTGTGAGTAATAAAAAACTTAGACATACCGAATTCTGAGATAGAAAAAGTTAGAAATACATTTATTGAGTACATTACCACAAGAGCAGCAATGGCACCGTGTGTATAAAGAAGCAAAGCTAAAGCTGCTGTTCCAACCATTACAACTCCGTTCTGCATTGTTAACCTTTCGGAAAAAGCAGCAAAACGATGCGGCAGCCATGAATCAACTGCCATATTAGCCATTACTCTTGGTGCATCAATAAATCCGGCTTGAGCGCCAACAAGCAAAAGAGCACCTTCGGAAAAAATTGTTATAACGGCAAGTATTTTTCCAAATCCCCAGGTACTGAAAAGACTATCAGCTAAAACCGCATTCAAAGTTTTTCCTTCGGTGGGATGAACGTTGAACAATAAGTAACATAAGAATAATCCTCCGGCGGTGATTGCAAGAGAACTTGCCATGTAAACCATTGTGCGTTTACCGGTTTTAACTTTGGGGTCACGCATGATCTGAAGTCCATTAGACACTGCCTCAATTCCGGTATAAGTACCTCCGCCCAAAGAGTAAGCTCTAAGAACAATCATTAATATTCCTAAAAATCCAATTGTACCTAAATCCTTTTGCAAACCGGAATGGAAACTTTCAACGACGGGTTTAACTTCACCAATGTGGCTGAATATACCATACCCTAAAAGAATTACGTGCGTTACTATGAAAGTAATAAATATTGGAGCTAAGCCCGTAATCGATTCTTTTATCCCACGGATATTTAGAACTATGAGAAGGACAATCATCATTGAAGCAAAAAACAATTTGAATTTTTGCATCTCCAAAGGAAGATAACTGAAGATCGCATCGGAACAGGCTGCAATTGAAACGGTGATTGTCAAGATATAATCAACTAGCAAAGCCGAGCCGGAAATTACTCCAGCGCGCTCACCCAACATATGAGTGGCAACAATGTATCCTCCGCCGCCATGAGGAAAATGTTCAATGATTCTTGAATAAGCATAAGAAATTATAAATACAGTTAATGCAGTAGCAACCGCTAATACTAAAGCGAGGTATGTATGATTTCCTAAAGCTTTAAATGCTTCTTCGGGTCCGTATGATGATGAAGATAATCCATCAGCGCCAAGACCAATCCAAGCTAAAACAGGAATTAATGCGAGTTTATGGAATATATGCGGGTCGTTTATATTACGGGGTGCGCCAAAAATTAAATGCTTAACACGTGTACTGCTAGATTCTTGCTCAGCATCTCCATTCATTATTGAACTCTCCTTAATAAAATTACTGGCACAAAAGAGAAATGCGAAACCGTTAAGATTTCGCATTCCACTGTGGGCAGAGACGGAATCGAACCGCCGACACAAGGATTTTCAGTCCTTTGCTCTACCGACTGAGCTATCTGCCCATCAAAAACGCGGCGTAAAAATAAATATTTTCGACTTAAAACCAAAAACTAAATTCATCTTTCTAAATATTTATTGCGTTCGGGTAGAAATTTATTAAGTTAAGCCCGTTAAATTTTGATTAATGATGGAAACACTCTTATTTATTTTCGCCAACTTCGCGTTGGTAATTGCATTTGTCTATTTGACGCGTAAAAAGGATTTTCTTTCATTCCTTTATAACGGTAAATGGATGCTTACGTGGCTTGCCGTTGGCATCATTACCTTGATGGATGAACTCACTTCGATTTACTACGCACCTTTTGAAGCTTTCCGGTTTATCGGCATAAAAGCAATCTTTTATATTGCACTTACCTCTGTCCTAATCCGATTTCTTTCTACTAGAATGGTCGAGATTGGAGAAATTCTTGAAAAGAACAATATTAGAGGCGGCGGTGTTTATTCGTTCTCATATTTGGTCCTTGGTCCAACTTTCTCTTTTGTGGCTATTTCGTCCATACTTGTTGATTATATATTAACTGCTACCATTTCTACTGTTAGTGCAGTGGAAAACGGAACTTACTTTTTAGGAATGGGTCCGGAGATAAGATTTTTTCTAAAGTTTGGAGTAATTGGTTTAATCACCGGTTTGAATATTGTCGGTATAAAAGAAAACGCAAAATTCACTTTTCTAATATTTGTATTTGCGGCATTTGTTCTTGTTAATCTTCTTGTAGGCGGAGTTTCGCATTTAGATTCGACTTCCGTTGCAATTATTGGCGACAGTTTTCATTCATTCGTCGGAGATTTCAAAGGGCAAAATCCATTTATTGCTTATGAAAATTTAATTATCGGTATAGGCAGTTGTATTCTCGCTTATTCCGGAATTGAATCTGTATTACAAACTGCTTCACTTGTAAAAGATTGGAAGCAGATTCGCAAAGCTTATCTTTTTTTAGCAGTAACTGTTGGAATTGTTACACCGCTTATAGCTCTATTCGCACTTTCATCCGGAATTAATCTTAGCCAACACGAAACAGATTTGATTCCTACATTCGCTTCAAAAGTTAACGGCAATTTTTTCGGAATCATAGTCGGAGTGCTTGCGAGTGTTACATTAATAATGGCTGTTAACACTGCGATGGTTGCGTCAGCAGAATTAATAGAAAAAGTTGCAGAGAAATATAACTTTAACTGGCTCATTCACTCTAACAAGAATCAATCGCTTTATAGAATTCATCTTATCAATGCTGTTTTTTACAGTACCATTTTAATTATCACAAGCGGCAGTCAAGCTGTACTAGCTGAAATGTACGCTGTTGGTCTTGTTGCCAGTTTTGCAATCAACACTGGTTCCCTCTTAAAATACCGTTATTCTAAAGGAACCAAAGAGATCACATATCACACATCCAAAATTGGTACTCTTATTTTATTTTTCATTTTAGTCAGCACTTTAATTTATATAATGATAGCACGCCCATACGGTACCACTCTTTGGTTTATTATTACAATGGTTGTATTATTTCTTGGAATTAGAATATCTCGTTACCGCGCACCGGATATACCGGTACGACGTAAGACAAGAAACGTTATGGATCTTGTTTTCAAAATTGCTGAGATTGATAATAGAGAAGTTAACATTTTCTTCCGGAGACCATTGGAAGAAGAAACTGCAATTTCAGCCAGCAATTCAATTTTTGTAAGTTTCTATGCACCGCGGTTGGATACTCCGACACCTTTCCGCGAAAATCATTTCTGGATTGCAATTGAAAGGAAGTTAAACCTCTTCGATATGATTACTGCCGTACTTAAAACTATTGAGTATGAAATTCCTTCATCAGAAAAAGAAATTCATTTACATTTTGGCTGGCCGCTCTCTTCATGGATAGATCGTTTATCAACCGGTATAATGATTCACAATATTATAAAACTCCCGAGAATCTTCCCGAATTATCATTTTCACATGGATCATGAGATTAAAAAAGAAGAGCGCCCGTAAGCGCTCTTTTTTAGAATATCTTTTCATTACATGCTGTAGAAAAAATTTAATCACCTAATGTTGCAACCATTACTGCTTTGATAGTATGTAGTCTATTTTCCGCTTCATCAAAAACAATTGAGTGTGACGATTCAAAAACTTCATCTGTAACTTCCATCGCCTCAAGACCAAACTTTTGAAAAATTTCTTCGCCAACAGTAGTTTCTCTATTATGAAACGCCGGCAAACAATGTAAAAATTTAACATCCGGATTGCCTGTGTTCTTTATCATTTCCATATTAACTTGATAAGGTTTCATCACCTTAATTCTTTGTTCCCAGATAGCTTCAGGTTCACCCATAGATACCCAGACATCTGTATATAAGAAATCTGCATCCTTTACGCCTTTAACCGGATCGTCTGAAAACTCAATTACAGCGCCGGTTTCTTTTGCGATCTCTTTACATTTTTTTACAAGCTCTTCATTTGGCCATAAATTTTTTGGTGCAACAGCTCTAAATTTCATTCCCATCTTTGCAGAGCCAACCATCAGAGAATTGCCCATATTATTTCTAGCATCTCCTAAATAAACTAATGAAACTTCATTCAATGGTTTATTAGAATGTTCCATAATGGTAAGAAAATCAGCTAACACCTGAGTAGGATGAAATTCATCTGTTAGACCATTCCAAACCGGCACACCTGCATGAGCGCCAAGTTCTTCAACAATCTCTTGACCGAAGCCCCTGTACTCAATTCCATCGTACATCCTGCCAAGAACACGTGCCGTATCTTTCATTGATTCCTTTTTCCCCATTTGAGAACCGGAAGGACCTAGGAATGTAACTCCAGCACCTTGGTCAAGAGCGGCGACTTCAAAAGCGCATCTTGTGCGTGTTGAATCCTTCGCAAAGAGAAGAACAACATTTTTCCCTTTTAGTCTTTGAGTTTCTGTACCGGCATATTTTGCAGCTTTCAAATCTTTTGAAAGGTCTAATAAATATTTGATCTCTTTTGGAGTGAAATCAAGAAGTTTTAAAAAATTTCTGTTCCTTAGATTGAATGCCACTTTATATTTCTCCTAAATTATTATTAACCTTTTGTAATTCTCGTTCCGCAATTTTCTTTTTCAATATCTTCTTCGCAGGTTATGATTGCTTCGTTTCCGCTATTCTCAACAAATTCAACAGCAGCAAGAATTTTTGGTCCCATACTTCCGGAAGGAAATTCTCCCGCTTCTAAATATTTTCTCGCTTCTGTAACTGTTAAATGATCTAGAGCTTTCTGATTAGGTTTATTGAAATTAATAAAAACTTTTGGAACATCAGTAATAATATAGAATCGGTCTGCCTTAATCTCCCGCGCTAAGACAGCGGAAGCTAAATCTTTATCTACTACAGCTTCAATCGCTTCAAGATACTTAGTGTCCGCATGCCAATAGACAGGAATTCCCCCGCCGCCGACAGCAATGACAATATGACCGTGTTTAACTAAATCTTTTATTACCTTCTTATTCATTATGTCTATCGGTTTAGGAGAAGCAACAACTTTTCTCCATCCTCTCTTGCGCGGGTCTTCCTTAAAAACCCAACTGTTTGCTTTGGCAAGAAGATCTGCTTCTTCTTTTAAGTAATATGGTCCAATTGGTTTTGTAGGATTCTGAAAAGCCTGATCATTTATATCAACTAAAGTCTCGGTAATAATTGCAACAACATTTCTGCGCAAATTTGTTTTGCTGATTGCATTGCGCATCTGTCTGTCTATCATGTAGCCAATTCCTCCTTGGGAATCGGCTACACAAATATCTAACGGCATTTTTGGAATTTTATATTGAGCATAACCGGCTTCATTACGCAGAAGAATATTTCCAACTTGAGGACCATTGCCATGTGTTATAACAAGATTATAATCGTTCCGCAATAAACTTATCAACTTATTGCATGTATCAAGAGTGTTCTTTTCTTGCTGTTCAATTGTACCAACTTCATTAGCACGTAAGAGAGCGTTGCCACCAAATGCAACAACTGCTATCTTTTTCATATAAGACCTTTAGCTTTAAGAACAGATTCACATGTATTCTTACCGGTTTCTTGCAATTCATACATAACACGGGTTGATGGTTTGTTGATTTTCAAAATTCTGCCTAGATCAATAGGAGTTCCTATTACTACGGAATCGCAATCAGTTTTATTGATTGTTTCTTCAAGATCTTTAATTTGTTCTTCGCCGTAACCCATTGCAGGAAGCAGAACGCCAATGTTCGGATATTTTTTGAAAGTGTCTGATATTGAATTTACAGTGAACGGTCTCGGATCAACAATTTCTTTCGCTTTTAGTCTTTCAGCTGCAACAGTACCTGCGCCGTATTTCATTTCACCGTGAGTTAATGTTGGTCCATCTTCAACAACAAGAACACGTTTACCTTTAATCAGATCAGGATTATCAACTGTTAAAGGAGAATCAGCATCAATAACAATAGCATTTGGATTAACTTCTTTAATATTCTTTCTTACCGTTTCAATTCCTTCTTTAGTAGCGGAATCCATTTTATTGATAATGACCGCATCAGCCATACGCAAAGAAGTGTTGCCAGGATAGTAATTCATTTCATGTCCGGGTCTATGCGGATCTACAACGGTGAACGTTACATCTGCATTATAGAATGACATATCATTGTTACCGCCATCCCATAAAATTACATCTGCTTCTTTTTCGGCTTCGCGTAAGATAGCTTCATAGTCCACGCCGGCATAAATAACTCCGCCCCTAGCTATATGCGGTTCATATTCTTCAATCTCTTCAATTGTACATTCATGCTTTTTCAAATCATCAATAGTCGCAAAACGCTGAACTTTTTGTTTTACTAAATCACCATAAGGCATAGGATGGCGTATGGCAACAACTTTTTTACCTGCATCTTGAAGAAGTTTCACAATTCTTCTTGATGTTTGAGATTTTCCACAACCGGTTCTAACAGCAAGAACTGCTACAACAGGCTTGGTGCTTTTAATCATAGTTTCAGAGGCACCCATTAAGCGGAATGAAGCTCCGGCTGCATTCACTATTGACGCTTTTGACATAACATAATTGAAAGTTATATCGGAATAAGCAAACACAACTTCATCCACTTTTAATTTGCGGATCAGATTAACAAGTTCCGACTCTTCATAAATCTTAATTCCATCAGGATATAATTTTCCTGCAAGTTCTGCGGGATAGCTTCTGCCAAAGATGTTTGGAATTTGAGTAGCAGTAAAGGCAACAACATTGTAATTCTCGTTATCTCTAAAGAATACATTGAAGTTATGAAAATCCCGTCCTGCTGCACCCATGATAAGGACGTTTCTACGTGACATATTTTACCTCTTTTATGGTTTATTCAACTGTGACACTTTTTGCCAAATTACGCGGTTGATCAACATTTAGTCCTTTCTTAACTGCTATGTGATACGCAATTAATTGCAACGGTATTACTGTTAAAATTGGTGTTAACATATTGTGTGTCTTAGGGACTTTTATCACATGGTCAACCATATTTTCTATCTGAACATCACCTTCATTTACAATTGCAAGGATTCTTCCTTTTCTTGCTCTTACTTCTTGAATATTGCTTACCACTTTATCGTAGACAGAATCTTTTGTAGCAATGAAAACAACAGGCATATCATTATCAATCAAAGCAATCGGACCGTGTTTCATTTCTGCAGCCGGGTAACCTTCCGCATGTATATAAGAAATTTCTTTTAACTTCAGAGCACCTTCAAGAGCAACCGGAAAGTTATATCCTCTTCCTAGATATAAGAAATTTTTCGAGTCCGCGTATTTCTCAGCTATTTCTTTGATATAGTCATTCTGTTTAAGAATTATTCCAATTTTATCAGTTAACTTTTTCATTTGAGTGATAATCTCTTGCCCTTCAGGAAGACTTAAATTTCTTCTACGAGCAAGAAGCAATGTAATTAATGCTAGCACAGAAATTTGAGACGTAAATGCTTTTGTTGAGGCTACTCCAATTTCCGGTCCTGCGTGGATATAAACTCCGGCGTCGCTTTCACGAGCAATTGAACTTCCTACAACGTTGCAAATACCAATGCAAAGAGCGCCTTTCTTTTTAGCTTCTTTCATAGCTGCCAGCGTATCGGCTGTTTCGCCGCTTTGAGAAATAAAAATAACGGTATCATCTTTAGTAATTATCGGATGTCTATAGCGGAACTCTGAAGCATATTCCACCTCAACCGGAATTCCGGCATATTGTTCCAGCATATATTCGCCCACTAACCCGGCATGCCATGATGTTCCGCAAGCAGTAATGATGATTCGTTTAGAGTTGATCATTCGCTCTTCAAAACCTTGAAGTCCGCCAAGTTTTGAGATTCCTTCTTCGTAAACAAGTCTGCCTCTTAACGAATTATAAATCGAGTCAGGCTGATCCATGATTTCTTTCAACATAAAATGAGGATAGCCGCCTTTAGTAATCTCATCAATACCCATATCAACCTGGAAAATCTCTTTGATGATTGTCTCATCAGAGATTGTTTTGGTATTGAAATGATCTTTATAAATTTCTGCGATTTCTCCATCTTCTAAATAAACGACTTGTTTGGTATGAGCAATTAGAGCATTAACATCTGAAGCCACAAAGTTTTCGTTATTACCAATACCTAGAACAAGAGGAGATCCTTTACGTGCGGCAATGATTTTATCTTTCTCTTCTTTATAAATAACACAAATGCCGTATGTGCCTTCTACTTCATTCAGAGCATAACGAACTGCCTGAAAGAGTGAGTGTTTCAGTTTTAAATAGTGGTCAATTAAATGCGCAAGAACTTCAGTATCGGTCTCACTAAGAAATTGATAACCCTCTTTTTCTAAACCGTTTTTCAATGAGAGATAATTCTCAATAATTCCATTGTGAATAAGAAAGAGTGTTTTCTCTTTGTTAAGATGTGGATGTGCATTTATAGTACTCGGTTCGCCGTGTGTTGCCCATCGAGTGTGTCCAATACCCAAATTTGATTCAAGATGATCTTTATAGACAAGTTTTTCAAGTTCAGAAACTTTTCCCTTAGTTTTTACAACTTTACATTCCTTGCCATTTATAATTCCAATTCCGGCAGAGTCATATCCGCGGTATTCCAATCTTTTTAATCCTTCGATTAAAATTGGAACACAATTTTTATCTCCTATATATCCAACAATTCCACACATAGATTACTCCTGTTAATTACGAACTAATTTAGAGAAAAAATTTAAGGAAGATTAGTGATCTGGACAAGGGCGCAATAAAAGCCCATTGAGCTTTGGATAGCAGAAATTTTCGTACGAGAAAAAATAATTTATTTTCATTTATGCTTATTTACTTCTTTGTGAAATTTTGCATCGACAATTTGAGAAAAATAAAATGCATTTTCAAGGTAACTTTGATTTGTGTCTTAAATCCGAGATAAAAGAATAAAATAGTATCAGGAAATAAAGAAAGGCATGGTTATTTTGAGATTCAAAAAATCACCGGATAGGTGAAAAAAGAAATCTGAGAGAAAAGCCATGCAAAAAAGATTAAAACCGATAAAAGTAATCCGTAGTAAAGAAAAGTTAAGTAACCGAATAGGAGTCCCCTTAATAGAAGAACTAGTAAGGAAATTTAGATTGCGGGAAAGAATAGATGAAGAATTTGGTAAACCGGGCAGCAATAGAGGAATAATAGCAAGCGATTACATAATGACGTTGGTATACATGTTTGTAGATGGCGCCTTACACTTAGAAGATGTACGTCATTTAATGAGCGACGAAGCGTTTCAAGAAATGTTGACGGATATGAAATTGCCAACAAGTGATGCCATAGGAGACTGGTTAGGCAAGCATGGTGGGAAGTCATCGGAGACAAAAATATTTGGAGTAATAAAACAATTACTGACGGGACTGAGCAAACAAGGAGAAATATTAGATATAGATGCAACGATAATAGAGTCGGATAAAGGAGATTCACAGAAGACATACAAAGGCAGTTATGGCTATCAACCTCTGCTTGGTATAATATCAGAAAACGGAATTGTAGTAGGGAGTGATTTTAGAGAAGGCAATGTATCACCACAGAGTGGGTTAGTAGAATTTATAAAAAGTTGTCGAAAGAATTATCCGCAAGCAATAAAGATGGTTCGCAGTGATTCAGCCGGATGGCAAAAAGAGATTGTGGATTATTGCCAAGAAGAAGGATTGGACTATACAATAACGACAGATCAAACCGAAGGTCTATTAGAGGTAATAAAATCAATACCGGAAGAGGAGTGGACAAGAACAATAGATAAAGATGGGATAAAAGATAACTATGAAGTTGCCGAAACAGAATACCGGTTTGGATCTAAGAAGCGGACAGTTCGCATAGCAGTAAAACGAACAAGATTAAAGAAACAATATGATCTGTTCTTAAATTACAGTTACTGGATAGTAGCAACAAATTTGAGTAAAGAAACTTATGACAGTCAAGCGATAATAGAATTACATCAAGGACGCGGACTCATGGAAAAGAAAATAGGAGAGTTGAAGAATCAACTGAATCTAGACAAAGTTCCGTGCGGGCAATTTGATGCTAACTGTTTATATTTTACTATTGGTCTACTCGCCTACAATTTATTGCAAATGTTGAAATACAGTGGTCTGCCCAAAGAAGATCACAACAAGTCGGTTAGAACACTTAGATATCAATTGCTAAAATTAGCCGGCAAAGTTGTTTTTCATGCAAGATATTTGATTGTTCAAATAGCTGCACCGTTAAAAAACATAGAGATGTTTAATGCGGTCTATTACCGACTTCGATACTCTCCCTTACCAGCTTAATAAATTTATTAGAAAAAAAGAACCATTTATTTTAAGCAGAAATCTGTTGAAGAAAATCTCTGTCCAAATTTGTAAAATATAAACCCGTTTGAGATTAATAGCTGATAAAGAACTGCTTCCTATATAATTAAAAATCATTATCTCCATACACTTCGCTATGAGCTTCACTTTTTAACTTCTTTGTAAGCTCTATGTCGGATTTGAGATATTTATTTGAAAGTATTATTAATTACAAATCAACTTTTCAAATGGTACTACTGTTAAAGGCAATGCTTACAAAATAGAATAAACTTTATAAATTCAACAAATACCGCAATGAAAACGCGGTCAATGTTGACCCGCTTGTTAAGTTGCTTATTCTGAAAACATTTCCTTTAAAACATCTAGAACTTTTGTCTGAGTTAATTTATTTAATGTATCTATTCTTTTTACTAATCTTATTTTATCAACTGTTCTTATTTGGTCTAATACGATTTGACCTTGCTTGCCTTCAACTTTGCAAGGAACTCGAGTTGGGTAATTACGTAACTTCGAAGTAAGAGGGGCAATAATTACTGTAGATATATTATGATTCATTTCATTGGGGGAAATAATTACACATGGACGAGTCTTTTTTATTTCACTTCCGATTGTTGGATCTAGATTAACAAAATAAACTTCAAAACGAGAAAACATTTACCACTCCCATTCTTCTTTATCCCATGTTGATTGTCGAGCTAATGTATCTGAATCTAACAAAATATCATCTTTGTTTTTTGCCATTTTCTTAAATGAGGAATCCCATGATTCTCTACTTTGGGATATTGACTTGATGATTATTTGTCCATCTAGAACTTCAAGGTCAACCTCACTTTTAAGACCACTTTCATCAATTAATGATTTCGGAATACGGATACCCCGCGAATTCCCAATTTTTACAACCTTTGTTTTCATATTATCACCTTTTAGAATTAACGTGGGCACAATGTAATTACATTGGCAAAAACAATCAAGTCTATTTTACATGATATATTTAATCAATAGCAACCTAACGGCGTTGCAACTAAAGCGCCGCCCATAACTACAATGTCGCTTTTGGCAATTGCCTTTTTTGTTTTTAAATCAACTTCGTTTTACAAATCAACTTTGAACAACAAACTTACTCTGAAAAGCTAAACCCAATAACCTTATCAAACGACTGCGTCAAAGACGCGGTCGCTTTGAGTTGTGGTTAGCTGGCATTTATTCATCATAGTTCATTTCGATAATACAATTGTTGGGTATGATTACACTATCCTTATCCCTAATTGCTCCTCCACCAAGCATTAAATTTATTGATCGTTCATTTTCCCAATTATTCTTGATTTCATTAAAAATTTTTTCTGTGATTAAGATGTTTCTACCTTCATCTAGGTTATTTAGAAAGGCATAATATTTATATTCTTTTTTATGAATAAATAAAATATTAGATGTTTTAGTGCTCAGTAAATGTTTAGGACATTCTATTTTTATTTCTTCTTTCATTGTTTATAATCCACAAGTTCAAGAAAAGTAATATAGACGTTTTTATCTTGATCATAATACTCTGTTTTAATTAAACCAACGTTGGGTGCATAATATTGTTTAGACTTCATTAAAACTTTTTTCTTCTTTGATTTTGAATCAACGCTGGAGTCAATTTTTTGTATAACTAAAACATCCTCAAATTGACCAGCAGGGACTGAAACTTCCTTAGATTCAATAATTTTATATTCTTCTATTTCACCTTCTTTTTCATTTTTCCAGCTCTGACCGACTTTTGGATTGGAACCCATAAGTATATGTGAACTCATTTCCCAATCTGTATTTAATAATCCACCGCGTGAGCCTAATAACAGAACTTTGCCATTTCTTTTTTCCAGAAGTTCTTCAATCGTTATTGGGAATTTATCTCCAAGCTTGATTATCTTTTTTGCTAAATAGGCATCATATGTATTATCAAAAGAATTGACTATATATTTTTCTTCATAACCTTTATCCGGCTCTTTATATTTCCATTCATAACCTACTTCAATTGGGTAATAATCGTTACTAGTGTTTTGAGCATAAATCTTAACAGATATAATGATGAATATTGTAAGAATAATTTTTTGCATAAATGTATCTCCTATTTTTTTTTGCCAGCTAACTATTACTCATGCTGAACGGGTTATTTATTTATGGAACATAAATTAGCACTAAGCTGCATAACTACGTTCCAATTTCTTGCGCAAATTTTTGTTCAGATCTATTTTGGTGTTGCTTCTATTTATCCGGTAAAAATAAATTTTCAAGTTGGTTTCAATCGAAGTGAACTGCTTTGTATTAATCAAGAAAATACCCCGTAATTTTCTTTTTAATTTAACACTAATTTTAATTATAAATACGCGTCAACCCTCTCGCCTCTTGCTTCTTACCTCTCGCTTTTTCATTCCCACGGCTTCTTCAACCCAAGCGTTTCAAGCTTACCTTCAAATTCTATCCGTTCACGGTTCTTAGAGAGCTTTCCTTCAATCTTATTCAGCCATCCGAATTCTTCGGCAAGTTTTTTTGCTTCATGCTGGCTGCCTGCAAATATTTGTTTCATGATTTGTAATTCGAGCGCGGTAAAACTCATTGCGTTCATCCGGTAATCTTTGAATGCTTCCCATGCAATCGGGCACCATTTGCTTACAATTTCATTACCTATAACATTCGCGTAACTGCGTATTTCAAGCTGCGCATGAGAATCCATCCGGAGTGCTAGAAAGTTCAGCAAGTTGTGAAGATCTATTTTCCAATATGCTTCCGTATAAGTTGAAAGGGGCAAATCTTTTCTTGCTTGCTCGCGTGCAACGCCAAGTTGTAAACGCTCCTGGTAAATCTCCCGCGCAAATTGTTGTAGTTCTTCTTCGCGTTCGGATAGTTTAATACCTATTGTGTTGTCAAAAAATCCCTCGCTTCCCTGTTTATTATCTACGGCTTGAAAGCGCCATTCGTTAGAGTCTGTCTTTTGAGTTGAATCAATTGCCAGAGAGTAACGAGTTGAATATTCGTTTACATTTGCCGTGCGGTGGCGTATCCATTGGCGCCATGTGTCCATTGGAACGCGGATGTGCAATTTTATTTCGCACATCTCAAATGGCGTTGTATGAAAGTTGCGTAGAAGATAACGGATTAATCCTCGGTCTTCATTAACTTTTTTAGTCCCTTTGCCGTAAGAAACCCGCGCCGCTTGAACAATTGATTCATCTCCGCCCATGTAATCAATTACACGGACAAAACCATTGTCCAACACCGGAAATTTTTTGCCGAGAATTTCTTCCAGCGAATCTATTTTTATTTTTTCTAATGACTCTGATTGGTTTTCCATTATACTTCCATTCACAGATAAGTTTTGAATAATCTTTTCTTATTAGTTGGATTCATCTTTTTGCTAGTCCCGCGTTAGCGGGACTAGGCAATCTCAATAATTATTTTGAATTTTTCTTAGCGAATAACTGTATTATCTCTTTGCTGATCTTTCTGCATGCAATCTCAATTCCTTGATCTATCTTCTGAATTGATTCTTCAACCGAATCAAAATATTCTCCAATTTCAATCACTCTCAAAGTTTCAATTTTGGGCAAGTCGCCTTCGCTGCTTCCGCAAAGAAAAGTAATTGGAATATTCTTTTCGGCAAATTCATTTACAACAATGAAAGCGCCTTTATTTAAGAATGTTTGTGAATCCAATTTCCCTTCTCCGGTGATAACATAATCAAGACCGGAAACTTCGGCATGAACTTTTAGATCTTCTCTAATAAATTGATCTGCAAATTTTTCACTCGCATTAAAGAATATTTTCATTGCTGCCGCAATACCGCCGCCCGCACCGCTTAATTTTGTTTGTGTCTCTTCGTCAACTTCAAGTTCATCAAGCAAATGGATAAAACCTTTCTCCATTAAAACCGATTCTTCGTCTGTAGCGCCTTTTTGTTCAGCAAATAATAAACTTGAACCGTCAATTCCCAAAAGCGGATTTTCAACATCAATTATCAATTCTATCTTAAATGGAAGTTCTACTTCCGGAACTACAATTTTTTCTACTAAAGAAAAGTTTTTTGGCAAAACTTCCAGCTTATTATCTTTTGCATCGTAGAACTCTAGACCAAACACATCCATCATTCCCATACCTAAATCGTTTGTGCCGGTCCCGCCGATTCCTATAACAATTTTTTCAACATCCATAATCCCCGCGTTAACGGAATCGAAGATTTGCAGAAGAAGATCTCCCATTCCACTTGATGAAAGCGAGAGAGGTTTTCTAAATTCATCCGGAATTAATTTCAGTCCTAACACTTCCGCCGATTCCACATACAAAGTTTTAGTTTCTTGAAAGTAACCTACCGGACAAAAGAATTTATCTTCGTTAAAAGAATTTGAGATTTCGAAATGAAGAAATTCAACGCCGAAATTTCTTTGACAGACCTGCAAAAATCCGTCTCCGCCATCGGAAATAGGCTTGAGAAGAAAATCAATCTTGGATTTAATCTCTTCGGGTAATAATCTGAAAAGAGATGCTTTAATAAATTCCGTTATTTCTACTGAATCTGCGCATTCCTTAAAACTGTTTGGCGCTATTAAAACTTTGAATTGTTTTTGATTATCCAAAATGTGCTACCTTTTTAATAATTGTTCAAATGCATTGATTAAATTTTTCTTTGTAGCTAATAAATCCTGAGAAATAATTTTTACTTCGCCAATAGACGGCATAAAATTAATATCGCCGCTCCACCTTGGCACAACGTGAAAATGAAGATGTGAATCTATACCGGCTCCGGCGGCTTTGCCAAGGTTTGCTCCAAAGTTATAGCCGTGCGGTTTCATTGCAATGTCAAGAGCTTTGATTGAGAGCTGAACCATCTTCATCATCTCATTCATCTCTTTTTCATTTAGCGTGCTCATATCGCTTTGATGACGGTAAGGAATAATTAAAAGATGACCGCTGTTATATGGATATAAATTCAGCATCACATAACATAATTCATTTTTATAGACTAGAAGAGAATTATCATCTTCAAGAGAAAGTTTCGGCGCTTCGCAAAATACACACGCGTCGGAATCTTTCTTAGTCTTAAAAGATTCTATATAATTTGAACGCCAGGGCGACCAGAGTTTTTCCATAAATAAAAAAGGCGGAAGTTGAAATTACTTCCGCCCGCAATTTAACTAGAATATAATTATTCTGCTTCTTCTTCTTTATGCTTTTGATATTCTTCAATAACCTTTGCTTCGGTATCTTTTGGTACTTCTTCATAATGAGAAAAACTCATCGAGAACATTCCGCGCCCTGATGTTAAACTGCGAAGCTGTGTTGAATACTTATGAAGTTCCGCCAACGGTACTTTTGCCTTGATGATTTGGAATGAATTATCGGAATCCATGTTTTGAATTTTTCCACGGCGTCCGGAGATATCTCCCATAACATCGCCCATATATTTTTCCGGGATCTTTATGTTGATATCGTAAATCGGTTCCAGTAACATCGGTTTTGCTTCAAGAAAACCTTTCTTGAATGCTTGTGAAGCCGCTATCTTAAATGATACTTCATCGGAGTCAACTGCGTGGTATGTTCCGTCGAACAACGTTACTCTAACATCAACAACTTTGCTGCCGGTTAAAATTCCTTTGGTCATAATTTCTTTCAATCCTTTTTCCACTGCAGGAACAAAACGACCGGGAACAACACCGCCTACAATTGCGTCAACAAATTCATAACCTGTTCCTCTCGGAAGCGGTTCAATTTTTAAATGAACATGACCGTATTGACCGCGTCCGCCGGATTGTTTTTTATGCTTGTATTCGGAGTCTTCACATTTTCCTTTTACGGTTTCTCTGTATGGAATTCTCGGTTCAACTAATTCCACCTCTACTGCGTAACGGTCTTTTAACAATTTTACGGCAAGATTCAATTGAAGTTCGCCTTGACCTGAAACAATTGTTTGAGAAATTTCACCATCGAATTTTGTTCTGAGTGTTGGTTCTTCTTCATGAGCTGTATGTAAAGCCGCTGAAATTTTATCTTCATCTCCTTTTGCTTTTGGTTTAACAGCAAAACGAATTACCGGCTCAGGATATTCGATCTCCGGTAGAATAATTGTGAAATTTTTAGAACTGAGCGTATCACCGGTATGACTGTCTTTCAATTTTACAACAGCACCAATATCACCGGCATTTAGTTTGGCAATATCTTTTCTATTATGCCCGTTAAGAACATAAATTTGTCCAAGGCGCTCAATTTTATCTCTGTGTGTGTTTTGAAGATCCATACCGGGCGCAAGCGAACCGGAATAAACTTTGAAAATAGAAAGTTCCCCTACATGCTGTTCCGATAATGACTTGAAAATTAGAAGAGCTGGTTCACCTTTAACGTCGCAAGCTAATTTAATTTTTTTGCCTCCCTCTTTCATTGTTACTTCAAGAGGTTCTCTTTCGTTAGGTGCCGGGAAATATTTAACAACATATTCCAAGAATGTATTTTGCCCGATAGCTTTTGAACCAGAGAATGCAAACGCAGGAATTAATCCGCCGTTAATGATTGATACTTTAAGACCTTTTTGAATTTCATCGTCGCTTAAATTTCCTTCCTCAAAGAATTTATTCATCAATTCTTCGTTAGACTCTGCAATTTTCTCAACAAGAACTTCCCGTAATTTATCGGCATGAGCTTTCAAATCGGCAGGAATTTCTTCTTCAGTAATTTTCTTAGAACCTGCATCACTGTACGTAATCATTTTCATCTTAACAAGATCAACAATAGAACTAAAATTCAATCCTTCTTTGACCGGGAAAGAAACTACAGTAATATCGTGGCTTAAACGTGTTTTAGCTTGTGCGATTGTTTCAAAAAATTTTGAATGTTCGTTATCGCATTTGTTAATTATAACCGCTGCGGGGAGTTTATTTTTTCTAACAACTTCCCAAGTTTGTTCTGTTCCAACTTCAACGCCTTCAAAACTTTTAATAACTGAAACTGCGGTATCTGCAACATGCAAAGAAGAAATAACCTGACCTATAAAATCCGGAAAGCCGGGAGTATCAAGTATATTAATTTTTGTGTTGTTCCATTCAACATGAAGAGGCGAAGCGGCAATCGAAATTCTTTTTTCAATTTCGTTTGCGTTAAAATCTGAAGTAGTATTTCCCTCTTCAACTTTTCCAATACGATTTATTTCTCCTCCGGTAAACAAAAGAATTTCTGAAATCGTAGTTTTACCACTTCCTCCGTGACCCACAAGCGCTATGTTTCTAATAGCTTCTGCATTATACTCTTTCAAGATAGATTCTCCTTATTTGAACAAGAAAAAATTACCTACGTTTAAATGCATTCCAAAAAGCTGAGGCGCCTTTTGTAAATGCTTTGATGTTTTTGATAAGATCTTTGGCAGGATACTCAACATCGCGAAAATTCTTTAGAGAAGTGAGACCTGAAATACGTTCCCGTATTTTTTTTATTGATAAATCAATTTCATCCCAGTAGTATTCAACTTCCGAAACAATGCGGTTTACTTTACGGGTTACTCCTCCTAAGTTTTCTATTATTTCATCTGTTTTTTGTACAAACTCGTGAACATCTTTACGAACAGCTTCAACATTATCTGTAATTCTCTTCAAGTAAATGATGGCAAAAATACACAACGCTGAAGCAGATACAATTAAAATAATAAGAAGTACATCAATTATACTCATAAAGTTTTACGCATCCTTCTCGGTTTTATACGCATCCATACCCGCCTTAATTGCTGTTTTCAAACGTTCACTTTCTTTTTCAATTTTTTCTTTTCCAAGATGGGCAACGTTGCCAGCTTTGTCTTTTGCTTCGCTTAATATTTTTTCTGCTTCATCTAAAAGAGTATCTACTTTCTCCTTAGTCTCAGCCACCAATTTTTCGGATTTTTTTTTACCCTCATTAATTAGTTGAGAAGCTTTGTCTTTGGCTTTCGAGATATACTCATCGGCATCTTCAATTAAATCTTGCGATTTATTTTTAATATCTTCTCGCAATTCTTTACCGGATTTTGGTGCGTAAAGAAGTGCAATAATTGAACCTACTGCTGCGCCTGTTAAGAAACCAATCAGCAATCCTTTTCCCATTCCACTTTCTTCATTCTGCATAATAATCCTCCATCGTTTTTATTTGAACTGGTGCTAAAATATATACAGTGGGTTCTAAAATCAAGGATAGAAAGATCAAGAAATTAATTGTTATGAACGAGCGTTAATACAGAAAATAGTTATCAATTATTCTCATCTCATTTTCACAATTCATTCTCATTTATGATTTCCTTGTTCAAAAAATATTGTTTCCAACTTCCATGTTATAACATGGCCCAATGGAAGCACTGAGCCATGATTTACTGAAGAACTAACTCGGATATTTTTTTGATTACTTATGGGTTTTGTTATACTCCTCTATGGCAAGTTTTTCTAATGAGGATTTCATTTCCTTTGGAAGAATAACAGACTCATAATACTTTCCATCTTTCCCTTTTTGATCCGGCGGCGAGATGAACAAACCATTTGCGCCGTTAACAAGACGAAATCCTTTGATAACGATTTCATCGGGTGTCTGGATGTCGAAGAAAGCAGCCATCTTTCCGCTTTCTTTTTTTTCTAGCGGATTCATTCGAACAATTTTCATAAAGCCTCCTTTTTAATGGAATTGTTTTAAAATGATTTGTAACATCACTTTGGAAGACAGCAATTAGAAAACGTCAATTATAAATTCTTCAAATAAAATGAACAGAAATAGAAATATATTTCTCTGTCACCAAATCATATTTGAACAGTAAGATTTCCGAAGAACCGAAGTGAAGGATTGTGTAAAATAAACTTGAAAGGAGAAACTGTAATTAATCCCGCCGAACGGTACCCGGCGATCTCTAAAGAGAGAACCAACCGCATTAATTACCCGCTAAAAATTTGCTCTAATATTATTAAGAATAACCGCTCGTAAAATAATATTTCAGTTAAAAATTTCAAAAATATTTTTGGGGTTGTGAAAATCTGATTGGGTTTGCATGGTGAAAGAAAAGAGACGACCCGAGGAAGATCGTCTCTGCAAAAATCTCAACAGTTACGTTAAACTGATACTTTTATGAAAAGAAAATATGAACATATAGATAATTCAATATGCTCATTTAATATGGTTTTACATTTCATCAATAATTTTGTTAAAAGTTTTACTTGGTCTCATTACTGCATACGCCATTTTATCATCAGGCATGTAATATCCGCCAATATCAACAGATTTTCCTTGTACAGCGATTAATTCATCAACAATTTTCTTTTCATTTGCGCTAAGTTCATCAGCTATTTTTGTAAAACGAGCTTTCATTTCAGAATCCGAATTTTGCTCTGCCAAAGCCTGCGCCCAATAATATGCAAGGTAGAATGAACTACCGCGGTTATCAATTTCATTCACTTTGCGAGAAGGATAGCGTGAATTTTCCAAATATTTACCGGTTGCTTTGTCTAGCGTATCAGCCAGAATTCTTGCTTTTACATTTCCAGACTTATCAGCTATCATTTCCAAAGATGGGACTAAAGCACAGTACTCTCCCAATGAATCCCACCGCAGATGATTTTCTTTTAACAACTGTTGAACATGCTTAGGCGCTGAACCGCCGGCACCGGTTTCAAATAATCCGCCACCATTTAATAACGGAACAATTGAAAGCATTCGCGCGCTTGTACCTAATTCAAGAATTGGGAATAAGTCTGTTAAATAATCGCGCAATACATTTCCAGTTACAGAAATTGTGTCTAATCCTTTTCGTGTTCTATCTAAAGTATATTTCATCGCATCAACAGGATTTAAGATTTTTATTTCTAAACCAGTGATATCATTTTCTGGTAAATATTTATTTACCTTAGCAATAATTTCTCTATCATGAGCTCTTTTTTCATCAAGCCAGAAAATTGCCGGCGAACCGCTTGCTTTAGCTCTTCTCACGGCAAGTTTTATCCAGTCTTTAATAGCTTCATCTTTAGCCTGGCACATTCTAAAAATATCGCCAGTTTCTACTTTCTGTTTAAGTAGCACTTCATTGTTCAAGTTTACAACATGAATAACACCATTCCCCTTTGCTTCAAAAGTTTTATCATGAGAGCCATACTCTTCAGCTTTCTGTGCCATCAAACCTACATTTGAAACCGCGCCCATTGTCGCCGGATCGAACTGCCCGTGAGTTTGTGCATTTTCAATTATTTCTTGATAAATAGTTGCATAGCAACGATCCGGAATCATAGCAATGCAATCTTGAAGTTCATCCTTACGGTTCCACATTTTGCCTCCATCACGCACAACATTAGGCATAGAAGCATCAACTATTACATCGTTAGGGACGTGCAAATTTGTTTTCCCTGTTCTTGAATCAACCATAGCAAGTTCGGGATTAGTCTCATATACTTTATTAATTGCCGCTTCAATTTCAATTCTTTTTTCATCCGGCAGTTTTTTTAATTTTTCCAACACATCCATCAATCCATTATTTACATTTGCACCAATTTCATTCAACACATCGGAATATTTATCAAGTGCTTCTTTGAAATAAACATACACAGCATGCCCAAACATAATTGGATCGGAAATTTTCATCATTGTTGCTTTGAGATGAAGTGATAGAAGCACATCATCTTTTTTTGCATTCTCTATTTGTTCAGAGTAAAATTTTCTTAGCTCTTTCACATTCATTATTGAGGTATCAATCACCTCACCGGCAAGTAATTTCAATTTATCTTTTAGTATTGTGACGTTTCCCGAAGAATCAACAAATTCAATTCTTACACTATCATCCTTTTGAAGTGTAGTTGACTTTTCTGTTCCATAAAAATCATTTTGCTGCATATGAGCAACCCTTGTTTTAGAGCCGGATTGAGGCCATGGTTTCATCATCTTATGCGGATATTTTTGTGCAAATTTTTTCACAGAGGCAGACGCTCTTCTATCAGCGTTGCCTTCACGTAAAACCGGATTTACCGCAGATCCTAAAATTTTTGCATACCGATTTTTGATTGATTTTTCTTCTTCCGTTTTAGGTTCTTCGGGATAGTCTGGAATTTTATAACCTTTCCCTTTCAATTCCTTTATTGCCTCATGAAGCTGCGGAATAGATGCACTTATGTTAGGTAACTTAATGATATTAGCTTCAGGAGTTTTAGCAAGCTCTCCTAATTCGGTTAGATAATCTGGAATTTTTTGTGCTTCAGTTAAAAATTCTGGAAAAGCGGCAATGATTCTTCCTGACAATGAAATATCTTTCTGTTCAATTTCAATTCCGGTTTCTTTTACAAATGATTTTAGAACAGGGAGCAAACAATACGAAGCTAGCGCAGGAGCTTCATCAATTTTCGTCCAAATAATTTTTGTAGTCATCTAATTTTCCCATTGGTTATAAAAAACTTTATTTAATTATTTTATCTGAGAAACCATTTCTGGAATATTTCAATCATGGGCAAAATAAAAAAAGTTTCTCAATTTACTTTTGCACAATTTATAAAATTTTCAAAAGTGATTGATATATATTTGCAAGCGGAAGCCCGACAACATTATAGAAACAACCGTCAATACGTTTGACAAAAACAGCTCCGAAATCGTCTTGAATACCATAAGCACCGGCTTTATCCATAGGACTTCCGGTTTTTATATAATCATTAATTTCTTTAGGAGATAATTTTCTGAAGGTAACCTCCGTTTTTTCATAATCAGCAACAATTTTCTTGTTATCTAAATTCTTTACAACAAATCCGGTATAAACAGAGTGAGTCCTTCCGCTAAGTTTGGACAAAATCCTAAAAGCGTCTTTTTCATCTTTCGGTTTACCTATCACCTCTTTGTTCAGAACAACAATAGTATCGGCAGTAATCACAATTCCACTTTTAATTTTTGTTATAGCTGCATCTGATTTATGGAGAGCCAGCCGTTTTACTGTTTGGATTGGATGTTCGCCATTTAAAATCTCTTCATGCAAATCTACCGAAAAAGAAGTGAATTTAAGCCCGAGTTGTTTTAGTAATTTTCTTCTGCGCGGAGACTTGGAGGCAAGATATATTTTTGATTTAGTTATTAGCATGAAATCTAAAAGATTTGGAATTTAGTCTGGAATGAATTTGAATGAAGAACAATCTTAACGGAATAATGCTTTTATACTTCCCCAAGTTCTTTTAACACTTGAAATACCGTTGTTGTGCATTACACTAACTTCGCCAGAATATGATGTTGTTCCGTCGTTATCAACGATTTTTAATTTGTAAACATACAATTGACCCGATGTTTTAAAGGCTGTCTGGTCAACGTATTCATAGGTACGATCATTCTTAGGATAAACATTTCCAATTTCAACGTATCCGCCACTAACTGTTCTACGCAGAACAACGAAATGATTTAGGTTGGATTCCGAATTAGTATCCCAGTTTAGAATAACATTTCCCCCGTAAGATTTTACAGTAAAACTTCTAAGATCAACTCCGGCAAATATTAATCCCGCCGTAATTAGAATCAGAAACGATATGAGATATTTTGTTTTCATCTTTTTCTACGGGTCAAATATATTCTTCAAAGACAACTTTGTCAAGTTATTTATCTCAAACATGTTTATACTTTTCCCAGTCTCCAAATCTAAATTTGATGAATATCACTAACGCATACAAAACGACGTAGAACGGAAGAGCAGACCATGCACCTATTAATCCAAATTTTAAATAGACGCCAAAGAAATAAGCTATAGGAACAAATACAAACCAGTTTAGCACTACTTCCGAAATCATAACAAAAAGAGTTTTTCCCATTGCCTGTAATCCATTGGCAAGAACAACTCCAATTGCGTAAAAGATTTGACCAAAACCGGCAATTCGCAAAGCCGGAACAGCAACTTCAATTATTCTTTGATCGTTCGTTAATAATATTAATATCAAACGGGGTGCAAAAATAAATATTAACCCAATGAAGATTGTGTAGATTGTAGCAAGCTTACTGGTTTCAAATCCATAATGCTTTGCTTGTTTAATATTTTTGCTGCCGAGACTATTCCCTACTAAAGTCTGTACAGCAATTCCAAAACCGAAGCAAGGCATCAAAGAAAATTGCAGAGAAGAAAACACAATAGTACTTGCCGCTTGACTATCAGTTCCAATATGCCCTGTAATTGCAATAAAACTTAAAAAGCCTACAAGGATAAAAATATTTTGAAGAGAAACGGGTAATGAAATTTTTATAATTGATGCCGCGATACTCTTAACGAAACGGAAATTTTTGAAATAATGAAATTTGTGTCTGAACACCGGGGTCATTGATACAGTCAGGTAAAATATTGCATCGCAAAATGTTGCTATAGTTGAACCTAAACCAGATCCGGCCAAACCCATTCCCTTAATTCCAAACCCGCCATAAATTAAAATGTAGTTGAAAACAATATTCAAGAAATTTATAAGAACAGCCGAATACATAAATATTTTTGTTTTGCCGATTCCAAAAAAGAATCCGCGGTACGAAACTGTAATAAGGAAAAAAGGAAGTCCCATAAAACGATAGTGCAGAAATTGCCCTGCATAAAAACCAACTTTTGGATCAACGGCAAAAAATCCGGCAATATCATAAGCAAAGAAAACTACAATCGCAGAAATTACAATACCGATTAAAAAAGAGATAATTAAAGAAGTGTTCAGTACTCTTCCGCATTCATCATATTCATTTGCACCAAATCTGCGCGCAATTAAAACATGTGTACCGGTAGCAAGACTTGAAAACAAGCTTACAACAGCCCACGTTGCAATGACACCAATGCCCATTGCCGCTAAATAATACTCGGCATTGTTCAAACGACCAACCATAGCAGCATCTACAAGTGATACCACCATTTGGGAAGAAAGTCCTGCAATTGCTGGAAGCGCAAGTCTAAGTATGTATTTGTGATCTGCGGAGAACAATTTTAATTTCATACGCGGCAAAGATATTGAAATATTATCTACTACAAAACTCTAGTAACAATTTTCATTTAGAATTATAGTGCTATTTTTTACCGGAAGTCCCCTTTTAGATTAAACTTGCCTTGAGTAAACATGTTTACTATTTTGCAATAGGTAACTGCTTTACAATAGAGGGAATTATTAATAGTGACAAAGCAGGAAGAAATAAAATATCTACTACATACTCTTGGTATAAAACTGAGTTTAGTATCCGAAAAGTTGGATATGAAAACTCAAACTCTAGCTTACCTCTTAAATGAAAGTCCGCTATTTGACGATGACCTTTATCATCAGATAAAAAAAGTAATAGATGAATACCAGTTTGAATTAAATTTATTTGAAGAATCTATTCCGGAAAATTTAGATTTATTTAGTGAAGAAAAATTACAGATGGGTGTTGGAGAGCGTATGCGCTTCTTTGCTAAAAAAAAATATGGTACTCTCAAAAAGCTAGCAGATGCAATGGCAATTTCTCCTCAGCAGTTGCAGCAGTATATAAGCGGTAAACGAGAGCCAGGAACAAGAATTTTAGCAAAATTACTTCGGCTCGGCTGTGATGTTAACTGGCTTCTCGGCGGTAAAGAATCTGTTGAATCCTATAAGATTTACAAGCTTGAAACCGAATTGCGGAAGTTACAGAGCAGTTTTTCTCAAATTGCAGAACTAACAAAAAAAGTGGAGAGCGGGCATTAGTAATTATGTTCCAGTGAGCAATAATAAAAGAAGCTGTCTCAAAAGTGCCAAAATTGAATGAGTTGGATTTGATTTCGTTTTAAAATCAAAATTTTTTATCGGTAAAAGTTACTTTTGAGACAGCCTCTTTAGTGGAGCTAAGCGGGATCGAACCGCTGACCTTCCCGATTATCATCGGGACGCTCTATTGATTTGAATAAATTATTTTCTCTAAATAATCATGACTCTTATAAGACTTTAATTTCTTCTCATAGATCATCGCATCACTTCTGGATGGAAATTCTTTAATGAATACCAATTCCCAGGGGATTCCTGTCTTGGTTGAAATTGAATAACCAGAATTGTGCTGTGATAATCTTTTTAAAGGATTGTTGCTTTGGCCAATGTAATATTTTCCGTTATGTTTACTTTGCATTATGTAAACGGAAAAATTCATTTTGTTTATTTATATATTTAGTGGAGCTAAGCGGGATCGAACCGCTGACCTCTTGAATGCCATTCAAGCGCTCTCCCAGCTGAGCTATAGCCCCATATTTATGGGAATTTTTGAAACAAATTTTCTGAAGCAAAACTAACTATACGAAACCGTTTTGTCAATTATTAACACTATCACTAATTCATTTTTTCTTTAATCTGCTCACAAAGATCAAAAAAGAATTTCACAATAAAATTTTTTGCTGGAACATCAAGCTTTTTCTTTAGTAAGATAATCAATAATTTCTGATGAAGAATAAATGAATTGGATTAGACTTCGAACAGAAATATCTTTGAAATAAATAAAAATAAGATAAAGATGAAATACAAACTTCCAATAAACTTTCTTTTTATTGCCGCTTTTGCCGCAGCTTTTTTTATTTCGGCATGCGATGATACATCCAACATAACTAATATTGACAGCGTCATTATTCCGGCACAAAATGTTAGCTACTCTCAGCATATTCAACCGGTATTCACAGCTAAATGCGCAAGATCCGGATGTCATGATGACCAAACACAAGCCAGCAATTTAAGTTTGACTTCATATTCCAACACAACTGCTAGCTACTTAGTAGTAGCACCGGGATTTCCGCAGAACAGTTTACTTGTATTAACTACATCGGGATTGACAACAAACCCAATGCCCCCAATTGGTTATCCGGCGCTTACAAAGAATCAAATAGATGGAATAAAAACCTGGGTAAAAGAAGGTGCTAAAAATAACTGACATTAATTCCGGTGTTTATCTTCTGGAAATTTTCGCTTCCGAACAGTTCAAAGTTGAGATTGACGCTTTCAAAGAGAAAATTTTTCAACCGGGTTATTATTACTATTCTGGCAGCGCACAAAAAAACTTAGAACAAAGAGTCGAGCGTCATCAGCAAGAATCTAAAAACGTTCACTGGCATATTGATCATGTCACCTCTATTCCCACCAACAAAATAAAAGCAATCTTTCTTTTTGAAGGAGCGAATAAAAATTTTGAGTGCGCTCTTATAAAAGAATTGACTGAGAATTTTAGATTAAAGATTGCAGCCAAAGGATTTGGCAATACAGACTGCAAGCGTTGTTTGTCTCATCTATTATATTGCAAACAGCGAATGACTCACAGCCATTTCATTGCGCGGTACCAATCTACAGTTCGTTTAATGCCATCTTCTAATGAAACAGTTTGATGATATCCTAAATCGCGCACTGCTTTAGAAACATCGCAAGTCCATGCTTTCTGAACAAAATCCCTTGCTTTCTCCAAATTGAACGTAGCCGCTTTCGAACTGAACATAGCAAAAAACTGTGCTGCCGATGCAATTGTGTATACCGTAAAATGAGGGATCTTTATAGTGAATGCTTTTTTACCAATTGCACGATGACTAACCTCGCCTATCTGTTGCCAGTCGTAATACTGTTCGGTGCCAATAAAATAAGTTTGTCCAATTGCTTTTTCAGAAATTGCCGCTAGGTATATGCCTTGAACCAAATCCTCAACATGAACCAGACTCAATTCTTTTCTATCGAGACCAATTAATCCCATCAGACCTTGTTTGTATGTCTTAAAGAAAAGATAAACCTCAGTATCTCGCTCTCCGAATACAGCAGGTGGGCGAATAATTGTGATCCGAAGCTTATCCATATATTTCTTAGCGAGTTGTTCTTGGGCTAATTTACTTTTCCCATAGCGTGTAATCGGATGTTCGGGAGTTTCTTCATTAACCGGTTTTCCATCAAGCGAAGGACCGCATGCTGTTTGGCTGCTGACAACCACAACTTTTTGAATATTAGGATTTACTTCACACAAAACATCAAGCAGTACACGAGTAGTTTCAACGTTACCTTTGAAGTAATCTTTTTCATCTTTCGCTTTTACAACACCGGCAATATGGAAAAGATAATCAGCGTCTTTTAAAATACTTTTAAGAGATTCTTTATCGAACAAGCCGCACTCAAAAATTTCAACCGGTTTATTTTCGAGCCAGCGTTTTGAACTTGACGAACGAAGAATACATCTAACTTCATGACCTTCAGCAAGAAGTTTATCAACAACATGACTTCCTACAAAACCGGAAGCTCCGGTTACAACTGAGATTTTTTTCATAACCATTCTATTAATTAATAATTTATTTTCTTTATATTGCCAACCGAAATTCAATTAATCCAATTTCATTCTAACCAAAAATAGAAAATTTCATTATAGAAAAATAATCCGGAGGTATTTTGGACTTATTTAAGAAATGTCATGACTTTACACGCGCAGACGATATTAAAGCTTTAGGATTATATCCTTACTTTCGCGCAATCGAAGCAAATGAAGGTCCTGTTGTTCAGATTGAAGGTAAAAAAGTAGTGATGGCTGGCTCTAATAACTATCTTGGACTGACTGCTCACCCCAAAGTTAAAGAAGCATCATTGAATGCTATAAAAAAATATGGAACAGGTTGCTCTGGTTCACGTTATTTAACCGGGACATTGGATCTACACATAGAACTTGAAAGCAGACTTGCAAAATTTTTTGGTACCGAAGCAGTTCTGTTATACAGTACCGGTTACCAAACTGCTCAAGGTATTATTCCAACACTTGTTCAAGGAAAAGGCGAATATGTTGTTTCGGATAAAGACAATCATGCTTGTATAGTAGCAGGTCAAGTAATGGCAAAAGGTTTAACAGCAAACCTTGAAAGATATAAACATAACGACATGGCGGATTTGGAAAGAGTATTAAGCAAACTTCCTATTGATTCTCCTAAATTGATTGTGAGCGATGGCGTTTTCAGTACCGGCGGTGAAATAGTTGATCTTCCAAAATTGGTTGAACTTGCAAAAAAATATAACGCGCGCACTCTAATTGATGATGCACATTCTGTTGGAGTAATTGGAAAAGGCGGAAGAGGAACTGCCAGCGAATTCAATTTGGAAAAAGAAGTTGATCTTACAATGGGAACTTTCAGCAAAACTTTTGCATCGCTTGGCGGTTTTGTTGCCGGTGAAGAAAGAGTTATAAATTATTTAAAACATCATTCATCAGCTTTGATATTCAGCGCTTCCCCTACCCCGGCTTCGGTTGCCGCTGCTCTTGCTGCATTAAATATTCTAGAAGAGGAACCATGGCGCGTTGAAAAACTTATTAAGAACGCAAACAAAATGCGTACGGAGTTAGCCGCTGCCGGTTTTACAATAATTGACGGAAGAACCGCAATAGTTCCAGTTATTGTTGGTAATGATGAGTTGGCTTTTGCAATGTGGCGTAAACTTTATGATGCTGGAGTATTTGTGAACGTTTTCATTTCGCCTGGCGTTCCGCAAGGAAGACAAATGATGAGAACAAGCTATATGTCAAGCCACGAAGATGAACATCTCGATTTCATTATTAATGCTTTTAAAACTGTCGGGAAAGAAATCGGCTTGATTTAATCAGTCACTATTAATTTCAAAAGCATACTTTATGCGAGTATGCTTTTTTTATAGACGTGCGGAGATAATATGTCGGAAGTAAAAATAAAAATCGTTCAATCGAAAAAAGATATTGATACTTTCATCAAATTCGCTTGGAAAATTTATGCAAACGATCCGTATTGGGTTCCGCCGTTAATCTATGATAAGAAAAAGATATTAGACCGTAAAAAAAATCCATTTTTCAAACACGCAGAAATGGAGATGTATCTTGCCGAAAAAGATGGCGAACTTGTTGGTAGAATTGCAGCAATTAAAAATGATCTTCACAATAAATACCACAACGACAGCGTTGGTTTCTTCGGATTTTTTGAATGTATAAATGATCAGAAAGTAGCCAATAAACTCTTTGATACAGCTAAAGCTTGGCTAATCAAGCAAGGATGTAACGCAATGCGTGGGCCGGCTAATCCTTCATCTAACGATGAGTATGCTATGCTGCTTGAAGGATTTGACGATGAACCACGATTATTAATGACGTACAATCCTCAATATTATCTTACTCTCTGTGATAATTATGGTCTGAAAAAAGCAAAAGATCTTTACGCTTACAAACTCGAAAATCCTAAAGTAGTTGGTTCGGAAAAATTAAGAAGAGTTGCAGAGATAGCTCAGAAACGTTCCGGAATTAAAGTTTATTCAATGAACATGAAAGAGTTCAATAAAGAACTCGACAAAGTAAAATTTGTTTACAATAAAGCTTGGGCTCCAAATTGGGGTTTTGTACCATTTACCGAAGAAGAAATTGATACGATGGCAAAAGATCTGAAGCCGCTTGTTGAACCGTCTCTAGTTTTGTTTGGAGAAATAGACAATAAACTTGTCGGCTTTGCACTTGTTATGCTGGATTACAATCAAATCTTTAAATCCATGAACGGAAGACTTTTCCCGTTCGGCTTTTTAAAACTGTTCACACAGAAGAAAAAAATAACTTGGTCCCGTGTTTTGACTCTAGGAATAATCCCAGAATATCAGAAACGCGGACTCGATGCAGTTTTCTACTGGGAAATAGTTAACCGTGCGGCAAACCTTGGTATTCTACTCGGTGAAGCAAGTTGGATTTTAGAGGATAATGAAATGATGAATCGCGGCGCTCAAGTTATGAACGGTGAAATTTATAAAAAGTACAGAGTTTATGAAATTAGTATTTAGTAACAAGTCTTTAGCTGTTAGCCAATCAATATGCTAATAGCTAAAAGCTAATAGCTATTTCATCGCTTCGTCATACTTGGATATATGAGAAGGATCCACTTTTTTAAGAATAGCAAAAACTGATTTATCGGGATAACCTTTTAGCACTTCAACAAACTCTCCGGCTTTAGCATCGAAGAAGACTTTCATCAAGACACTACGAGTGTCAATTTGATCTTTCATTTTTTCCAAATCGTTTATCAATTTAAGAATATTATTGTATGCAAATTGCCTTTGATCTTTTTCCGTTAATAAATCCAATCCGTTATAGTGATAATCAAAATAATCTTGACGGAACTGCTGATACTTTGTATTCAACAGATTTTCAATCAAAGCACGTCTGTTATAAGCTGTACTCTCTAATTGCCATCCTTTAGAAAATGAACTTCCTGCACCTTTTAAAGCAATTTCCAAATCTTTCTGAAAATACTCTGTCCCGTCCAAAGGTCCAAATGAATCTGCATCTAAACCAATAATAAGATAAGCGTAAAAATCCAGTAAACTTGTCAACGGGTCAAAATCGGTTTGGTTAAAATACATTGCTTGATTCTTTTGATATTTGAACTGCCAGCTGTTATCCATTATGCTCATCATAAGAGAGCTTAATTGAGAACCATGAATTGGGCGCTGACTTGCTACAACTAATTGTGTACTATAGGTTGTTTCATCGGAAGAATTATTAAAGAAAACATTGAAAGAGCATTTAATACGTTCTCCTTCCCACGCTTTGTTTGTAAACTTTGAATTATTCAAATAATCTTGAACCTGATTTTTAAAATTGTCTAACCGATCCCGCGCCGAAGTTTCAAGTTGTTCAACATTAACTATAACTGTTGCATCCAGTTCCTGAGCAGAAACAAACATCGGCAATACAAATAAACAGATAATTGAAAGAACTGTTTTTTTCATTATCCTCACTCCAGGTTTTTTCTTAATTCAAGATATAGATTTGGAAAAAATTAAACAATGATTTAAGTTATAGTTGTATGAAAAGAGTTTTAGCAACTTCGTTTGTTTTACTCTTCTTATTCAGTGATTGTTTCGGGCAAATAAGTTCTGGCGCGAGACAAATTGCTATAGCCCGCTCTGACATGTCTTCTTCAAATGATGTTTTTACACTCTTTAACAATCCAGCAGGATTATCATTAATAAAAGTTAGAGAAGTTGGTTTGTTTTACTCTCCTGCTCCTTTTGGTGTAACTGAACTTTCTAATGCGGCAGCAGTTTATTGTGAACCAACCTCACTCGGTTCGTTCAGCGCCGGCTTTAGTATATACGGTTTCGATTTATATAAAGAGACTAATATTACACTAGGTTTCGGAAGGAAAATATCAAAGAATTTTTCAGTTGGATTAACTTCGACTTTCCATAATGTCTCTATCAAAAACTACGGAAGCAAAGGAGTTCTGATTTTCAATATCGGTTCCATTGCCAGATTAAATGAACTGATCGGTTTTGGCTTTTTAATTGAGAATATTACTCGCTCTACAATTGGTAATGAGTCAAATCAGATTCCAACAGTAATATGGCTAGGAACAGATCTTCATTTTACAAATGTATTTTCTTTCAATGCGGCAATTCAAAAAGAGATTGGGTTCAATCCTTCGCTTCGGTTAGGAACAGAATATTCAGTTATGGATTTTTTAATACTTCGCATTGGTGTATCAAACCAACCTGATACTTACTCCGGCGGTTTCGGAATTGTTTATAATTTTATTCAAGCCGATTATGCAGTTTCATCGCACCCAGATCTTGGATTGACTCATCAATTCGGTTTGATTTTACGTTTTACTAAAGACTAAAAATGAAATTTGTTTTACTAATATTTTTTTCATTTTCAATTACGATTTACTCACAAGTTGATTCCACGACTTTTGAAACAGATTTAGACGAAGTTTTAGAAGATGCCACAGTTGATAATGAAGAATCCGGGTATTACGACCTTATAGAATACTTGCGGCAAAATAAAATT
Organism: Bacteroidota bacterium; assembly: GCA_021824635.1. Lineage (GTDB taxonomy): Bacteria > Bacteroidota > Ignavibacteria > Ignavibacteriales > Melioribacteraceae > Fen-1258. The sequence goes on along the minus strand of JAKAKD010000073.1, from coordinate 33,937 downwards.
CCTCTAAACCAAACCTCAATTAACGAATTGATGAAAATTCCATATCTCGATAGACAAACCGCGACAGCAATAATACGCTATAGAAATTCATTAGGTAAAATCAGTTCCGCAAAACAACTAAAAGAAATTGATGGAGTGAGTCCCGATCTCATTGAAAAAATTATTCCTTACATACGTTTTGAGGATAATGATAAATCAACTTTCTTTGATTCCATCTCAAAAAAATTTGAGAATGTTGATATTTCTTTTCGTACAAGAGGAATAAAAAAGATTCAAGAAGAACAGGCATACAAAGACGGCATATATGATGGCACAAGTTGGAAAATTTATAATCGTTTGATAATAAACAAAGATCATAATATTCGGTTTGGTATTCTAACCGAAAAAGATGCAGGAGAAAAATCATTTAACGACTTCACAACATTTCATTTTTATGCCGAGGATATAGGAATAATTAAGAATATTGTAGCCGGTGATTTTTTATTTGAATTTGGACAAGGTCTCGCGCTCTGGAGCAGATACTCAATCAGAAAAGGAATTGAAACTGTCGGAATTCTTCCCAGAAATGGAAAGTTAATAATCCCCTATTTAAGTACTGATGAGAACATGTTTCTCCGAGGCGTTGCCGCACAGATAAATATTAATAGATTTAATGTAAGTTCATTTTTTTCTTCAAGACAATTGGACGGCTCTATTGATTCGCTCACAAATCAAATAACCTCCATTCGAATGGACGGCTTTCACCGTAATGAAAACGAAATCGCTCACAAAAGAATTATAAATGAAAAATTATTCGGGATATCAGCGAGCTATACACTGGGCGAAGCCGGTTCGTTCGGTATTCTCTATTATAATTCAACTTTGGGAAATGATTTTCAAAATGGTTCACTGCTCGATCCATCTGGAAATAGATTCAACTACTTTTCAACAAGTTATAACTTTATTGCAAACAAACTTACTTTCAGCGGCGAGACTTCTTACAATACTAAATCCTTTGCAACCATTAACAATGTGGAATTTTCCGTAAATAAAAATTTAACTCTCCTATTCTCTTACCGTAATTATTCTATTGATTATTGGGGTTTGCATACAAACGGCTTTGGAGAAAAAGACGGGACGCAAAACGAAGTTGGTTTTTATTCCGGATTGAAATTGAAAACAAATTTTGGAACCATCTATTTTTATTACGACCAATTCAAATTTCCATTAACAAGTAATAACATGCCGTTTGCATCGAAAGGAAATGAATTTATGATTTATTACACAGTTTCTCCTATTGCAAATACTGAATTCCGTCTGCGGTACATCAATAAAAGCAGTGAAGCAGCAAATATTGTCTACAATGAATACGGTCTTGTCATGGGGAAAACTGAAAATATCAGAGGAGAATTAATTTATAAATTCTCAAAATATTTACAGCTCCGCACAAGATTAAATTTCGTTGGCGTTACGCCCTCATCTAATTCAAAATTTGAGAAAGGATTTCTGATTTTTCAAGATGTTAGATATTCGCCAAGTTCTAAACTCAATTTTTCAGCAAGAATTATTTTCTTTAAAACAGATTCTTACAATTCCCGCGTTTACGAATTTGAAAATGATCTCACTGGTATAATGACCAATCCGGCATTATACGACGAAGGTACCCGCTGGTATTTTATTACACAATACAAAACTTCATTCGGATTAACATTATCAATCAAATATTCAGAACTTTTCAAACCGAACGAAAGATATTTGGGAAGTGGAGACACCGAAATTCAAGGGAATGTTGATAACAAACTAAGTATCCAGATGGATTGGCAATTTTAGTTTCTCAATACTTGTTTAATTCCAAAAACAATCATCAGGGCTTCATCAATTTTTTTTAGTTCATCTTCACCTATAGTACCTCTTACCTTAACCAATCTTTTTTCATAATCTATAGGTCTTGTTTGAAGACAATCCGCAATGGATTTCTTTACTAAACCGTTTTCTTGAGTGGGCACAATCTCAACATTCGTCCTTACCAATGCTTTCTTTTCATTCCATGCAGTAAGAGGAACTACCTGAATAACGGCTATTAGCTCATTATAAATATTATTCGTTACAACAATACATGGTCTTACTTTCCCAGTTTCAGAACCAAGAGTTGGATCAAGGTTAATGTCTAATATCATTCCCCTCCTCAATTTCATTCGGGCCAATCCTTAACAGAATCTTCAATCCACATATTTGATTCTGAATCTTTTTTATAATAATGATTGATAATTTCAGCCGAAGATTTTAGACTTTCTTCATCTAGTTTCTCTTTAAGATAATCAATTGCTTTCCGTACTAATGAACTTCTATCCTTGAAACCGAATTTGGAATGATGCTTTATGAAATCTGTGTGTTCCTTTCTTAAACTTATTTTAACCTGTTCCATTTATATTTTCCTTAGCCACTATTTTACGACCCTAATATAAGCCCCTATTACTAGTCTGTCAAGAAATTTTCGAGTAAGAATAGTTTGTTTCTAGATTTTATTTACAAATAGAAGATCAATAGTAAATTTCGCAAGAGATTTAACTCAAAATAGTTACCCGACCTCCTATGACAATATTACTTTCTCACTCAAAGAGAGAATTAGAAATTTAATGCTGTCCACATTGAAATTGAATGCTTGCCAAATTGGACTTTACTCTCTAAGTTGTATTAGAAAAATTTCAAACTATCAGGAAATATCATGAGAACTATTGTTTCACTTCCAGGAGATGGAATTGGAAAAGTTGTTTTACCGGAATCAATAAGATTATTAGAAGCGGCTGGATTCAAAGCAAATTATCTTCACGGTGATATTGGATGGGAATTTTGGTGTAAAGAAGGAAACGCATTACCTCAACGTACAATTGACTTAATCTCTGAGAACAAGATTGCTCTCTTCGGCGCGATAACAAGCAAAGCAAAAGATGCCGCGGAAAAAGAACTTGATCCGGCTTTGAAAGGAAAAGGATTTGTTTACTTTTCACCAATTGTAACTTTACGTCAAAAATTTAATCTTGATATTTGTATCCGCCCATGTGTTTCATTAAAAGGAAATCCGTTAAACTTTATTAGAAGAAGTGCTGACTGCGGATTTGAAGAACCGACGGTGAATACGGTAATATTCAGACAAAATACAGAAGGACTTTATGCCGGAGTAGAATGGACTAATCCGCCTAAACAAGTCCGTGATGCGCTTGAGACACATTCCAAAATGAAATTCTTCAAAGATACTCCAAGTGAAGAGATGGCTGTCTCAACCCGGATAGTTACAAAGAAAGCAAGTGAAAGAATCATTCGTTCTGCATTTGAATACGCAAAGAAATTCGGCTATACGAATCTTACACTTTGTGAAAAACCAAATGTATTAAGAGAAACTTCTGGAATGATGTTCAAGATTGCAAAAGAGATAGCTAAAGAATATCCGAATATTGCATTGTGGGATACGAATATTGACGCTCAAATGATGTGGCTGACAAAAAATCCGGAAGATTACGGAGTAATCGTTGCCGAAAATATGTTCGGTGATATTATCAGCGATGGATTTGCCGGATTAATTGGCGGACTTGGTTTTGCATGCAGCGCAAACATTGGAGAAAAAGTAGCGGTGTTTGAACCAACTCATGGTTCTGCCCCGAAGTATGAAAAGTTAAATCCCTCAATTGTAAACCCTATTGCAATGTTTATGAGCGCATGCATGATGCTTGATCACATTGGAGAAAAAGAAACTGCGACAAAAATTCGGAAAGCGATTGCAAAAGTTGTTGAAGAAGGAAAAGTGCGTACTTACGATATGATGAAACTGCGCGGCGGTGCTGATGTTTTCCAAAAGGGCGCAGCAACAACCCAGCAAATGACTGATGCAATAATTTCTAAACTTTAAGCGATAAACGTGAAAGGTGAAACGGAAGACAAATTTATAACGTCTCCCGTTTATCGTTTTCCGTTTCACGGAGAAAAAAATGAAAGACAAAGTAAAAAAACTCTGGCCGGAACTTGATTGGATCAAAGATAATTCCTTACGTGAAAGAACTTTGAATGCTTGGGTTTATGCGATTGAAAATTCCGTTCTTACACCGGAAGATTTGGAAGTAATTCCCTTCTCATTATTGGTGAAAGAAGGAAGTGTTTCTTTTATGAATCACAAACGTACATGTGTTCAACTTGCAGTAGAAATTGCAAACACTATGAAGAAAAACTTTGGTGATGCTATAAAAATAAATATGGATTTTTTAATCGCAGGTGCTATTCTTATTGATGTTGGTAAATTGATTGAATATGAAAAAGTTGACGGAAAAATAAAAACAAGCAAAGCAGGCGATCTTGTTCGTCACCCATTCAGCGGGCAAGCAATTGCGGCACGATTTGATCTCCCTTTTGAAGTTCAGCATATTATTGCTACTCATTCGAAAGAAGGCGATCTTGGTAAACGTACTGTCGAATCAATAATTGTTCATCACGCGGATTTTGTATCGTTTGAACCGTTTAAAACGTGAAACGATAAAGGTGAAACGGAAGACATATGTTAAAGCTGAATCACAAGCAACTTGATGTTTGGAAAGCAAGTGTTGATTTAGTCAAAGAGATTTATCGAATAACTGAATTGTTCCCTGCCGACGAACGTTTTGGGATAACTTCTCAAATGAGAAGAGCATCTGTTTCAATTGTCTCTAATATTTCTGAAGGTTTATCAAGAAACACTAAATTAGATATTAGAAGATTTTTACAAATAGCAAGATCATCACTTGTGGAAATAGATTCACAAATTGAAATATCGCTTCAATTAAATTTTTGCAATAAAGAACAAATAAAAGTATTAGAAGAATTATCAAATAGAGTTTTCGCAATGTTAACTAATATGATCAAGAAATATTCTGAATAACTTATCGTTTCCCTTTTCACGTTTCACGTTTATCGGAGAAAAAAAATGAACCAGACTCTAATTGAAAAAATCTCGCAAAAACATGCCGTCGGGCTAATGCCTAACCAATTTGTTCATGCCGGAGATTATATTTCGATTCGGCCTGCTTATGTAATGACTCATGATAATACGGGAGCTGTAATTCCAAAATTCAAAAGCATTGGTGCTGCTAAACTTGCTAATCCCCGCCAGGTTGTTCATACATTAGATCATGATATTCAAAACAAAGACGAAAAAAATTTAGCGAAGTATAAAAAAATCGAAGAGTTCTCAAAATCAATGGGTGCTGATTTTTATCCGGCGGGACGAGGTATTGGTCATCAAATTATGATTGAAGAAGGTTACGCCTGGCCAGGCACTATGTCTGTTGCATCGGACAGTCATTCAAATATGTATGGCGGAATTGGATGTTTGGGAACTCCGATCGTTAGAACGGATGCTGCGGCAATTTGGGCAACAACAAGAACATGGTGGCAAGTTCCTCCTATTGCTAAAGTTGAATTGAAAGGAAAACTTAAATCCGGCGTGACGGGTAAAGATGTTATAATAGCATTGTGCGGATTTTTCAACCACGATGAAGTTTTGAACCATGCTATCGAATTTACCGGTGACGGAGTAAAAGAATTAGCAATTGATCAGCGGCTAACAATTGCCAACATGACAACTGAATGGGGTGCGATGGCTGGAGTCTTTCCAATTGACGATATTACAATTAATTGGTTGAAGGCTCGTGCCAAGTTTGTAAAAATTCGAGGTCTTCAAGGAGTTACTTCCGACGTTGATGGTAAAGGAAATCATCCGCGCATTAATGAAACAAGAATTGCCGAACTTGAAAAAGATTTACCAAACTTGAAAGCTGACCTTAATGCTTTTTACGCAAAAGAATTGACAATAGATCTTTCGTCAATCGAACCGCATGTCTCCGGACCTAATACTGTTAAAACAATGACTTCAATCTCTGAGATTAAAAAGAAGAAAGTGAAAATCAATAAAGCATATCTACTTTCCTGTGTTAATTCACGTGTTGACGATCTTGCAGAAGCAGCATCAATCATTCGCGGCAAGAAAATTGCAGAACATGTAAAATTTTATATCGCCGCTGCATCAAGCGAAGTCCAAGCGGAAAGTGAAAAACGAGGCGATTGGAAAATTCTTTTAGATGCCGGCGCAATCCCTCTTCCGCCAAGTTGCGGACCTTGCATTGGACTTGGAACCGGACTGTTAGAAGACGGTGAAGTTGGAATCTCGGCAACAAATAGAAACTTCAAAGGAAGAATGGGTTCTCCAAATGCACAGGCATATCTCGCTTCACCCGGAGTTGTTGCTGCATCTGCCGTTTCCGGTTTTATCAATTTTGATTTTGATAGTTCATCCGGGAAAATTTTAGGTGAAATAAAAACAAATGTGAAAAAAGGACTGATAAAATCTGCAGTTAAAATAATTGATGGTTTCTCTTCTCAGATCGAGGGTGAATTAATCTTTTGTTATCAGGATAATCTGAATACTGACGGAATATATCCGGGCAAATACACATACAATGATGATATGACTCCTCAAGACCAGGCAAAAGTTGTTATGGAAAATTACGATCCGGAATTTGGGAAAATGATTAACGATGGAGACATACTCGTCGGCGGTTTCAATTTTGGCACCGGAAGTTCACGTGAACAGGCTGCTACAGCATTGAAGTACCGCGGAATTCGTTTGGTTCTTGCCGGATCGTTCAATGAGACATACAAACGCAACGCGCTTAATAACGGCTTTCTTGTTATTGAATGTCCCGAACTGGTGAATGATCTGAAATCAAAATTTGGGAATGAAAAACTATCAGTGAAAACGGAGATAATTGCTAAAATTGATTTCCAAAATTCCTTATTAATCACAAAAGAAAAATCCTATTCGATTGATCCGGTAGGCGAAGCAGCACAAGAATTAATTGTAACCGGTGGATTAGAAAATTGGGTGAGGAAGAATTTATAATTGCGAATTGACAATTGAGAATTGCTAATTCTCTGCTTGATTCATCAATAATAAGACACTTATTTACTGAAATTAGATTGCTAAACTGAAAGCAAAACAATAATTTTATATCAGAATTATTCATCAATAGCTAAATATGCTAAAGAAAAAATCAAATACTTCGCGGCAACTCTTTCCCTGGCTGAACTTTCCTAAAATTTTCGAGACCAACTGGCAAAATAAATAAGCTTCCCTTTCCGTTTATCTTTTTCACTTTACACTACAAACAAGGGAAACAAATATGGAAAAATCCATTGCACGAGTAATATCGGAATTTGCTGTTAATCTGAAATACGAAGACTTACCGGAAAATGTAATTCACGAAGCAAAAAGATATTTGTATGATTCGATTGGTTGCGCTTACGGTGCATATAAAACAAAAGACGTAAACATCATCCGCGATATTTATAAACAGATGGGCGGCAAACCGGAAGCTTCAGTAATTGCTTTCGGCGAAAAGATACCTGCTGTAAATGCAGCTCTTATAAACTCATTGATGATAAGGTCTCTAGACTTCAATGATATTTACTGGAAAGAAGATCCATCACATCCATCCGACATAATCCCGGCAGCGTTATCAACAGCAGAACAAATCAATGCGAATATGAAAGATGTGATTGTAGCAATCGTTCTGGCTTATGAGTTTGAGCAAAGATTATGTCTGTTCGGAAAACCTGGACTGCGTGAACGTAAATGGCACCATGCAACAATTACTCAATTTGTTTCTCCAATTATTGCCGGGAAAATCCTTGGTCTAACAGTTGATCAGATGGTTAATGCAATCGGAATAAGCGGTTCACACAATCATACAATTGGCTGTCCAACTGCCGGCCGACTTACGATGATGAAAAATACAGTTGACCCGATAGCAGTTCAATCCGGAGTCTTTGCCGCAATGATGGCAATAAAAGGTTACACCGGAACAGAGAAAGTTTTTGAAGGTAAAGAAGGATTCATGGATTGCTTCGGCGGATGGGATCCTATAAATGAAATTATGAAACCGGTTGTTATGAAAGGACGGGATGCGGAATCCGAATGGGCATGGGATATAGATGCTTTAACCGGTGGATTAGGCAAGAGTTGGAAAATTTTGGAATGCAGCATGAAAGCATTTCCTACAGAAGCATTGACTCACACTCATATTTCTGCAACACTAAAAACAATTGTTAATCACGATATCAAATATGATGAGATAGAAACTGTAACAATTACAACTATAGCAAGAGCATGTGATATTTTATTCGATACGAATAAATACCGTCCTGAATCACGCGAAACTGCAGATCATTCACTTCCCTACTGTATTGCAGCGGCAATTGTTGATAGAAAAATTACGACACAATCTTTCTCAGATGAAAAAATGAAAGATCCAAGAATTTGGGAAGTGATTGATAAAATTAAAGGTGTGGCTTCACAAGAATTTGAAAATATGTTCCCCGCAAAACAGCCGTCAAAAGTCGTTATCAAGACAAAAGACGGAAGAGAATTTTCTGAGTACTTGGAATATCCTAAAGGCGATCCACGAGAGCCAATGACAATGGAAGACCTTGAAAACAAATTCAATGCCCTTTCAAAAAAAATACTTTCACAAAAACGGCAAAAAGAAATTAAGAATATGATTTTTGATTGTGATAAATTGAACGCACGATATTTTATGGGCAAGTTGGCTCTCAAACAAAAATCTCAGAAGAAAAAAAATCAGTTATTAAAAAGGTGAGAAATGCCGGAAGTAAAAAAAGCATCGGCCGGAAAATGCGGAGATAAAGTCCGCTCCGATTGTTTTGTAGAAATCGAATTAACAAAAACCGGTGGAGTTAAATCCACACTTATAAGTAAAGTTGATTCGATGTATGGTGAGAGCATAAACGATTTAATTATCACCATGAGCGAATTTTTTGAAATTAAACACGCGAACATTTCAGTTGAAGATTTTGGCGCACTTCCATTTACTCTCGCTGCAAGATTCGAATCGGCTTATAAAAAACTTAGACCCGGTGATGTCCGTGAGTTTCTTCCAGAAGTAAATAAAAAAAATCTTTACACAACGGCAAAAGATAAGTTACGCCGCAGCCGTCTCTATCTTCCTGGCAATGAACCAAAGTTTTATCCAAATGCAGGATTGCATAATCCGGATGGAATTATTCTCGATCTTGAAGACAGCGTTTCGCCGACTGAAAAAATTTCAGCGAGATATTTGGTTCGTAACGCGTTGTGCGCTGTTGATTTTTACGGTGCAGAAAGAATGGTCCGCATCAATCAACTTCCAATGGGTTTGGATGACTTGAAGTTTATTATTCCGCATAATGTTCATGTTATCTTGATTCCCAAGTGTGAGTCAGCGTTAACAATTAAGGATGTTGAAGACGAGATAAAAATGATCTGTGCAGAAAGAAATGTTCAGAATGATATCTACCTAATGCCTATAATTGAAAGTGCTCTTGGAGTTGTGAAAGCTTATGAAATTGCTTCAGCGTCTGATAAAATCTGCGCCTTAGCAGTAGGTCTCGAAGATTACACGGCTGATCTTGGCGTTGCAAGAACAAATGAAGGAAAGGAAAGTTTCTATGCGAGATGCGCAGTTGTAAATGCGGCAAAAGCTGCCGGAGTTCAAGCTATTGATACCGTTTTTTCGGATGTAGATGACATGGATGGTTTGCGAAACAGTGTTATTGAAGCAAAGTCTATTGGATTTGAAGGAAAAGGTTGTATTCATCCAAGACAGATCAAAATTGTGCACAAAGCTTTTGCTCCAACAGAAAATGAAATTGATAAAGCGAAAAAAATTGTTTTAGCATTTGATGAGGCAAAGAAAAATGGAATTGGAGTAGTTGCGCTTGGAAGTAAAATGATTGACGCTCCCGTTGTAAAACGTGCACAGCACACAATTGAGCTTGCAATATTGAATGGATTACTAAATAAAAATTGGAAGAAATGAATAGCACACAGATAACACGGATCAAACGGATTTTCGCAGATTTATCCGCGTTGATCTGCTGAATCTGCGTCATCAGTGTTCTATTAAGAGGATATTATGAAGTTAATCAAAAATGCTGCAAACAGATTAGTACCAAATCTCATTAACGGTGAAGAACAAATTCCTTTTAAGGGAATAGGCAAATACAAACCTTCCGGAAGAATGTTCAATCCGAAAATAAAATCATGTGCAGACTATCCAGCAGATGGAAATAAAATAGTAAATAGTTTAAAAGAAGCATTAAAAAAATCCGGGTTAAAAGACGGAATGACAATTTCCACTCATCATCATCTTCGTAATGGAGATATACTGACAAATATTTTATTCGATACAATCAAAGAAATGGGAATCAAAAATATTCGCTGGTTCCCTACCGCCTCGTTTCCTTGCCATTCTCATTTAATCAAATATCTGGAAGACGGAACAATTCATCATATCGAAGGCAGCATGAACGGACCGCTTGGAAAATTTACAAGCGAAGGAAAAATGAAAGGAGTTGGAGTTCTTCGTTCGCACGGCGGAAGATATCAATCAATTCAAGATGGTGAAGTTCATATTGATATAGCTGTTATTGCTTCTCCAACTGCCGATCCTTTTGGGAACGCAAATGGCGTAAACGGAAAATCTGCTTGCGGCGGACTTGGTTTTGCTCTAGCTGATTCCGAATATGCAGATAATGTAATTGTTGTTACAGATAATCTTGTTCCCTTTCCATGTGTACCATGGCAGATTCAAGGTAACAATGTTGATTATGTCGTTCAGGTTGATTCTCTGGGTGATCCTTCCAAAATTGTTAGCGGTACCACAGAAGTTACAAAAAGTCCAGATAGATTATTGATCGCTGAATATGTAGCTCAGTTTATGGAAGACGCCGGAATTATGAAAGATGGTTTTTCATTTCAAGCAGGAGCTGGCGGAACGAATCTTGCATTCGCACTTTTCTTAAAAGAAAAAATGAAATCAAAAGGAATTAAAGCAAAATTTATACGGGGCGGAAGCACAAAGTATTTGGTTGAAATGCTGGAAGAAGGATTGACTGATTATATTCTTGACGGACAAACATTTGATCTGGAGGGTGTTCGTTCAATGAGGGATAATCCAAAACATGTAAACACTTCACCCTTTACAAGTTATAATTATCACGGTAAAGGAAATTTTGCCTCTATTGTAGATGCGGCTGTACTTGGTGCTACAGAAGTTGATCTGAATTTCAATGCAAATGTTGTCTCTCATTCGGATGGATATTTGCTGCATGGAATCGGCGGCTGGCAGAATTGCCTCTTCTCCAAATGTACAATACTTGCAATTCCATCATTCCGCGACCGTATTCCAGTGATACTTGATAAAGTAACAACTTTGTGCGGACCTGGAGAGTTGATTGATGTAATAATTACAGAGCGCGGAATTGCAATTAATCCTAACCGGAAAGATTTGCTGAACTCTGTAAAGAAATCATCACTACCAATACGTTCTATAAAAGAAATTCAAAAAGAAGTTTACGAAATTTGCGGCGGCGCGCCTGAAAAGCCAAAATTAAATAAGGATAAAATTGTTGCGGTTGTAAAGTGGGTTGATGGTACTGTTATAGACTCTGTTTACCAAATAATTTAATTCTGAAAATAAACAGTCGATAGAATTACAGTTTTTTTTTGAATGGGCTTTAATAATTACCTTTCTTTAATTTTTGTACCCCACCTCCAAATGTTGCAATCCACAGATCCCCCGATTTATCGATTTTAACACTTGTAATATGATTATAAATTAGTCCCGCATTATTTGAATTGAAAATCAATAATGTATTCCCAGCTTTATATTTTGCAAGACCATCACGACTTGAGAACCACTTGAAATTATTTTGATCAACATCTATTGATTCAATCTTGTCATTTGGTATTCCGGTTAATTCTACTATACTCCATTTTACCCCATCAAATTTTGTGATTCCGCCAAGATAGCCTAACTTATCATGAGGTAAATGACCAACCAATATGACTCCATCTTTATCAACAGCAATAGTTTTTATTATGTCACCTATTTTTTCCCCTAGCTGCATATTAGACATATTCCAGCGCGTCCACTTACTACCGTCGAATACAGTAATTCCAGAAGAGAATTGACCAATCCAAATTTTTCCGTCATTCGAGATTGATAACGCTGTTACGAAATTTTCTGTTATTCCGGAGTTATTCGTTCTGAAAATTTGCCAGTTCACTCCATCGAACTTTACTAATCCAGATTGAGTACCTATCCAGACATTTCCTAACATATCAAACGCAAATGAAGTTACATTGGGGTCAGGGATGTGACTGCTCAAATCAGTTAATTCATTACCAGTTAAAAGATATAAACCATTTGTAGTCCCAATCCATAATTTATTTTGTAAATCAACTCCTAATGTGTTAATTATATTAGTTTTTAATTGAGAGTTATCCTGATTATAAATCTTCCATTTTTTATTGTCGAATCTGACCAATCCATCAGCCGTTCCAAACCATTTAACATCTTGCTGGTCTACAGTTACATCATACACAAAATTATTCGTCATAGGTGAATTATGAACGGTATAATTAACCCACTTCGAAGTGTCTTCAAGAGTCACCGTGACTTCAGAGGCTTCACCGCCATGAAGTGCAACAGTTGCGCTATCGCTTCGGTACTGAGGGAAAGAAAATTTTACTTCATAATATCCTGGTAATAATCCTGTTATTGTATACGGAGTTTTGCGATTGATATCTATATCATTTAAATAAATTTTTGCATAATTAGGTAGAGAATTACAAACTATTTTTCCTAGCTGACCAGGGTTCTTAGTAAAATCAATAAAGACACTATTAATTTGCCCATCAACAGCATTCACATTAATTAATGTATCTTTATATAGACCTACTCTTAATTTTAGATTATGAACACCACTTTTAAGCCATATCAAAGTATCTGGAGTAATCTGCCCCATGTTATGACCACTTAAATAAATATTAGCTCCTGAAGGATTGCTTGTAACAAAAATTTTACCGTTTTCTACTTTAGTGGATTCAACAATTCCTGTGAAAACTTCTTTATCGCAAGCCTGGATAAGAATAAAGAATGAAAAAATTATTAATATTTTTATTGATTTCATTATTGACATATTAAAAGCTCAACGCCGGTTCAAATCCATATGATCTGATATAATCTTTAGAAAATCTGATCACATAAAAGTTTCGAACATAAATCCCAAATACTCCAAATCCACCTTGGATATTAGAATAGTCAGTTTCATCAAGTTTGACAGAAAATATATCGCCAGATCTTGCAGTTGCGTTGTAATACATACTTAGATTATCATCTAACGATAATAATTCAATACCACAAACTAATATTTGAATTTTGCTTTTGTCCTCAACTTCTTCGGAAAGTAATTGCATAGCAGTATTAACAGTCTGCAAATCAACTGAATAAGATAATGTACTGAATGGCTTGGAAAAAACGGGTTCCATTTTCCCATCAATATTAACATAAGATGAAGGTATTGTGTATATATAGCGGGTTTGCTTGTTGTTATTTTTGTAATAATAGATGCCTAATCTTGCAACGAACACCGGATTTTTTCGATTTGTGTTCCAAACGAATCTGACAAAATTCTGACCGGGTGTTGGAATTAATGTGTCCGTCTTTATGCCGCTGAAAGAAACAGATGAAGGTACGGTTGCGGAAGACGATAAACGTTTCCCATTAGGCAATAATGCTTCAATTTCTACTTTTGTATTTGGTTTCGGTTGAAAATTACTTGTATAATAAACTGAGTAGGGCGTTTTATAATTATCTCCAGCAGGTCGAACGAGAGTAGAATCTTTTAAGATGACAACATCATCATTTCCATTCCACATTCTTATTACTGCATTCTTAATTGTCGGGTCATTTGTATTAGAATAAGGATTGAAATCTGGAGTAACATAATTTTTAGTTAGATATGTAACTTGAAAATTGGTATCAGCTCTCATGACACAATTTAGGACATACTTCTCTTGGAACTCACCATATGGGTTTAGGCTATCTTCACATGAATACACTAGAATTAAGGATACAACAGATAATAAAATAAAAAAACGTTTTTTCATAATTCCACACTAATTGTTGCAGTTGGAAGAAATGGAAGCATATCTACCCTTTCTCCTGTGTCTCTCTTGAAATAAAAAATATTGTGTCGATTGTAAACATTTATCACACTTATATCCATATGAAAAGAGAATGGTTCTATTTTGAATTTTTTTGAAATTGTGAAATCGAGACGGTGATAATCCGGCAGTCTCCCTAGGTTCTGAATCAAAAGGATAGAATATGGATTACGGGGATCAAATCGATCCCATTGTGAAAAGATATTATTAAAATAATATTTATCGTAATAACCCTGTAGTTGAGTAAAAGGTAATCCAGAATTATATGACCAGACTGTGCTGGCAGACCATCCTTTTCCAATGTTCAGATCTAAGGATAGATTTACTGTGTGCCTAATATCATATCTAGGATAATATCGTAATCCATCAACTTCTTTATATGCATGAGCATAAGTATAAGATGCTGTAAAATAGAAAGGGTCAGGACTAATCTTTGTTGATAATTCAATACCATAAGATTCTCCCTTACCAGAGAGAAAATCGTTATCGGATGGTAGAATTTTATTTTCATTAAGTAAAGGAAGATCAAGAACAGATTTATAATATCCCTCAACTGAAAAAGTAACATTGGAAGAAGGTTCTAAATCGACTCCAAGAATGTAATGAGTAGCGTGAGATGGAGTTAGATAACTTGGTGATATGATCCACGGTTCAAAAATATTTATTACTTCATTTTCATCGCTGACAGTAATCAGCTCTTGTCGAAAAATTCCAATGGCACCTTTGAATAAAATTTGAGGCAAAATTCTAAGCGTAAAACTTAAGCGTGGTTCAATTAAAGACACTTTTTTATTTTGAGATAGAGTTGTTAGATTCATTCTTAGTCCAGCATCTAGACTAAGAATATTCCACTGTAAAAATTTATATTTAGTATAAAGAACAATATTAGCAGCTTGAGAACCAAGGTCAACCGAAATTCCGCTAGAATTTTCAATAAAAAGGGTTGTTCTTATGTGTTTAATATGAAAACCTACACCGATTTCATCCTTGTTATCAAACATATATGTAAAATCCATCTGCACTCCTATATCATCAACTTTGTTTGTTGTTGCTGGAGTGTCACTAAGCTTTGGAATCACACTTCCATCAAAGCTACTAGCTGATACACCTAATTCGAAGAAAAGCGGACTATCACCAACTTGGAACCATTTGAATCCCAATATTTTATTAGACCATTTGTAATCTTCTATACGGGGATCTTTATTATTAATATTATCCCCGCTGAAAAAGCCATTAAAAGTGAATTTACCACCTGGAACAAACTCGGGATTAGAATAATTTGCTTTAAATGAGAAATCATAAAAATCTGCAGGAATATTTCCATTATTCAAAAATTTATTTAGGATCTTATTCGAATAACTTTTTCTTCCAGTAAGTATGAACGATCCACTTGGCAGCGGACCTTCTAATAATAACTTACCTGTCAAAAAACTAGCTGAACCTTTCCCACTGAATATGTTTTTATTTCCATCTTTTGTAGTGACTTGCATAATTGAGGAGAGTCTGCCGCCAAATTGGGCGCCAAATCCGCCTTTGTAAAATTCAATATTATTAATCATATCAGGATCAATAACACTAAATAAACCAAGCGCGTGAAATGGACTATAGACAGTAATACCGTCTATCAAAACAAGATTCTGATTACTTGCCCCGCCTCTTACATAATAACGTGCAGAAACATCTCCTGTTGACTGAACACCAGGCAAATATTTAATTGTTCGGAATATATCAGACTCAACTCCTTTGGGCGCTGTTTCAAGTTGCTTGGCACTAATTCTATCAACACTAATTTTTGAATCACTCGTTCCGGTTATACGTGTACCAATACTTTCAATCGTTTTCATTTGAATATCGGCCGAGCTAAGTTTGATATTATAGTGGCTCATCTTTCCTTTTGAAACCCTAATAGTAATCGTCTTAGTATTGTAACCGATATAGGAAACAACGAGAGTAAAATTTTTGTTGGCTGGAACAGAAGGAATTAAGAAATATCCGCGAATATCCGTATTTGCGCCAATTTGTAACTCTTTAATATAAGCATTTGAAAATGCGAGCGCTTCTGAAGTGGTTGAATCTACGACCAAACCGCGAAGAGTTCCAGTATCTTGTGCACATATATTTTCATTAGATATAATAAAAACGAAAAAGAAAACTATCGTAAGTAAATATGCACTGAAATCCTTTCTCATCAATGTTTCATTACCGCAATAAGGAGTAATATTTTGATTTAATAAAAATTTCGGTTGTCAAGATAAAATTATATGCATGAAAATCCAGACCAAAATTTTTATGCATAAAATGTTAATCTTCTAAAGTAGAAATATTGCCCGGATCTTGTCCCAATGCTTTTGCCTTGAGCAAACGCCTCATAATTTTTCCGCTCCTTGTTTTAGGAAGTGAATCAACAAACTCAATATGTTCTGGTTTTGCAATTGGTCCAACTTCATGACTAACATGCTGGCGCAATTCTTCAATCAACTGCGGACTTTTTTCTATACCTGATTTAAGAATTACATAAGTATAAATTGCATTTCCTTTGACTTCGTGGGGCAAACCTATAGCTGCAGCTTCCGCAACGGAATAATGACTAACAAGCGCGCTTTCAATTTCTGCAGTTCCTAATCTGTAACCGGAAACTTTAATTACATCATCAACTCTTCCTATAATCCAAAAATATCCGTCTTCATCTTTACGAGCGCTGTCACCAGTCATATAGACACCCGGGTATTTACTCCAATATTGTTTATATCTCTCGGGATCGTTCCACACATTTCTGATCATTGCCGGCCACGGTGTTTTAATTATAAGAAAACCTTCTTCATTTGGTTTAACAGATTTCCCTTTCTCATCTACAACATCCATTTCGATTCCCGGGAAAGGTCTAGTTCCCGAACCAGGCTTTAGAGGAACAGAAGGCATAGGAGCTATCATAAACATTCCGGTTTCCGTTTGCCACCAGGTATCCATGATTGGACATTTATCTTTTCCAATAACACGGTTATACCATTTCCATGCTTCGGGATTAATCGGCTCTCCTACAGAACCAAGTATCCTCAGAGACGATAGATTATGACGATTAACCCACGCCTCTCCGAAACGCATTAAACCTCTAATTGCTGTAGGAGCTGTATATAAAATATTAATCCCGTACTTTTCAATCATTGCCCACCACCGGTTTGGATACGGATAATTCGGCGCACCTTCATATAGGAATGAAGTTGTTCCGTTTAGGAGCGGTCCGTAAACAATATAACTGTGCCCCGTAATCCATCCCGGATCTGCCGCACACCAATAACGGTCTTCTTCATGAATATCAAAAACATATTTAAGCGTGGTATGTGTACCAACCATATACCCGCCGTGTGTATGAAGAATTGCTTTTGGTTTTCCAGTTGTACCTGATGTATAGAGAATGAATAGAGGATCTTCGGCGTCAACGATTTCAAGTGCGCAATTTTGAGTTGCAATTGGAAGGTTCATCAATTCGTGATACCACATATCACGTCCCTGTTCCATATTCACTTCTTGTCCGGTTCTTTTTATAACTAAGACATGTTCAACAGTACCGCATCGTTGGAGTGCTTCATCAGCAATCTTTTTTAGCTCTACAATTTTTCCACGCTGATATGCGCCGTCTGCAACAATAAGAACTTTTGAATTGCTGTCTTCAATTCTTTCAGCTAACGACTCAACAGAAAAACCTCCGTAAACTACAGAATGGACTGCACCAATTCTTGCACATGCAAGCATTGCAATTATAATTTCAGGAGTACGCCCCATGTAAATTGTAACGCGGTCTCCTTTCTGAACGCCCAAACTTTTTAGAATATTCGAAAATTTACACGTCTCACGATGCAATGCAAAATAAGAATAAGTTTTACTCTCGCCGTTTTCTCCTTCCCATATTAGTGCGAGTTTATTACGGCGGAAAGTTTTTACATGTGCATCAAGACAGTTGTAAACAATATTTGTTTTTGCACCGGTAAACCATTTATAGAACGGTTTATTTGAATCATCAATAACTTTATCCCACTTATGAAACCAATGCAGTTCTTCCGCCATTTTTTCCCAGAATCCGGGATAATCTTTTTTAGCTTGTTTATCTAAAGCTTCCCAATCTTTTATATGTGCTTTATTTATAGTTTCTTCTGAAGGATAAAAAACTTCGCCGGAAAGTTTCTTTGATGACATTTCTCCTCCTCATTTTTATTTGGAATCTTTTAGTGCGTTACGTTGTTTAATTTGTTATGAAATTAAGTTTAGGAAGTGATAAAATCAATAAATCATTTAGATACATTTTGAGTTTATCAGACAATTGTTAAATTTAGTACACAGATAACTTTTAGGAAGAATGATTATAGCCCAGAAAAAATATTTTAAGATGTTGACCTGGTTTGTTCTGGTTGTCAATATCGGTTTTTTATTCGTGGCTTCCTTTCATTCTCATCATATTGAATATTTTTCTAAGTCGCAATTTTCTAAAAATATCCCAAATAGTAATTTTGTTGAACCGGCTGTCTGCCTCTTCAATCAAATCAACAAACCGACATATTTTTTTCTTAACGCAGAATATTCCTCGTTTAATTTTTACAAAGCAGAAATTTTTTCGCCCACACCTTCATATCAATTTTTTCATTCTAGAACTCTTTATTCTCTCTCAAATCTTCGAGCTCCTCCAACCGTTATATAAATAATCTAAAAAATATTGAGTGCATTTTATCTGCGCGTCAATATGTTTTATATAACTATATAATTCATAAAGGAAGAGACAATGAAGAAAAAACTTTTTGTTTTGTTTCTAACATTATTTAGTGCCGGAATAATTTTTCCGCAGTCAAGTATCAATCCGGATATAAGTTTAATAGGCACATTTAATACATATACAAATTTCATAAAGGGCTCTCCGGAGTATGGTAAACTAAACTTCGAAAACCCTTCTATGGAGTTATTCGTTGATGGCTACCTGAATCCATTTGCATTGGCAACGGGAAATATTTCGTACGAGAACAATCAATTCGGTGTTGAAGAGCTTTATGGAAATATTGTCCGCGGTCTTCCGCTCGATGTTCAAATTAAAGCCGGGAAATTTTTAGTCGGCTTCGGCAAATTGAATACTGTTCATCAGCACGCCTGGCCTTTTTTGGAGCGACCTCTCTTTCATCAAGTATTTTTCGGCGAGGGCGGCTTTAATGATGTTGGCGTGAATTTCAGCTTTCTAATTCCTACCGGCGATGTTTTTACAAATTTAGATCTCGGCGTTTTCAAAGGTGAATCTATGATGGTTTTGAAAGACTCGAACGCAAGTGACCGTGGAGTTAATCCGATTTTTGTAGGCAGACTTGGTACATTCTGGTCGTTGGATGATTACACAAACTTAGAAATTGGACTTAGCGGTTCTTACGGCGCTTATTCAAAAGGGAATTTAATTCTTTTCAGTGTCTTGAAAAATGATACCGATGAAAGAACATTCAATTATTTTTACGGCGGTCTTGATTTCAAATTTAAATATACTCCGGATGCTTATACAGTCTTAACAATTCAAGGCGAGGCAATTTTGAATAACCGCAATGTCCCCCGTATTTCTGAAATTGGTATAGACCGTGTTCTTGCTTCTTCCAAAAATATTACCAACTCCGGTGCTTTTATATATGCCGACTACAAATTCCAAAAGCAATTTAGTTTTGGTGCTAAATATGATTATACGGCAGGCATCGTAGGTTCCGACCCGACATTTTATTCATTAAGTAATGACGATAAAAACTCCACGCAAGGAATTGAAGCATGGTTTTCTTATTACCCGGTTGAAGAAACTTCTGTAGTCCGACTTGGTCTTCAGCATTTAACATTTCATTACGGCGATGGCACAAACAGAGACGGGGAAACAACAATAAAATTACAATTCATGTTTTCACTTGGACCGCATAAAGCGCATCCATTCTAAAAATAAGAGGAAAGAAATGAAAAAAATATTAATCATACTGCTGATTGCAACTACAAGCTTCAGTTATGCGAATATAAAAGTCGTTGCATCAACTACAGTAATTTATGATTTGGTAAAAGAGATCGGTAAAGATAAAGTTACGGTTGATTTCATTGCGCGCGGAGATCAGGACCCGCACTTCGTTGAAGTTCTGCCGAGTTATATGATTAAATTACGCAACGCCGACATATTTTTTAGAATCGGTATGGCATTGGAAATGTGGTCCAATCAATTAATTGACGGTTCACGAAACAGCAAATTAAAAGTTATTGACCTTTCAGAGGATATTGATAAAAAAGAAGTTCCGAGTTATAAAACCGATGCAAGTTACGGCGATGTTCATCCTTTCGGCAATCCGCATTACTGGCTCGATCCTCAAAACGCAAAAATTATGGCTAAAGAAATTTATGAAACACTCTCAGCCGAATCGAGTTCCGATCAAAATTACTTCAAGAAAAATTTAGATGATTTCGATTCACGGCTCGATAAAAAAATAGCTGAGTGGACTAAAAAGATGGCGCCTGTAAAAGGAAAATCTTTTCTATTCTTTCATGAGAGCTGGATCTATTTTTCAGACAGATTTGGGATCAAGAGTGCGGGATTTGTTGAACCGAAACCCGGCATTTCGCCGTCCCCTTCTCATAACGCTGAGCTGGTTCAGATAATTAGAAATAAAGGAATCAAAACAATTTTGATGGAAAATTATTACAGCGATTCGGCTCCCAATCAACTTGCACAATTGACCGGAGTTAAGGTTGTTAAAGTTCCTACTGCTGTATTCGGATTAAAAAATGTTAATTCTTACATAGAGATGATGGATTATATCATTAACCAAATTATTCAAAACAGTTGACAGAACATGAATAAAGAAATCATAAAATTTACAGATGCGTCTATCGGTTACGGAAAAACAGCAATACTTTCCGGGATTAATCTTTCAATAATTGAAAATGATTTTATTGGAATTGTAGGACCGAACGGTGCCGGTAAAACCACTCTTCTAAAAACTCTTCTTGGAAACATAAAACTCATTAGCGGAAAAATTTCCAGAGAAAGTCTGCGCTTTGGATATGTTCCTCAGCGCGATACTGTTCAGCCGCTTCTTCCATATACTGTTTTTGACGTTGTGATGATGGGAAGATACTCACTCTCCGGTCCATTTAAAGGAATTAATGCCGAAGATAAAAGAATTGTAGAGGAGTCTCTTAGTTACATCGGAATGAGCGATCTGAAAGACAAAAATTATAATTCTCTTTCCGGAGGACAAAGGCAGCGCACATTAATTGCGCGTGCGCTTGCAGTTGGACCCTCAGTTTTAATACTTGATGAACCGACTAACGGAATGGATACTCCTTCTCATTATTCTCTTCTCGATTTGATATCTCGATTACACGATGAAAAGAATTTAACAATATTTCTCGTTAGCCATCTCCTAACCGATGTAGCAAACATTGTAAAGAAAGTAATTCTCCTCGATCAAAATTATTTTCAGTTCGGTCCCATCGAAGAGATTCTTTCCGAGGAAAATCTAAAAAAAACATACTCTACCGATTTTCATGTATCGCAAAGTGACGGAGAATATATCATTACACCAAAACACATGAAGAAATTATAATGGAAACAGTACATCAATTAATTGAACTATTCCCCTATGCAATTGCCGGGAGTATTTTAGCGGGAATTATCTGCAGCTTTCTTGGAATTTTCATTGTATCTCAAAGAGTTGTATTTCTTGGCGCAGTTCTTACACAAGTAGCAATCGCCGGTGTTGCATTTTCTTTTTTGCATGTAATACACATCGAAACATTCATCGCTTCTTTGTTAGGTACAACAATAAAAGAAGATTCTCTACTCCATAACTTCGAGCCGGCTTTTTACTCTTTATTGTTTGCCCTTTCTACCGTAATTGTTTTTTCTCAAACTCATCGGCAAAAAACTCTTACGCAGGATGGAATACTCGGAATTATTTTTGTTGTAGCTATTGCAGTCCGGATAATGTTCATTCAGAAAAGTCCTATAGCAGATGTATCCGAGGTTGAATCAATTTTAAAAGGTGATATCCTTTTTATCAGTCAAACAGAATTTTTCACACTTGCGGCCATTCTGGTTTTTACAGTTTCTATCTTTGCATTATTTCAAAAGCAATTGAAATTTGTAACCTTTGATGCCGAATCTGCTAGCGCACATGGAATTAATTCAAAAATGTGGCTTCTTATTTTTTATTTGGTAGTCGGAACCGGAATTTCTCTTACAACACGTTTTGTAGGTGATGTTTTTGCGTTTGCTTATTTGATTATACCGGCATCAATTGGAATATTGGTTTCTAAAAAAGTTAAGAACGTTTTTTTAATCTCGGTTTTGGTAGGCGCAATAGTTCCTCCAATTTCAATTTACATTGCGTTCAAGTTCGATTTTTCCAGCGGACCAACGGCTGTTGTAACTGCATTCGTTTTGTTTTTAGTTGTTTATTTAGGTAAAAAATTGAAAGGATAGTTTTAAAGAAGATGGACTGAGAACATTAAAAACTCATATTTAAAATGAAAAGCCCGGTAAAATACCGGGCTATATTTTTGCGGAGAGAGAGAGATTCGAACTCTCGGTAGCAGTTTCCCACTACGACGGTTTAGCAAACCAGGCATTAATTACGAATCCAAAAAATAAATGAATAGTTACTACTTTTTATACTACCAATTGACCCATTCTTTTGATGCTGAATGGAGAATCAATGATTCTAACAAAGCGCAAAAATGGAAGGTGGTATATTGTTTACAATCAAGCAAACGGGAAGAGGACCGGGATCTCAACCGGCACCAAGATTAAATCCAAAGCGCTGAAATTTCTTTCGAAGTTCGAAAAAGAGTTAGAGAATAAAAAATCACAAAAAACGATTCCTATTAGTTTCATTTCTTACTGCAATCAATTTTTAAATTATTCAAAATCAGTGCATACCGTAAAGACACAAGAAACCTATATTCAAACAATTAATTATGTAAAAAAATACTTTGGTGAAATTGCATTGAAGGATATAACAGCTCTTAGTCTCACAAAGTATTTTGAACAAAGAATAATTTCTGGATCCATTTATCAAGCTAGAAAAGATTTGATCTGCTGTAATAGTTTATTTAATAAAGCAATTGCTGAGGGTTACATTCCAGGCAATCCTTGTAAAGATATTAAGAGGTTTCGCCTTCCAGAAAAACAACCTTTATTCTTTACAGAGTTAGAATTTGAAAAACTACTATCAGTGATTAAAGAGCCAGACATCAAAGACTTAGTGATATTTGCATTACAAACCGGTTTGAGACAAATGGAGTTAATTACTCTTGAATGGATCCAAATAAATTTTAGTGATAAATATTTGATTCTCGATAATCAGAATAATTTTACAAAGTCTAAAAAGATTCGCTCTGTTCCTCTTTCTGCCAAAGCAATGGGTATATTAGAAATGAGGGGAAAAGTTAAGAAAGGAAATTTGATTTTTACACTAGAGAATAAACCGATAAATCAGGATTTCATCTCTCGAAAATTTAAAAGTTATGTAATAGAATCAAAGATTAATTCTCAACTTCATTTTCATTCGTTACGTCATACTTTTGCCTCATGGTTAGTGCAAAGAGGAGTAAGTATTTATGAAGTTTCAAAACTACTCGGACATAGCAGCATTTCAGTGACTGAGATCTATTCCCATTTGCGAGCTGAAGATCTTAGAAATGCTATAGATAAATTGAACGATTAAATTAAAGTTGCCAGAGAAGAATCTCCAGAAGATTTTTATTGACATTCAATCTTCTAAGAATTATGTTATACACGTCCAAATAACCAAAGCGGCTTTCCTTCCCGTTAGAAAGGATTTTTCATTTTAAATGAAGACACATTTAGAAAATACTTGCCGTGAGACTTTCAGTTGCGTGAGCGCTGAACGGCCGACTTTGGTTAGCCGGGACTGTCTCACGGTTTTTTTTGTCCAAATAACTAAAGGAGCCGTAATGAAAACCCCGAAGAAAACCACCACAAGGAAAGCAGTTATCAATTCGACCAAAGACCGTAAGTCAAAAACAAAAACTCCAAACGGGAATCGAACTCAACAGGAGATTGAGACACAAAAGGTTCAAAATTTTATCGAAGAATGTCACCTTGAGAAAAGGATAGAGGGAAATTTCATGGAGGAAGAAAAAAAATATCGTGACGAGATTTCCGAACTGTTCTCAGTCTATCCAGAATTAACCCCTGATAATAGTATATCTCTATTTGCTGATCAGGAGGGAGATATAGAGACATTGAAACCAACGGAGATTCCTTTTTTTCAAGTTTTTATGTTTGATCAACTTAAATCTTTTGGAAAAGAAAGAGTGTTCGAAGAAGGTTATTATGAAATTGACGAACTGATTGAATACGCGCTCAGGGAAGCTAATGAGTATTGTTCACCAGGCGAAGAAGAATGGCTAGATAAACTTGAAAAAATGGCTAGAATAAATACCAAGACAACATATAAGCACATAATTATTAATTACGCCATATCCGACTTTAGATTAAAAAAAATGTTGTCCAATATGGACATTCGGACACAGGATGCACTAATATGAACATAGTGAGTAACCAAAAGAGAACGAACTTAAAACCGGAGATACATTGAATGAGCACACCAACAGTCATAACCTCAGCTTTGATTTGGGAGAAGCTCGATGCAATTGAAAAATTGCTATCCCAAACAAAACGCAAAAGAAGATTTAAGGGATTGCTACTCAGTGATATTTCAAAGGATCTTCGGGTTTCGTCAGAATTCATAGTTAAGGAATGGATACTTACTGGAAAACTACTTGCAATCAAAATTGGTGGAGAGAATAGAACCAGGGGTGGTTATAGAGTCAGTGAAGAAGATTATATCGAGTTCTTGGAAGAGCTGATGAAAGCCGAAGACAGAGAAGAAGAGAGAATTATTTTCATTAAATCCCCGGAACAGATCATAAAAGATTTTCAGAGAGAGAATGGTTTATTGAAGGAGAAGAAGCGTAAAAGAAATTAAGTAAACTGAGAACTATCAAATGAATTCCCTTGAGCAGAAATATTTATTCATCCATCTATGCAGTCCGGGTAACCGGGACCGACGGGAATCGGTTTGATAACTGCTTAGGTGGATTTTTATTTGGTGGTGGAAAGTGAAAAAGCGACTTACAGCAAATGATATAATCGAAGATATACGAATTGCAATCAAAAATGAGCGAAAATCATTACTACATTCATCATTAGCAGCATGGTTTAAATTATTAGACAAAAATCTGAATGATATGTCCATAAGTCAGAATGATGATAGTAAAATTATTTTAGAATATAACCGATTCATAAATTATTTAATTCTATATGCTATAAAAGAAAAATATGAAGTGTTTTTCAAAAGGGTAGACTCAACACTTGTGCATCGAATAAATGAGAGTCTTTTAATAGAAAAATATGAAAATGTTTCTTATGTAGTAATTGATTATTTAGAAAACGAATTAAGAATTGATATTTCCAAAGATTTTGAAAAGAAATATTTTGATTTTACGAAGATGCTTGCAACTGCCAGAATTAATGAAATGCTTTATTATTTGGCTGAGAAGGGAAAATGCGTAAAAGTTATTTCTTGGAAAAGCTTTGAAGCATTTACGACATATTTTCTTCATGATTATGAAGAATTATTTAATCTATTCGATGCGATAAAGAAAAGAAGAGGACAGCCGATTAAATACAATAGAGAAGATCACGCGAAACTAGATGAACTTATCGCACAGGGCTATAGACGTAACATCGCAGCTGAAAAAGTATTGCATGAGAAAGGCATCCCTAAAAAGAAGATTCCTTCATTTTTAAGAATACATCGAGAGATGCTCCCGGAAAATGTAATCGCTAAGATTAGGAATCATAAAAAGGGAAATTAACCCCCATATTAATTTCCCCAAAAATGTAAATTAACTAACGAATACTTTCCAAATTTTTTCCTTTCATTACATCAAGAAATTATCACTTGAAAACATGTTTGCCGGAAGCAATCAGAAATTCAAGATAGAAAAAGTTTTCACCACCATTATCCTTCATTGGTTTAGCTTCCGGGATCAATGAAGGGTTTTTTATTGGTAGAAATAAAAAAGCCGTCGAATGTAGGAAGCATTCAAACGGCTCAAAAAATGTTAAACATCGTGGAGTTGACAAATGAAAGATAATGAAATTATTAGAAGTCTTCAAGATAGAAGAAAGCATCTCATCAAAGCGAAAACCTTTCTGAATAACAAAATCGTTAGAGTGAATGATTCTAATCGAAGGTCTTTTTACAATCTCTATCTACGCACAGTTGAAAAAGAACTGTTGGATGTAAACACTAAGATATTCATGGAAAGAATCGCATAATGAAAGCGCCATTCTCACAAATATACACGAAAAAGCTAGGCGCTAACATCTTGCAAATTTTTATTAAACAACAAAACTTTTTAGCTGGAGAAGTAGACCTGAACGAAGGTGTTTTTTATTCTATTCCCCGCAGCAACAAAAACTTATTCCATCTATTCCACGGCGCTGAGGGTGGACTTGGCATTAATGAAGAGATTTTGTTAAGAACAGATTTCAAAATGATGAAAGTAAAGTTCTGTGATAAGATACTAACTACATCTAGATTAAAATGGTTGAACTGTGGAATTGTTTCACCATACTGCAATAAAATTGTTGATAAGCAAATCATTCTCAAATTGAGTGAAATCAATCTCAAAGATGTTGAGAAATATAATCCTACGAAAGAACAAGTTAATCTATTTGAGAGATCGTGAGCTGAATATGAATTTGGATGAAACATATTTCAAAACTTATCGGAAGATTTTTGAGAATGTAATATGGACGAATCCTTTGGAACTTCGTTTATTCCTGTGGCTTTTGGGTCACGCCGTATTTGATCCCGATGGACATAAAATTGGAGGAATAAAAATAAAGCGAGGACAATATTTAAGAAGTTATAGCAAACTGATCGAAGATTTGGCATATATCGAAAACAGACAGGTCATGCACTATTCTAAGTCACAAATTCATAGAGCTATTAAGAAATTAGTCTTTTTACAAAATATTACCGTGAGCGAAACAGAACTTGGAACACTATTCACTGTCCTAAACTATGGCAAATATCAACCGTTACGCGCTAAAAATGACCTTTTTGATGATTCAGACGAATCGGCAAAAGACGAACTTGGAACGGAACATGGAACGACCGATGAACGACCGATGAACTATAATAATAAAGAAGTAAGAAAGAAGAAGAATAAATATGCTGTAGAAAATCTTCCTCCAGGACTTAACGGCCAGTTATTTCTAAAGACTAAGTTTTTCTACGTTACTGGTTCTTTAAAGAATGAACTGAGAGAGAAATTACTTCTAAAGCTGAGTGATGAAGAGATGAAGATTCAGTTTAACCGGATGGAGACCTGGCTAGCCGCTAATCCTCCTAAAAAAAATTATGAACAATTTTTCATGAATTGGTTTGATAAAGAACAGTATCGTAAAGATCGCCGCGAAAATCTTGCTGAGGGTTCACAAATCCCCGCAGCTCACACTTATTTAATTTGAGGTCAAAATGCTAAATGATAAAGATAGAATCCTTTTGGAAAATCAACTGATCAGCGGATTGTTATTCTCTGAACAATTTTTCTTAAAAATTTATGATTTCAATCCGAACTTAGAAGACCTTTTTTTGAATAACGAAAACAGAGAAATATTTCTTACAGTAATTGAATATTACATTGAGAGAGGTTATCCCACAGCTCCAGAAGTATTCAATCAACTTATTCTTAAAAACGCATCCGAGGACGTTAGACAGCATTTCCTCTCAGGTCCCGCACAAAATGCCGCGTCAACTGATTTTAACGTTGCGTTGAGGCTCCTGGAGGATTCTATTGAGAGAAGGACAAAGAGGATAATCGAAATAACTGATAAGAAAAAATTAACAGGTCTAGAATATGCAGAAACTATACGGGAAGAAATTGATAAGGTCCTTCTTGAGAAATTTAATTGTTACAGAAAGGACCAACGAACAAATGAGCAAAAGGTTTTTGATTTACTCAATTACATAAAGCAAACACGTGAAGGGAAAACGAGCGATTATCTTCCATCTGGATTTGAAAAACTTGATGATGCTATTATTGGAATTCCTAAAGGGCATTTGACGACTATCGCTTCACGCCCGGGAATGGGGAAAACATCTTTTATGTTGAAGTTAAAAAGGAATATGGTTGAACAAGGATTCAAACCCCTGCTTATATCAATTGAAATGACTTCAGATCAACTCCTCATTAAGGATCTTTCCGCATATTCAAAGATCGACAGCCGAAAGATTGAAAATGGGACAATAACAAATGCCGAGAATGATTTACTTACTCAGGCAACTCGATTACTTTGCGAAGAGAATTATTTTATTGAGGATGACAGCCGATGGACGATTGAAAAAGTAAAAGCCACAATAAGAAAATATCTAATCTCGAAAAAAATTGATATTGTCTTTATTGACTATTTAACACAAATTCAAACTCCATCGAGAAAAGATCGTTTTGATCTTGCTGTGGGTGAAATGACAAACTCACTCCGTGAGTTTGCGAAAGAAACCGGGCTTCCGATTGTTATACTGAGCCAATTAAACCGAGACTGTGAAAAACGAACCGATAAAAAACCAATCTTAGCAGATCTGAAAGAGTCCGGATCAATCGAGCAAGATTCAAAAACTGTTTTATTTTTATATCGGCCTGGCTACTACGGAATAGAATGTTCAACACTCAGTTCATTCGAAACAAAATCCGGAGAAGAAATTTCGAACGATGATTTTGCAGAGATCCTTATTGCAAAAGCTCGCAGTGGTAGAACCGGAACAATCCCGATTCGTTATAAAAAAGAAATTCATGACTTTGAAGATTTGGTCCGAGTTGGAGCAGAGAAAGTCTCGCAATTCGTGCATAAATCAGTTAAGAGTTATTATGAAAAAGAAAATGAAGAACAAATCATTTAATGCAGAAAACTGCACTAAGAACAAATAACAAAAATAAAAAAGGAGAAACATCATGTTACAGCTAATTGAAAAATTGAAAAGTTTGATGAACAATTACACGGATAGTGTAAAAAGAATCATGGATAAACAACGATCTCAAGGAGACGTGTATAGTCCCGATTTCATTTCAAAAAAAGTAGCTGAAGAAAAAGAAGCTGTTAGAACTTCTGTTTTGAATAATGCTAAATCATTGCTGCAGGACTTGAAGAATGAATTCACAGCCTCAAAGCGAAAGCTATTCCAGGTAAAATATCCAAACAGTTCAAACGATTTAACCCGGGTTGCAGGTGAGATGCAGATTTCTCATGCGAGGGAAATATTGAAAGAATCTGATTTTGAGAAAATACTGCAGGAGATTTCCTTCGCAATCGAAAGAGAACGGACCGATTTCGTTTCTTATTTGATTGATCAAATTGAGGAGCTACAATTGTTCCCGGAAGATTCAAGATTGTTTGACATAAAAAATAATTTCTATACGAAAATCGGGACAGTTCAATTAGTTGATGATGTAGACCAATTGGATTTTAATTCACAGTTATGCGAATTGTTCATCAATGATCTGAACTCATTTTGTGAGTATACCCCTTATCCGTTAAACGAGGCTGAGAGAAATACAATAACTGATGAACAATATTTTGCTAACCAGGAGTTAATGAAAAAAACAATGGAATATGTTTCAAAGATAACAGCAACAAGGGAAAAGGTCTCCTTATAGGAGATCTTGGCTCCAGAGCGCCATGAACACGTTTAGAATGAAATTAGAACTGTTGTTAAACTACACAAAGGGAAGAAAAAATGAGCACACAAACCAGCGGTGAAAAAATAGGAGAAATCTTCGCGGAAGTTCGGCTGAAGCTTGATAAGATTGATGCTGATTTTAAGAAGATGGAAGCGGACGGTTTAAAATCTGCAAGTAAACTTGAAAATATTTTTTCAAGAGCCAAGGCTTCCGTTAACACCAAATTGATGGAGAAGTCATTTGCAGATGTCGAGAAGATGCAAACGAAATTACGCGCGAAGTTGGAACAGAAGATAGGCATGAATGCTGATATGGGTTCAATTCAAAGAACTAAAACAGCGCTGGACACGGTTAACAGTTCGCTTTCCGGGTTGAAGAAGAATCAAGATGATGTTGCAAACAACGCAAGTAAATGGGGTATGATTGCAACCGGCATCAATTCAGTCGTGCAGAGCGTCAAAGATTTTTCATCTCAGATGAAAGAACTCGTAGGTCAGTCAATTAACTCAGCGGCAGAATTAACAGTATTGCGTTCAAGTTTTCAAGGCAGTGCAGAAGATTTGGAGTTATTCAAAAAAGCTACAGCCGGGACAGTAAGTGAAGCAAATCTTATAAAACTTTCCAATCAATCAACTGCTTTGGGTTTATCTCTTCAACAGCAAGCTATTTTCTTTTCACTTGCAGAAGATGCAGCCGATAAATTTGGCGGTGGTGTTGAAGCAGGAATGGAAGGAATAATCAGAGCGAGTGAAGGATCAGTCCGAGCGTTAAGTTCTCTTGGTATTCAAAAGAAAGCGTTCGAAGAGAGGACAAAAGAACTTGCGAAAGAAGAGGGTGATTTAATAACCAATCTTGATGCAGAGACACAAAAAAGAATTCGTTTACAAGCGATTACTGAACTGAGCGGAATAACCATTGAAGACGTTAAGAATAAAACGAAAGATGAAAAAGATTTAATAGAAGCGGCAGGTGTTTCGTTTGATGAAGCCAAAATAAAACTCGGTAATTTTTTACTTCAAGGATTACAACCGCTGTTAAAAAGTTTTGATGAAAGTAATGGCGGTTTGAAAAATTTGATTACCGGATTTGTTTCTTTTGGCGGAATGGTTATTGGAGCGATTCCCATTATTGTTCAGATTTATTCAGCTAAGAAGATATTTGCAAGCGCATCATTAATTTCAGCCGGTGCTGTGGGAGTTGAGACGGCGGCGATAAAAGCAAACACAGCCGCGGAAATTACTAACCTTGGGATTATGGGAAGATTCGTTGGTGCTCTTGGCACAATAGGATTAACAGCGTTAGGTATTGGCGCGGTAAGTGCTGTTGTTTGGTCTCTTTCAGAAAACATAAAAGATTTAGATGTAAAAAGAACGGAGGATATGGCTAAGGCACTTGACCAATTAGCGAAAGATAGAGTTACTGGAAATGCTTTAGGATTTGGCGGAGATGTCCAAGCTCCATCAAATAAAATACAATCTGGGGATGTAAAAGCAACAAGTTTAATAAGAACATCGCAGTTAAATAATAGAGGCACCGGCTTGATCGCACCACATTTATGGAGACAAGATGCGGAAGAGGTAGTTAGCGAAGTTGATAAAATAAGGGAAGAAATTAAGAAGCTAGAAGCTGATAGCCAAAAAGCAGGGTTATCGTTAAAAGAACTTTTCCGGATTAATGCAAAGCTTAAAAATTTGAATGAAAGATTGGTGGAACCGAAGAACTATGGTAGATCGGTCAATAATTTATCACCAAACGAATATAGCCCAAGTAATGTAATAGCCGGTGGCTTCAAAAATCCAACGGCTGTATCTGGGAATTACAAACCCGATCTTGGTCTCGGAACAGGCGCACAAATAATGGACGATTGGGTCAGGCAAAGTGAAATTGCAGGGATCGCCATGGATAGCATGGTCACTGGTGCAATGGCTGGAATGGACAAACTCAGATTCAAGATTGACGAAACTATGGATGTGGCAACAACTGTGTTTAGAAGTTTTGCTAACGCCGCCCTCCAGTCTATAGAACAGATACTTGCCAAGTGGGCAGTCCTAAACATTTTCTCTCTAGCGTTGCCTGGTGGTAAAGGTGGTATCTCTCTTCTAGAAATGATTGGCGCTCATTCGGGAGGCAATTTTATAGGCACATCTTCCGGAGTAATGAAGATGGCAGGCGGAGGATCGTTCATGGTCCCTTCCGGTTATCCGAATGATTCATTTCCGCTTATGGTTGAGACCGGGAAGAGAGTGATAGTAACGCCGGCTAGTCAAGTCAACAATTTTAACGATCCTTCTGCCGTAAATGAGTTAAAAGGAATAAGAGCCTCACTTCATTCACTAACTAAAATTACTTTACAGAATAGAGAAGTAATATCTAATCTTTATCTCGACAGTAAATTACTTGCGACATCGGTAACAAAAACTCAAGACGATTGGGATAGAGGAAATATAAAAATAAACAGGTGAGACTTTGAAAGAGAGTGAAATACTTGCAAAACTTTTTCTGTGCATGAACGATCAAGAGTATAACCTGCTTTGCTCGTTAACTGGCTTTACTGATCTCACCCAGCGAATGGATACTAAGAAAACGTTAGAATATATTAGAACCCTGCTGCAAAAATATACCTTAGAGATTGAACAAACCAGACTTACTGAAACTGATATTAATAATTTGTTTTTTTCTTTGGCTTTAAACCCAGCGTGCAGACCAACAAAACAAACGCTAAAATGTGATTTCCAGATGAATTAATATTCAAAAGTGAGTTAAATCATGTCTATACAAAAGAATGTTCATGCTAAAACTATTGCAAAAAAAGGAGTTACCAGTAACTCCACCCCTCTTTTTGATCCTAGGGTCAAAGTAACGAATCTTAAAAGTGCAAAAAGACTAATGAGCAAATTGATTTCTAGTTTTATTTCCGGAGGGATAGTTAATCAGGACGCAAAGGATCTCGCTTATTTAGTGAGCATTTATGTCTCTATTGCTAAAGATGCTGAGATTGAAGGGCGAATCAAATTATTGGAGGAAAAATTAAGATGAGTAATTTTAAAAATCGGTTGGACAGATTAGAGAAAAAATTACTTCTTTCTCGGAAGGTCGAAATTGATGACATAGATTTTCAAAAACTTTTGCATGTTATCTCAGATAATGATTTGAATCTGCTTTGTAATTCTACGGGTGAAATACAGGTCATAAACGCACGAGAATTGATCGTGAAATATAAAACGGAAATTGCGGCTTATGAATTAAGTAGATTCGAGAAACTTGAGACAATCTTTTTTAGGGATGCGATTGATAAACTAAGCTTTAGTATGAAAGATGAGGTCCTGAACAAAACTGAACTTGGCCATAAAATTATCTCTGAGATACTCAATCGTTGGGAAGAAAAAGTCGAATCTCTAACATTATGAATACTCCTCAAGAAAATGATCATGATTTAACCTCGGACATTCTCGAACTATTTATAAAACATCTTTCAAATGAGGGGATACTAACTGGAATAAATATCCGTGAGATTAGGATTAGATACGATTTCAAGAAATTATTGAGAAAAGGAACTTGTAAAAGTAAAGCAATTAGCGTCTTATCAAAATCATCTTGTTTGCCTGTTAGATACATTAAAGAAATAACCTCTTCAACCTAATTACTTTTTCCCCAGACCCCGGTGAGAGTTGCAAAAATCAATCTAAGCAGTTAAGTTCAGCAAAGAAAATCAAAATAGTTGCGAAAAAAGTTTAATCCGAAAAGCCATTCAGAGTTTTTTGAGGAACGCAACGCCTCTGATTTTCTCTGAGTGGTTTTTCTTTTTGATAGTTCATTGAATTGGTTGAATGGTAGCTCTCGCAAAAAAAAGCTTTGACTACTCAAGTTACTACTTGTTACTACCCAGATCCGTTTTGCTGAAGTAATATGAAGGACACTCTTTAAAAAAGAAAAAGCTCAAAATCTTCCGATTATGAGCCAGATTCTAAACCTTCGCGGAGAGAGAGAGATTCGAACTCTCGGTAGCAGTTTCCCACTACGACGGTTTAGCAAACCGTTGGTTTCAGCCACTCACCCATCTCTCCGTGCTGAAATATCATTATCAATAATTTTCGATGCAAA
>JAKAKD010000012.1 GCA_021824635.1 Bacteroidota bacterium | reverse complement strand
GAAATAACCAGCGTTGAATCGTTTGGTAAAATATTTTTTCCTCTCCCTTCGCTAAAGTAATTCAATCCATTATTGGAAAGAATAAAAAATTGAACCGTGAAATCGCCGGAAGTGTTTGTTCCGCTGTTTATAACATTTGCGGCAAGATTTATCTCATCATTATAAGCGGGATAAGGAATTAGTGACGAAATTGATTTAACGAATAGGTCAATTTTTTTTGAAGTAATACTATTTATTCTTCCGGGTGTACTCAGTTCCAGATCCTTTGACGAGCTCCAATTATTTTTATCAATGGAAGAAGCTAAGATTGATTTCCGTTCCAGTGATTTTCCATACGCACCGCCCCACGATAGTTCATACCGTATCGAATCAATTGTAACATCACGGGAATCTTTAATAACAATGCCATCGGCATCATTGTTTAGGTTGGCGAACGGGGAGATAATAATCTTAGAAGAAATGACACGGTGAAAATTGTATATAGTCGAGTCTTTAGCAATTACTAAAAATGTTTTGGCGGGGAAGTTGTAATCTTTTGATTGAATCTTTGTTTTTGACGGGGTTGTTAGTAGATCCGTGATTGACCAGTTCTCCAAGTCAACGTCAAAATCCAAATTGTTATATAGTTCAATCCATTCCGGTTCACCGTTAACCGGATTATACATAACTTCGTTTAGAAGAACCGATTGAGAAGTGTAACCGGGAGAGATGCATAAAGAGTATTTGTTATTATTAAAATCTTCATCCTCGGCACAGAGAACTATTGTCTCAAACATTCTTTTATTTATAAAGTGTTCTATGGTGTAGTTAAAGGTTATTCCAATTTCTTCGCCGGGATTAACACTTGTGCCTATTGCCGGAGTAAACTCTTCAATTTGAACTTTGCTTCCGTCCGGCCTTACTTCATTTAAAATAACTTTGAAAGTTACACTGCGCTTTCCAACGTTTTTAATATCAGTTTTCAATATTACTTTTTCTCCGGCAATCGGACTAAACGGGAATGATGAGAAAGAAATTATAGCAAGATCATATTTTTTCTGTGAAACCGAATTAACAAAACCTGGAGTCGCTCCATTTAAGCTCTCGGTAGTTTTCCAATTGGTGGAATCTGATGAAGAGATTACGGCATCTATCCTTTCTAAAGATTTGCCAGAGTTTCCGCCCCAACTCGATTTATACTCAAGCGAATCTATTACACGGTTCAATGAATCGAGAAGAATCAATTTATCTTTTGTGTTGTTCATTGTTGGGAACGATGCGATTAATAAGCGTGGAATAGTAGGATATTTTGAGAAGCCCAATGTGTCTTTCGCTATTACAAAATATTCTTCCGGCTGAAGAATGAAATTATTGTCAATAACTTTAACGGTGTCTGAATGATTCGCAATTTTATATCCGCTTAAATTAATTTGTTCGGAACTCGCATTGTAAATCTCAATCCACTCTTGTTCCGGTGAAGTCGGTCCGTACATGATCTCGTTTACAACAAGATCGCCTCTATGTTCGTTAATAATTACACCGTTTATTTTGAAAGAGGCATCGTTGTTTTCCAAATATTCATCCTGAGCAAATTCAACTTTAGCAATGAATTGGTTTACACCTTGAATAAAATGTGAAATAGTAAATTGAAATTCGGTTGAATTGCCTGCGTCGAGTGTGGTGCCGGTTTGTTCTCCTATCTTTTCTCCTTCTTCAGTTATCAAATCAAAATTGCTATCGTAATAAAGTTTGACAGAATAATTTTGTGCGGAACTGCTTCCCAAATTTTCTATTGCGATTTTTGCCGTGAAGGATTTTCCTATCTCTGCATATTTTGAAACGGAGGAAAAATTATTAATTGATAAATCGAAAATTTTCGGTACAACTGAATTTATTTTTCCGGGGCTAGCTCTAAACTTGCTGATTGATGTTTTCCAGTTTGTTGAATCAATGCTCGAAGCGTCAACACTAATGCGTTCTAAAGATTTATTCCCAACATTGCCGCCCCATGTGGCTAAGTACTTAAGAGAGTCTATTGTTTCTCCAAGATTACTTTTTAATATAACATCATCGCCGCTGTTTCCAAGAGAAGGAAGTGATTTGATAATTAGCTTTGATGGAATCTGGTAGTAATCAGAAATCGAAACATTGTTGCTAACTACCAAATATTCTCCCGGATTCAAAATAAAATCAGTTGTTGAAATTGTAGAAAGGGAAGTATTATCGCCAATCTTCCAGTTCTTTAGATTGAAAACTCTATCCGATCTATTATACAATTCAATCCACTCAGGTTCGCCGATTGCGGGCGTATACATTATCTCATTAACGACCATTTCATTTTTCGCTGCCGGTCTTTCTGTTACGGTGAATTTGAAAAACGAATTATTGTTTGACGCGTTCTCATCTTGTGTAAAATTTACGGCGGCAATGAAAAAATAATTTCCGGCAGTATCGGCAAAAACAGTTTTTTGAATTATAAGAGAATCATCATTCGCAAGAGTGGTGTAATCTTGGCTAAATTTTAATTCTTCTGTCTGACCGACAGAATCATGGTTGGTATCACTAAAAATAGTAACCGAAAAATTTGCAGCGGGTAATTTTCCTAAATTTTTTAACAGCATTGATATTCTTACTGAATCTTCAGCTTTCGGAACTTCCGGCGTTATACTCACAAATGTTAATTGCAAATCATAGTCCGGTTGTGAAACAGAATTTTTCTTTCCTGGTGTACCATTAAGATTGATGGAATTTTTCCAGTTCGAAACGGAATTGTCTTTGCTCAACACAACTTTCTCATCAGAAATTCCGGCAGAGTTGTTTGCAGAGTAAGTATAAGTATCAATAGTTTGACCGGAGGAATTTATCAGCGATACATCCCGGCTTGATGTATTTGCCATTCCGGTAGAACCAAAATTATTTGTACTAATCTTAAGAACAATTACTCCGGCAGGAATTATTGTCTTATAAATTCCGTTATTGTAATCATAATTTCCTTGTAGAATAACCGCAAATTTACCGGGGGCTAATAAAGCTCCGCCGATGAATGAAACAATATTATTGCTGGATGAAGTCGAGTATTTGAATTTGTAGTTGGTAAGGTCAATTGTTTCGGAGGCAGATGTATTATAGAGTTCTACAAACTCGCCGTTAGATTCGCTCGGGTAAAACATGATCTCGCTAAATGTAAGCGGGGAACCAGTTTGAGCCGGTGCTTCATATGATGAGCTTAGAGCAAGAAAGGCAGCGCATAGAAAAATAATTTTCTTTTGCATTTATATGTAATGTGTTGTTGTTAACAACTGGTAATTACATAATTATCTTTCTTGTATTATCCCCCAAGTAGAATCAATTTACCCGTAAAAGGGATAAACAGTTATTCAACAACGGTGAATTTAACTGATCCGGAAGCGAACTTCCATAAAATATTTATACTCAATTAATCATGATCATTATAGCGGCGAAAGATTTCTGAACCGTCTTAATGATGCTTAGATTTCAAATTATTTCTTTTTTGCGAAAGACATTTTTTCTTAATTTGCATCTTACCATTCATAATTAAACTAGAGCCATTTTATGAAACGTCTATTCCAAAGCTTACTTTTTATTTTATTTGTGTTAACCACAGTTGTTTCTTCACAGCAAGATCCGGTAGTTAAAAAGATTATTGAAATTGGAAAATCAGACAACCAAACAATGCGTCATCAGGATGTTTTATGTAACAGAATCGGCGGAAGAATCACCGGCTCGGATGCATACCGCACCGCTTGCAACTGGGCAATGAGCGAACTAAAAAGTTGGGGACTGGAAGTAAAACTTGATGAAGTTGGTGAAGTTCCCGTTGGATTTAACCGAGGTCCATGGTCCGGTAAAATGATTAAACCCGCAGAGAAAAATTTAGAATTTGTAACACCTTCTTATACAGCCGGAACAAAAGGAGTTCAACGCGGGCATGTTGTTATTATGCCAAAGACAGACGCGCAATTCGATTCAATGAAAAGTAAGATAAAAGGCGCCTGGGTTTTAATAGAAGGAGAAAATACCGGCTGGCCGCGCGACCGCGATTCGGTTGTTTCGCTCACAAAAAAATTAACCGCTGTCGGTGCGCTCGGAACAATTCAACTTACAAAAGTGCCGATCCGCTGTCTGGATTCACGCTGTGTAAATTCTTGGGATAACCTTCCAACTCTTTGCGATATCAAATTGGTTGATACTCAATTCAACGAAATAAAAGCGATGGTTGAAAAGAATGAAGAAGTTATTCTTGAATTTGATATCCGGAATTTTTTCAAACCAGGACCAATAAAATACCATAATGTAATTGCGACAATTCCGGGCGAAGATATTTCCGACGAGTATGTTGTGCTCGGAGCGCATCTGGATTCTTATGATGTTGCTACTGGTGCGGTTGATAACGCTTCGGGTGTCAGTCCAATGATGGAAGCCGTTCGAATGCTGATGAAAGCAGGCGCAAAACCGAAAAGAACAATCATTCTTATTTTATTTGCAAATGAAGAGCGCGGGTTAGTCGGATCAAAATCATGGGTGAATAAAAATAAAAATATTCTTAAAAAAATTTCCGCAATGATCAACAAAGACTTTGGTACAAATCCTATAGTTGGACTTTCTGTGCCGAAAGTTATGGCTGATGATTTCAAAAAAATAGTTGCATCAATTGAAAGCGCTAATTTAAAATATCCGTTAACCTTCACTGAAAGTGCACCATTAAGAAAGGCGGGACGCGGCGGCACAGACAGCTTTTCATTCATGATGGAAGAAGTGCCAACGCCGGGACTTCGCTCTCAAGGTCCTCAAGTTTATGGAAAAACATGGCACACTCCGGCTGATACTTATGACGAAATAATTCCGGATGCAGAAGAAGATGCCGCAATTAAAATTGCTCTCCTGGCTTATGGAATTGCAAACTTAGATCATCTTCTTCCGAGAGAAGGCGCATTTTTAGCCGATGGAATTTATGCAGATCTTAATACTAATAAAGGAAGAATAACTCTCAATTTAGATTATAAAAACGTTCCGATGACAGTTGCAAATTTTGTTGGACTTGCTGAAGGCAAAATTAAAAATACAGCTATAGCAGAAGGCAAGCCGTATTTTAACGGCAGTCTCTGGCACCGTGTTGTGCCGGGACATGTAATACAAGCAGGAATGCCGGTTAGCAAAGACTCATTAGAAGGTCCCGGTTATGAATTTCCAAATGAAATTTACAACGGATTAAATCACGGTAGAGCAGGAATGCTGGGCATGGCGAATGCTGGACCCAACACAAACGGAAGTCAATTCTATATTACTCTTGGCGACCGTTCTTATCTTGACGGCAACTATACTTTATTCGGTTCTGTTGTTGACGGGATGGATGTTGTAAATAAAATTGTTCAGGGCGATACTATTAAAAGCGTTAGCATAACACGAATAGGTGACAACGCAAATAATTTTAAGGTTAGCGATGAATCATTTAGAAAAATGGTTGAAGAAGCAAAACTAAAAGTGAAAGCTGATGATGAAAAAAGAATTAAAGATGAATCAGAAAAGATAAAAAGCGATTTTCAAAATGCGGTAGAAATGCCCGGCGGAATAAAATATATTATTAAGAAAGAAGGATCGGGCAATAAACCACAAGACGGATCAATTCTTACTGTAAAGTATAAAGGAAAATTTTTATTGACCGGACGGGAATTTGCAAGCACTAGTGTTGAAGGTAAGCCGGACGCAATTGAAACTCCCGAAGTGTTTGAGTACACAATTGGTAAGACAAAAATTAATCCCGGTGTGGACGAAGTCTTGGCAGATATGAAAACGGGAGAGATTAGAACTGTAGTTATTCCATCAGCAAAAGCTTACAGGACGAATGCATTTTATGCTAAATCTATTCCGGGTAAAAAACGGTTTGTGATCTCTCCAAATACATCATTGGTCTATGAAATTGAAGTAGTAGGAATGAAATAATTTCTGATGACAACAAAAGTTAAACTGGTTATGAATCATTTTAAAGGATTCGAATGAAAAATAAAAATGTACAAACAGAAATAGACGCTTGTTTTCTATATCAAAGGCTTGCCGAAAATGAAGAAGATGCCACGATTGCAAACGTGTTTAGACAAATGAGCGGAATCGAAAAAAGTCACGCAGAAGCTTTTGCAAAAAAAGAGAATTTAAGTCTGGAAAATTTGATTCAACCTTCCTGGAGAGCTAAAACTTTTGATTTGATTGGCAAAATATTTGGATATGACTATGTACTGGGTGTTTTGATGGACACTGAAAAAAGTATCTCAAATGCCATCATCACAACAAAGAAAAGTAAGAACCAGGAAATAACCGGCACTGAAACAAACCATGTAAAGATACTCCGTTCAATACTTGAGAAGGAAGAAAAAGTGACCGGGACACAACTTTCGAAATTTGAAACCAGACACCGTTCGGTTGGAGGAAATGCAATTAGAGCTGCGGTGTTAGGAGGAAATGACGGTTTGGTCTCTAATTTTAGTTTGGTGATGGGAATCGCAGGCGCAACTGCGGGACAGCAAGGAGTTTTATTAGCCGGTCTTGCGGGATTATTAGCCGGGGCATTATCAATGGCGCTGGGTGAATGGATCTCGGTGAAGAGTTCGCAAGAATTATACGAGAACCAAATGCAGATTGAAATGGAAGAGCTGGAAACTAATCCCGAAGGTGAAATGAAAGAATTGGCATTAATCTATATGGCAAAAGGAATTCCGGAAGATCAAGCATATCAAATGGCTACCGAGATAATCAAAGACAAAAGTCATGCACATGAAATATTAGTTAAAGAAGAATTAGGAATAAACGAGGAAGAATTAAAAGGTTCTGCAATTGAAGCGGCTCTCTATTCATTTTTTTTGTTTTCTCTTGGAGCGGTTATTCCGGTTCTGCCATTCATGTTCACAAACGGAGTGCATGCAATAATCATAAGTGTTTCGCTTAGTGCGGCTGGTCTTTTTTTGATCGGAGCGGCAATAACATTATTTACAGGAAAAAATGTTTGGTACAGCGGATTCCGGCAAGTATTTTTTGGTTTAGCCGCGGCATCAATTACTTTTGGTATTGGCAAGCTCATAGGAGTTTCGGTTTCATAATAAAATCATTTTGCAAAAATCTGATGGCTAACCGCTGATAGCTAGTTGCCGTCAATTTTTTAGTAGACAAATTGTATGACAAAGCTAGATCACATTTCTAACTTTCTCATCAACCATGTTAAAATGATAAACGGAACCGACGAAAGTGGATTTCTTGGTTACACTGGTTAACCACAAGTTTGTGCGCGAATATGTTGATGCATTTTGATTCGAAGCAAGTGTTCTCATTAATACTGCTTTTTATTGTGTTTTAGTTAAGTAATAGAAAAGCAGTCAAAGTATGAACCTTGACTGCCATGAGAAAATATTACTTACCGCTTTGAGACATTGCCGCTCTTGCGCTTTCAATCGAAGGCTGAATGTTTTTTATTGCCAGTTTTAGATTGTCTCCGTCATTAACTGCTTTCTTGGAAATTGGAACGATTGCTTCGATTCCTTTAGGTGTCAAATCGTTAGAAAGGTAATTCTGAATTTCTTTAATGTCCGATACATAAGCTTTGAACGCTTCTTTTACTCCTATACTGTTAAGGGCAATCTTTCCATATATCTCGCTAAGTTCAGTTCGGCGTTGTTCACTGAGTTGCTGAATCTCAATGTTTTGATATTTATCGCCGTTCTTTTGCCATTCCTCGAAATAATCTTTACCGCGGGCTTGCATTTCATCGGCATGTTTGGCAAACCTTTTTTCCATCTTTTCAATTTTTGAAGCATTATCGGTAAATGCATTAAAGGCTTTCTTCACATCGGATTGGCTTGGGTTTGTTAAATTATCAAGCGAAGCTCCGGTAGCATCCAGCTGCACGCTGGCTGACTTAATATCGTCATCCATAGTTTGCATAGTTGTAGTTGCCTTTTCCGAACGCTTTATACCGGTTGAAGAACAGCCGACTATACTGATAACAGTCAAGATACAAAGTGTAAACAGGAAAGCAACAGACTGGTTTGTTAGTTTCATTTTTTACTCCTTTTATTTTAGAAGAAACATTTAAAAATTTGGTTTACCCGACACATTCGTGACACAGCAGAATGATCTCAATCTGCTCTTAAAATTTTTGTCTTTTCAATCAAACTGGATATTTCTTTTGAATGTTTGCAACAATTCAGCTCCCTTTGCTAATAAAGCAAAAAGGAAGAAATTCTTATTAGCTTTGTGTAAATTTTACCATTGATTGAGCTGAGTCGCAATCGCCCGAAAGGATGAAAAGGGAGTTAATCCTTGTTCAAAATGAATTACTATCTCTGCGAAAACTGATAGCTAAATGCTGTTAGTTATAGGTTGTTGGTTGTCGGTTTAGAGAACAAATTGTTTGACAAAGCTTAATCTCTTTTCTAATTTTATTCTAGTTCATACAATAAAAGAACATTTAAAAAACTATCTTTGAAACAATAAACAAGGTCGTATAGTGAGAAAAAAAACAATTGATCTAATATTCAAAATTGCGAAAGAGAAAAACGCGTTCGATCAGTTGGAGAAATATCTTTCTAAAACAACAAGAAAAGAGCTTTCAGAAAATATTATTGAGTGCGGTATCTTACCCGAAATGTTTGAGCACGACAGTTCAGAAGAAAAACTTTGGGCGAAGCTCTCTGATATAGTTCTTGCACAATCTCTAAATCACCTAGGAATTAAAGCAGAAGTTCTTGGAGCAAGAGGAAACTCGGCAGATGTTTACGGTAAAACAATCAAATATTCAATCGTTGGTGATGCAAAAACTTTTCGCTTAAGCAGAACAGCAAAAAACCAAAAAGATTTTAAAGTTAGTGCATTAGATAGTTGGCGACAAGGCAACAACTATGCTTTGCTTGTTGCTCCTCTTTCACAATATCCAAATCGTACAAGCCAAATTTACAGTCAAGCGATTGATAAAAATGTAACATTAATTTCATACACACACTTACTTTTTCTTCTTGATTTTCATAAAGCACATGACCTGCAGCCAATCTGGGAAACTGGAAATGCTTTAAAGGAAATCACGAAACCAAATCTACTTTCAAGTTCGTTAAATTATTGGGATGCAATTAACAAGACCGTTTGCAATGCGGTTGGAAAAAGGGTTGATGAATTGGTAAAATACAAACAACTTGAAATTGAGAAGACAAAAGAAATCGGAAAAGAAGGAATTAATTATTGGAAAAATAAAATCAAAGAATTTTCAAAACTATCAAAAGAAGAAGCAATAAAAATGCTGATTAAGTCAGAGAAAATAGAAGCTAAAATTAAAACGATTGAGAAGGCAATTAACACAATAATTCCTTTATGAATAGCAAGTATTTGAACACAATAACAAATGCCGACTGTTTAGAACACTTGGCAAACTTGAAGAAAGAAACGATTGATTTATTCCTTTCCGATATTCCTTATGGAATAAATTTAGATGAGTGGGATGTATTGCACAATAACACGAACTCTGCACTACTTGGACAATCGCCGGCACAATATGGTAAAACAGGTTTTAAACGTAGAGGCAAACCCATCAATGGTTGGAGTTCGGCAGACAGAAACAGTGGCAAAGAATACCAGGCCTGGTGTGAGAGTTGGGCAAAACTTACTTTTCCAATTATGAAAGAAGGTGCATCATTATTTGTCTTTGGTGCCAGACGGACACTTCACAGAGCTATCAATGCATTGGAAGATAGTGGATTTTTACTGAAAGATGTTTTAGCTTGGAAAAAACCTTCAGCACATCATAGGGCACAACGCTTTAATAATGTTTTGGAAAAACGAGGACTTG
Source organism: Bacteroidota bacterium (assembly GCA_021824635.1). GTDB lineage: Bacteria > Bacteroidota > Ignavibacteria > Ignavibacteriales > Melioribacteraceae > Fen-1258. The sequence continues at coordinate 11,753 of JAKAKD010000012.1, read as the reverse complement.
AAAATGAAATGTTGGAATGGGAAGGTTGGCGACTTGGAAATCTTGCCCCCATTTACGAACCGATTGCCTGGTTTTTTAAACCATATAAAATTACAATCACCGACAACATTTTAAAAAACGGTGTTGGTGCAATCAATGTGGAAGAATGTAAAATCAATGGATCAAGCCCAACAAATTTGTTAGAATTCGCCTTTGAAAAAGATGAAGTGAGAATACACGAAGCACAAAAACCAATTGCTTTGTTTGAGTTTTTAATTAAACTAACGACAAGAGAAAATCAAATTGTGCTTGACCCTTTTATGGGAAGCGGAACAACAGCAGTTGCGGCAAAGAAACTTCAGCGACAATTTATCGGTTTTGAAATTAGTGAAGATTACTATATAAAATCACTTGAGCGACTTAACGAAACTTTACCTTCAACTTACAAGAAAAAACAAAAAGAAAAGCAGATGAATTTACTTTTTGAAGCAAAAGGGAAATATGCTAACTTGAAACGTTAACTCCTCTTGGTGAAAGAATTGCAAAATATGAAATAAGATTAATTAAGTTTTCGCTAGCTATAGAGAACTATTCCTCGAGGGATATGTAAGAAAGACAGTCAATCTATGCACCTTGATTGCCAATGTAAGTTTTGGCTTCTCACATCTTGCCTCTAGCCTCCCAAAACCCTCTTTTTAGCTTAATAACGCAGAAATAATGACCGGGAATAACGAAGAAATGCTCATTCATTGGCTTGTAAATCTTATTCCTTTGCATTTAATGTTCATTCCACGGCAAGTAATTCTCATTCTATGCGGGGTAATGCTTATTCCATGGCAAGTAATTCTCATTCCGTGATAAGAAATGCTCATTACTTGTCGGCTATTGAGAATTAGTTAAGAATTATTTCCCATTACTTCGTTAGTCAAAAACATTTTACAAGATATAATAATTGTTAATTCTATTTTAAGAAACCATAAATCATAATAAAAGAAATAGTAATGACTAAAAATTGAATTGACAATAATATAGGTTTTTAATAATTAGAACCCATCTTCTATTCCGTTTCTGTCCGGACAGTTATAAATAATTTAATAACTTAAGGAAGGGAGAAGAGATGCCTACCGAAGATTCCAAAACGTATAACGACCTAAAAGGAAAGATGGAAAATCTTTCCGACGGCGTTAAAAAACATTCCGCAGATGAAAAATTTCCAGCAAACATTTCCGCTTCGGATATTGATGCGAAAATTTCACTATTAACCCAGAAGAGAAAAGCGTTTGAGGAAGCAACAAATCTTGCGCATCAAAGATCGGAAGAGTATAGTACCGTAGTTGATGAATGCGAAGAACTCTTTTCAAAAATCTCTACACAGCTTTACGGTTTTTACGGAAAACAGAATCTTGTTACGGAAGATTACGGGCTTAAGATGTATCAGAAACCGACCGGACGTAAAGCGGCTCAGAAAACTCCGGCGTAAAACAATCTTCCGGTACAACATAATTTACCGTCGGTGTCATTCCACAGCGTAAGTGTCAGATGCCTAATTAAAGTTCAGACCCCGGCTTCCGGTAATAGCTTTTAAAAGTCTCCCTCCTTAGTAAGGAGGGAGATTTAGAGGGTGGTCAATTACTTCTGTCTTTTTATAAATTTTTCTATCTCTTTAACAACCCTATCTCTATCGAAAAGAACATCGCCGTTCTTGAAGCGCAAAACTTTAATCCCCAGAGATTGAAGATACTTTGTGCGTTCAAGATCATATGCCATTTGTTCTCCTTCGTACTGGTGTTCACCGTCTAACTCTATTGCTAGCCTTTCTTCGGTGCAATAAAAATCGAGTATATAATTTCCTACGCTGTGCTGACGTCGGAATTTTCGATCAGCTAACTGTTTTCCTTTCAGCTCATACCATAAATATTTTTCTGCATCGGTTTTGTTATTGCGGAGTTCACGGCGTTTTTGGTTCAGAGACTTTTTGTTGTAAAGCTGTCCCATTATTTTCTCCCGTTCCTTTTTGACCACCCCCTTATTCCCCCTCCTTGGTAAGGAGGGGGACATCTAACACGAATGACTTAATATATTAAATATTTTGCATGCTCTAGAGGATAATTCCAAGGCCGAATTTAAAGAAAAACAATCTCTGCATCTTATACTACTGAGGGAAATCTAAAAGCTAACTGCCGATAGCTGAATGCTGATGGCTGAATGCTGTCAGCTGATAGCTCTCTTCTTTTTCCCTTCAGAATTTATAACTCATCGGTTATATGCTCCGGTAAGCAGTTTAAAAATTCCATTGTTATATTGCATCTAAGTAATTATAAAAGATTCTATGAAAGAACCACTAATAAGCGTTGGCATACTTACCTCAAAGGAAATTCGATTTGATCTCTACGGCGAATTCATTTCAGAATTATCTGAAAAAAAATTCAGCGGAAAGTTTAAAGCAAAACTTGACGGCGGAAGAATTTCAATTTGCCACGAGAAAAAAGAAATTTTAGCGGGACCGGAATTTACATTCGCGCCAAACGACTTAGAGACGGAATCTTTTCTTCTTCGTGATGTAGTAATTGGAAAAAATTTTCACTGGGAGAAAAAGGAAAACCAGCATTTCCGCGGCGCATTAAAATTAATAATTGAAAAAGATCAGCTCACTGCGGTAAATCTTTTGCCTCTGGAAGAATATTTGATAAGCGTTATCTCTTCCGAGATGAGCGCACAAAGTTCATTTGAATTATTGAAAGCACATGCAATCGTATCAAGGGGCTGGCTTCTGTCTCAACTGGAAAAGAAGAATAAAAAATCAGTGAGTGAATCCATCTCCGAGGAAGAAGTTTTAAGATGGTACGATAGAGAAGATCATGAGAATTATGATTTATGCGCAGACGACCACTGTCAGCGTTACCAGGGAGTTACCAAAATTATAAGCGACAAAGCCGCCGATGCAGTTACAGAAACACGCGGACTAGCATTAACATATGAAAACACAATTTGCGATACGCGTTATTCTAAATGCTGCGGCGGAGTAACCGAATCATTTGAAAATGTCTGGGAAACAGTAAAACATCCTTATTTGTCATCTATTGTTGATTACAAATTTGAACTTGATAATTCTGACAATGATTTGACAAAAGAAAAGTCTGCAGAGCAATGGATTAAAAACAATCCCAATGCGTTCTGTAATACATCCGATAATAAAATCCTTTCGCAAGTTCTTGTTGATTTTGACCGCTCTACAAATGATTTCTTCCGCTGGAAAGTTGAATATATGCAGGATGAACTTTCGGAAATAATAAATAGAAAAAGCGGAATTGATTTCGGAAAGATAATAGATATGATTCCTGTGCTTCGGGGTAATTCGAGTCGTATAATAAAATTAAAAATCGCCGGCACAAAAAAAACTCTTACAATTGGTAAAGAGTTGGAAATAAGAAGAATTCTTTCACAGTCTCATCTTTACAGTTCTGCTTTTATTGTTACAAAAGAAAATATTGTAGATGATATTCCGCAGAAATTTATTCTGCATGGTGCTGGATGGGGGCACGGTGTTGGACTTTGCCAGATAGGAGCGGCGGTAATGGGCGAGCTTGGATACGGCTTCGATGAGATACTGACTCATTATTTCCACGGTACGAAGATTCAAAAAATATATTAATTAAAAATCTTGTTTATGCTCTTGATCAGACTTCCATTTTTTTGTTTATCTATATTTCAATCAGAAGATCATGATCAAGATTAAGAACACGATCAAGAGTTAAAATGACATTTCTTAATCCTGCAGTTTTATTTGGTTTGCTTGCCGCTTCAATTCCTATTGTGCTGCATTTTCTTAATCTGCGCAAACTGAAAAAAATCGAATTCAGCACTCTTGCTTTCTTGAAGGAACTGCAGAAAACAAAGATCAAAAGGATAAAGCTAAAACAGTGGCTATTGCTTTTGTTAAGGATCGCAATTATTCTTCTTTTGGTTATGGCTTTTGCGCGTCCGACAGTTAAAAATTTATCGCTTGGAAATTCATCAATGGCAAAGACAACGGCGGTAATAATCATTGATAACACTTTCAGCATGTCTGTTGTAACTGAAAGAGGATCTTATCTAAATCAGGCAAAACAAACGGCAAAAAAACTTCTCGGTAATTTTCAAGACGGTGATGAAATTGCGCTCGTTTCAGTTGGTGATTTATCTAATGAAATTTCAAAACCAACAACGAATTTCAAACAAGTTCTTCAATCAATTGATGAATTACAAATCTCTTCCGTCTCAAAAACTTTGAATGAAGCCTTTATTAAAGCCGCTCAAGTGTTGTATCAATCAAAAAATTTCAACAAAGAGATTTATCTTCTTACAGATATTCAAAAGGGAAGAATTTATAATGACCGGAATGAACTGACAAATCTTTCCGGAATACTAAATGAAAACACAAGAATGTATTTAGTTAATATAGGCGGTAAAGATGTTGTAAATCTCGGAGTTGAAGAACTAATTCCAAATAATCAGATTTTTGAAAAGGGAAAAACCGTTAGCTTCAATGCGCGGATAAAAAATTATTCTTCTCAGCCTGTAAATAATTCCGTTGTTTCTCTCTTTGTAAATGGAAAGCGAAGCGCACAGCAAAGTTTAAATATTACCGGCGGAGAGACTAAAGAAATTTCTTTTGAGACTACTCTTGCAGATACAGGACTTGTAGAAATTTATACCGAACTTGAAGATGATGATATTCTGCAAGACAACAAGCGGTATTTCAGCATTTATGTGCCGGATAAAATTTCTTTATTGATTCTGACCGATCTGTCCGATGATGCAAAATTTATAAAGTTAGCAGTTGAAGATCCGCAGCAAAAAATAAAAATCACTACAGAATCAGCCGGACAATTGCGCTCGCTCAATTTGAAAAACTATAATGTTGTATTCGTAATCGGTTCGGAAAAAAATTATGATTGGGAAAATCTGGCAGATTATATAGAAGGCGGTGGAAAAGCAGTTGTAATGCCGGGATCGCAGAGTACGCTGCAAAACTTTCAGAAGCTTTGTAGTGCTTTGAGTGTTAATGCGCCGGTAGGCACGTTGGGGAAATTAAATTCCCAAGAGAAACCTGCACAAATTGATAAAATTGATTTTCAAAATCCGCTCTTCGCAGATTTATTTGAAAACAAGAAACTACCGCAAATAGAATCGCCGGACATCTACTATTACTTCAAAATTGTGCCCGGAAGTAAAGGGAAAAATATAATCTCAATGTTCGATAATTCTTCTTTTCTTAGCGAATACAAAGTCGGAACAGGAACTGTCTTTTTGTTTAATTCGGTTCCGGTTTTAAGCTGGAATAATTTTCCGCTCAAAGGATTTTTTGCGCCGATGATAAATAAATTAATTCTTTATTCTGCTTCCAGAATAAAAGAACAAAATAATTTTATTACCGGAAATGAAATTACTGCCGATATATCAAACCGGACTTCCGGACAAATAGTTATACAAAAGCCAAACGGCGGAAAAGAATATATTAACGCAGATTCGCTTTCTAATAAAAATTATCTTTCTTACAAAAAGACTGACGAAGCCGGTACGTATAAATTTTATTCGGGCAATAAATTATTAGATTATATCCCGGTTAATAACGATCCGCGCGAATCGAACACGGAAAAAGCAAGCGATTCCGATTTTAATGAATATCTTAAACTGATTGGGTTCGACGGAAAATTATTTACATTTACACCTAACGATGATTTCTCGAAAGTAATTTATCAATCCCGCTTTGGAACCGAGCTCTGGAAATATTTTCTGATGATTGTTCTTTTTCTGGCGGTTGTTGAATCAATTGTTGCCAGAAGTTCAAAGAAAGAGATTGCAGATGTTCAATCAAATTAATTAAAGGGAATGGATCTTAAGTAATGATAGACATTATAAACAGAAAAAAAGAACGCGCTATTCTTGTAGCAGTAATAACAGGCGATTATTCAAAAGATCAGGTGAATGAGCATCTCGGTGAATTGGAATTACTCGCCGATACAGCCGGTGCCGATGTGATATTTAAAATTACTCAAGACCGCCACAGACCGGATACGGCAACATTTATAGGCAAAGGAAAGGCAGAAGAGATTCAGCAGCTAATTGAATTAAATGATATTCAGCTTGTAATTTTTGATGATGATTTAAATCCCACGCAAGTCCGTAACCTTGAAAAAGTTTTAGAAAGAAAAATCTTGGACCGGAGCGGGTTGATTCTTGACATATTCGCATCTCATGCAAAAACACGTGAAGCAAAAACACAAGTTGAGCTTGCCCAACTGCAATATATGCTGCCGCGTTTGAGCAGAGCTTGGACGCACTTATCAAAACAGTACGGCGGCATTGGTACTAAAGGTCCCGGTGAAACACAGATTGAAACAGACAGAAGAATTATTCGCACGCGCATAAGTAAACTAAAAGAGAATTTAAAAAAGATTGAAGCCCATCAGGAAACAAAAAGCGCCGGAAGAAAAGAATTTGTTACAGCGTGTTTGGTGGGATATACAAACGCGGGCAAATCTACTTTGCTAAACCGTCTTACGGAAGCCGGCGTTCTTGCAGAAGATAAATTATTCGCAACATTAGACTCAACAACTCGAGCATTTGAAATAGAAAAAAATAAAAAGATTTTGCTGAGCGATACCGTTGGTTTCATACGTAAACTTCCGCATCATCTTGTTGCATCGTTCAAGACAACTCTTAATGTTGTAAAAGATGCCGATGTAATTCTTCACGTAATTGATGTTTCCAACGATTATTTCGAGGATCACATTCGAGTTGTTGAAACGACGCTTGAAGAATTAGAGAGTAATAAAAAAATTCAGATAAAAATTTTCAATAAAGTGGATGCTCTGAAAGACAAGAACCGGATGGATTATATCTCTCAACAATACCAAGACAGTATTTTGATTTCTGCCGAGCGGGGAATGAACATCGGTAATCTGAGAAAGATGATGCTCGATATCTACGAACAAAATTTTGTCGAGAGCACAATAGAATTGAAACCTCACGAGTCAAAATTAGTATCGCGGCTTTATGATCTGGCGGAAATTCTTTCTGCAGATTATGAAGAAGAAAAAATTGTTATTACATATAGAGCTAACGCTTCGGCACATAATAAAATCCAGGGAATCTTAAAATCACGAACAAAACCAGAAGGTAAAAATTGAAACTCGTACTTGACGGCAAATCACTCTCGCTTGATAAAATTGAAAAGTTTATAAAAGAGAATCAGCAAGTTATCCTTTCCACGGATGCGGTGAAGAAAATAAACAAATCGCGCGCATTAGTGGAGAAGTGGATTAAGGAAAGGAAAGTCATTTATGGCGTTACCACCGGATTCGGCGAATTTGCGAATGTTAAAATATCAGAAGAAGATACTGAAACTCTTCAGCGTAATCTGATTATTAGTCACTCTGCTGGCGTGGGCGATAATCTTCCTCCTTTGATTGTAAAAATAATGATGCTTCTGAGAGTAAATGCTCTAGCTCAAGGTTATTCGGGAATACGTCTCTCTACTCTTGAACATCTTATAAAGATGATTAATAACAATATAATTCCTGTAATTCCATCACAAGGGTCTGTCGGATCTAGCGGCGATCTTGCCCCGCTCTCTCATCTTGTTCTTGCAATGATGGGTGACGGTGAAGTGCAGTTAATTAAAAATGTTCTTGATGAAAAATCCGGCTCGTCAAAAATTATTTCTGCTAATGCGGCGTTCAAAAAATATAAAATGAATGGTGTTAAACTAGCCGCTAAAGAAGGACTTGCTTTGATTAACGGCACTCAGATGATGACGGCATTCGCATCATGGATTTGCATTCAATCAAAAAAAATAATTAAGACTGCGGATATCTCGGCAGCGTTGGCACACGAAGCATTGAGGGGAACAGACAAAGCTTACGATCCGCGTATTCACAAACTAAGACCTTACCCGGGACAAATCGCAACAGCTAAAAATTTATTAAATCTATTGAAAGGAAGTGAGATTCGTATTTCTCATATCGAAGGGGATTCACGAGTTCAGGATTCATATTCGATCCGGTGTATTCCTCAGATTCACGGCGCGTCTCGCGATACAATTAATTACGTTTCTTCTCTTGTAGAGGTCGAAATAAATTCGGTTAATGATAATCCGCTTATTTTTTCTCAAGAAGGCGATCATCTTGAAGGAGGAAATTTTCATGGACAGCCTATGGCGTTGGCGATGGATTTCATGGGAATAGCTCTTTCAGAATTAGCAAACGTTTCCGAAAGAAGGATAGAACGAATGGTTAACGGTTCATTGAGCCAACTTCCCAGATTCCTAACTGAGCATGGCGGATTAAATTCCGGTTTAATGATAGCGCAGTACACCGCCGCCTCGTTAGTTTCTGAAAATAAAGTTCTAGCTCATCCCGCAAGTGTTGATTCTATTCCAACATCGGCAAATCAGGAAGATCATAATTCAATGGGGTCAATTGCCGCCCGGAAGTGTTATCAAATTTTAAAAAATGTTCAAACCGTTATTGCGATAGAGTTATTAACTGCCGCACAAGGAGTGGAATTCCTAAAGCCATTAAAATGCGGAATAGGAACTGCTTTGGCTCATAAATCAATTAGAAAAAAGGTGGCTCCCCTTAATCAAGATCGAATAATTTATAAGGATATTCAAAAAGTATTGAAGTTGGTAAAGGAAGAAGAAATTTTAAAAAATGTAGAAGCGAGTGTGAAGTTAATTTAATTTGACAAATCGTTCATCAATTGATCTTTCCTTCTTTTCTTCCCGCCTCGGTGGGTATATTTTCCTTCTTTTCTTTGTAGATGCTTTGTTTTCCAACTCTTTCTTTCCGGTCTATCCATCTGTCAATTTTCATAATCAGAAGACCGAATAACCCGAGACCGATCAGAATCAATATCGTTACAAAAATAAAAACAAGTGTGTAAAGATTCATCGTATTTTCTCTTTTAAAGATTAGACGAAATTAAACCGATATTTTACCACCGAACATACAAAATATTCTTAATCATTTTTTGATAAACTCTTATTAAGTTTGATAAGTCAATCCCATCTCACGGAGGAAAAATTATGTCAATTGTTCTTGATGGTTCAAATCTAACCGTTGAAAAAGTGGTTGCTATTGCCCGCAACAATGAAAAAGTAGAATTAGATCCTAAAGCGCTTGAACGAATTAAAACTTGTCGTGCAATGCTTGAAAGAAAAATTAATGCGCATGAAATTATGTACGGAGTTAACACAGGTATTGGTGAATTTTCCGAAGTTGTGTTGAATGATGAGCAGGTAAAAGAATTTCAGAAATATTTGATTTATAATCATGCGGCTGGAATTGGCGACCCCGCGCCGATTGAATATGTTCGCGGCGCTATGGTGGGTCGCATAAATGTTCACGCCCACGGAATGTCCGGCATCCGTCCCGAAATAACTCTAACACTTATCGAAATGTTGAACAAAGGAGTAACACCGTTTGTCTGCCAGAAAGGTTCTGTCGGCGCCAGCGGAGATCTTGCGCCAATGAGTCAAATAGCATTATTGATGATGGGAGAAGGAGACGCATTTTTCAAAGGAGAAAAATTACCCGGTAAAGTTGCTTTCGAAAAAGCGGGAATTAAAATTCCGGGACTTGAAGCCCGCGACGGACTTGGTACTATAAACGGCTCAAACCTTCTCACCGCAATGAGCGCAATTCATCTTTATGATATTAACCGCTGGTTGAAGCAAGCAGAAATTGCATCTGCTCTCTCTCTCGAAGCATTATTCGCAAATCTAAAACCGTACGATTCTCGTCTGCATGAAGTACGCGGATTCAAAGGAGCGGTGCGCAGCGCTAAATCAATAATGAAGTGTATTAACGGAAGCGATCTTCAAACCGGCAAACTTAAATCTAAAGTTCAAGACGCATATTCAATGCGCTCTACACCGCAGGTCATTGGCTCTGCTCACGATGCTGTTGCTTATGCAAAAAGCCAGGTTGAAATTGAATTGAATGGAGTTGGGGACAATCCTATTTTTATGCCTGAGCATAACATCACACTTACGGGCGCAAACTTTCAAGGCACGCCGGTTTCTTTGCCGATGGATATGATTAGTGCAGCCGTAACAATGGTTAGCGTTTTATCGGAACGCAGATTGAACCGTTTATTAAATCCGGCTTTAAGCATTGGATTACCCGCCTTTTTAACAAAAGGCGCGGGTATGTTTTCTGGTTTGATGCTGAGTCAATACACTGCCGACACATTAATTGTGGAACAAAGAATTTTATCCGCACCGGCATCAATTCAATCTATTCCGGCGGCGGCAGATCAAGAAGACTTTGTTTCGATGGGAATGAATACCGCAATTAAGAATGGTCAAATTGTTGATAACGCATACGGAGTTCTTGGAATTGAATTTATTGCTGCGGCTCAAGCTCTAGATTTTAGAGACTTCACAAACGGCAAAGGTGTTGCAAAAGCGAAACAGATAGTCAGAAAGTATGTTGATCATCTTGATGTAGATCGCCCGCTTTACCCTGATCATACAAAAATGAAAGAAGTTGTAAAAAGCTGCGAAATATTGGAAGAGGTTGAAAAAGAAGTCGGCAGCCTGGAATAGTTTTGATTAAATTATGTCACCAAACAAAATAAATCTAAATTCTTAATCAATTCATTTCAAAAAAGAAGGAGAAGTATAATTAGGAAATTATCTTTTACTTTAGCGCTTTCTGTATTGTTGTTAATTGCCGCTTCGGTTTCAAACGCGCAAATGAAAGTCCAAACCGGCTTATGGATTGCTGATAAAAATATTTCGAATTACACTCTTGCCGCCGGCGGTGAAATGGAAAGAACAGTTGTATTGAATATTACTTTTCCCAAACCCTTTACAACAAAGCCGGAAGTTAATTTTAGCATAACCCGGTTTGACGCGGATACAAATATCAACACTCGTTACGATGTAAAAGTTGTTTCTGTTCATAAAGCCGGATTCATGCTGAATGTAAAAACATGGGGCGGTACAAAAATTAATTTAATCGGCGGAACCTGGATGGCGATTGGAGAGTAAGATACTAGTTTTATGAATTGGCTGAATCTTGCATAACTAGAGTTGAACATGAACGCAATTAGTAGAATCAAAAATAATTTTTTCCTTATCCCCGCATTCTTATTAATCATTTTTATTCTTGGAGGATGCAGTGCCGGTGTGGAAATGAACAGCTTCTATTATGATAAAGAAATTAAGATTGACGGAGACCCGTCCGATTGGAATAATGAGATACGGCCAATTAAAGACAAGAAATTTTCTATCGGTTTCAAAAACGATGATAAGTTTTTATATATCTGTCTGACTACAAATGACCGCTCTAAAATTATGATGATGACACGAGCCGGCTTTATAGTTTGGTTTGAACCGGAAAGCGGAAGTAAAAACGCATTTGGAATTAAATATCCATTGGCGTTAGATCAATCGGAACTTCAACCTCTTCCGGAAATGAATCGAGACGGAATGCCGGGCGAAAACATGGATAAGATTATTAACAAGATGCTAATAGAGCAGAATGAATTTCAGGTAATTAATAAAGAAAAATTCCCATTGACCGAGTTTCCTATCTTAAGCAACGAAGGCATTGATGTTAAATTGGGATATCATTCAAATCAATTTGTATATGAGTTGAAAATACCGCTGGCTAAAAACTCACAATTTCCGTTTGCGGTTGACGCTCTTCCTGGCGAAAAAGTAAAAGTTAAATTCGAAACGGAAGAGGTTAAATTTGAAAACACACGCGGCAATGGAAATA
>JAKAKD010000029.1:1720-4173 GCA_021824635.1 Bacteroidota bacterium | reverse complement strand
TCGCTATCTCCAAACCAATCTGCAGCATTTACAGTTACGGTCTCGTCGAGAGAATCTAAATAACCGGTTTTCTCTTTCACAAACTGTTTGTATCCACATTTTCTAATTCTCTGGTTTTTAATATAATTGTTCGGCATCATAATTTGGCAAACCTGCCGCAACAACAGTCAGAGACACTCAAAATTCCACGATTCCACAACTCAACGATTAAACAATTCCACCATTCCACAATTCCACAACTCAACCAATAACCTTTTCTCAACATTCTTATTTCTGGCTTCTGATTTCTGATTTCTATACTTCTCGTAAGCAAGATTCTTATCACATACATCCATTCAATACTTTAACCACAGATATTACGGAGCTATCCGTATATAGTGTGTATCCTCGGCTCGCACTTATGTTTTTAGAAAGGTAGTTAATTCTTCAACACTGTACATAATCTAAAACTTAAATCCTCTTCCATTTAAAAACTGAATTATATCTTCTAAGTACTTTTCCAGCGCAAATTTTTTCCTAAACAACATATTTAATTCTTCCGTCAAACTACCTTCGTCTTCTTCATATTCATGCGCCAATTCATTTCTTAAGTCTCTCAAGTCTTTCCACGTATCATAATCTTTAATGATTTCCAATTGCTCAAGTCTGTTAAATATATCTATTGCCGATTTATTTGCCGTATCTTCGTCTAATATCGCTAAAACATTCTTAAAGAGTTTTTGTCCAATCGCATCCTGAAGTTTAGTAAATCTATAAATTAATTGATCAATGAGAGCAACTTCTTCTTCTTTGAATTCTAATAAATGTTCTTTTGTTAAAGGAATTAGTTTTGAAAGTTTTTGATAAGCGAAGTTCATTCTTTTTGCATGTCTTTTGCACTCATCAATTACGGAATTGAGGATATGTTCATTCTTTTTCATAATCTAGTCCCCTCTTTCCTGGCAATTTGATAAATAAACTTATCCTTTATAAAATTATTAATAACTATATCTATTTTTTGTTCGCCAAGGGCTTGATGAAGCTTCCTGAGCATTTTCAATTTTTGTTCGAAGACGTTTTCCTTCAAGTTTGTCTCAATATATAAGTCAATATCACCGCCGCGTTTTTTATCGTCAATCCTTGAACCAAAAAGATAAACTTTGGCATTGTTACCAAAACAATCTTTGGTTATATCCTTAATAAAGTCAATATGTTCTTTTTTTAATCGCATTTAATCAATTAATGTTTTTACTGAAAATTCTTCCGCAGCTTCTCAATCATAATCATAACTAAACCTTCTAAGTTCTTCTTAACTTTTATAAATCTACTAAATTTTCTACAACTATGAAACCTTCTATCATGCTGAAGCATTCTCCACATTCCTTCGCAATACTCTGGTGCATATCCCCAATCTCTTTTTGCATCAAGATTACCGAGCACAAGTTTATTTTGTAATCCAAGCGCAATTCTTACAGCAGCCATTGTAATTTTTCGTGTTACAAAAGTCTCACCTCTTCTTGGTGATTCATGATTAAAAAGAATACCATTAACAGCAAATAAATTATATGCCTCTCTGTAATTCTTCACTATCCAATATGCATACAACTTAGCTACACCATATGGTGACCGAGGGTAAAAGGTGTGTTTTCATCCTGCGGTATTTGCTGTACCTTTCCGTATAACTCCGAACTAGATGCTTGATAAAATTTTGTTCCCTTCCCCAGACCAACTTCCCTTATTGCATCTAAAAACCTGAGTGTGCCAAGAGCATCAACTTGCGCTGTATAATCGGGAACATCAAATGAAACTTTCACGTGGCTCTGTGCTGCAAGATTATAAATTTCATTCGGTGCAATCTTTTCAAGAAGTCGATTAAGAGAACTAGTGTCAACAAGGTCGCCATAATGTAGGAATAATTTCTTGTTCATTATTTCTGGATCGTTATACAAATGGTCAATTCGCGCTGTGTTAAAAGAAGAACTCCTTCTAATAATACCATGCACCTCATAACCTTTCTCAAGTAGCAATTCAGTTAGGTAACTTCCGTCCTGTCCTGTAATCCCAGTTATCAACGCTACTTTTTTAGACATGGATTCAATTCCAAATTAAAAATTCAAATTGAAAAATGCGGTAAATTATTTTTTTGTTATAACTTTAGAGCTAATTGATCCCAAAATACTTTTTAATTCGACAGATTCTTGAATAAAGGCATATACTTCATCGTTCTTCTGGTAAACTGCTTCAATAATTCTCAACCAATAATTTGATTCACGCATTTCACGTAACGAAATATCAATTTTATGCTTAAAGTCTGCCCTTGAAGATGCCGCTTGCGCTTCCTCATAGTTAGCTCCACTTGAAGTTGCAGACTTAGTAAGTTGATATCTAATAACATCAAACTCCTTTGTCCTTGGGAGTTTTCTGCAAAACTTGATGCCGTTTACAGCAAATTCAAACAATCTATTTCCTAATCC
>JAKAKD010000029.1:0-1620 GCA_021824635.1 Bacteroidota bacterium | reverse complement strand
TCTATTTCCTAATCCAGAATCCATTTTTTAATTTTTAATTTTGCATTTTGAATTGATTAAAAAAACTCCCGTTAAATAATGTAAGTCGCTGCATAAAATTATAAAATATCTTAGCTCTTCCAATGATCCTTTAGCAACACTTAGAAATTGTAAAAATTCATTTTAGTTTTATTGTACACTTTTGCGTAGTAATTTCCACCAATTCATATTACGCCGGAAAGCGTAACGCCGCTAGGCGTAATATATAATAAACCTCTTGAAAAAAGGATCGCTAATAAAATAACGCCCTTCGGTCTTTTCTACAATTCCAGCCTCAATTAATCCAGCAAGAGCTTTTTGAGTAGTTGACGCTGCAGTAAGACGAAATTGTTTAGTGTAGCTTGAAGAAAATATATTCTCACCGCTTATTACAAGCGCTTTCAATAATTTTTTTTGGTATACTGATTGTTTGTCATAAAGTTCGTAATAATAATCACTTTTCAAATCAACAATTTTCTGGGCACATAAGCTAATAAGTTCTTTATCAGACTTTTGCGTCGAATTCACCACATATTGCCAAACTTCAGCAGCTAACAGTTGAATGTAATATGGAATATTTCCTGCTTGCTCAATAAGAAAAAGTGCAAGGGACTTCTCAAGTATGATACCTGAAGAAGCAAACCTGTCTATAAGGAAATCAATGGTTTCTTTCTGCGGAAGAGAATCAATTTGCATCAGCATAGCGGCGTTATAAAATGCTCTTCCTCTATTGTTGAACATATCGTTTAGCAAATGAGTACGGCTTCCTAAAAATAAATAGTTTACATTTTTATGATGTTGTATTTTACTTCGGAATAACTTTTCAAAATTCTCACCGTTCAGCTTATTTATTTCCTGGAATTCATCGAGCACAACTATAAACCGTTTACCTGCAGATGCTAAGTTTTCCGGCAAATCGAGAATCTCACCGAGCGTCTTTTCATTTATTTTATTTTCGATAAAGTTAATTGAAAATTCCGGGTTGCCCGCCTGGTTAAAAACCAATTTAGGACTGATTCCTTTTACAAACTTTGCAAATGCCTTTACGGCTTTTTGAAAGTTGCCTTGTTTAGATATTATTGCCTTTGAGTATGCTTCTATAAATGACTCACGGGAATAAACCGGCATAAAATCAAAATAAATACAGATAAAACCTTTCTTTTCAAGTTCCTCAATTGCACGAAATACCAGCGATGTTTTACCAAACCTGCGCGGGGCGAATAGTACTAAATTGTTTCCTCCAGATAAAGTATCAATTATCCGCCTGCATTCTTCTTCCCTATCAAAGAAATATGGTTCTTTTACTATTGTCCCGTAGCTGAAAGGATTCATATTTTATTTAGTCGTTCCTTAAATAGTCATTTTAAGTTTTAGAGTTGAGAAAGTAAACATCACGGACAAGCTTTTTAATTTTTCATTTGTAATTTATAATTTGTTAGGCTTCTGTAATATTTGATGGTGTTTATGCTAATCCAAACAGTCTATTACTAATCCTGTATCCATTTTTTAATTTTTAATTTTTCATTTGTAATTTATAATTTGTTAGGCTTCTGTAATATTTGATGGTGTTAATGCTAAATCCAAACAGTCTATTTACTAATC
>JAKAKD010000094.1 GCA_021824635.1 Bacteroidota bacterium | reverse complement strand
ATAAAAATTGGCACGTTGATGATTTCTCTCAGAGGTTGAAGAACATTTACACAAAGCAATCTCAAATTATCAATCTGCTTTTCATTCGGTTCATTCTTATAACCATGTCTTTCCGCAACTTGAGAAATTGTAAACTCATCGAGATAAAAACTTGCACTGAGCTTTGTCGAAGTGTTATCAGACAATTTCATTTCTTCATTCCTTTTATTCTCAATTCTAAACTCTCAATTCGCAATCTTAACATCACTGTATTTCACTTTACATCAGACAAGAACTTTCATTGATCAACTACCTTTTGTGTGAGGTCTCAACTCATCGGAGTATGGGACAGCCAGTATTACATAAGTAACATTATGTTTTTGCATTTGGGTATTCCCAACAAAAGCGTTTACTCAATTACAATCGAGTCAACATAATGTTGTCTTATATAAACTCGGCACTAAAGAATACTAATCGCCTCATCATCGCTCATTCCGGTCGTGGATTCCCACACACCTTCATTCGCTTACATGTTATATGCTGCTCGTTCCGTGTCGTGGCTTTGCCACACACACTCCACTTCGCAACACTTTTTGAAATCAATCTGTGTTGATCTGCTTAATCCTTGTAATCTGCGTTCTATTTCATTTCATGTAATTTCTTTGTTCTATCGATAACAAAAGAAAACAAATCATAAACATCGAGCGTTGCACTCATCAAATCATTAAATATATTTTTGCATCAGTTAATTGCTAAGAAATAATGACTCACAGATTCGACATATCACATATTAGAAATGAATCCAAATTCCAGAAATATCATCAACTTGGATTAATCAATGAACTGGTCATTCGCAATCTTCAAATCAAGTCGGAATATTTAGAATTGCGAAAGACTTACAATCAGATCGAATCAATCTTTATTCTCTCAGAGAAGTATAATTTATGTTATGATTCTGTGAATACAATTCTATTCCGGAAAAGGAGAAATAAGCCCGTTTCTTTTCCCTCATCAAACCAGCCCCTAACAAGCCTGTAACAAGCCACATCCAAGCCATAGAATCATCTCAAAGGTGTTTTCTTTTACTTTCCCATTATTACAGTGAACACGTCAATTCAATCCCATAAAATTGCCTTCGTAATTCATCATAACTTTAGGAGGTTTTACCATGGCAATCTTAAATGGAAATGTCATCGGAAATTTATCCGGAAAGCTTGGCAACCTTTCCGCGAGAACTGTTGATGGCCGCACTGTATTAGCAGCTCGTCCATCTAGTTTCAATGCAAGTCAAGAACCAGCGGTTCTTAATATCCGCCAGAAATTCTCAGTCACTGCAAAATTTGCAAGTGCGATTCTGGCTCTTGCTTCACTTGTTTCAATCTGGAAGAAAGTAAGAAATGTATCAAGCTCTATTTTCAATGAAGTGTTCCAGAGTAATTTCGGTTACTCTTCCACAGAGAAGCCAACCGAGCAGAATATTCTCGCTCCGGAAGGATTTCCTTTGCAGATTTCAACTGCTGCAGTTGAAGCTGATAAAATCACAGCTTCACTTCCGGCGCTCAACACTGCTTCGGTTTTCGAAGCTGAAGAAGTCAATCTTTCTGCAAACGCTCTAGTATGTTTCTATGATCCAGATAACGAAGCAGACGAACCATTCAAGATTATTTCACTTTCAAAAGAAGTTGCTAATTTCAATTTCACACAAGCATACAGCTTGCAGTTGGATTTCAACGTTTTGCATGTTGCTCTTGCTGCTAAATACCAGCATAGCATTCTTTATGTGTGTGTAGTAACAAAAACTGCTGAGGGTAAAGTTGTTCAGAACTCATCAACTTTCACCAAACTCAGCTAATCAATTCGAGAAAGGGTTATCATTCCGGTAACCCTTCTCTTAATAAACCCCGATAGCTCACAAATTTGCGTTCACTTCGATTCTCTTAAAATTGTTCGCTAAGAAAAGACCGCTCTGATTCGGCTCATTCATTCGCCTCACAAAGCGGAAATCTACTTTCAGTTCGCTCAATACTTTTTCATCAAAAACATTCAAAAATATTTCCCTCATAAAGCATGAACGCAAATTATTCGTTTGTCTCTTGCTCACACTTTTTGAATCAAAAAGATGCGCCAATTTCCAAACTCATAAATTGCTTAAAGCAACTACTTTTCCGAATTGTTCGCTTCACTTCGTTCAGCTATTACAAGCATTATTTTGCCCGCTGGCAAACAAGCTTAGTGTTATCCGAATCTTTGTAGTCAATCGGGGCAAGGGTTTATGAAACTCTCCCTCTAATTCATTTCAATTAATTTTAGTCAATCGGGATTCGCCCTTGCCTTGAATTAACATTTTTGCTTACACCAACATGGTAACAAGCCATTATTTCGCAAAAGATCGCCTAAGCGGGCAAAATATGTTTTTTAACGGCGTAAAAGGTCGGGTCATGGCATCTGTAATAGTTCATTACTCTAAATGGCACAAAGGTTTTCTTATTCGGTTAGTTCAATCAAAACAAAATTTCTTTGTAAATGTATTTACTCCCTCCGGTTCTCTTCATTCACAATCATTCAAAACATATTCGTCCGCAAACACTTTCTTAAATGCTTTTATCAAATCACTTAAAAAATCTTAAAGGAGTTAAAGCCATGTTATCAGCAGAACAAAAACTACAATTAAGACAATAGAAAAAAGAAAAGATCATCCGCATTCGGAAAACTCTTTCTGAAATGTCAGAAGAACAACGCCAAACAATCGCCGATAAATTCGGCATTGTTACTGTTGAAGGGCATTTACTTACACCCCATAACCAATGTTTTTTAGTTGCTCAATCTGAAATTAATTTCTCAATCGTCGGCGGGTTTCAACAGTGGAAGAAAGCCTGTAGAGTTGTTCGCAAAGGTGAACACGGTTTTTTAATCTTTGTCCCATCTAAAGCTAAGCAAGAAGAAAATTCCGAAATTATTTCAGATGATGAAAACGTTCACTTTTTTACTGCAACTGTTTTTGATATTTCTCAAACAGAAGTAATCGCAAAATCGGAAGCTGCTTAACTTCCGGTTATTTCTCTTATTAGACTAATTCATTATATTGTTTGTATGAAAAGCAAAAAACCATAAACCAGCTTTTAATTGTTCATTTATTAAAAAATGTAGTATTGCCTTTGAATAGCAGAAGTGCATACAAAGTGCATACAACCAAAAACCAAAAGTCATAGTGCTTTTCTGCCGGGTCAAAAAAGAAAAAGGTTTGAAAACAAACTGCTTTCAAACCTTTTAGTGCTGCCCCGTCAGGGGTCGAACCTGAAGTCTTCTGATCCAGAGTCAGACGTGTTGCCAATTACACTACGGGGCAATAAAAATTCAAAGCAAAAATAATTAACATTACCGCATAAACCAAACGTTCTTTATTCTATTAATATCTTTTTCGATAATGTGTAATTGCTTTTTATAAAACAAAATTTTTCCATTAAGCTCATCAAATTTACCGCGATTTATCTTATTATAGCTCATATCATCTAAATAATCTTGGATCAATAATTGCATTTTTTTATGCTCTGCGTTGAGCAATTCCAATTCATTTTTGTTTTGTCTCCGCAGGTAAATAAAAGTGCTTATAAAAACTATCATCAGAAAGAACAGAAATGTTTTGAATTTGCTAAATGAAATTCTTATTGGCTCTGCCGGCGAAATTCTGGAGAATACTTCACTAAGTATGTTAATTAATTTATTCATTGAATTAATAATACAAAAGTATTCCATAAAAAAAGGTGTTTCTGTTTTTAATTAGAAACACCTCTTTTTAAAGATCTATCTTAGTTTGATTTTAACTTTAATTACCTTGTCCTTCTCGCTTATTTAGCCAGAACGGAACATCATTAACGTCCCAAACTCTACCATCACTATGATCAACAACTTTGACTCGACCAAGTGTTGAAAATGGTCCTGTAACTGGATCATGTGGATAGAACCATTCATATGCACCAGTAGATTGATAATTAGATACTAAAAGGGTCCATGTAACTCCATTGTCTAGACTATAATAAATATCTACTGTGGCTACAGCATATGAAGTCCATCGAATATCCATTGGGTATCTGTCAGGATTACTTATTTCAAAATACTCTGTTTTATCACTTGGGAAATCAACCCTTATCTTCTTGCCCTTGTGTATGGAGAAAAAGCCATCTGTCATATCAGAAATTTGTATACCGCCTTTATCTACAGAACTTATTCTAATTTTACAATTATCAGAACTATCAATTTTTTCACCGTTATTACCTGGAGCCCAAACATAAAATCCATTATTAATAACACTATCAGCACCGGGAACAACATACCAGTTTCCGCCACCATTTGTACTCCATTCGATTTTTACTTTTTCAGTATTATCCGCATGCCATTTAATTTCAAATGGATTATAATTCTGAATATCGGTATTGGGAACACCAACTTTGCTAGTTAGCCATTGTTCACCTCCGTTTGGAGTTAATACTGTAACTGTTGGTGTAAATGCTACGACTGTAAAACCAGGACTGTTATTACTTGGTAAGCCATTAGACCCTCCATCGGCATTGTAAACTTGAACAAAATACTTATTGGAAGGCAAAGAGAAGTATGTGGTATATGATCCGGTACCTGCACCAACTGTTGCTAATTCGGTAAAAGCAGGGTTACTAGGATCAGCTATTCCATTAGTAGTTGTGTATCTGATGCCAACCTTTTCAATACCGCCAGAAAGCCATGTGATGATAATCGGCTCATTGGATTTATAGATCCTTGTTACTGGTCCTGTAACAGTTATAAATTTCTTCGGTGATATTATAAATACAGCATCGCTAATATCAGAAATGTTATTATCAGTAGCATCACTTATACGGATTTGACACTGAGTCGAATTCAATGTTTCACTAATATTCCAATCAAATGCACCACCAGTTAAATCATTAGCTATAACATTCCAACCCGAACCTTTATCTGTAGTCAATTCTATTTTAACTTTACTTACATTAGAAGAATTCCATGTAATATTGTGTTTTGTCCCGGCCTCCCAATTTTCCCCGCCGTTGGGACTAATTAATTTTACCGACTTAACTACCAAATTGGTAATTTGGAAATTCTGGTCTGAAAGATCAAAAGGAGTTCCATTTTGTGCATCACTAACTCTTATTTTGCATTGCAAAGAATTGGTGCTAGGAATGTTCATCCAGACATAAGTACCGATACTAGGAGTTGTACTTACTATTGTATTCCAAACAGCCCCTCCATTAATAGTGTATTCTATCTTCACGTTTTCAACATTCTCCGATGTCCACCTGATTTCATAATTGGTTCCGCTTTGTACGGTTTCTCCTCCATTTGGTGAAACAACTTTAATGTCCGGTGCTGGAACTATTAAGAAAAACTGATCACTATCATCAGACGGAAATCCATCTTGAGCATCGCTGATTCTAACTTTACAGTTGGTTGAAAGAGTATTTGGTATTTGATTCCATGTATAAAAGCCATTACTAGGTGTACTTGCAATAAGTGTATTCCAGGAATTACCATTATTAATTGTGTATTCAATTTTCACGTTAGCTATTCCACCGGCGTCCCATGTAATATTTTGAGATGAGCCAAGAGACCATTTTTCTCCTCCATTTGGGGCAGTAACTTTTATTTGTTGAACTCCTGGATTCATGATTGCAAAATTGTCGTCCGAGATATCTGAAGGTGCCCCATAAACAGCATCACTAATTTTTATTCTACATTGCAGAGAATTATTCGCATCCGGAATACTCTTCCATGTATAAGTTCCAATGCTTGGTGTGGATGAGACTATAGTAGTCCAAGTACCACCACCATTTGTTGTGTATTCAATCTTTACGTTTTCAAGATTTTCGGAACTCCATTTAATGTCTTTATTTGACCCGCTAATCCACGTATCATTTCCATTTGGAACTAATATAGCTATTGATGGAGCAGCACCAATAGAAAAGAATTGATCACTCTCATCAGATGGTGATCCATCCAAAGCATCACTAATTCGAATCTTACAATTTGTGGCCGGTGTATTTGGCACTTGTGTCCATGTATAATAACCTGTACTTGGAGTACTGGCTACTATTGTGTTCCAACTGATTCCATTATTAATAGTATATTCAATTTTTACGTTAGCAATTCCACCAGCATTCCATGAAATATTTTGCGATGAACCAAGAGGCCATTTTTCTCCTCCATTCGGTGAAGTAATTTTTATCTGTTGCGCTCCAGGACTCATGATTGCGAAATTGTTGTCCGAGACATCCAATGGTGTACCATAGACAGCATCACTAATTTTAATCTTACATTGAAGTGAATTTACATTTGGAATATTTGACCAGATATAACTTCCCGTGCTTTGGATCGAATTGGTAATAACATTCCATGTGGCGCCGCCATTTATAGTATATTCAATCTTTACATTTTCAACACCAACTGAATTCCACTTTAAAGTATCCGCTAATCCGGCGATCCAAGTTTCGCCACCATTTGGTGCAACAACTTTTATAGTAACATCACCAGTACCGGGTTCAACAGGGTTAGTTGATGATGAAGTAGCATCTTTCAGCTTACATGAGGAAAAAATAATTAGGAAAACAAATGATAAATATATTATTCTTCGCATTGCTTCCTCTATGTTATTTTGGGTTTGGACATTCTGTCCTAAGCAAATTTAATAAAATTTGCTATTTTTAGTAAGAAATTTCTTTCAGAAAGTATGCCTAACTTAATTTGCCATTTTGGGTTAGATATTGGTTGAAAAATAGATGAAACTAAAACATTACCTGTTAATTTTACTTTTTACAGCTTTTATGGTTATTCCGGCTCAAACCCTAGTACCGGTAGGACAAATTGGCAATTTTAATTCTGCCAGTTCATTTTCGGTAAATCCTGCTGGATTTATTTTTGTATCCGATTCCGGTAAAGATGAAATAATAAAACTCGATACACTGGGGAATGTGGTTAAATCCATTGGTGGTTACGGCTGGACAGAATCTTCTTTTGATAACCCAATAGATGTTTTTGCGAATACATTGAAAGTTTATGTCTCCGATAAAAATAACAACCGTATTCAAATGTTCGACAAAGACTTAAATTATCTTTCACAATTTTCAACACAAAGTTCCGGTGATGAACGGTTTGCTTTCCGGTATCCAACCGGCGCAGCGGTCTCTACGCAGGGCGATTTGTTTATTCTAGATTCCGACAACAACAGAATATTAAAATATAATATGAATGGGGAGTTTCAACTTACAATAGGCGGATATGATGCGGGCTCGTTTTCTCTTTCAGTCCCCAAACAGTTTGCCCTTACAAACAAAGAAATATTAGTTATTGATTCAGATTGGTTAGTTGTATTCGACCAGTTCGGCAATGGAATAAAAAAAATTAAACTGCCTTTTATACCTAATAATATTAACGAAGCTTTTCAGAACATTTGCGTAAATGATAAATCACAAATTATTTTTTTTAACGAACCCAATCTTGAAAATGAGAATTTTAATCAGATAACTTTTACTCCAAATATTGAAGAAGAAATCGTTGACTCATTCGTATTCAACAACAAGTTGTATCTTCTCACAAAGAGTTCCATCTTTATTTTCAATATCATTCTAAAAGATTGACCTGCTATTATGCGTTTTCAATACAGACTGATTTTATTTATTGTTCTTTTGATTTGGTTTTCGGGAATATTTGTTGAGTGGTTGATCAGGTTTGACAACCATTTTTTGTTTGCACTTCCCTTTCTTCAAAAAACCTATTCACTCGTTTGTCACCAGGGAAAAGCTAAGTTGTTTTTATTCAATAATGGGGAAACTTTAACTTGTGCACGGTGTACTGGAATTTATCTTGGATTACTACTCGTTTCTTTTGCTTTCTTATTCAAAGATTATAAAAAAAAATTTCCCGTTAAATTCTTACTCTATTCATCAGTCCCAATGTTTGCAGATGTAATATTATATTCAATGGATCTCTATCATTATTCAA
Organism: Bacteroidota bacterium; assembly: GCA_021824635.1. Taxonomy (GTDB): domain Bacteria; phylum Bacteroidota; class Ignavibacteria; order Ignavibacteriales; family Melioribacteraceae; genus Fen-1258. The sequence continues at coordinate 13,903 of JAKAKD010000094.1, read as the reverse complement.
AATTGATAGCTTTTAGTACCGGTTTACTTTTAGGTTCGGTTGGATTTTTATATCTTTACGGCGGTTTGAAGAATCTAATTCTAGAAATGAAAAATTGAGCGCTCAGTGAAAAAATATATTTCCGCTTTAGTTTGCGGCTTTGGGGCCGGAGTTTTACAAATCGTTCCTTTTCTAAGAAGTTTTTCATGCTGCTTTATTATACCTCTAGCGGCATTTACTTCTCTTATGCTAGACCAGCGTGCAACAAAAAGCAGAGAAAAAATCAGTGCTAAAAAAGCATTAATGTTTGGTATTGTTACAGGTCTTTATGCTGCATTATTTGGAAGTTTCTTTGAGCTATTTATAACGCTTGTTACAAAACATAACGATATTATATCAACCTTTCCTGAGTTGCAAAGAATGATAGAAGGTTTTCCGGTAACACCGGAAATTAAAACCGAAGTATTGAACCTATTCCAGAATGTCCGGGAAGAGATCTTAACTAAGGGCTTTTCTTTACTTTACACATTTTCTGTACTGATGAACAATTTTATAGTCAATACAATTTTTGGTGCGGTTGGCGGTTTGGTTGGAGCTCAAATAATTAATAACAGAATTAACAATCCTTCGAACTAACTTAAAGATGATAACAGCATTAATTTTCAGCGCACATTTAATTTTCATGACCGTGATATTCACAAAAAAATGGCAGGATGAATCGCTTTCGTCAGCGTTTATAAATCTTGCTTTGATAATTGTTTTGTTTGCAGTCGGCTGGTCAATCTCCACATCGGTTGTAAAGTTGTTAATAGACAGCAAAGGATTTGGTATTCAATTCGATGCCGATGCAATTTCTCTTACACTTCTTTCCGTTGTTGAATATTTTTTCTATAGATTCTATTATAGAGAAGAACAACACACTCAAGATAATTTTACTGAAGACGGTACGGAAAGATAATAACAACGATTTGATCAACTTGCTTTGCATTTGAAGGAAGCGGTTCGAACCGCCACTGTCTCAATGAGTTGATTGCCGCAGATTCTAAACGCGCATCAGCTTTTATTAGCGGAACAATTCTGCTTACGGTACCATCCGGCAATATCGTGAATCGTAATTTCACATCAATTTCTTTTGCAACTCCTTCAGGATATGCCGGTAAGTTATAACTATAAATTCTTCTCATTCCCTTGCCGCCAAAATCCAATTCAAAACCGAATCCTCCGTCCCCTTCACCGCCAATTTCACTTCCCGTTTTTTGATTATCTCCTTTAACTAGCGGCTTTACATTGGAAGTAACAACTTCTGATTTCTCTTTTTTCTTATCGTCTTTTGCAATGATTTCATTTTCGTCGTTTTGTTTCGCTTTTGGCAGATCAACTTTTTTTAACTTATCATTTTTATCAAGACTTTTTTCCGGTGTGACTTTTTCTTCTTCAATTGTTTTTGTAGTTCCTATAGCGCTTGGATTTCCTGCCCCACTGCCAGAGCCAAAACCGACTAATAAATAATCCTCTGCAGGTGAATCAGTTGACATTTTTACAAACAAGAAAATGATTGCTAGCAGAATATGGAATGAAACTGAAACGACATATGATATATTTCTAGGTTCTTTTAATAACATTAGAAACTAATTTTTTCTGTTTGGATAGTAAATTTATCCACACCAATTCCTTTAGCTGCGTCTATCACTTTGATTATTAAATCTATCTTTACAGATTTATCCGCTCTTATAGTTAAATTTTCATTTAGATTCGCTGACCGTGCGGAAGACAATTTTGCGCTGAGTGTCGCAAGACTAGCTTCTTCAGCTCCAACGTAAATTTTATTTTGGTCTGTGATTGTAACTGAAAAATTTGTTGGCTGCGCTTGTTCGTTATTTTTGGCTCCCGGCAGCTTTACCTTTACGCCAGTCTGCATTACAAATTGAGATGATAAAAGAAAAAAGATCAAGAGCAGCATCACAATATCCGTGAGCGAGGAGAAATTGAACATGCTTATTACTTTATTTGATGATTCAATTTTCATTTTTACTCCTATAACTCCTCTTCTTCATCATCGGAAAAATCTTTTTCCGTTTCATCCAAAACATCCAGTACATCAGTGGCAACTCGTTCCATATCCAGAACAATTTTATTAATGTTGCTGACAAAATAGTTGTACAAAGCAAGCGCCGGTATTCCAACAAACAAACCAAAAGCAGTTGTAAGAAGCGCTTCCCATATTCCCGAAGCAAGGTCTGCCGGGCTGGCACTTCCTTGAAGTTCTTGAATTTTCATGAAGGCAGCTATCATTCCGGTTACAGTACCAAGAAAACCTAGCATCGGAGCGGCACCTGCAACAGTTGCTAATGTAGAAAGACCTTTTTCGAGTTTACTTATTTCTTGTTTACCGGCAACTTCAATTGCTTCTAAAACTCTTTTTCTTCCAAATCTTATTTTCTTTAACCCTCTTCGTATAATATTGGCAATAGGTGATTTTTCTTCCATGCAATAACCCATCGCGCTAGCTACATCTTTTTTCTTCAGGATTCCACGGATCTTTATAGAAAAAGCAGGTACATTTATTTTTGATTTACGAATTACAATAAATTTTTCTACAGCAATTGCCAAACCAATAATAGAGCATGCCAGAATAGGCCACATAACCAATCCGCCCTTGAGGAACATGTCAATCAATTTCATAATTACCTATATGGATATTTATAAATTATTTTTTTTTAGATTTTCTTCAGCTTCTTTTTGAGATTTGAAAGGACCGAGACGAACCCGGTACCACATTCCGCCTTTCTGAGGTAAGTTTGCTTCAACTATTATTGCGTTTAGCCCAAGTTTTCGTAACCGGTTTAGTTCTTCTTCCGCTCTTGCCCGGTTAGGCCATGATGATACCTGTATATTGTAATTTTTGCCATCGTAATATACTCTGTCGCTTACGCGTGTTTCTGCTATTACATTTTTACCACGGTTCAGATTAACGGTTTTAGAAGCAGCTTGTTTTTCAGTTGGTGTTACTTTCTGACCGGATTGCAGTTTAGCAGACTCTCTTTTAATTGTTTCCAGAATTTGTTTATCCGTGGCGTCTTTAATAGGTACAGGCGATACTGCGGTTCGTGGAAAATCGTTTAATTCGTATGGCGTTGCCGAAGTATCTTTATTTGTTTGCGCGATTTGTTCCGGTGTAGAAATGATAGAAGTATCAGCGACAGTATTAGCTTGCGACGGTTTTAAAACATTAGATTGATTCTGTAATTCTTTGGAACCATTCCCTTTTAATATGATGAATACAACTATTGATCCGACAATGACAAATGAGCCAAATATTATCAATGCCATTTTTTTGAAATAATTTTCCTTATACTTTTCGCCTAAATCTTTACCTGTGCCGGTTAACGTTTTATTAATTCTCTCATCATCTTCATCAATAAGAGTAATAGCCATTCTTTTTTCTTTTCCGCTTGAGCGGTCTTCAACAAATTCATATTTAGCGGGAGGACCAGAAAATTCTAGAACAACTTTTTTTAGATTATTTCTATCAATAGTGCTTTTTTTATCAACATTAGTGAATCTGCGATTCGGCGTTTCATCAACATTAAATTCTCTATCAAGAGTTTTTTCCAACTGGTCAAATAAATCTTTTGTCGTTTCATTGTCTTCTAAATAATCATCAGTAATCCTAAGACTTCCCTCTGTATCTTCGTCTTTGTCAACCACTTCATATTTTGCTTCTTCACCTTCAACTTTTGGAATACCAAATTCCTCTCTTAGTTCATCGCCCCAGTTCCATTCAACCCTTTCGTTTTCATCATCAATTTTTGTTTCATCGTCTGTTTCTTCTACTTCTGCTTCATCATTCCAATTGTCGGTTTTTTCAATAGCTGGCATGCTTTGTTCAACCAACTCATCAGAAGGAGTTTCGACTTTATCTTTATCATCTATTTCAGAATGAACTTCATCAACGTGTTCTTCGATAATTTTTTGAGATGATATTGTTTCATCACTTAATTGATGTAGTTCTTCAAACGCTGATATTTTTTCTTCTTCTAATTCATCAGAAGGAATTTCGACTTTGTTTTCATTCTCTTCTATCTTTTCATTTTCAGTCTCTTGTTCAGTATCATCCGTTACTGCATCGTATATCTTTTCATCGGAAATTATTTCATCTTTCAATTGGTGTAGTTCTTCAAACGCAGATATTTTCTCTTCTTGCAGTTCAACGGTAGGATTATCAATCTCGCTTTTATTGTCTTCAATTTTCTCATCGGCGAGTATTCTATCCAATGTTTCATTTACCGGCACAATGTTATCGCCTATAATATATTCGTCATCATTCTTTATTTTCGTCTCATCCTTCGGCAAATTCAGATCTTCCAACAAATCTGCAATTGTAATTTGCTGGTTCTGATTTTCATCGAACTGTAATTTTTCTAATGCTGAATAGTCTTCATCTGACCGAGAGATTTCTTTACCACCGATATGTTTGTTCCCTTTAGCGAAGTCATTCTGAGTATCTCCCAAAATAGGTCCATGTTTATCTTCTTTTTGATCTGAAGAATTCTCTGATTCTCTGGTTACTTCTTGAATATCTTTAATTGCTTTAAATTGGTTAAACTCTTCCCGTGGTTCGGATTCATCTACACCCGGTAAAAGTGTGTCATAATTCTCATGGATGATTTCCGGAATTTTACCAGTAACCTTTTCTTCCTTAAACTTTAGATCTGAAGTAAGTTCGGAGAGTTGATTTTTGGTTTCGTCAACAGCTTCATTTTCAAATTTTTCGGGAGATTTGTAGTAATCATCCCAAATGTTAAAATTAGGAATTTGGTCGGACTCGGTTAAAAGTTCTTTAACTCTTTCCTCAATAGATTTTTTCAGCATGGCATAAGATGTTTCCGTATCCGGCTGATCGTCTGTGGATAAAGGTAAGAGAGGCTTTCCAACACCAATGCTGAAAATATTAGAATCGAATTCAGCCGTATTTTTTGTTTTAGGAGCTACATCAATGGTAAGATAAAGCTGACGCGCATCTTTTAGAAAATCTTCCGAAAGAGGAGAAAAAATTAAAGGACGGCTTCCATCTTTAGCTGATTGGGCTTTTAACTGGAAGAAACCGATTCTCGGCACTTTGATAGTAATACCTTCTAGAAGTATCTCTGAAATTTTGTCTATAAAAATCTCAAAAGCCAAATTTTTTTGAGACGACGAGACTCCTAGAACATCGGCAACTTTCTTTTGTAGTTTTATTAGCTTCATAATATTATTTATACAATTTTCCTACCAATGGTATTCAACTCCCAAAAGAAGATCAAATGGTTTTTCCTGATATTGCTTCCATACAAAGTTAGCTCGATTCATAATGTTTTGAAAGTCCGTAGTCAATTTTAATCCGGCAAAGATTTCATAATCAAGTGAAAGAGAAACGTCGTTATAATTATCAAGTTTAGATAAATTGTTAATATTAGTATAAACATCAAAAGCCATGCAGTAACGTATTTTAGCGTTCAGACCAAAATTAAAATTATATACATAAGTAATGGAAGTTGATAATTTTGGTTCATAAGGAATTATTTTGTCAAATTGATCGGAAACATTCTTAAATAATAATTCGCCGAAGATATATCCGTAACGTTCAGGATAAACTTTCAAATCGAGTCCCGCAGAGGTAATCTTTGCTTCAGGCGAAATATTCAAATCAAATTTTCCCGCCGTAACACCATCATCAAAATAGAAATAGTTGTTCACTTTAGAATATCCGCCGCTAAATGAAAGTGAAAATAATTTTTCATACTCATATTTAATCATTCCGTTAAAATCAGTTTTATATTCGGAGAAAACATTATCAATCAAACCCGGGTTGTAATAAATGTTCCGTTTAATGAAATCGCTAATATTAAAATGTTCCACGTGAGGGTTGAAGCCCGCGCTTAGCGTAAGACCTTTATCTAGATTGTATTCAAGAGAACCAAAAGGTGCCAAAAAAGAATTTGATGAATTTGATGCGTAGTTAATTCCGAGTGTAAAGTTAAGCGCTCTATTTAAGAATATTTTTAGATAACCTTCAGTTGAATAAAAACTGTAACTATCCACGCCGCTTAGATTATTATTAAGCAGTTGTTTTGAAAAAAGTCCTTTAATTCCGGCAATAAAATTATTCTGCTTGAATTCAAATAAGCCGTTTGATGATAAGTTTGTTTCTTTAAGACTACTTTCATTAAGAGATAAAATGTTTCCATCGAGATCAAAACCAAAATTAATCCAGCGGTTATATGAGCTCGATATAGAAAAAATTGCAGAGCTTTTGTTAGTTTCTCTTAAAAGAGTTGGACTAGGAGAAGCGAATAATTTATAGGAATCGCGAACGTAGTCCGCGGTAACTTTGATTTTAGCGCCGGGAAGAAAATCAGATTTTGTGCTAAAGAAAAAATCATTACGTAAAGATAAACCGGAACTATTGTAACCGGCGTTAGGAATATATTCTTTTATGTTTGTACCCCAGACCTTGGCGTTGAAAAGATAATTCTCGTAAGATTGACTCAAATAGAGTTCACCAACCGGCCAAGAGTAATTTCCGACCTGAACTTTTAATGAACCGTTCAGATAATTGTTGATTGTTTTAATCTCCGGTCTAACGGGAATTGGATCTGATGAAATCAGCAAAGGAAGTTCTTCCGGTGTAATTTGCGGTGTAAAAAATTCTTGAGATAGAGTTGAAATAAAATCCGGTTTCTTCTTAGTAGCTATAGGAACATTAATACTTTGTTTTCCCGTAATTACAAAATCGGGAAGCTCAATGCTTTGCTGTTCAGTCTGAGCAAAAACTAGAGTAGAGATAAATAAGAAAATTGTTATAGTAATTTTTTTCATAGCTGATTCATTTTTCTTTTTGCTTCGGTTGCCAGATCACCAGTTGGATGTTTACTCAAAACAGCTCGGTACATTTCCCGTGCTTGTTTCTTGTCTTTCAGTTTAACGTAACAATCACCAAGTTTCAATAAAGATTTTGAATACCATTCATCATAAGCGCCGTAAACGGAACGCACTCTAACTAATGCGCTAATTGCATCTTCAATTTTATTTTGGTTGTATAGTAAAACACCGTAATAATATTGCGCTTGAGCTCCGATGTCATCCGTTCTTTTCTCGCCAACCTCTTTAAGTAAAGATTGAGCTTCTTGGTAATTGTTCTGTTGTAATTTCAGAATGCCTAATTCTACTTTTGCTTTTGCGGAAAAGATTGATCCTTCATAATAATTGATTATCTGTTCAAAAGTTGAAGACGCTTCCGCAATTTTATTATCCTTAACTTGATTAACACCTTGAAGGTATAAAAGCTCAGGCACACGGTTAGATGTGGGGACAGCATCTGAACTTTCTTTTAATACATCAACAGCGGCTGAAAATTGTTTTTTATCGGTATAAATATTCGCAAGTTCAATGGCAGATGAAATTCCAATATCGGATTTAGGAGAACGCGTTTTAGCAATTGTAAAATTATTTATTGCTTCAGTTTCATTTTTCATATTAGCCGCACTTTTTCCGACCCAATAATATGCATTTGATATAAGTGTGCTGTTTGGATATTTTTCAATAAACTCTTTGTATATTTTTATTGCTTCGCCATATTTCTCAATACTGTAATACAAATCACCTTTCTTAAAAAACAATTGGTCGCTGTATTTTGATGCCGGATTTGAAGAAATAAACTGATCAATAAAATTTATTGCTTCTTCCGGCTTTCCTTTGGCAACGTATGCATATTGAATTCCGCTCACAGCATCAAAGATATATTGTGTATTCGGGAATTCAGTTAAAACTTTGGAATAGAAAACAATTGATGAATCATACTGCCCGAGATTGAAATATGAATCTCCAATTGAATAATAAGCAACCGGTTTTAAGCTTGAACGGGAAGATGTTTCAAGTAATTTTTTATAGTTTTTAATTGCTTCATCATAATTATTCTGCTGAAAAAATATCCAGCCAATTACATACTGTGATTCATCCCGGTACTTTGAGTATGGAAATTTTTCCCGAAGATTTTGAAATGCTTCTATTGCCTCATTCGATTTACCCGCTTTGAACAACGATTGACCGTATTGATAGTAAGCCAAATCGTTATCAAGAGCGAACTTCTCTTTAGAAAAGATTTCGCGGTAGATGCTGCTCGCTTTATCAAAATTTTTATTTCCAAAGTAGCTGTCTGCCAGACGAAGCCTTACTTCATTTATGCTTTTATCGGACTTGTACTTTGTTAAAAATTCGTTGAAATAATAGATGGCGTTGGGAAAATCTTTCAAATTGAAATACGCATAACCTTTACCTAAAACAGTCTGACTAATTATCTCTTCAGAAGATGTTTTAATGGAGTTATAATTCTTAACCGAAGCAGCGTACTGCCCTTTTGAAAAATAAGCTTCTGCAAGGTAAAAATTTACTTTATCATTTTCGAAATTCTTGGCATGTAATTTCAGATCTTCCAGATTTTTTATAGCATGGTCATAATTATTCTGATAATACTCAGCAACAGCAAGCCCAAAAACAGCCCGGTTGTTAAGCTCGGATTGATTCGGTGTTAATTTTACAGCCTCAGAAAAATATTTTTTTGCATCATCAAATAATTTTTTGTTTAACCTCATTTCACCCAATAAAGTATATGCTCTTCCACGGATTGTTTTATCTTCCGAAATAGTTGCGTTGAGTAAAGCTTTTTCTGCATCGGCTGTGTTGCTCTCATTAAAGAACAATGAGCCGATCCCAAGTTGTGCTTTAGAAGCTAAAGGATCATCCGGATATTTTTCTATAAATTGTTTAAAAATAGCATCTGCCGATTTAATATCTCCAAGATAACGTTTGCATTCGGCGCTCCAATACAGCGAAGGAATTCTTAGTGTGTCGGTCGAATCTTCAGAAAGTTGATTAAATATTGTATACGCTTCGTCATACTTCTTCTGCTCAAAATAGATCCACGCCAGACTAAAATTGATTTTGTGATTAGTCAATTCATTCTGAGAATTTTTAAGTAGTCCGGTAAAGACATTTTCTGCGTCCTTAAATTCCTTCAACCTTACATAAGAATTTGCCAGAAAAAATTTTGTTTCAACCAATTCCTTGGGCTGCAAATTATTAACCAAAGGATCGGTTAGTTCTAGAATAGCATTATCATAATCCTTAAGAATGAAATAGCAAATTCCTATTCTCATCTGCGATTTTGGTGCTAGAGGATCGTCTTTATAGTAAGCAAGTAATTCATCATAACTTGCAACTGCTTTAGTATAGTCATTTGTTTTTTCATAAACCTGTCCAAGAGAATAATAACTGTTAACTATAAATCTGTTTGATAATTTTTGAGATATAGCTTCCTTAAAATTCTCTTCTGCGTCAATAAACTTGCCTTCAGCAAAAAACGATTCTCCAATCCAGTAATATGCAGAACCGTAATATTCACCATTCTTGTATTCCATAATTAATGTAGAAAGCCGTTCACGAGCTTTACGGTATTCTCCTTTGGCAAAATAAACTGTCCCTAATTTATATAGGGCGGCTTCACGATAATTGGAAAATTTATATTGATCAATAAAAGATTCAAGTTCGCCCGCCGCACCGTCCATCTGGTTAAGGTTAATCAAACAATCCGCTAAATAAAATTTGGCGTAAGTAAGTTTTTGTTCATCAAGATTATTTTCCGAAATGATCTCTTTGAAAATTTGAAATGCAGTCCCGAAATTATGGTCATTATAAAAACTGATAGCAGAAGAAAGTTTATCGCTTGCCTGCTGAGCCGAAATTGAGACCGAAAATAAAATTATGATGAATATTATTTTTTTCATGATTGTTCAGAATTTTATAAAACTTTTAAAAACGACTATTAACATTGCGCCCATAATTCCGGAGAATAAATTAACAACATCGTTGTTGATCCAGCTAAATCCTCTAAAATAATCTGTGTGCTTACCGCAATGAATTTTTCTTTCAGTTACTCTATTACAAACCGGACATAAATACTGCACTTGAACAGCAGCACCTAGAATGCTGTCGAAATAACTTCCTAAGAATCCCGTCAATAAAACTAAAATTACAAATCGAATATAAGAAATCTCTACCCATCCAATTGCAGAAAGTGCGATGCATAAAGATCCACCCAAAGCACCAATCAATCCGGTTACAGAAATCCCTCCTGAGATTCCCTGTGCTGCCGGTTTAAGATTTAGAGCATTATACGTGGCTGTTTTTCTCCAGGTTCCAAATTCTGTAGCCCATGTGTCTGCGCAAACTGATGATAGGCTGGCAATATAAATTAAATAGAAAAGTTCATTTTGATAAAAAGCATTTACAAGAACAAGAATCCCTCCTATTCCGCCATTTGCTATCACTTGAAGATAATCTCTAGCCCCGCTTTTTTCAAAGTAATCTCTTACTTCAATGTTTTTCCGGTTATTAAGCTTTGTTAAAATGCTCGATGAGATAAAAAATGTAATAATTGGAACCGACCATTTTAGTCCCCCTAAATCAAAGATCAATTGCGCTAAGATAAAAGCTGCAATTGCACCGCTACAGTCCAAGAATTTTAGTCTATATGATAAGTATGTTATCAGTGAGGCAAAGAACAATCCTAAAATTAAATTTTGAAACAACATGCTGTTGGGAATTTCATTTTCAAGTATGAGTAGAGTTAGTGCTATTATAGGATTAATTATTGGCACAATATTTTTCGAAAATTTTGAATCAAAATAGTCAAATCGGATTTTAACTAAAAGGGATTTTACAATGGGGTGAATGTGAATAAACAGAAGGAAAAGCTTGTGCGGAAGAGGGGACTTGAACCCCTACGCCCTAACGGGCACTACCCCCTCAAAGTAGCGTGTATACCAATTTCACCACTTCCGCAAAAATCTGAGCCAAAAATATCTTAGAACTAATCAAAATGCAATAGCATTTACGGAAGAATCGGTGTAAATAAAAATCAATTTTTCATTTGCGGTCTGTCGCGTCCCATCAAGGTTTCTCTCACCTGTCTGCGGAACTTGCTTTCGAACACAATTAATTTTGCAATCTGTTGCGGAGTAAGAATATCATTTAATGATCTTAAGAAGTTTCCTCTTTCAGTTGATATACGTTCCTCCAATGACATAAGTTTGTTTACTTGATCTTTATAAACCGCATCACTGCTCTGGCTGCTTTTATTGATCTCGTTTTCAATTTCACTTAATGTAGATTCTCTTTGATCAAGAATTTCTTTTATCTTCGTTTGATTTTCATGCCTTCGCGCAAAAAAACGTAGTGCAGTCTCTTCGCTAAGACCTAAAGCATCAACTAGTTTTAATTTTTCCCACTGCTCAATTCTTTGAAGGGGTTTTGAATCTTTTCCCATTCTCATTCTATTTTGTGCAATAGCTGAAGAAAAGACTAAACAAGTTATGAGAAAAGGTAAAAATACTTTTTTCATTTTATCACCTTTTGAGAGGTTGCCGAATTTAAGTTTTCGTAAACTATTTCTAATTCTTTATCTGAAAGCCTGCTTAGTGTTGAATAATCATCCGCAACAGGATTATCAATTAATCTGGTATATGACTCATTACTTATTTCCAGATCCGATGGAATTCTAATGTTCAATTCATCACTGCTCTGGGTTAGAATGTCATCGGCGGGACTGCTCTCCAATTCAGTAAAATATTTAGTAGAAACTTGCTGATCTGAGAAATTATTCACAACTTCATTTGCCAAGTCTTTATAGCTCTCATCGAAATTAGGTTTTGGATTAACCATTAATAGGGTAAAAACGAGTACTGCCGCCGCCGTTGGAACAGCATAATAAACCGTTTTCCACGAAAGCAGCTTATTTCTTTTTTCCATTCTCTTATGAATGCGCGGTAAAAGATTTGCGAAATATCTTTCATCGGCAGCAGTTTCTGCCGGAATAACCGCTATATTAATTTGATTCTTAAGCTCTTCAAAATCGCGACTAAGCTCTACTGAATTCGATAATTCTTTCTCAAATTCAGTCCGCTCTTTTGTATCCATTAATTCCGATAGATACTTAAGAATTCTATCTTCATTATTTTTCATTTGATAACTCCAATACTTTTTTCAAAGCGTGAAAATAATTTGCCTTTAATCCGCCTACACTTTTACCGGTTATCTTTGCGATTTCCTCATATGATAATTGGTCGTAATTCCTCATAATAAATATTTCTCTTTGCTTGGGCGGAATTTTTTGTAAAATTTTTTCAACTCGTTCTAACTTCTCTTTATTGGAATAATCTTCTACAATATCATGGCTCTCTTTCAATTCATAATCATTATCAGCTGAGTCTATTGAGAAAAATTTTTGTATCTGTCTCTTACGAATTTGATTAAGACTTCTTGTGCTAACAATCTTATATATCCATGTATAAAGAGAGCTGTTAAAATTAAAACTCTTCAGTTTGTTAAAAAGAACAATCAAGACTTCCTGCGTTACTTCATCGGCTTCTAAATGATTTCCCAGCATTTGGCGCGCGTGCCAATAAATTTTTTTCTGATATTTTTTAACAATCAAATTAAACGCGACTTCTTCGCCGTCTAAAAATCTCTTGATTAGTTCAAAGTCGTTGTCCTGCACTGTTCCCATACAATGTTTCGTATAATAGACACACGTTATTCAATAGTGGTTTAACGAAAAAAGATTAAACCATTGGCTTAATAGCATTGTCAAAATAACGAAAAGAAAATATTTCATCATAATAAAAATGAGGTTAATATGAAAAAGCTAAGTGTCTTAGTCATTGGTCTGTTACTTTTAGGAAATCTTTCAATCTTCGCTCAACCTGCTAAAGATGGTCCTCCTTTTGCTCAAAGAGGGAACCGTCTTAAAGCGGCTCTTAAACTTACTCCGGAACAGGAAAAGAAGTTTGATGATCTGAAGTATCAGCAACAACAAGGTGCGGTTGATATTCATGCTAAAATTCAGAAAAACCGTCTAGAACTAAAAAAAATGATCACTGATAAAAATATTGATGAGAAGAAGATTCTACAATTAGTAGAAGAGAACAGCAAACTTCAAGGCGATATCAAGTACTCGGCGACAAAGAATTGGTTAGATATATATAAAATTCTCAACGATGAACAAAAAGCTACCTTCACAAAATTTCTTTCAAGAATGTCCGACTTCAGAGCAATGAAGGGAAGAATGAAAGCAGGCATGGGAATGATGGGGAAAAAAGGTGCTGGAATGATGAATAGACAAGGTAAAGGTATGCCACCAAAAGGTGAAATGAAGTAGTCTTTTATGATATTTGTGTCGTTCTAAAAAAGATTGGCTGTTATTTACAGAACCTCTCTACTTAGTAGAGAGGTTTTTTTTGCAATTTAATGCTCTAATCAAAAAAAATAATTCCAAATTATAGGTCGCCCTTGATGGGACGGAGAACGAGTTCTTCAGAGACAAGATTGCTTTTTTCCGAATAAACTCGAAAAATTAAATTAGCAATATCTTCTACGTTCATCATTCTTTCTGAATATTTTTTAAGTATTCCCTCCGGCCAAATTGCTGTTGCAGTCGCCGCCGGCAATACATTAATAACACGAATGTTTTTATCACGTATTTCTTCACGTAAAACATTTGCATAAGCATACAACCCGGATTTAGAAGCCGAGTAAGCACTGCTTGCAGTAAAAATCTTTCGTGTTACAACAGATAGTATATTTATAATTGTTCCGGATTTTCTTTCAATCATTTCCGGAAGGACAGATTTAATTGTGAAGATTGAACCGAGAAGATTTACCTGAATAATCTCCTCAATTTCTTCTATTGAATTATCAATTGCATTTTTGAAAGAGGTTGTGCCTGCATTATTTATAAGGCAATCAATTTGATAACGCGAAGAAATCTTATTGTAGAATTTATTTAGTGAATTAAAATCGGAAAGATCAAGCCGGTGTCCTTCAAAGTTAT